>NZ_VFTB01000012.1:0-261470 GCF_007003945.1 Mesorhizobium sp. WSM4307
CCCCCTTGTTGGGAGGTAGGGAGGCAGGCGGCCGCTACTTCTGCGGCGCCTGGTCGATGATCGACTGCATGGTCTCCTGTGCGTTGGCGATGGCGCCATCGACATCGTCGCCGAAGAAGACCTCGTTGATCATCTGCGTCCAGGGGCCGTTGGCGGAGTTGATCAGGTCGTTGAACACCACCGAATAGGGCGTCTTGCCCTTGGCCATGGCCTCGGCGGCGACCTGGTAGCGCGGATCGAGATCCTTCAGCGCGTCCTTGGCGATGTCGCCGCGCACCGGCAGGCTGCCATATTTGGCGAGGATGGTCTGGCCTTCCAGCGAATAGGCGAAATCCAGGAACTCCTTCACCACGGCGAGCTTCTTGGTGCCCTTGGTGACGACGAAATTGTCGCCGCCGGCAAAGGACGACCAGCCGCCATCCTTGCCCGGAAGGAAGGTGACGCCGTAATCGACATTGGGATACTGGGTGTTGAGCGCGCCGATGGCGAAGGCGCCGGAGGGCGAGATGCCGATATTGCCGGCGGCGAAGGCGGCAAAGAAGTTGGCGCCGGTGTCGGTCTGCGCGCCTGCCGGCACCAGGTCCTTCTTGACCATCGAGCGGTAGAGATCGATGGCGCCGCGCAATTGCGGGCTGTCCAGCGTCGCCTTGGAGCCGTCTTCGCTGAGGATGTCGCCGCCCGAGGCCCAGATCAGCGGGGTGAAGGTGAAGATGTTGCAGCCGCCGCAATTGCCGGAGAAGTAGAAGCCCTTGATGTTGCCGCCAAGCGCGTTGACCTTCTCGGCGTCGGCGGCGATTTCGGCCCAGTTGGCGGGGCCTTTTTCAGGGTCGAGGCCGGCCTGCTTGAACAGCTTCTTGTTCCAGATCAGCACCGAGGCGTCGGCCGAGAAAGGCAGGCCGTAAATGTGGTCCTTGTAGGTGCCGGTCTTGACATGCGCCGGCGACAGGCTGGCGAAATAGGGCAGGGACTTGGCCCAGTCGGTGATGTCCTCCAACTGCCCGGCGGCGGCGAATGAAGGGGTGTAGATCAGGTCGAGCGACAGCGCGTCGGGCGCTGTCCCGCCGGCGGCGGCGGCGCCATATTTCGGGATGATCTCGGCATTGGGGATGATGTCGAGCTTGATCTGGTCCTTATGCGCCTTGTTGTAGGCATCGACGATGCGCGGCATGAAATTCGAGCCGTCGGCGCGCACCCAGATGTTGGCGGTGTCGGCGGCGGCAGCGCCGAGACCACCGCCCAGTACGGCAGCGGCCAGGGCCAGTTTGGCAATCACGTTCCTCATGTTCTCCTCCTCCAAGGGTTGGCCGCGGTGCGCGGCTTGGCGCGGTCACGCGGCGCTGCGTTTTCAGCCGTCCGGTGGGCGGCCACAGGACTGACGCACCACCAGCCGGCACGGCAGTTTTCGAATGCCCGGCGCGGCGGGCTGACCGCCGACCAGGGAAAGCAGGGTCAGCCCGGCCTCGCGCCCGAGGGCGACCAGGTTCATGTCGACCGAGGTCAGCGGCGGACGCGTCGCTTCGGCGACGATCTCCCAATTGTCGAAACCGATGACGCCGACATCGCCTGGAACGTCGAGGCCGCGCTCGCGCAAGGCATCGATGACACCGCGCGCGATCTGGTCGTTGCCGCAAAAAACGGCGTCGGGCCGTTCGCTCTTGCCGTCGAACAATTGCGCCACCGCTTCATGCCCCCAGGCTTCCGACCAGGCGCCGAGCAGCGGCGCGGTGACCGGCAGCCCGTTTTCGGCGAGCACGTCGCGATAGGCCTGGGCGCGGGCGTGCACCAC
The DNA here is from genome assembly GCF_007003945.1 of Mesorhizobium sp. WSM4307. Taxonomy (NCBI): domain Bacteria; kingdom Pseudomonadati; phylum Pseudomonadota; class Alphaproteobacteria; order Hyphomicrobiales; family Phyllobacteriaceae; genus Mesorhizobium; species Mesorhizobium sp. WSM4307. The sequence goes on from NZ_VFTB01000012.1 coordinate 1,787, forward strand.
GGCAAAGCTCGCCGGCCCGCTGACATGGGCGATGCGCCTGCGCCCAAGCCGGCAGAAATGTTCGACCGCCAGCCGCGCGCCGCCGGCATCGTCCGAGACGAAGGCGACGGCGTCGGGATCGGGCTGGGTAAAGGCATAGATCACCGGGATGCGCAGATTGGCGAGATCGACGGGCAGATGGCGGTCGATGCGCTTGCCGGTGGCGATGATGCCGTCGACGCGCTTGTCGAGCATGGCCTCGACATGCAACTGGCCCAGCCGCGGATCCTCCTCGACATTGCACAGGAACACCGAGACGCCATTGTCGACCAGCGCGTCCGAAATGCCCGACATCAGCGGCAGCGAGAAGCGGCCATAAGTATCGTTGGTGAGCAGGCCGACGGTGAAGGAGCGGCGTCTGAGCAGGCTCTGCGCCAGGCTGTTGGGCCGGAAGCCCAGGCTCCGCGCCGTCTCGCGGATGCGCTCGCGCGTCTCGGCGGTCATGCGCCCCTGGTCGTTGAGCGCCTTCGAGGCCGTGGCGACGCTGACGCCGGCCCGCGCCGCCACGTCACGCAAGGTGACGGGCTTGGGGAAAACCGGAACAGGCTGATCGTCCGATGCCATCGAGAATCCTGAGTTGGGAAAAGGTTTTCTCTTACAGGCCGGAGCATGGCCCGGCCAATGGCCGAGCCCGATCGGAACTGTTTGGAAAAACCTTTTCTCAAGTCGAGGCTAAGCCAGATCGGGAGATCGTTCAAGGGGAAAGTTGACGTCCGTGATCGCTTCGCCGCAAGGGTCTGCCGAAGAGCGACGCCAGGCGACATTTTCCAAAGTACCGACAGAACGGCCGTTGGGCCTTAACGTTTCCGCAAGCATTTCCCCGTTAGTTCGGTTGCCATGGCCTCGTGGCGGAGCGGCTACGCTGGAGACGGCAAATCTCTGAAGCCTCGGTTCGATCCCGAGGCGAGGCCTCCAAAAACCCTACAGCCGAGAATCTGTGCCCGACCTTCTGGCACACTGCGCATGGATCTGCCGCAGATCTGGGCCATCGTCGATGTCTTGACTGGCCAGCCAGGCGTGATCAGGCAAGAGATGATGGTCGGCATGAGCCCGCGCGAGGCCGAGGACATGGTCGTGCAGATGAATGTAGGCGACATCAGGAGAGGGCGGAGCGCAAGGGTTGAACGTTCCGGGGTGGGCCAAGGCCCGCAACACCAAAACAAGAAGGATTCCCGTGAGAGCGAGCCTGAGGCAAAAGATACTGGAGGTCTGCGACCGCAAGATTTCCGAGAAAGGGCCCGCCGTCGGCCTGTCGTTCTACGCGTTTTTCGCCAACAGGAATGACGACCCCGAACTGCTGATGGAAGCAGCGGAATGGTGGATCAGGACCCACCGCCTCGACCATTTCGAAAAAGCCGCGAAGATACGGACGATGATCGAGGACATGGACCTCGGCTGATCAGCCGAAGTCGTCGGATGTCAGCACATACATGCTCTTGCGCGTACGGCCGTAGGCCTTCGACGCAACATCGCGGATGACGCTGCTCTCGGTGTCGAACGTTGCGAGGTAGCCCGCTTCATCGGCGCTGGTTCGCGGCTGGATCTTGCTCATCGCATCGACGGCAACCGAGAAGGAAATCTGGAACATGCCGTCATGGCCGACGAAGCGGATGCGCTTGCCGGCTTCGTCATAGCTGCGGCTGCGGTTGGGGAAGGTCAGGCTCATGTTTTTGCCTCCGTTGCGGCGGCCTTCTTGGTCGCCCGCTTCTTCTTCGGCGTCGGGTTCAGGGCTTCGGCGACGCGATCCGCCTCTTCCTTGGCCAGGCGCAATGTCCTGAGCTTTGCGGTCTTGATCTCCCTGGCCCGCGCCTCGGACATGTACTCGGCGGTTGCCTTGTTGCGCTCCGCCGTCTTCTTCTGCTTGTCGACGAAGCGGGCTTCAGCTTTTTCCATGATCGTCTGATTGCCGTCAGTCATCGCATAAATCTCCTTGGGGCTGGAATCGAGAAAATGAACTTGTCCGATAAATAGGCATCCGACCGGCAAAATTCAATTTTTTGAATTATTTGACCGCCTCCGGATATCACGAAACGGCAGGCCGAAATAATACTTTTCAATATTTAATCGCCCTGCGAATAATTTTTGGCACTCCTATCTATCGAGTGCCAAAGCGCCTATAGGAAGGGCGCGGCCGCCTAAGCCGGCCCCAGAAAGAAGTTTTCATGAAGTTTCGGCCACTCCACGACCGCGTCGTTATCCGGCGCGCCGAAGGCGATACCAAATCCAAGGGCGGCATCATCATTCCCGACAATGCCAAGGAAAAACCGCAGGAAGGCGAAATCATCGCCGTCGGCCCCGGCGCACGCGACGAAAACGGCGCGCTTGTGCCGCTTGACGTCAAGGCCGGCGATCTGATCCTGTTCGGCAAATGGTCGGGCACCGAGGTCAAGATCGACGGCGAGGACCTTCTGATCATGAAGGAAGCCGACATTATGGGCGTCATCGAGAAGAGCGTCGAAGCCAAGAAGGCCGCCTGACTGGAGCGCCGCGCCTTCCGCGCGGGGTTCGTCCACTCCAAATTCGAACGGGATTGAAAAAATGTCTGCCAAGGAAATCAAATTCGCCACCGACGCGCGTGACCGCATGCTGCGCGGCGTCGAGATCCTCACCAATGCGGTGAAGGTCACGCTCGGCCCCAAGGGCCGCAACGTCATCATCGACAAGGCCTATGGCGCGCCGCGCATCACCAAGGACGGCGTCACCGTCGCCAAGGAAATCGAGCTTGCCGACAAGTTCGAGAACATGGGCGCGCAGATGGTGCGGGAAGTGGCCTCGAAGACCAACGACCTCGCCGGTGACGGCACCACCACCGCCACCTTGCTCGCCGCCTCGATCCTGCGCGAAGGCGCCAAGCTGGTTGCCGCCGGCATGAACCCGATGGACTTGAAGCGCGGCATAGACCAGGCGGTCGCCGCCGTTGTCGTCGAGATCAAGGCCAAGGCGAAGAAGGTCAAGTCGTCGGCCGAGATCGCGCAGGTCGGTACCATCGCCGCCAATGGCGATGTAACCGTCGGCGAGATGATCGCCAAGGCGATGGACAAGGTCGGCAATGACGGCGTCATCACCGTCGAGGAAGCCAAGACCGCCGAAACCGAACTCGATGTCGTCGAGGGCATGCAGTTCGACCGCGGCTATCTCAGCCCGTATTTCGTCACCAATGCCGACAAGATGCGTGTCGAGCTGGAAGAGCCCTATGTGCTCATCCACGAGAAGAAGCTCGGCAATCTGCAGGCTATGCTGCCGATCCTCGAAGCGGTGGTGCAGGGCGGCAGGCCGCTGCTGATCATCTCCGAGGACGTCGAGGGCGAGGCGCTGGCCACGCTGGTCGTCAACAAACTGCGCGGCGGCCTCAAGGTCGCGGCCGTCAAGGCCCCGGGCTTCGGCGATCGCCGCAAGGCGATGCTGGAAGACATTGCGGTGCTGACCGCAGGCCAGATGATTTCCGAGGATCTCGGCATCAAGCTCGACAACGTCACCGTCGAGATGCTCGGCCGCGCCAAGCGCGTGCTGATCGACAAGGACACCACCACGATTGTCGACGGCGCCGGCACCAAGGCCACCATCCAGGCGCGCGTCGCCCAGATCAAGGGCCAGATCGAGGAGACGACCTCCGACTACGACAAGGAAAAGCTGCAGGAGCGGCTGGCCAAGCTGTCGGGCGGCGTTGCCGTCATCCGCGTCGGCGGCGTCACCGAGTCGGAAGTCAAGGAAAAGAAGGACCGCATCGACGACGCGCTGAACGCGACGCGCGCGGCGGTCGAGGAAGGCATCGTGCCCGGCGGCGGCGTCGCCCTGCTGCGTGCAAGGTCGGCACTATCGGGCCTCAACGGCGCCAATGCCGATGTCACCGCCGGCATCTCGATCGTGCTGCGGGCGCTTGAAGCGCCGATCCGCCAGATCGCCGAGAATTCCGGCGTCGAGGGCTCCATCGTCGTCGGCAAGCTCGCCGACGGCAAGGATCACAATCAGGGCTTTGACGCCCAGAACGAGACCTATGTCGACATGATCAAGGCCGGCATCGTCGACCCGGCGAAAGTGGTGCGCACCGCGCTGCAGGACGCCGGCTCGATCGCAGCGCTTCTGATCACCGCCGAAGCGATGATCACCGACATCCCGGCCAAGGATGCGGCACCGGCGGGTGGCGGCGGCGGCATGGGCGGCTACTAAGGATGCAGCCGGCCTTGGAGGGTGGTTCATAGAAGTCACCTTTCAGCCTGACCTGAATCCGAGCCGGCTTCAGGAGCCGGATCTTGCCGCCGGGGGATTTTCTCCCGGCGCGCAGGCCTCTAGCCGATGAGATCGATCCATGATCGTGTTCGCGCGGAAGCCGCAGACGGTCGTCACGACCGAAACCACCGAGGACAACCGCTTCGACCGCATCCGCAGGATTGCCGCCGACAAGCACTAGAAATCGGATTCCGACACGGCCGCACCACAAAAGGGCGAGCCCAAGCGCCCGATGTAAAGCCGCGCCCGACGCTACTGGCCGTTCAATCTCAGCACCACATCGCGCGTCAATGGCGCGAGCTCGATGCCGTTGGCCGAGCGTGGCCCAGCCAGGCACCTTCCTGTCGGCGCTATCGGCGTGTTCGGTATTGTCATTATATTAGCTTGAGCGCATATTTGCCCGGCAGCGTGCCCTTGGCCGCCAACGCGTCCCAGGGCGCCTGCGATTGTTCCGAAAAATAAATCACTCCGTGCCGCTCGAATTGTGGGGCAGCACGAGACAATGACATTTGGAGGAAATACCCATGAAAGTGACTATCTTGGCAAACTATGCGCCTCATGCCGCCAAAGGGTTGATGGAAGGCTCGGACAGGCAGGCCGCGGTCAAGGCGCTTTTTGAAAGCGTTGGCGGCAAGGTGAGCAGCGTGATGTTCACGCGCGGCATCTATGACGTCGTTGTCAATGGCGAGGTGCCGGACCAGTCAGCGGGGATTGGCATGTCCCTTGCGGTGCGAGCGAGCGGCTCGCTGACCGAGATGGTTGTACTGGAAGAACTCGACATGAAGGCGGTGCTCGCGGCCGCCAAGAAGGCAGCCGGCGCGTACAAACCCGCCGGCTGATGGACTTGCCTTCTTGATCACGGCAGCACGGTTCGATGCCGTGCTGCCGAGTGTCGGACAGGGCATCTTCTTGCGACTTTCGCGGCGACTGGAATTCAAGCTAGTATCGTCGCGTGGTCGTTTGGTGCAGAGAGCTTGCGGAAACGCAACCGCGATTCTGAATTGGGAGACAAGCCATGTTCGCGGCCAAGGCCATCGACACCTCGGACAAGGCCGCTTTCTATCGCGACCTCGCCGCTCAGTTGAAAGCGCTGCTCGAAGGCGAGAGCGACTCGATCGCCAATGCCGCCAACACCGCGGCGCTGATCTTCCAGATGGTGCCGGACCTCAACTGGGCCGGCTTCTATTTCCTGGCCTCGGACGAGGAGCTGGTGCTGGGACCCTTCCAGGGCAAGCCGGCCTGCGTGCGCATCGCGGTCGGCAAGGGCGTGTGCGGTACGGCGGTCCAACTCGGCACCTCGATGCTGATCAAGGACGTGCATGATTTCCCGGGCCATATCGCCTGCGACGCCGATTCGCGCTCGGAACTGGTGGTGCTGCTCGAGGACGATGAAGGCGTGTTCGGCGTGCTCGATCTCGACAGCCCGCTGCCCGGCCGCTTCGACAAGGAAGACCAGGCCGGCATCGAGACGCTGGCGGCGATCTATGCGGCCGCGAGTTCGTTCGAGGACTGAGCGCCCGTTCTGTTCCGAGCCGGAGGTTCTAGGCACGATCGCCCAGGCGGAAGAACATCGCCAGCTTCAGGCTCGTCGCGATCCGTTCGGCCCGGTCGACGAACACCGCGGCGATTTCCGGGCCAAAGAGTTCGGCGGCCGTCCGGCTGAACATGGCCAGCCAGATATCGAAATCGGCCTCGGTCACGTCCCCGAGCTTCAGGTGCGCCGGCACCGGGCGGCCATGATAGTCACCCGTCTTGAGGATGACCGAGCACCAGAAGTCGGTCATCTTCTCGAGATGCGGTTCCCAGTCGCCGGGAATCTCGCGCGCGAAGATCGGTCCGAGACGTTCGTTCTTGCGCAGTCGCGCATAGAATTCGCGAACGAGCCGGCCGATCGCAGCCCGATCGACGCCTGCATGATGCAACGGCTTCTCCGGGGCCGGACGCGCATGATCCGCCTGCGACGATTTCAATGTCATTGCAGAAGCCCTGTTGTTGTCGTGATCAGGAAATGCCCAGCCACCGGATGGCGGCTTGCACGAGATTGAGCCGGTCGCGCACAAGGCGGAATCCCAGATTGTCGGGCGGCGTGCCGACGGCGCAACCGCCGCTTTTCCCGTCCCTGATGAAGTTCGACATATAGGTGCGATGGAAACCTTCCACGACATGAACGCCGCAATTGTCGATCGAGCTTGCAACGCCGGCGCCGTCGGCGGCTTCCGTCGTATGGACGTAACAGGTGGACGTCCACTCCCAGACATTGCCGGCAATGTCGGCCACCCCCTTGGAATTGGGTCCAAATCCGCCCCTGGTTCTCGGCTCGGGGTCGGATTTTCGTCCAAGCGAAGCCTCGGTGCGATATTGGACGAGCCAGCGCTGCGCCGGATTGTTGGGGTCGGTCTCGCCAGCCTCGATGTCACCGCGAAAGCGTTCGCCCGCTGCATAGGCCCATTCCATGTCCGTCGGCAGGCGCCATGCCGATCCGGTCTCGGCCGATAGCCAGTCGGCATAGGCCTCGGCATCGATATGGCTGACGCCAGTAACCGGAACATTGCCGCTGCCGCGGCCATCGGCCGGCTTGCAGGCGCCGGCCATGACGCAGCGCCGGTAGTCCGAAGCGCTTACCTGGTATTTCATGATCTCGAAAGGCTCCGCCACCGTTGCCCGGACCACGGGAGCACTGACCGGGTGGTTCTGCCTGAGGAATTCGCCTGGCAGCGGATGGGCGAACGATCCGGGCGCGAGGGTGATGAGTTCGGAGCGTATCAGGAGTTCCTGATCCGGCGCCGGGCGCCAGCCGACGGCGCCCGTCGCGCCCAGCGTGAACAGGGCGCAAGCCAGACCTCCGAGAGCCAGGATGGGATTGAGGGGCATTGCAGTTTTCCCGCGTTCGCGGCCCTGCAGGATTGGCGCAAGGCCGCGTCTACCTTAGGACCCGAGGCGGCAATCAGGACGTAATCGCCCTTGGCGCTTCGACCTGCATCATCAGGTCGTCGTCCCAGCTTCCGTCGACCGTGAAATGCGCGGTCGCGCCGAGTTCCACCGCCTCGATCAGATTGTGGTTGACGTAGGCGTAGACGCCCGGCTGCAGGAATGTGTAGAGGGCTGCGCCGGCCGAACCCCCGCGAATGAACCAGGTTTCGAGGTCCTTTGCCGGCGGGTTCGCGAACTTGCCCTGTTCCCACACATGGTCGCCATGTCCACCAATCAGATGCGGACGCGTGTCGCGATTGGCCTGCGAATGGACGATCAGGACAGTCTCGCCGACCTTGGCCTTCATGGCGTTTTCGCCGGCCAGCGATCCCGCCTTGCCGTTGAACACGACATGGGTGGGGATCAAGCCACGCATGACTTTCACCGTGTCATCGTAATTGTCGCCGGCCGAGTCATACTTCTTGAATTTACCCTGCTCGTCGCGGGGAATGTAGAAGTCACTTTCGCCGATGTAATAGATATGGTCATAGCGGACCGACTTGCCCTTGTCGTCCTTGAGCCCGTCACGCGGCAGGATCATGATCGCTCCGTTCATGCCCGAAACGACATGCCAGGGGATCATCGGACCGCCGGGCGCGCAGTGGTAGACGAAGGTCCCCGAGCGCGTCGCCTTGAAGCGCAGCGTCGTCTGCTCGCCGGGATTGACCAGGGTCAGCGCACCGCCGCCGAGCCCGCCGGTGGCGGCATGGAAGTCGATGTTGTGGGCAAGCGTGTTGGTGTCGGGGTTGATCAGCGTGAGCTCGACATAGTCACCCTCATGCACGACCATCAGGGGCCCCGGAATCGAGCCATTGTAGGTCATGGCGTTGAGCTGGGTGCCGTCGGCGTCTATCACCATCGGCTTCTCTTCGATGGTCATCGTGAATTCGACGACCTTGGGACCGCCTTTGGCCACCTGGTCGTGGGCATGGACGAAAGGCGGCGCGACCAATGTCACCTTTTCCCGCGGCAAGCCGGCGACTTCCTTGGCGCTGGCCATGGCCGGCATGGAGCCGACCGTCGCGACGGCCGCAGCCGCAAGAACAGACCCCAACAGTGCTTCGCGTCTCGTAAGCATTTCCCGCTCCTTTTCTGAACCGTTCGATGCCTGGAGAATAAGCCTTTCCACCAGGACTTCTTTGCGCTGGCGCAAATTTGAAATTTAGTTTGCCTTGATCTGGTTCATCTGGGAGGCAACGACGGCTGTTCGGAGACCGGCAATCGCGGGCGAATGGAGATACCCGCCGGGCGCCAAAACGCCGTGGGAGTGACGGTGCCGAAGCCGCCGCCACTCCCACAAGACTTCGCAATTCCAATGTCGAGCGCGGACGAACCTGTCTGTCCGCCCGGCCGTCGGCCTCGATCAGTTCGCCTTCGCCACCTGAGCAAACAGCGTGGGGAACACGGTCTTGGCCTTGCCGACCTGCTTGACGGCCTGCGCCGCGTCGAGATTCACGGGCTTGCCGACCACGATCAGCGCCACCATGCCCATCCCGTAATGCGGGCTGCATTTGACGCCGTAGACGCCTTCCTGCGTCATGGTGACAGTGGTGGTTTCACCCATCTTGCTTTTGATTTCCTGGGCGCCGTCGGGAAGCATTCCCTTGATGGTTTCGACATTGTGGGTCTTGTCGCCGGGCACGAACTTGACCGTATCGCCAGGGGCCGCCTTGATGAAATCGGGCTGGAAGACCATGGATCCCTTGTCTCCCTTGGTCAGCAACTGGACGACGTGCTCTTCGGCGTTTGCGACGCCGGCGAGGGCGAGCAGGGCGGCGGCCGCGGCAATCAGGTGGAATTTCATGGGTAAAGTCCTTTCTTCGGTGCATCACGGCTCAAACCGTTGCAGCCTTCTAGCCGACAGCACGGACAGGCGATTTGCGCTGGCGCAAACTGGCGCACGAAATATAGACTGGCTGCCGGCGTCATCTGGAGCCGTGTGCAGCGAGGGTTTGGGGTTGCCGCTTGACCGATCGATCATCGCGAGGCTTTCGCTGTTCGAGGGCCTGGGGCCCGCGGAGCTGGACAGCATTCTGAGGGATGCCCGGTCCGTGCGGTTTGCCAAAGAAGCCGCGATTTTCGAGCAGGAGGCCGAGGCGCGTTCATTCTACGTGCTGTTGGCGGGACATATTCGCGTCGTGCGGACCACGCCCGACGGGCGCCAGGTGATCGCCCGCTACATCAGTGAGGGCGAAATATTCGGCGTTGCCGCCGCACTCGGCCGGCTGACCTATCCGGCAACCGCGATCGCGGCGGTCGACTGCGTGGTTCTGGTCTGGCCGAATGCCGTGTGGCCGGACCTGTCGTCCCGGTTTCCCGTTCTTACCGCGGGAACATTCAAGACGGTCGGCGCGAGGCTGCAGGACACGCAGGCGCGCGTGATGGAACTGGCCACCGAACAGGTCGAGCAACGCGTTGCCAGTGCGCTGCTGCGGCTGGTGAAGCAGACGGGGCGCAAGACCGATGCCGGCATCGAGATCGACTTCCCGATCTCTCGCCAGGACATCGCCGAGATGACGGGGACGACCTTGCATACGGTGAGCCGGCTGCTGAGCGCCTGGGAGGAACGCGGGATCATCGTCAGCGGCCGCCAGCGTGTCACCGTCACCGACGCGCATCGCCTGGTGATGCTGGCGGAGCATCGGGACGGCTGACCGGCCCGCCGGCGACGGCGCGTTCAAGACCTTTCAGGAAATCGGCTTCGTCAATTCGATGATCCCGGCAGGCCTCGGCAATCGAATGGAAGGGAGCGATGTGGCAGCCCACGCAGTGCATCCCGTGCCGGATCAGCACGGCAACGCTTGTTGGCCATCGTCGCATGACGTCGTCCATGGACATGTTCGGATCGATCCGCATGGCGTCTCCTTCGTGGTTCTCCCCATACTTCGACCGTAGCAGAGCCGGTTGGTCGGTCGTTGTGCTGGCGCAAGGAAAGAGCGCGTCGGAAACTGGAGTGAGATGCGGCCAGGCAACCCAGCCGACGTCCCTGCGGCCGCCAGCATCCGAATTCTCACGGGAGGCTTGGCGAGCTAGGCGAACTTCACCAGCATCAGGCTGAAGCCGCCGATGAACAGGAAGGCGCAGAAGGCGAGCGCCAGCGGGCGCAGGCCGCGCGACCGCAGCTGCGAAATGTCGGCCTGCAGACCCATGGCGGCCAGCCCCATGGTCAGCATGATGGTGGTGGCGAGCGCCATGGCCGACTTCACTTCGGCGGGCACGGTGACCAGGCTGTTCAACGCCACGACGGCGACGAAGGCGGCGACGAACCACGGCATGGGCGGCCGTGCCGCCGATTGGTCGCGGCTGCCGCGCCGTGCCATCAGGCCGAGTGCGATGACCGTCGGCGCCAGCATGGCAACGCGCGTCAGCTTGGCCACGGTGGCGATCTCGCCGGACTGGGTGCCGTTCTGGAAGCCGGCGCCGATGACCTGCGCCACCTCATGGATGGAGGCGCCGGCCCACAGGCCGAAAGCGTGCTGGTCGAGGCCGAGCGCGGGGGCGAGCAGCGGGAAGGCGAGCATGGCGACGGTGCCGAACAGCGTGATCGAGGCGACGGCATAGGTGACGTCCTCGTCGCGCGCATCGGTGACGATGTTGGTGGCGACGATGGCCGAGGCGCCGCAGATCGAGGTGCCGGCGGCAATCAGCTGCGCCAGCTTGGCGTCGACGCCGATCAGCCGGCCGAGCGTGACGGTGAAGAGGAAGGTGGCGCCAAGCGTCGCCGCGACAATGCCGACACCGCCGGCGCCGATGGAGACGACCTGGCCGAGCGTCAGCTGGAAGCCGAGCAGGACGATGGCGAAGCGCAGCAGGCGCTTTTGCGAGAAGGCGATGCCGGCCTTGGCGTGCGCCGGCGTGCCGAGCACGTTGGAATAGACCATGCCGGCAACGACGGCCAGGATCATCGGGCTGAACAAAGCGAAGCCGGAGACATTGTGCGCCGAGAAGGCGACGGCCGTGATCATCGCCACCAGCACGATGCCGGGGATAATGCCGTTCCACACCGAATCGAGCCGCTTGCGGCCTGCGGCGAGGTCGGTGGAAATCATGCTTTTCGAAATATCGTTCGCGACGCGGGTGGCGGATGACAATGCGATTCTCCAGACATGTATGCCGGAGGAATGCCATTCCTCAAACGATCTTTCCAACGAATTGTTATGGTCAGAATGATCGATTTTTGCGAACGATCGGCGCTGACCAACGTTGGCGCTGCCTCTCATCCGCCTGCCGGCCGTTCGTCTTTCGAAAAGCCAAGCAATTGGCTTTTCGTCCGCTGCGCGGATCAGTCCTCAACTCCCTGTGGAATGGGGAGAGGGGAGCTGGCCTCATCAAAGCTGTGCTTCGATGGCCGCCTTGTCGATCACCGACCAGACGTTCCTGATCCGATCGTTCAGAAATTCATAGAAAACGTTCTCGCTGAACGAGACCTTGCGGCCGTTGATGGGCAGGCCGAAGAAGGTTCCCTTCGGCGTGCAGTTGAACTGCAGGCGGCTGGCTATGAACGGTGGTTGGGCAATCAGCAGCTGGACATCGAAATAGAGATCAGGAATTTCCCGGAAATCCCGCTCCAGCATGGCGCGGTAACCCGATAGGCCGACGCGCTCACTGTTGTAGTGCACCTCGTCATGGACGAAGAGATGCAGCCGCGCCCAATCCTGATTGTTGAGGCAGTCGATATAGCCACGATAGAGGTCGGTTTCTGTCACCGCGACGGCTCCGGGGTTTCTTCAATCGCGTTCCGGCAGGAAAATAGAACGACCGCGGGCGCAGTCCAGACGTTCTAGCCGCGATAGCGCAGCGCATCGACCAGCAGCGAGAAGGCAGGCGTCGCCTGGCGACGGCTGGGGTAGTAGAGATGGTAGCCAGGGAAGGGCGGGCACCAGTCTGCCAGCACCCGCACCAGCCGGCCGTCGGCAAGATGCGCGCGCACCTGATCCTCCGGCAGGTAGGCAAGGCCAAGGCCGGCCAGCACCGCATTCATGCGCAACCCCGCCGTGTTGAAGATCAGCTGGCCTTCGACGCGCACCTTCAGTTCGCGCCCGGCCTTTTCGAATTCCCAGGCATAGAGCCCGCCATAGGTCGGCAGGCGCAGGTTGATGCAGTTGTGGGCGGTAAGTTCCTGCGGCGTGCGCGGCCTCGGCTGCCGGGCGAAATAAGCGGGCGATGCAACCGCGGCCATGCGCATGTCGGGGCCGATGCGCACCGCGATCATGTCGTGCGCCACCTGTTCGCCAAGCCGCACGCCGGCGTCATAGCGCTCGGCGACGATGTCGGTCAGGCCGTAGTCGACGATGATCTCGACCTTGAGGTCGGGATAGTCCGGCATAAGCCGCGCGATCGCCGGCCACAGCACCGCCTCGGCGGCGTGCTCGCCGGCAGTGATGCGGATGGTGCCGGCGGGCTTTTCACGCAGGGCGCTGAGCGCGGCGAGCTCGGCCTCGATCTCGTCGAGCCTTGGCCCGACGGAGCGCACCAGGCGCTCGCCGGCCTCGGTGGGCGCCACGCTGCGCGTGGTGCGGGTCAGCAACCGCACGCCCAGCCGCTCCTCCAGCGCGCGCACCGTGTGGCTGAGCGCCGATTGTGAGACGCCGAGCTGTGCCGCCGCCCGCGTGAAGCTTTTTTCGCGCGCGACGGCGAGGAAAGCGGCCAGCTCGTTCAGATTGTCTCGCGGCATTGATGAGTTTTCCTCATAAGTACATGCCGGGTATAGCATCTAATCCAGGCCAATCGCAGGCGCTAAATAGACGCCATCACAATTGGCTGCCCGAACTCGGCGGCCTTGAAGGCCTGGGGCAGCGTGCTGCCTGGCGTCGAGAAGGAGAAACCATGGACATCAAGCGAAGCGGCTCGCAGCCTTCCGCAAAAGGTCCAGCCGACTATTTCACCGGCACGGTGCGCATCGACGCACCGTTCAAGGGCAGCGAGCCGGCCCGCGTCGGCGGCGCCACCGTGACTTTCGAACCCGGCGCGCGCACCGCGTGGCACACCCATCCGCTCGGCCAGACGCTGATCGTCATGTCGGGCGCCGGCCTGGTCCAACGTGAGGGCGGCCCGATCGAGCCTATTCGCCCCGGCGACATCGTCTGGTTCGCGGCCGGCGAGAAGCACTGGCATGGCGCGGCACCGACAACAGCGATGACCCACATTGCCATCGCCGAGGCCCTCGAAGGCAAGGTCGTCGACTGGATGGAGCATGTTACCGACGAACAATACGGGGTCTGAGCAAGCATCAGCGCTTCGCTTGGACCGATGCCGCAACGAAGGAAACCACCATGATCGATAAACCAGTGCCGCACAGGAATCCGTTCTCCGATATCGCGCCCGCGCTCGGCAGATACACCGACGAGGTGCTGTTCGGAGATGTCTGGAAACGGCCCGGCCTTTCGCCGCGCGACCGCAGCCTCGTCACCGTCGCCAGCCTGATCTCGAACTACCGGATCAACGAGATGCCTTTCCACATGAAGCGGGCACTCGACAATGGCGTCACCCGCGACGAACTCATCGAAACCATCACGCATATCGCCTTTTACGCCGGATGGCCGGTTGCAAGCACGGCGATCGGCGTCGCCCGGAAGGTTTTCGAACAGGCGGATGCCGAGAAAAAGGAATAGGAAATGCCTTGGTCGAAGGATGAACTCGGGAGGATCGCGGCAACCGACGATCTGCATATTTCGCCTTTGCGCGATGACGGCGTGACCCTGGGCACGCCGACCTGGATCTGGTCGGTCGTCGTCGACGGCGCGCATTATGTGCGCGGCTACAACGGCCGGCAGTCGCGCTGGTATCAGGCCGCGATCAGGCAGAAGGCCGGACGTATAACTGCCGGGGGCCTGACCAGGGACGTTACCTTCGAAGCAGTCGAGGGAACCGTCAACGCCCGCATCGATGACGCCTACCGCGCGAAATACGCAGCCAGCCCTTATCTCGCACCGATGATCGCGGCGCGCGCCCGCGCCGCCACGGTGCGGATCACACCGAAGGAGAATTGAAGATGCAAAAGCGCACACTTGGAACAAGCGGCCTCGAAGTCTCGGCCATCGGGCTCGGCTGCATGGGGATCAGCCAGTCCTACGGGGCGCCGATGGAGACGCCGGATGCCGTTCGCCTGATCCGTTCCGCCTTCGAGCGCGGCATCACCTTCTTCGACACGGCGGAGGTCTATGGGCCGTTCAAGAACGAGGAGGTCGTCGGCGAGGCGCTGCAGCCGATCCGCGACCAGGTGGTGATCGCCACCAAATTCGGCATCGACATCGCCGGTACGGCCGGACATGAGGGCATGGACAGCCGGCCGCAGCATATTCGCGAGGTCGTCGAGGCCTCGCTCAAGCGGCTGAGGACCGACCGGATCGACCTGCTCTACCAGCACCGCGTCGATCCGGTCGTGCCGATCGAAGAGGTGGCGGGCGCGGTGAAGGACTTGATCGGCCAAGGCAAGGTCAAGCATTTCGGCCTCTCCGAAGCCGGCGTGCGCACCATCCGCCGCGCCTATGCGGTGCAGCCGGTCGCCGCCCTGCAAAGCGAATATTCGCTGTGGTGGCGCGAACCCGAGGAGGCGATCCTGCCGGTGCTCGAAGAACTGGGCGTCGGCTTCGTGCCCTTCAGCCCGCTGGGCAAGGGTTTCCTGACCGGCGCCATCAATGCCGATACCAGGTTCGACAGCAGCGACTTCCGCAACACCGTGCCGCGTTTCGCGGAAGAGGCGCGCAGGGCGAACCAGGCGCTGGTCGATGCGATCGTCGCCATCGCGGCGCAAAAGAAGGTGACCCCGGCGCAGGTCGCGCTCGCCTGGCTGCTGGCGCAAAAACCCTGGATCGTTCCGATCCCCGGCACGACGAAGCTCAACCGCCTCGAGGAGAACATTGGATCGGCCTCGGTCGCGCTGACGGCGCAGGATCTTGCCGACATCGAAAACGCGGTCTCGGCAATTGCCGTGCAGGGCGAGCGCTATTCGCCGCAACAGGCGGCGAGGATCGACCGCTGAAGCGTGCGCGCGCTCTGTGACCGTGTAGCCATCCGGCGGATTCCTTCAGGACGGTCGAGTTCGCCATGAGCTGGCCCGATGAGGCCGACATCAACGAGATCCTGTTCAGGCCGACGGCGCAAGAGCACTAAGTTCGAAAGTCTGGGCTAATCCCCAAGCCTTGACGCCCCGCGCCTCATGTTCCAGCTTGGCGTCGTGTTCGCTCTCGCGCCCACAAACAGCACGCGACGCCGCCCATTGCGGAGCGGCAAGCTGATTGCGCGACGACAAAGGCCGGCAGGATAGATCCGGTTCGTTCGTTTCCAGCCCCGCCCGCGACAACGCCGGCGGGGTTTTGCATATCTGGAGCATTGTGATGACAAATTCTTCCATCCGGTTTCGGCCGGCCGAAACCGGTGACACCGCCGCGATCAGGGACATTGTGCGCGCGGCCTATGGCAAATGGGTGCCGGTGATCGGCCGCGAGCCGCTGCCGATGCGCGCCGACTACGGGAAGGCCGTTGCCGAGCATCCGTTCGAGCTCGCCGTCGACGGCGGCCACATCGTCGGCATGATCGAAACCATGCTGGCCGACGATCATCTGTGGATAGAGAATGTCTGCGTCGCGCCGCCGGCGCAGGGCAGGGGGATCGGCCGGCTGCTGCTGGAGCGGGCCGAGTGGAAGGCGCTCGAAGCAGGCCGCCAGGAGCTGCGCCTGCTGACCAATGGCGCCTTCGAGGCCAATGTGTTGTTGTACAAAAAGCATGGCTATACGATCGACCGGGAGGAGCCGTTCATGGGCGGCATGACGGTCTATATGAGCAAGAAATTGACGCGATAACGGACAAATCGGAGGCATGGATACGACGATGGCTGCCAAGGTCAAATTGAGGCAACTTCCCGGGCCGTACGCGATTTCGCGGCTCGGGTCGGGCGACGGCATTCCCGGCTGGGCGGACGGGCCGGGCTTCGTCAGCATCACCCGGACCGACGACGAGCTTTCGATCACGTGCCTGCAGGATCGAGTCCCAGGCGCGGTCAAGCACGACGGCGACTGGGTCGCCTTCAAATTGCAGGGGCCCTTTGCTTTCGACGAAACCGGCATCGTGCTGTCGGTCATCCAGCCGCTGTCGGAAAACGGACTGGGCATCTTCCTGGTGTCCACCTTCGACGGCGATCACCTGCTGGTGAAGGCCGGGGATCAGGACGCGGCGCGACGGCATCTGGTCGAGGCAGGACACACGCTGCTGTAGTCCATCCCAGGCCATGGAAAACGGCTGGGTTCTCTGGCCCAACGCCTCTGGCTCAATGACTGGCGCGCTGGCTCAACCATTTCGGGGGTTGTGTTTGACAGCGGCGTTTGTGCATCGTTATTTCTGATCGGATATGACGGCCGGAACGGCCTTGCGGCACCCCAAGGAGAAAACCATGTCACACAATCTGCAGTTCTACATCGACGGTGCGTGGGTCGATCCTGTCGTGCCCAACACGCTCGATGTCATCGATCCGTCGAACGAGGATGTTTTCGCGCGGATCTCGCTGGGTTCCAAGGCCGATGTCGACAAGGCGGTGGCCGCCGCCAGGCGCGCCTTCAATACGTTCGGCTTCACCTCGGTCGATGAACGCCTCGACATGCTGAACCGCGTCATCGAGGTCTACAAGAAGCGCTCCAGGGACCTGGCGCTTGCCGTGTCGCGCGAAATGGGCGCGCCGCGCCAGATGGCGCTCGACAGCCAGGTTGGCGTCGGGCTGGCGCATCTGGAGAAGATGGCGGAGACGCTGAGGACCTTCCAGTTTCGTCACGTCAAGGGGTCCTCGCTCATCGTCAAGGAACCGATCGGCGTCGTCGGCCTGATCACGCCGTGGAACTGGCCGCTGAACCAGATCACCTGCAAGGCCGGCCCGGCACTTGCCGCCGGCTGCACCATGGTGCTGAAGCCGTCGGAAATCGCGCCGCTCGACGCCATCATCTTCGCCGAGATCATCGATGAGGCCGGCGTGCCGAAGGGCGTGTTCAATCTCGTCAACGGCGACGGCCCCGGCGTCGGCCAGGCGCTCTCCAGCCATCCCGACGTCGACATGATGTCGTTCACCGGCTCGACGCGGGCCGGCATATTGGTGGCCAAGGCCGCCGCCGACACGGTCAAGCGCGTGCACCAGGAACTGGGCGGCAAGTCGGCCAACATCCTGTTCCCGGATGTCGACCTCGCCCGCGCCGTCACCAAGGGTGTCGCCGGCTGCTTCGGCAATAGCGGCCAGTCCTGCAATGCGCCGACCCGCATGTTCGTGCCGCGCGACCGCCATGACGAGGCCGCCGGTTATGCCAAGGCGGCGGCGGAAAAGTTCGTGGTCGGCCCCGCCGATGGCGCCAACACCAAGCTTGGCCCCGTCGTCAGCCAGATCCAGTTCGACAAGATCCAGGACCTGATCCAGGCCGGCATCGACGAGGGGGCGACGCTGGTCGCCGGCGGCCCCGGCCGCCCGGCCGAACTCAACCGCGGCTACTATGTCAGGCCGACTGTGTTTGCCGACGTCACCCACGACATGCGCATCGCGCGCGAGGAAATCTTCGGGCCGGTGCTGGCGATCCTGCCCTACGACACGGTCGAACAGGCGGTCGAACAGGCCAACGACACCGTCTACGGCCTTGCCTCCTACATCCAGGCCAAGGACATCCAGAAGGCCCGCGACGTGGCGGCACGCATGCGCTCCGGCAATGTCTACATCAACTATCCGGCCTGGGACGCCGGCCTGCCCTTCGGCGGCTACAAGCAGTCGGGCAACGGCCGCGAATACGCCGAATACGGGCTCGAGGATTTCCTCGAGATCAAGGGCATCGCCGGGTATGAGGCAGCGGAGTAGGCAGGGCCTTAGCATCGACCTTCCAGGAATTGGGTTCCTCGCCCCCGCAAAGCGGGGGAGAGGTGGCCGCGAAGCGGTCGGAAAGGGGGCTGCGGCGCTGGATGTTTCTGCTCAATCACCTAGGGCCGCGCCATCCCCCGCTCCGTCTCGGCTTCGCCGATCCACCTCTCCCCCACTTCGTGGGGGCGAGGAACCCAAGTCTGTTAAGGTCTCATCCTTGCCAATTGGCAAATACATGCTATATCTCTGCCAATAGCAGGGTGAGCAACATGCAGCTTCAGTCCATCGTCACGACGCCGGCCGCGGTCGGGTCAGCCATTTCGGAAGAAGAGGCCGGCGCGCTGGCGCGCACCACGGTCAATCTGTTCAAGGCGTGGAACCTCACCGACATCGAGGCCTGCATCCTGCTCGGCGGCATGTCGGCGCGCACCTGGGCACGCTGGAAGGAA
Source organism: Mesorhizobium sp. WSM4307 (assembly GCF_007003945.1). Lineage (NCBI taxonomy): Bacteria > Pseudomonadati > Pseudomonadota > Alphaproteobacteria > Hyphomicrobiales > Phyllobacteriaceae > Mesorhizobium > Mesorhizobium sp. WSM4307. Next base: position 20,294 of record NZ_VFTB01000012.1, read on the forward strand.
GGCGGCATCGGCCGGATCGACCGCGACCTGCGCACGCGCATGGCGCATCTGATGGGCATCCACAAGGGCCTGCGCTATCTCTTCACCGAGCCGGCGCGCGGCTATGCCTGGATCCGCAAGCCCAATGCCACGTTCGGCGGCCAGTCGGCGCTCGACCTGATGCTGCGCGGCGAAATCTCCGACCTTGCCGCCATGCGCGAATGGCTCGATGCGGAGCGTGGTGCATGGTGAGTGGGCTCGCGGTCCGGCGCCGCGTCCACTGGCCCCAGACGTTTCGCATCATCCGCTCCATCCATCCGCCGATCGACCTGTTCGAGGACATTGCCGATCCGCGTGACTGGGAGGCGCTGGCCGCCGTCGAGGAGAAGACCAACCCGCGCATCCGGCTGGAGATCGGCGATCTCGGCAAGGTCGCGGCGGCAAGGCGGGTGTCCGGCCCCGGCGCCAGCTTCGTGATGGCGCCCTTCGTGCATTGTTCGACGCTGCGGCCCGGCCGCTTCTCGGATGGCAGCTACGGCCTCTATTATGCCGGCGACAGCGAGGATGTGGCGCTGGCCGAAACCATCCACCACCACCAGAACTTCATGCGCGCCACCAATGAGGATCCGGGCTGGACGGCGGACTTTCGCGTGCTGATCGGCAGCGTCGACCGCGACCTCGACGACGTCAACGCCGTGCCCGGCGTGCTCGACCCCGACGATTACACCGCCTCGCAGGCGGAGGGGCGGGCGCTGCGGGCAGGGGGCAGCGATGGACTTGTCTGGAACAGCGTGCGTATGCCCGACGGGCAATGCATCGGCATCTTCTGGCCCGACGTCATCCCCGTGCCGGTACAAGGCCGGCACTACTCTTACCACTGGGACGGCAGCCATGTGGATTTCGTGCGCCAGCACGATACCGGCAAGGTGCTGTCGGTCACCTGACGGGATGGCGGCGCATTCGCCGCGGAGGCTGGCGCCCGGCGGCGCTATTTGCGGCTTCGTGCCGTGTCCTGAGACCAACTTGCTCCGATTGCCTTCGAAATTGGCATGGATTTCCTGCCATATCGACTCTACCCGATCTATATATCGGGTGAGATCGATGCGAGGTGAAGATGGACCGCGACATCATATTGAAGGCACTGGCGCATCCGTTTCGACGCGATGTCCTGGCGTGGCTGAAGGAGCCTGAACAGCACTTCGCCGCGCAGGCGCATCCGCTCGAGATGGGTGTCTGCGCCAGCCAGTTCGACCATCGCGGCCTGGCGCAGTCCAGCGTCTCGGCGCATCTGGCGACGCTGGCATCGGCCGACCTCGTGACAACGCGTCGGGTCGGCCAATGGGTGTTCTACAAGCGCAACGAAGAAACCATCGCCGCCTTTCAGGCCGCCTTGTCCGATCTCTGACGATCCTCCCCCCGAATGCATGAAAGGCATTTCTCATGACTACCCTGTTTGATCCCTTGCGGGCCGGCGACCTGACGCTGGCGAACCGCATCGTCATGGCGCCGCTGACGCGCAATCGCTCGCCCAATGCGGTGCCCGGCGACCTCTCGGTGACCTATTACAGCCAGCGCGCCACGGCTGGTCTTATCGTCACCGAAGCCACCGCCATCAGCCATCAGGGCCAGGGCTATGCCAACGTGCCCGGCCTCTATGGCGCGGACCAGCTGGCCGGCTGGAAGCGTGTCACCGACGCCGTCCATAGAGGCGGCGGCAAGATCGTGGTGCAGCTCTGGCATGTCGGGCGCATCTCGCACAACACATTGCAGCCCGGCAGCGGCAAGCCGGTGGCGCCGTCGGCGATCCGCGCAAACTCCAAGACGTTCCTGGTCAAGCCGGATGGCAGCGGCGAGTTCGCCGAGACCTCCGAGCCGCGCGCGCTCGATGCGGCCGAACTCCCCGGCATCGTCGATGATTTCCGCCGCGCCGCCAAGGCGGCGATCGAGGTGGCGGGTTTCGACGGCGTCGAGATCCATGGCGCCAACGGATATCTCATCGACCAGTTCCTGCGTTCGGGCACCAACCATCGCGGCGATGCGTATGGCGGGTCGATCGAGAACCGGACGCGCTTCCTGTTCGAGGTGGTCGACGCGGTCACGGGCGCAGTCGGCGCCGGCAGGACCGGGATCAGGCTGTCGCCGGTGACACCCGCCAACGACACTTCGGATGCCGATCCGCAGCCGCTGTTCAACCATGTGGTGGCGGGCCTGGGCAGCCGTGGCCTTGCCTATATCCACATCGTCGAAGGCGCGACCGGCGGCGCGCGCGACTTCAGCCAGGGCGACCAGCCGTTCGATTACGAAGAACTCAAGGCCGCCTATCACAAGGCCGGCGGCACCGGTGCCTGGCTGGTGAACAATGGCTACGACAAGGAACTGGCCGAAAAGGCCGTCGGGGACGGCTATGCCGACCTGGTCGCGTTCGGCAAGCTGTTCATCGCCAATCCCGACCTGGTCAGCCGGCTGAAGCGCAATGCCGAACTGAACGTCCCCGACAAGGCGACGTTCTACGGCGGCGACGCCAGGGGCTATACGGATTACCCGACGGCGGCCTGAGCCGCCCATCCCAGACGGTTTGCCCTTTCGCCCGCAGCGGAAGGGCAGCCGCTCGCCCGGTACGATGGCCCTAACGGCTTACAGATCGGTTGCACCGCAAAGCCGACGGTCGCCGCCGTCAATGCCTGAGAATCTTGCTCAGGAAGGCGCGGCTGCGGTCGGTCTTGGGGTGTGAGAAGAACTCGTCGGGCGTGCCGCTTTCGACGATGGCGCCAGCATCCATGAACACGACGCGCTGGGCGACCTTGCGGGCAAAGCCCATCTCGTGCGTCACCACCATCATGGTCATGCCTTCCTCGGCGACCGCCACCATGACGTCGAGCACTTCGGAGATCATTTCCGGGTCGAGGGCGGAAGTCGGTTCGTCGAACAGCATGATCTTGGGCCGCATGCCGAGGCAACGCGCGATCGCCACGCGCTGCTGCTGGCCGCCGGAGAGCTGTGCCGGATAGGCGTTGACCTTGTCGGCCAAGCCGACCTTGGCCAGCAGTTCGCGCCCGGCCTGTTCGGCCTCGGCGCGCGGGATCTTGCGGACGTGGATGGGGGCCAGCGTGACGTTTTCGAGCGCGGTCTTGTGCGGGTAGAGGTTGAAGGACTGGAAGACGAAGCCGATCTCGGTGCGCAACTGCGTCATGTTGGTGGCGGGGTCGCCGATACGCTGGCCGTCGACGATGAGGTGGCCGTCCTTGATTGTCTCCAGGCCGTTGATGCAGCGGATCAGCGTGCTCTTGCCCGAGCCGCTCGGACCGCAGACGACGACCACTTCGCGCGGCTCGACGCTGAGCGTGATATCCCTGAGCACGTTGAGCGCGCCGAACCATTTGTTGACGTCGCGAAAGTCGATCATGCCGGTCTTGGTCAGACCTGGTTGGGTCAGGCCTGGTTGGGTCAGGCCTGGTTCGGTCATGCCCGCTTTGGTCATATTGCTTGGCCCTTTGGGGTTCGATGTCACAGCTGCACCTCGCCATGCGCCGCGCCCATGCGGCGTTCGAGCCGGCGGGCCAGCATGATCAGCGGATAGCAGACGATGAAATAGCCGACGCCGACGAGGAAGAAGACCAGCAGGCCGTTCGGCACACGCTGCACCACCAGCCAGCCGACGCGGGTGAGGTCGGTCAGGCCGATGGCCGAGACGACGGAAGAATCCTTGATCAACAGCACATATTGCCCGACCAGCGGCGGCAGCACGATGCGCATCGCCTGCGGCAGCACCACCTGGCGCATGCGCTGCCAGCGCGACAGGCCGGACGCCAGCGCCGCCTCGACCTGGCCTGATGGAACGGAGCGGATGCCGGCGGCGACGATCTCGCAGATGAAGCAGGCGGCAAGGTTGGTCAGCGCGATGATGCCGGCGGTGAAGGCGTCGAGCTCGATGCCGAACTCCGGCAGGATGAAGAAGATCAGGAAGATCTGCACCAGGAACGGCGTGCCGCGGATGAGGTCGACCCAGGCGCCGATGACGCCTGAGATCAGCCGGTTGCCGCCGGTGCGCAAGATGCCGAGACCGAAGCCGAGCAACGTGCCGAGCACCAGGCTGATCAGCGACAGCACCACGGTCATGCCGAGGCCGCGCAGGGCCAGCGGATAAGAGCCGGCGAGGCTGACGAATTGTTGCCAGATCATGTCCGCGCCCCCGCCGTGCCGAGCCAGCGGCCGGAGAGACCGGCCAGTGCCTTCAGGCCGTAGTAGAGCAGCAAATAGAAGGCGGCGATGGTGAGAAAGCCTTCCGCCGGCATGAAACGATCGGAGGCGAGCAACTGCCCGGCGCGCGTCAGCTCGGCGACCGAGATCAGCGACAGAAGCGCGGAATCCTTGACCAGCACGATCGCCTGGCCGAGCAGCGGCGGGATCGTCACCTTGAAGGCTTGCGGCAGGACGACCAGGCGCATGCGCTGCGTGTAGGTCATGCCGGAGGCGACGCTGGCCTCGACCTGGCCGCGCGGGATCGACAGGATGCCGGCGCGAATGATTTCAGCGATATAGGCGCCGCTGTTCAATGACAAAGCGAGGATGCCGACGACGAGTTCCGGCAGCACGAAGCCGAGCCGGGGCAGGCCGAAATAGAGGAAATAGAGCTGCGCCAGCAAGGGCGTGGCGCGCACCGCGTCGATATAGGCCTTGGCCGGCGCGCGAAACAGCCAGCCGCGCTGCAAATTCATGGCGCACAGCACGATGCCGACGAGGAGCGCGCCGACAAAGGAGATCGCCGATAGCCAGACAGTCGTGACCAGGCCCTGCCCGAACAGCGGCAGGTATTCGACGATGGTGCGGAAACTGAAATTTTCGAGCATGAGCGCGCGGCGGTGCGAGTAGTGAGTAGGCAGTAGGGCAGTAGGCAGTAGAGAAGTGCGCCGAATGGCTACTCACTACTCACTACTGCCTACTCACCCAATTTAGTGGTCTTTCTTCCAGGCGTCGGAATTGACCCAGTAGTCGAGGTTCTTCTGCAGGCGGCCGTCGATGGTGACCTGGTTGAGGAACAGGTTCATCCAGACCAGCAGGTCCGGCTCGTCATAGCGGGTGGCGAAGGCAAGCGGCTCCTTCGACAAGAGGTCCGGCATGATGGTGAAGGTGCCGGCCGGGTAGGCGGTCGACTGGCCCTTGACCGCCGAGACGTCATTGACGCCGCAATCGGCCTGGCCGTTGTTGACCGCGTCGAGCAGCAGCGGACCGCCGCCCTTGTAGCTCTTGATGTCGGCATCGGGGAAGGCGGCCTCGGCTTCCTTCTCGCCGGTGGCGCCGAGCAGCACGGCGATCTTGGTGCCCTTGGCTTTGCAGTCCTCGGTGGTCTTGAACTTGCTGTCGGCCTTGGTGAAGACGGTGCTGCCCGTGTACATGTAAGGCGTGGTGAAGGCGACCTTCATGCCGCGCGCCAGCGTCGGCGTCATGTCGGCGACCAGGAGATCGGCCTTGCCGGACAAGAGCGCCGGGATCAGGCCGTCCCAGTCGAAGTCGAGGAAGGTGATCTTCACACCCATTTCCTTGGCCATCAGTTCGGCGAGTTCGACCGAACTGCCGGTGCGTTCGCCATTGGCGCCGACCAGCGAGAAGGGCGGTCCTTGCGTCTGCACGGCGACGCGCAATTCGCCGCGCTTGGTGATCTCGTCCAGCGTTCCGGCGCTGGCGGCAGCGGTCAGGCCCGCGAGCGCAAGTCCGGCGATGAAAAGTCTTCCGGCGATGAAAAGTCTGGCAATCTTCATTCTGGCATTCCTCCCTGTTGTTGTTTGCCCGCGGATTCCCTTGGGCTCTTTTTTGAGCGGCGACGCCGTTTGCCGGCGGGCCGTTCGAAAATCCTCAGTCCCAGGCCACCGTCTCGGCAACCTTGATGCCGCGTTTGGCCAATTCGTCGAAGAAGGCTTCGTCGGGCACGTCGAGCAGCGGGTTCAAAAGGCCTGGCGTGGTGATCTCGCGCCGCGCCAGCATCTGCGCCACGATGCTGGCGGGGTAGCCGACGCCGAGGCTCATGCCGAACAGGCCCGACGCCAGGTCGCGCTCGATGATCAAATCGGATGTCACGGTCTTGGCGCGGCCGCCTTGGAGGCCGGAAAAGACATTGCGCATCACGCAAAGGTCCTTCTCGCCGGGGCCATATTGCAGTTGCGGGCCGAGCAGCCGGCCGAGGAATTCGCGCGGGCTGATGGAGGTGCCGGGCACCTTGTCCTCGGAGAGGAAGCCGAGTTCCTTCAGCGGCGCCCAGAAGGCCGACCATCCGGGCCAGCGCAACGTGTAGCGGCCGGAGCGGCGCAGCCCTTTGGCCGCGGGAAGCATCTCGACATAATGCAGCGCATCGCCATTGGGGAAGGCTTCCAGCCGGCCGAGGCCGGCGACCTCGATCTCCTGGATGAAAGGACTGTCGTGTTGGCGGGCTGCGGGCACGGCGACGCGCTTGCCGTCCTCGATCATCACGCTGTCGCGGTTCTGGCTGACCAGGACCATGTCGAAGTTCCAGCTCACCTTGTAGCAAAGCGGCTTGGCCATCGCCTTCGGCTCGGGAATGCCGCCGCAATAGGAATCGATTGATGCGATCGCGTCGAACTGTTTTGCGGCGCGGGCGTAAAGCACGAGGTCGATGCCGGGATCGAGCCCGCATTCGGTCATGATCGATACACCGGCCCGTTCGGCTTCCGGCGCCAGGTCGGCGATGGTCTTGGCATAATTGGTGGTGACCAGCGGCGTGCGGGTCGCGATGGCGGCTTGCACCGCCTCGCGCATCAGCGGCTGCGGCAGCAAATCGATGACGGCGTCGGCGTCCGCCAGCACACCGGCAAGCGCCGGTCCGATCGCACCCTTGGGCATGACGAAACGCACGCGGGAAAGGTCGGTCAGATCAGCCAGCCGGGCCGCGCCATCCGGCGCGGTATCGACGCAGATCACCTCCTCGACACCACTGGCGACGAGATCGGCGATGGCCGCGCGGCCTTGCAGGCCGAGGCCGCCGAGAACCGCTATCCTCATGCCGGCTCCTTGCGGTCGTCCGACCAGCAGCCTTCGGGCAGGCTGACCCATTTGTTGCAGGACGCCATGACGACGAAGGTTTCGCTGCGCACGACCTCGCCCGGCTCGCCGGCGCCCGGGATCAGTTCGCTGGTGACGCGATAGAGATCGGCGACGTCACCGGCCACCGTCACGTCGACGATGATGTCGAAGCGTCCGGTGACCACCGAAGCCGAGTTGACGAATGGCAGTTCGGAAATGCGCTGCGCCAGTTCGCGGGCCCGGCCGCGCCCCTGGGCATTGATGCCGACAATAGCCGAGATCAGTTCCGGCCGCTCGGTGAGGTTCAGCAGGCCGACGATCTTGAGCAAATTGCGGTCGAGCAAATTGCGCAGCCGCGACCGCACCGTCGGCACCGAAATCGCCAAGATCTCGGCAAGGCGGTTGATGCCCGGCTGGGCGTCCTGCGACAGCTGTTTGACCAGCCGCCGATCGGTCAGATCGAGATGTTCCCGCAAAGTGCCCGTCTTTCACAAATGAGATAAATAGATGCGATTTTCTTTCTTATGTGAAAAGACCATAGGGGAAATTTTTAATAACAGCAAGGCCCGTATCATTTATGGGCTATGATCATCTCCTCCCCATGCGGGAGGCGGGATCAAGCGCCGCGGCCAGAAGCTTTGCCTGCGGCGTCAGTTCGTCGAAGCTGCGGGCGCACAGATTGAGCTGGCGGGTCGCCCAGTCGTCGGTCAGCCGCAGGCTGCGCAGCGTGCGAGCCGAATGTCGGGCGGTGCTTTCCGGCACGATGGCGATGCCGGCGCCTTGCGCGACCAGCCGGCAGACATTGTCGAGCCCGGGCACGCGGATGCGGATATGCAGATGGCCGCCCAGCCGGGCGGCCTGGCGGGTGACGTGCTCCTGCAGGGCGTGGCCGAGGCCGAGGCCAACGAAGGATTCGCCCAGCATGCCGGCGAGGCTGGCGGCACGCAGGCCGGCGAGCCCCGGCCAGTTGCGCGCGGCGATCACCACCAGCCGGTCGATGAAGAACGGTTTCTGTTCGAGATGCGCAAGGCCGGCCCAGGTCGCGGCGATGCCGAGATCGGCCGCACCGCTCGCCACCGCCTCGGCGATCTCGTGGCTGGGGCGCTCCTCCAAATCGATGTCGATGCCGGGATGGGCCGCCAGGAAGGCCGGCAAGGTGTCGCGTAAAAGTTCGGCCGTGGCGGCGGTGTTGGCCATCAGCCGCACGCGGGCGCGCAGGCCGCCGGCATAGGCGCCGAGGTCGCCGGCCATCGCCTCGATCTGGTTCTGCACGGCCCGCGCATGGTGCAGCAGCGCCTGGCCGCCGGCAGTCGGCACCACGCCACGGCGGCGGCGCTCCAGAAGCGGCGCACCGAGCCGCTCCTCCATGCCCTTGATGCGGGCGCTCGCCGAGGCCAGCGCCAGCCCGGCAAGCTGGGCGCCGTGGGTGATGCTGCCGCGCTCGGCCACCAGCAGGAACAGCCGGAGATCGGTGAGATCGAAGCGCATTTCTTGCTCCCTGCGACGTGCATGATGTTGGCCCCAGCCTTCGGCCTGGACGAAGGCTGGCAGCGCAACTTCCACATTGTGCGCGGGCCGGATGTCCGTCAAATCTTTTGCGATGGAGGTTTGCGATGGGCGAAAAAGCGACAGGCCGGCTCGGAATTCTTGAAGGCATGGCGATCGTGCTGGCGGTCGCCGTGGCCTCGCTTGCCATGGCGCAGGCGCAGCCTGGCCTGCGCGGATGCACGACGGCGGTTCCCGCCAGCCATGATGCCGTGCCGGCAAAACCGGATGCCGATGCGGCTGACATGCTGCTGCATGATTGATCCCGTGGGCATGCTGAGCGCCGGCATCATCGCCTGGATCGGCGCCGTTTTCCTCGCCGGCGGTTTCGTCAAGGGGGTCGTCGGCATGGGCCTGCCGACCGTGGCGATGGGCCTGCTGGCGGTGACGATGCCGCCGGCCGAGGCCGCCGCTTTGCTGTTGATCCCGTCGCTGGTCACCAATCTCTGGCAGCTGTTCACCGGCCCCGCCTTCGGCGGCCTGTGCAGGCGGCTGTGGACGATGATGGCCGGCATCATGCTGGGCACCGTCGCCGCGGCAGGGGTGCTCACCGGCGCGCATGCCGGCGCGGCCTCGGCGGGGCTCGGCGCGGCGCTTGTGCTTTACGCAATTCTCGGCCTGCTCAGGCTTGACTTCACCACGCCGGTGCGCCACGAGGCCTTGATGTCCCCCCTGGTCGGCGTGGCGACAGGGCTGGTCACCGGCGCCACCGGCGTCTTCGTCATTCCGGCGGTGCCCTATCTGCAGTCGATGCGGCTGGAAAAGGAAGATCTCATCCAGGCGCTCGGCCTGTCCTTCACCGTCTCGACGGCGGCGCTTGCCCTCGGTCTGTTCAGGACAGGGGCTTTCGCGTCGCCGACGGCGCAACTGACGGGGTCGATCCTGGCGCTGCTGCCGGCGCTGGGCGGCATGTTCATCGGCCAGGCGCTGCGCCAGAAGATGAGCGTCGAGACTTTTCGAAAGGTGTTCCTTGTCCGGCTGCTGGCGCTGGGGGTGTATCTCGCGCTGGAGGCGCTGATGTGAGGTGGACTCACTCGGCAATCGACCTGATAACCCGCGCCGGGTTGCCGCCGACGAGCGTGTTCGCGGGAACGTCCCTGGTCACCACCGAGCCCGCCGCGACGACGGAATTTTCGCCGATGGTCACGCCGCCGATGACCGTCGCGCCGGCGGCGATCCAGACATTGCGCTCGATGACGATCGGCCTTGCTGTCGTGAAGGCACGGCGCCGCGACGGTTCGAGCGGATGGCCTGACGTGATGAGGCTGACATTCGGCCCGATAAGCGCATCGTCGGCAATGTCGAGCCCGCCAAGATCATAAAACGTGCAGTTCTGATTGATGAAGACATTGCGGCCAACGCGGGTGTCGGCCCCGCCGGTCGCGTAGAAGGGCGGGATCAGCAGGAAGCTGTCGTCGACCTTCCTGCCGATGAGTTCGCTGAACAGGGCGCGGACCTCGTCCGCGTCGTTGAACGTCAACCGGTTGAGACGGGCGGTGATCGCCATCGCCCGTTTGACGTCCGCCAGCATGGCCGCCGATTGCGGCGTTCTCCCGGGGATTACCCTGGTGTGATCCTCATGCGCCATTCGTTGTTTCCCTTCGGCACGGCTAAACGAATAGCTGACGCATGCCGGATTCTGCCTCCAAGGGCCAGGCTTAGCGAACCACCAGCACCGCCGCAGGCGTTCAGAACGCAGCTATCGCCTTGGCGATAACGGCGAAAGGCAGGATCAGGGACAACGGCGCGTCGTCGAGACGGACCGCACCGTAACCCTCATACCAGCGTGCCGCCTGATCCCCTTTGGCATCGATCAGCAAGGCAACGCCGCCGACTTCCTCCGCGACTGCCATACAGCGCTTTCCGGCAGCGAGCAGCAAACCGCCGCCGAGGCCGCGGCCTTGTATCGAACGATCCACTGCGAGCCGACCTAGACGGTAGACCGGCACCTCATAGCGGCCAAGGCCGCGTCTGGCGATGGCCGGCGTCCGGACAAAGTCGATCGAAGCCGGGCTGAGAGAATAGAACCCTAGGATGCGCGAAGGATCTTGCGTCGTAACGGCAACGAAAGTTTTCGCGCCACCGCTTTCATGGTTTTGACGGGCGAAGCGCTGCAAATAGGTGTTGAGGTCCGCGTCGCCGCAGTCGAAGGCGGCCCGGTCATGCTGTTTCCCGATCGGCGCTTCCTGCCACGCGGTGGAGCTCACGCGAGGGTCTGACCGGCCTTGGCGGCGCGGATAAGACGGTTGGTCGGGGAGGGTGGGTTCTCAAGCAGGTCGAGGATACGCAGACTGTCCCGTTCTGATAGCGCAAGATGTTCCGCGCGCTCGATCGTGGCTTGGGCGTCACGCAGTGCCGAACGCGTGACGAACTCGGTCAGGCCGACATTCGACAAGGCCGCCGCACGAGCGATCACAGCTTTCGCTTCGGGCGCAATCCGAAAATCGATTCGACCGTTGTCACTGACGTTGCGCGGCATAGGTATCCCCTTTGCTCATGATAATACGGTACGGATTGAATCCGTACAATATAAATCCTGCCGCGTTGACCTCAAGGGCATGAGCGCCGGCCGATCTATTACCGAACGACCAGAACCGGAATCGCGGTGTAGGACAGCACTTCCGCAGTCTGGCTGCCCAGAAGCAGCTTGCCCAGGCCGCGGCGGCCATGCGAGGCCATCACGATCAGGTCGCAGCCCTGCGCCTGCGACAGTTCCAGGATCGCCTCGGCGGGCCGTTTGTCCTCGACATGGACCACCTCAGCGGACAAGCCGGCCGCGTCGGCCGAGGCCTTGCACTTGGCCAGAACCTCCTTGCCATATTTACGCGCCTCTTCCTGGTAGACGAGCAGTTCGTCGCCCGCCGCGTAGCCGGCCATCGCGCCGCCCCAGGCCAAGATGGGGAACGGTTCCGAGACGGTGACGAAGGTGACGGCGGCGCCGATGCCTTTTGCCAATGTGAGGCCATGGGCAACGCCCTTGTCGGCCAGTTCCGACCCGTCGGTGGCGATGAGCAGATGTTTGTACATGATGATCTGACCTGTTGTGCAAGGGTTGGCGCCCTTGGGGGCGGGAGCCTTGGTGGCTCCCTGCTGATATAGTTGCGCCGCCGGGCTGCTCACAGGGCCAGCGTCATGTGGATCAGGGCCAGACGAGGGGCGTGCCGCGGCGATCTTCCGGTATCCCTGTGGGCTTTGGCTCGGTTGCGCCCCGACCGCCTGGCGCGATGGTCGCCGGGTCTTTCGCTCCCTTGCGCCGACCGCTACAGCTTTGGCCCGACATCAACGAAGGGCCGAGCGTATGAGCAGCGCGTATCCGCAAATCCATCTGGTCCGGCATGGCGAGACGGCGTGGAGCCTTTCGGGGCAGCATACCGGCCGCACCGACATGCCGCTGACGGTGGCGGGCGAGGCCGCCGCGCGGGGCGTGGCGCAGCGGCTCGCAGGCCTGTCGTTCTCGGCGGTGTGGTCGAGCCCCTCGCAGCGCGCCTACAACACCAGCGTGCTGGCTGGCTTTGGCGGTGAGAGCGTCAGAAACGATGATCTGCAGGAGTGGGACTACGGCGCCTATGAGGGGCGCACCACCAAGGACATCCTGGCCGAGCGGCCGGGCTGGAACGTGTTTCGCGACGGTTGCCCGCAAGGCGAGACGGCCGCCGATGTCGGCGCCCGTGCCGACAGGATCATCAGACGGCTTCGCGAAGCTGGCGGCTCGATCCTGATCTTTTCCAGCGCGCATTTCCTGCGCGTGCTCGCCGCCCGCTGGCTCGGCCTGCCACCGGAAGGCGGCGCGCTGTTCGTGCTCGATACGGCAAGCATCAGCGTGCTCGGCTACGAGCATGATCTCGGCGAGCCGGTCGTGCGCAAATGGAACCTGAAGTAGCGGGCATCGCTGCGGCCCACTCGCGGGAACGCGCATTGGGTGGCTTCAGCCAATCCCCGATGCCAGGCGCTGAACCAACTCAAACCGCGCGTCCGCCTCCTACTTATCGAACTTCCGGATCGCTTCCGCCGTCACCGGCGTGAAGAAATTCACCAGATTGCCGTCGGGGTCGCGAAACAGCAGCGAGCGGTTGCCCCAGGGCATGGTGGTCGGCTTCTGCACGGTCGTGTCCCTGATGAAGTCCGACAGCCTGATGAATTCGGCATCGACGTCGCCGACACGGAATTCGAGGATGGCCGTGTGGTTGTCGGCGGGGCGGGCGATGTCGCCGCCGAACAGCATCAAGGTGCGCGTGCTGCCGATCGCCAGCGTGCCGGAAGGTGTCGCGAGTTCGGCGAAATCCTCGGTGTAGACCGTCACCGGCATGCCGGTGATCTCGCCGTAGAAGCGCACGAGGCGCTGAACGTCCGAGGTGATGATGCGGACAGAGACGAAATTCATGCATTGGCTCCTTGATCGCTGAAGCCACGGCCGGGCTCCCGGCCGTTCTATAGGCCAGGCCTCCTGCCAGCTTTCCGTCAGGAGTGGAGGCGACGGCTACGCTTCCGGTCCGGACCAGACCGGCGGCAGGCCGAAGGCGGCGAACAGGGCAGGGCCGAGCGGGGCGACATAGACCGTGAGCGATACGATGCCGCCATCGGCCGGCTCGATGACATGCAGGGATTGCGCGCGCCATTCCGGCTCCTGATGGCGCCGGGCGTAGATCGCGACTGCCGGCTGGCCGTTGGCCCGTGTCGCCACGGCGCGGTAGCTGGCGAAATTGCCCCACACGGTTTTGAAGAAACCGAGGATTGCCTGATGTCCCTGGTACCAGTCGCGCCATGGCGGCATGTGGTAGGTGGCGTCCTCGCGCAGCAGCGCGATGAAGCCGTCGAGATTGGCGGCCTGCCAGGCGCTGATATAGCGTTCGAGCAGCGCACCTTCCTCTCGGTTGGGCTGCGATCGCTGCTCGGGCCGTCCCCCGGGATAGCGCTCGCCAAGCGTCGCGCGCGCCCGCTGCAGGGCGCTGTTGACCGAGGCGGTCGAACCGCCCAGCAATTGCGCGGTCTCCAGCGCCGACCAGCCCAGCACGTCGCACAGCAGGAGGGAGGCGCGTTGCCTCGGCGGCAGTAGTTGGATGGCGGCGACGAAGGCCAGCCGCACGGCCTCATTTGTCTCGTAGCGCGCATCCGGGCCGGGCTCGCCATCGACAAGGTCCGGCAGTTCGGCGTCGGGGTAGGGCTCCAGCCAGGAGAGTTCGACCGCCGGCCCGGCGGCTGCGCGCCCTTCGCTCGGCGGCCGCGCGGGCATTTCGAGGACGCGGTGCGCCGACGACCGCGCCTTGATGGCGTTGAGGCAGGCGTTGGTGGCGATCGTGTAGAGCCAGCCGCGCGGCGAGCCGCGCCCGTCGAATTGCGCGCGGCCGCGCCAGGCCTTGAGGAACGTCTCCTGGACGAGATCGTCGGCCTCGTGCAGCGAGCCCATCATCCGGTAGCAATGCAGCTTCAGCGTCCGGCGGTGGGCCATCGTCAGGCGCTCGAAGGCAGGCCGATCGAGGATCGGCCCGCCTGTCGGGCTCAGCAGCTCAAGCGGGCCGGGAGCGTCTGTCATGTCGAGCCTGCCATGCGGAGTTCGTTTCGCATCCTGCGCGCCTCATGCCGCCGCGGCAAGGCCGCTGCCGCTCACCGTGAAGGTGATGCCTGGCACTTTGCCGCCGGCGAGCGCCACCACGGCGCGCCCGACATCGGCGGGCGTCTGCACATCGCTCATGCTGGCCAGGAAATCCGCCGGGCTGATGCCGAGATAGGCGGAGATGCTCGCAATGCCGTGCTGGCCGACGCCGGTGCCGGCCATGATGCGCATCGGCGCCAGCGCCATGAAGCGCAGGCCAAGGCCAAGCCGGTCGGCCTCCTTCTGGCTGTGGGCGGCAAGGAACATCTGCATCTGCTTGGCACCGGAATAGCCGCCGGAGTTCGGCGGTCCGCCGCTGAATGCCGCGCCGCTGGAGATCAGCACCACGCGGCTGCCCGGCTTCAACCGGCCCTGAAGTGCTGCCCTGCAGAACAGGAACGATGCCTTGACGTCCGTCTCCCAATTCGCCGAGAAATCGTCCCAGCTCTGGTCCTGGATGCAGGCCGACGGCGCGAAGGCGCCGGCGCAGATCACCAGCACATCCGGCTGCAGCGCGGCGAACACCCTATCGGGCGCTGCGTCCTGCGTGGCGTCGGCGGCCAGCGTCCTGACTCCGGACGCTTCCCAGGCGAGCTCCTTCAGGGCTTCCGCGCCGCGGGCGACGGCAAGCACATCTGCGCCCTCGCCGAGCGCGGCTTCCACGATCGAGCGGCCGACACCCCGGCTGCCTCCGACCACGACGACATTTTGACCTTGCAACGATCGCATGGATCACCTCGCTATTCCGGCCCGGACAATTCCGGCGCCTATGGATGACGACAGCGCGGGCGGGTGGAAATCATCGGTGGGCGGCGAAAATCTTTCGCGGGCGCGGATCAGGCGGCTCTCATTCGTGAACATTGTGGCTAATTAAACGTGCAGTGGTCGCCGTACGGAACGTCCGCTAACGCGCTCCTTGCAGACGGCCAACTAGTTCTGTGCAAGAGCCGACTGAAAGTCCTTGGTGCTGTTGCGATTGGGATAGGGCTTGTCCGGCACCGGCACTTCGAGATGCAGGCAGAGCGGCTTCCACCCATCTCCGAGATTGTGGACCAGCAGCCGACCAGGCGGCACTGTCGCAATGACCGCCCTTACGTTGGCCTCGTAGACGGCTATGGCATTGGCGCGATCGTGCGGCCGGCCGTCGAAGACTTGCCTGGAGATCAGGGCAAGACCCAGCGATTCCTGATCCGTGCTCTGGCTGATACTCGCGAGGATCGTTTTCTCGAAGCTTGCCCACCAGCTTTCCGGAGATCGGTATGTCAGGATGACCCGGGCATTCGGATAGAACTCAATCAGATCACGCCAATAGTGCGCCGAGGGCCAGTCGATGCAGGACGCGTAGCCCGCGAACAGCTGGTTCCAGTCTGGCGCCGCGCCCTTCGCCAGCGCACGCCAAAGCCGCTTCTGGTCTTCATTGCCCATGACTTCGGACATGTGGTGACAGGGGCCGAAGCCAAGGATCGTCAGCGCCTCGCGCATCGAGTCCGTTCCTGTCCGGCCAAAGCCCGTTCCGATCACCCTTATCGCCATTATTCCCCGCGTTCAGGCCTACAGCCAGATGGCTGCATGCGGACTCATTTCCCGGGGTCGGAGTTCCATATGTCCCGGTAGAGCTTCCAGTCTCCGTCCTGACCCTTCCTCCAGACCACGACATACTTCCCGGCGGCATCCACCAGCTTCGAATCCTTGCCCGGCGCCTTGAGGGAGAAACTCCCGGACTCGAACGCAAAATCTCCGCTTTCCTGGACATCAAGCGTCGTGAGCGTGAGCTCCGATATGCCCATATCCATCGCGCCCTGCCATAGCTTCTGGATATTCTGGCGGCCGTCGACCCGCGCCATATCCGGCGGGAATGCGGCCGCATCATCCGTGTATTTCGAGGCAACCCCGGCCGCATCCTTGCTGTTGTACGCCTTCACGAACTCGGCATTAGCGGCTTCGATGGCTTCTTTCGCAGGCTGGGCCTGAGCAGATCCCATGCAGAGTGACGTGAAAACGACGGCCAGCAGACAATGCTTGAAAGTCATTTCATCCTCCCGTGTTCCGGTTTCTGATTACCAGTTTCTCCACGGCGGCGAGCGATCGCCGGAATGGTCGCGAGCCGCATACCAATCGCGGCTCCAGTCTTTAATTTAACATTTACTAATATACCGTGCAAATACTGACTACCGATCGTGAGAGACCGTCTATCAGGCGGCGGACAACCCCAACGACGTCACCGTGACCCATGATTTCGCCAGTGTCGCCGAGGCACAGGCCTTCATCAAGAACCCAAAATTGAAAGAGACGATGGCGAGCGCCGGCGTGGTCGGCGCGCCAAGCATGTGGATCACCAACAAGGCGTGATGGGCCGCCGGTCCATCTCCTCGCTCTGGCGCAAACTCCCGACGGAAAAATGAACCTGGCCGCTTGCGGTCTGGCGGGCGGACGCTTGCTCAGCCTTCCAGCAACGCCAACTCCTCCGGCGTCAAATGCCGCACCGCTCCCTTGGCGAGGTCTCCCAGGGGCAAGCGCCCGATGGCGATGCGGATGAGGCGCTTGACCTCGATGCCGTGCGCGGCGAGCAGGCGGCGGATGTGGCGGTTGCGGCCCTCGTCGAGCACGATCTCCAGCCAGGCGGTGCGGCCGCCGCTGCGCAAAAGCGTGATTGAAGTGGCGGTCAGGGTCTCGCCATCGACGGTGACGCCCGCGCGCAACGCCTCCAGCATCGCTTCGTCAGGCACCGTGCCGACCTGGACGTGATAGGTCTTGGGCAGATGCGAGGCCGGGTCCATCAACCGGTTGGCGAAATGCGTGTCGTTGGTCATCAGCAATAGGCCTTCGCTGGCCTTGTCGAGGCGGCCGACCGGCGAGACGAAGGGCAAATCGAGCCCTTCGAGGCAGGCATAGACGGTGTCGCGCTGCTGCGGGTCGTCGCGGGTGGTGACCAGCCCGCGTGGCTTGTTGAGCATCACATAGACCTTGCGCTCGGCAATGACGGGCGCGCCATCGACGACGATGCGGTCGCGGTTCAGGTCGACGCGCAGCGCGGCGTCGCGGACCACCTTGCCGCCGACGCGCACGCGCCCTTCCGCGATCAGCACCTGCGCCTGCGTGCGCGAGCACAGGCCGAGTTTCGACAGCGCGCGGTTGAGGCTGACGCCGGGCGGCTTGCCGGGTCTGCCGGCTGGGGGTGATCGTGATGCCATGCTCATCCGGATGGGCGGTTGCATCAGACAGATGGCACGGGCCGCAACGGCTCCGCAAGCCGCATACGCACCGCGCTGAAGGCGCTGGCCGCTCAATGCCGCCCGTTGAAGAACGCCGTCAGCACCGGCGCATGCGCGGCGGGTTTCAGCATGTGGTTCTGGCCTGCCAGCGTCTGGTGGCGGGCATTGGGCAGCGCCTGCGCCAACGCCTTGTTGCCATGGCGCATCCATGGCGGGCTTTTCCCGCCATCGGTCACCAATGTCGGCACGCCGAGCGTGGTCCAGCGGGCGCGGTCCAGCGGCTTGCCGAGCTGGTCGCCGGCGACGATGGCGCCGTCGTAAGGCAGCGTATGCGCCACTGCCTTGAGCTTGCGCCAGATCGGCGTCAGCTTCATGACGGCGATCAGCAGGCCGGGCATGCCGACCGATTTGAGGAAGGCGCTCACGGCGTCGCCGCGCCTGTCGTCGGCGATGGCTTGCCGGATCGTTGCCCAGTCGCCTTGCGTCGTCGCGCGGCTGTCGTCGACGATCAGCGGCGCTTCGTAGAGTGCAAGCCTCCCGATGCCGGGCAGGCGGGCTGCTGCCATCAGTGCCAGCATGGCGCCTGAGGACATGCCCCAGAGATGGGCTTCACCGCCGGCCGCCCGCAGCACGGCCTCGATGTCATCGACCTCGCGCTCGACCGTGTAGGGCGCGGTGTCGGCGCTGTCGCCACGGCCGCGGCGGTCGTAGCGAAACACGGTGAAACCGCCTTCCAGCGCCTTGGCCAGCGGGCCGCTCGGACCCATGGCGCGCGAGCAGAGCGCGCCGTCGACGAGGATGAGCGGATGGCCCTGGCCGCGCCGCTCACAGGCGATCGGCGTTCCATCCCGCGACAGCACGGCTTGCGTGGTCGGTTTGGCGTTCTCAGCCAGCATGGTCGGCTCCCTTGCCTATCAGCTGTTCCAGCCGGTCGAAGCTCTGCATCCAGCCGCCGCGCATGCCGAGCGCCAGCAGGCGTTCGCGGTCGGCGGCAGTCGCCAGCGTCACCTCGAAATGGACATGGGTGCGCGCGCCGTCGGGCGTGAAGTTCACCGTGTGGCGGCTCCGACCCGGCGGCTTGCCGGCCCATTCACGGATTTCAGGATCGGGTTCGTCGCAATAACTCAGCCTGACGTTCTCGACGACTTCGAGATAGCTGCCCTGGTTGCGGTAGAGCGCGCCGCCCGCGGTCAGCATGTCGATGCGCCAGCGGCCGCCGACGCGCACGTCGAGCACGCAAAAGGGGACGGTGCAGTCCCTGATGCCCCACCACTGCGCCACCAGAAGCGGATCGGTCCACAGCCGGAAGACGCGTTCGACCGGCGCGTTGAAGATCCGCTCGATGGCAAAGCTGCGGTCGGCGGTCGCGGGCGCGCTCATTCCGGCCTGTCCGCGCCGTGCCGCAGCAGGTCCTCCATCCGGTCGAAGCGGTCTTCCCAGAGTTTTCTGTAGTCGTCGAGCCAGCGGTCGATGTCGCGCAGCGGCTTGAGTTCGATGCGGCTGAGATGCTTTTGCGCCGCCCGGCTGCGGGTGACGAGGCCGGCCTGTTCCAGCACGCCGACATGTTTGGAGACCGCGCGCACGGTGAGCGCGAAAGGCTGCGCCAGTTCGGCAACCGACGCTTCGCCGTCGAGCAGCCGGGCCAGGATCGCCCGGCGCGTGGGATCGGCGAGGGCGGCGAATGTGTCGTCGAGCGAGACTTGATGAGCCATTACGGAACCAATCAGTTCTGGAACTAGTTGGTTCTATATGTGGTTTTGCCTGAGCCGTCAACGCGCTTTACGGGGCTGGGAGAGCTCGGGGAAATATAGCTTGAAACCCCAGGCTCCCGTCTTTCGTCCGCAATGTCGTCCAGCACGTCGAGCGGGTCGGCCGGCAACTCCAGTTCGGCCGCCGCCAGGTTTTCCCCTGCGGCGGCCTTTTTACGTGCGCAGCACCCGGTAGATCGCGGGGATGACCAGCACCGTCAGCAGCGTCGAGGAGGCCAGGCCGAACAGCAGCGAGATCGCCAGCCCCTGGAAGATCGGATCGGTCAGGATCACCGCCGCGCCGATCATGGCGGCAAGCGCCGTAAGCAGGATCGGCTTGAATCTGATCGCGCCGGCCTCGATCAGCACCTCGCTCAACGGTCTGTCGGGCGACGCCGCATGGCGGATGAAGTCGACCAGCAGGATCGAATTGCGCACGATGATGCCGGCCAGCGCGATGAAGCCGATCATCGAGGTGGCCGTGAACGGCGCCCCGAACAGCCAGTGCCCGCCGAGGATGCCGATGAAGGTCAGCGGGATCGGCGTCAGGATCACCAGCGGAACCTTGAACGAGCCGAACTGGGCGACGACGAAGATGTAGATGCCGAGCAGCGCGACGCCGAAGGCCGCCCCCATGTCGCGGAAGGTCACCCAGGTGACTTCCCATTCGCCGTCCCACAAAAGCGTCGGCCGGCTTTCATCCTCCGGCTGGCCATGCAGCGAGATTGCGGGCTTCTGCAGTCCGGTCCAGTCCTGCGCGTCGATGGCCTTGCTGACGGCGAGCATGCCGTAAAGCGGCGCCTCGAAGCTGCCGGCAAGCTCGGCCGTCACCATTTCGGCGGCGCGGCCATTGTGCCTGAACACCGGGAACGAAGCGCGCTCCGGCGTCACCCGCACGACATCGCCGAGTTCGACCACGCCGCGGTCGCCAGGCAGGACATTGGCCGGAATGGAGGTGGTCAGGAAGCGCTCGTCGAGCGTCCTTTCGCCCTTCGGCCGCTCGATGCGGATCGGGATCGGCTGGCGGCCACCGCCGCGATGCGAATAGCCGACGGTCCTGCCCCCATTGAGGATGGCAAGCGTGTCGAAGACGTCGCTTTCCTCGACATGGAAGAACTCCGCATCGTCGGTGGAAATCGTGGCGCGCAGCCGGCGTGCGGGCTGTCCCCAGGAATTGTCGACGTCGACGATGAAGGGCACGGAGCGGAACGCCGTTTCGATCCTGGCGGCGACCTTGCGGCGGGTCTCGCCGTCGGGTCCGTAGATCTCGGCCAGCAGCGTCGCCATCACCGGCGGGCCGGGCGGCGGCTCGACCACCTTCAGGCTGGTGCCTTGCGGTACGGGGATCGTGGCGATGCGCTGGCGGACGTCGAGCGCGATCTCATGGCTGGAGCGGGCACGGTTCGCCTTCGGCAGCAGGTTGAGCGCCACGTCGCCCTGCTGCGGCTCGGTGCGCAGGACGGCATGGCGGACGAGGCCGTTGAAGTTGAAGGGTGCCGCCGTCGCGGCATGTGTCTGGACCGATCGAACCTCCTTCAACTCGAGAACCCTGGCGGCGACGGCCTGCGCCACCGCATCTGTGGCTTCGACGGAAGACCCTTCCGGCAGGTCGATGGTCACCGACAGTTCGGACTTGTTGTCGAAGGGCAGGAGCTTGACCGTGACATGCTCGGTGTAGAACAGCGCGAGCGAGCCCAGGGTCAGCACGCCGACGACGAGCAGGAAGGCCCAGCTCGCCGTCTTCGAGGCCAGGATCGGCCGGGCGACGGCGGTGTAGGCGCGGCCGAGCGGGCCGCCATTGCCATGATCCTGACGGGCATGCACCGGCGCCCGCCCGGCAAGCTTGAGCATCAGCCACGGCGTCACCATCACCGCGACGAAGAAGGAGAAGATCATCGCCGCCGAGGCATTGGCCGGAATCGGGCTCATATAGGGGCCCATCATTCCCGAGACGAACAGCATCGGCAGCAGTGCGGCGACCACGGTCAAGGTGGCGACGATGGTCGGGTTGCCGACCTCCGCCACGGCCTCGATTGCCGCCTGCCGGCGATCGCGGCCGCCGCCCATGGCCCAGTGGCGGGAGATGTTCTCGATCACGACGATGGCATCGTCGACGAGAATGCCTATGGAAAAGATCAGCGCGAACAGCGAGACGCGGTTCAGCGTGTAGCCCATGACGCGCGAGGCAAACAGCGTGAGCAGGATGGTCACCGGAATGACGACGGCCACGACCATCGCTTCGCGGCGGCCGATGGCGACCCAGACCAGCACGATGATCGAGATCGTCGCCAGGCCAAGATGGTAGAGGAGCTCATTGGCCTTGTCGTTGGCGGTCTCGCCGTAATTGCGCGTCACGTCGATCGAGATATCGCCTGATATCAGCCCGCCCTGAAGCAATGCGACCCGGTGCAGAATGGCGTCGGCGACGGCGACCGCGTTCGATCCCGCGCGCTTGGCGATGGCGAGCGTGACCGACGGCACGCGCTCGACACCAACGCCGGCCCTGGTGACCGTCGACACCAGCGTATCACCGGCGTCGGCGGCGAAGGCGACGCCGGCCACGTCGCGGACATAGACGGGGCGGTTGTCACGCGAGGTCAGGAGCAGGTTGCCGATCTGGTCGGGCGAGGCCAATGTCTCGCCGGCGACGATGTCGATCTGCTCGCCCATGTCGCGCACACGTCCGGCGGGAAAGGCCTTGTTGGCGCCCGACACCTTGGCGGCGAGCTGCTGCAGGGTGACACCGTAAAGGGCGAGCTTTTCAGGGTTCGGATTGACGCGGATGATCTCACCGGTGTCGCCGACCAGATAGGTCAGGCCGACATTGTCGATCTTGGCGATCTCGGTGCGCAGTTCGCGCGCGATGCGGGTGAGGTCGTTGGCTGTCATGCGCGCGGCTGTCTGCGGCTTCGGCGACAGCGTCAGCGTGACTATGGCGACGTCGTCGATGCCGCGGCCGACGATCAGCGGCTCGGGCACGCCGACGGGAATGCGATCCATGTTGGCGCGCACCTTGTCGTGGACGCGCAGCACGGCAGTGTCCGACGAGGTGCCGACGATGAAGCGGGCGGTGACAATCGCCTGGTCGTCTCGCGTCTGCGAATAGACATGCTCGACGCCGTCGATGCCCTTGACGATCGTCTCCAGCGGCTCGGTGATCAGCTTGACGGCGTCGTCGGCCTTCAGCCCGTCGGCGCGCACGAAGATGTCGACCATCGGCACCGAGATCTGCGGTTCCTCCTCGCGCGGCAGCGTGAGCAGCGCCACCAGCCCGAAGGCGAAGGCGGCGACCAGGAACAGCGGCGTCAGCGGCGACGCGATGAAGGCCCGCGTCAGCGCGCCGGCAATGCCGAACGAGGCGGGACCTTTCATGGCGTGACCACGACGTCGCCGGCCGCAAGACCGGTCAGGATCTCGACATAGTCGCCGTCGGCGCGCCTGGACCGCTCGCCTGTTACCACCGCGCGCTCGACACTGCCGCCGCCTGCGGCGACGCGCACGAAATCGATCCCCGAATGGATCTGGATGGCCGAAGCCGGCACCAGCAGCGCGGAACGCTCGGCGACCGGCAGCTCGACCAGGACGCGGGCGTCAATGAAATTGGTGTCGAGATCATCGACCTCGACGTCGGCGATGACGCGGCCATTGTCGATCTGCGGATAGATCTTGGCGAGGCGGCCGGGGATCTCCTTGCCGCCGGCATTGATACGGATGGCGGCTCCCTCGCTCAGCGACGCCGCGTAACGCTCCGGAACGGCAAGCCGCAGGAACACCCCGCCGCCGCCAATGGTGGCCACAACCTCACCGGCCATGATGACCGCGCCACGCGTCACGGGCACGGTCAGCACGCGGCCGTCGCCGGGAGCAAAAACATCGCCCTCGGCGCCCTGCTGCACGATCACCGATCGCTGCGCCTCGGTCGCGGCAAGCTGGTTGCGCGCGACGTCGACTTCGGTGCGCAGCTGATCGAGACGCTGCGCGGTCATGACGCCCTTGTCGACCAGCGTCTGGCCACGGGCAAGTTCGGACTGCGCGGTGCCCAGCTGCGCCTGCAGAGCACGAAGCTGGGCGTCCAGAGCGGCGACCTGAAACGCGATCTTGTCGTCCTGGACGGTCGCGATCTTCTGCCCCGCCTTGACCTGCTCGCCCTCCGTGACGGCCAGATCGACAACAAGGCCGCCGATACGGGCGCGCGCCGGAACGGTGTCGCGCGCCTCGACACGGCCATAGACCGCTTTCCATTCGGTCACCGTCGTCGGCACCAGTGTCAGCGTGCCGGCAAGCGTCGGAGAGGCCGCCAACAGCGCGGCGAACAAAAGAGGCAGGCGCATCCGGATTTCCTCAGAACGCGCATCCCGGCTTGATGCCGAGCTTGCGGAAGACCATCGCCGCGGGGCAGAAGCCGGTGAACGCCGACTGCAGCATGTTCAAGCCGACGAACACCGTCAGCCATACGAACAGCGGCGAGACAAAGGCGGTGAGCACGACGGACAGCAGCACCATGATGCCGGCGAAGGCGAGAACGGAACGGTCGAGGGACATTGTCATCTCCATTTGTATATGATGATATCTAAATATAAGAATACAACTACCGACCGCAAGAGGCGGCGTCGAATTTGCGACAGCAACTCTCGCCCGCCGCCGGCTAGCGCCGGTCAGGCTCCCGGCACCTCCGCCGATGCCTCGACCTTGATCTGCTTGAGCTTGTCGATCCCAAGCGCCTGCAATGCGAGGCGCTCATAGAAGGGTTCGGACTTGCCGGCCCTTATCTTGTGCAGGAAATACTTCTCGAAACCGACCTTGGCGGTATGCACCCATTTTCCGGAGGACGACCAGTTGACATTGCGCGGCGGGATCTGCGGCTGCGCCACGAAGGCGACGCCGGAATCGCCGAAATCGGCGAGGCAGACCGCATTCCACGTGCCCTGGGCGTCAGGCTGCTTGCCCTCCACCAGCCGGCCGATGTTGTGCGCCGTCGCCGTGACCATGGATTCGATCATGAAGCCGGTCTTGGGCACGCCGACGGGGACCGGTGTCTTGCCGATCGGCGGGATGGCGACGCAGACGCCGACCGCGAATATTTCGGGGAACGCCGGGTTGCGCTGGTGCTTGTCGACAAGGATGAAGCCGCGCGGATTGGTCAGGCCCTCGATGCCGCGCACCGCCGCCACGCCGCGAAAGGCCGGCAGCATCATGGCATAGGTGTGCGGCAGTTCATGCGCCTGCCTGACCGACCCGTCGTCGGCGAGTTCCTGGACGAACATCTTGCCGGGCTCAACCTTGTCGACCTTGGCGTTGCAGATCCACTTGATGTGATGCTGGCGCATCTCGCTCTCGAGCAGGCCCTTGGTGTCGCCGACGCCGTCGAGGCCGAGATGGCCGATATAGGGTTCGGAGGTAACGAAGGTCATGGGCACGCGGTCGCGCACCCTGGCGTCGCGCAGCGCCTTGTCGAGGATGAAGGTGAATTCGTAAGCCGGCCCGAAGCAGGACGCGCCCTGGACCGCGCCGATGACGACCGGGCCCGGCTTGGCGACGAGCGCGTCGAAGGCGGTCCTGGCCTTGAGCGCGTGATCGATGTGGCAGACTGACTGGGTGTTGTGCTCCGGCCCGAGGCCCTCGATCTCGTCGAAAGCGAGTTCGGGACCGGTGGCGATGACCAGATAGTCGTAGGAGACAGATGAGCCGTCTTTGAGTTCCACCGTGCGCTCGACCGGGTGGACGCGCCTGGCTCCCTGCGGATGAAAACCGATCTTGCGCCGTGCCAGCACCGGAGCAAGGTCTATTTCCACCGCTTGCCTGTCGCGCCAGCCGACGGCGACCCAAGGGTTGGACGGTACGAATGAATAGTGGCTGCCATTGTTGACGACGGAAACCTGGTGTTCCCCGGCCAGTCCGTCGCGAAGCTCGTAGGCCATGATGGTGCCTCCCAGCCCGGCACCCAGGACGACTATATGCGCCATGTTCTTCCTCCGTTGCGGCGTCGCTTTGGCGCAACGCCGACACTGCTGATCCCGCGCGGGATTGGCTGATTTTGCGCCATTGTGGCAGGCTGCGACTTGACGCTGATCAAGCGACCTTGACGGTGCGAAGCATCGGCATCGATCCATCGACTTGACAGGCAGCCGTGCCAGACTAATATTATTCGTAACTCTTAATATGATAATGTGTTCATATGCGCAATATAAAAATAGCCGACCTGGACAAGCAGGCGCGCGAAGCGTCCGAACTGCTCGCCGCGATGGCAAATGAAAAACGGCTGATGATCCTGTGCCATCTGCTGGACGGCGAGACGAGCGTGAACGAACTGGCCGAACTGGTTGCGATGAACCAGTCGGCGCTGTCGCAGCAGCTTTCAAAGTTGCGCGCGCTCAAGCTCGTGGATACGAGGCGCGACGCCCAGCAGGTCTACTACCGGTTGGCTTCGCTGGAGGTCGAGCGAATCCTGCAGACGCTCTACGGCATCTATTGCGATCCGCAGACACGGATCGCCAGGGTCGGCAGCCGGTAGTCTGCCGGCCGACAGCAGGAATGCCTTATGCCGCTTGCTCGGCTTCACCGCCGATGCCGTTCAGCACTTTGAGCGCATCGGCCGGCAGGTCGAGTTCGGCCGCCGTCAGGTTTTCGCGGAGATGACTGAGCGAGGAAGTGCCGGGGATGAGCAGGATGTTGGGCGCGCGGCGCAACAGCCAGGCGAGCGCCACCTGCATCGGTGTCGCGCCGAGTTTCCTGGCGACATTGGCCAGCGTGTCCGACTGCAGCGGCGTGAAGCCGCCGAGCGGGAAGAACGGCACATAGGCTATGCCGTCGGCGGCAAGCGCATCGATCAGCGCGTCGTCGTCGCGGTGCGCGATGTTGTACTGGTTCTGCACGCAGACGATCTCGGCGATGCCGCGCCCCTGGGCGATCTGGGTCGCTGTGACGTTGCTCATGCCGATATGGCGGATGAGGCCCTGGCGCTGCAATTCGGCGAGCGTGTTCAACTGTGGCTCGAGCGATCCTTCGGCGGGGCCGTGGATGCCATGCATGGAGCGCAGGTTGACGACCTCGATCACATCAAGCCCGAGATTGCGCAGATTATCCTGCACGGCCTCGGTCAGCTCCTTGGGCGACATTGCGGGAAGCCAGGACGCATCGGCGCCGCGCCGGGCGCTGACCTTGGTGACGATGGTGAGGTTGGCGGGGTAGGGGTGCAGCGCCTCGCGGATGATCTGGTTGGTGATGTGCGGGCCATAGAAGTCGGATGTGTCGATGTGGTCGACGCCGCAGGCGATCGCCTCGCGCAGCACGGCAAGGGCTGCGTCGCGATCCTTGGGCGGGCCGAAGACGCCGGGTCCCGCCAGTTGCATGGCGCCGTAGCCGAGGCGCTTTACGGTGCGGTCGCCGAGTTTGAAGGTTCCGGCCTTGCTGATGTCAGTCATGGTCTCATCTCCTGTGGATCGGCCCAATGTAGACAAAGCGCGCATGCGCGATAATATGGTGCAATCGGCACAACCTGTGCGAAAAGGCGAACAATGGCAGCGGATCTCGGCGACCTACAAGCGTTCATGGCGGTGGCGCGCGCCGGCGGTTTTCGCGAGGCGGCACGGGTGGGCAATGTCAGCGCCTCCAGCCTCTCGGAGACGGTGCGGCGGCTGGAGACCGGGCTCGGCGTGCGGCTGCTCAACCGCACCACGCGCAGCGTCGCGCCCACCGAGGCCGGCGCGCGCCTGCTCGAGCGGCTGGGTCCGGCGCTCGGCGAAGTCGAGGCGGCGCTCGACGTGGTCAACGGCTTTCGCGGCCGCCCCGCCGGCACGCTGCGGCTCAACGTGCCGGTCGTCGCGGCGAAACTGGTGCTGCCGCGCCTGTTGCCGCCTTTCCTCGCCGCCTATCCCGACATTCGCGTGGAAGTGACCGCCGAGGACAGTTTCGTCGACATACTGGCGAGCGGCTGCGATGCCGGCATCCGCTATGAAGAGCGGCTGGAGCAGGACATGATCGCCGTGCCGATCGGCCCGCGCCGGCAGCACTACGCCACCGCCGCCGCGCCGGCCTATCTCGACCGGCACGGCCGGCCCGAGCATCCGCGCGACCTGCTCCGTCACGCCTGCCTGCGCGGCCGCTTCGCCAGCGGCCTGACGCCGCCCTGGGAGTTCGAACGCGACGGCGAGGTGGTGAGCGTCGAGCCGACCGGCCCGCTGCTGGTCAGCACCGGCACGGCCATGGCGCTTGCGCTCGAGGTGGCGGTGGCCGGCGGCGGCATCGTCTCGCTGTTCGAGGACTGGCTGCGCCCCTATTTCGACGATGGCCGGCTGGAGCCGGTGCTGAAGCCCTGGTGGCAGGAATTCTCAGGCCCGTTCCTCTACTATCCCGGCCGCCGCCTCACACCGGCGCCCCTCAGGGCGTTCATCGACTTTGTCGGTGGTATGCGCTGGGGCTGATGGGAATACATCCCACGCTTCACGCACAATTTGGGCGAAAGAGCGAAGATGGCTGGCGGAAGCCCCGCCGAGATGAACGGTGGCTCACCTGGCATGATCAATTGTCGAAGACCTTAGCAGTCCTCAACGGGGCGTCGACGGCCAAAGCCGCATTCTTCGGACGCATCGATTCGAGTACATCTCCGCCCGGTAGATCGCTCTGATAAAGTGCTCTTGAGTGTACGGCCACAACCTCCATCGGGGTGCTGGTATCGGCCGGTTTGAATAGAGCGCTTCCACTTGCGTTGCCGAGCGACTGGCAAAAATGTCCGATCGAACGTTTCCCAAGTTTAAACAAAGCCGCGTCCGTGTCAGTATAATGGATCACCAGACAGGTGGGCGATCCATCAAAACGAAAGGCCTGGCGCCAAGTCCCGGTTTCGATGAGCTCATGGTCATAGGGAATTGACTTGTTTTCAAGCCGCGCCTTCAGTTGTATTGCGTTGACCGCCAATCGCTGAAAGCCGGCAAGAACAACATGGTCGAAATCCTTGGGCGCTGCCAGTTCAATTCGAGATTTCGGATCGTTCTCGGTGTCAAGAACCAATACCAAGGCATCGGTATCCAAGTCGTCCAGATCGGGGTTGCCGCTCAGGAATCTTGGCAAGTCTCCCATCTGTACAGCGTCCCATCCGCCGCCGGCGACCGACAGTTCCAGTCTTTTGACCGCGAAGGCGGGCGTGGTCATCGACATGGGTATGTAACCTAACCGCACATTCGCCCCGAGGCCACTGAGCCCGGCCAAGCAATGTTTCGCGGTAAGGACGCGAGCGTTGGTTATGGCAGCACCAGAGCAGAGGATTCTTTGTCTCTGCGGTTGCGAGGTGTCAAAAGCGTAAATAACCCCAACGTGTTCGTTGATCGTTTGAGTGATATCGTCGGCAACCGTTCCGAAACAACTTGATATGTATGCGTTGTAGGTTTCCGCGCACCGTTTTGCCAGTTTCATCTGTTGCGCCGTGAGGTCATCTTTCTGGCCGCCGAATAGGCATATCTCGCTAAAACCGTCGATGAGATTTTTCGAAATTCCACCATAAGATACCTCCCGCCGCAAGGTCCGGACAGCTTCGCCACAGTCTGCGGCCGAAGACTTCGCGGATGGTGTCGACAGGTTGTTGACCACCAAAGTTGGCGTTTCAAGATTCCCGTAGCCCTTAAGGATACGATCAGATGCCACGTCGGGCTCTACTTCAAGCTGAGACGGGCCATGCAGGCTGATGAACGTGTTGCGGCCCACATCGTCGCTCGGCAAGAAGTCTGGGATTTTCAATGTGGGGTTGTCGAAAAAATCCATCATCTTGGCCGGCATTGGCTTGCCAAACTTTCTTTGCCATTTCGAAGCAAAGACGCTGGCCTGCGCGAGGCCTGTCAATTGATCAAAAACGCTATTGGCCTGTTCCTGTATTGTGACATTCCGGTCGGGTGCCGCAAGCGTTCCACCGATCGCCGCATCCGATCGGGAGATATCTACTGCATCAGGACCAGCCGGGAGACGCTGGTCGAGAGCACCGGGTAGCGAAAAGTTTGTGATTTTCAACCGTAACGAGTCTGCTGAACCAAATCCGTTTGTTGCGAGCGGATTGAGGGATATTGTTGGTCGACTAGGCAGCGTATAGTGATCGGCCGCGCCGCCTAGCTGTTGCCAAGCGCTTGAACCGGGATCGGATCGCGCGTCCTGACCAAAGCTCTGCTCGCTCAGGTACAACAAGTTGATAAGAGATAAACACGCCATTTGCACCTTGAGCTTCATTTATCGCACCAGCGTTGACGGTCGAAATTTATTTGGCGCTATCTTGCCACGGGCAAGGATTTTATAATAGGCTGACCACCATTGGCTATGGGGGTGCCAAAAAATGAAGCTGAATAACGGTCCGGTGTCCGGCTTTGCCGGATTTTTGTTATGCCTTAGCGCGTGCTCTGCTGTTCAAAGCTACAAAGTTGGCGGAGACGAAATAGAGCACACGCAACAAAGAGCGGGCACTTACTACCTTCCAAAACACCTTCTGGATGTTAAAATCTTTGGTGAAGGCAAAGCCGAGAATGTTACTGTTGACCCTATCGCTGTTCAGGATTCCGCCCTCGCTCTTGAGACGGGTCTGTCTCTCTCCGGCCTCTCGGACGACAAGATTACTGTCACGTTCGATAAAACTGGCCTGCTGGCATCGGTCTCGGCTACGTTGACGGACAGGACAGGTGACATACTCGTCGAACTGGCCAAAATCGCCGCACATTTCCGCGCTGCACCAGCGGACAAACCATTGCTCCAAGAGGTTGCGTTTGACCCATTCGATTCTGTGGCTGCCAAAAAAAGCAACGATATACTGAAAGGCAGTAAATCATGTGTCGAAGTAGAGCTTCGGCCGGGAGTCTGGAGCCCAGGGTGCGATTTATTATCTTTAGGAAAGTCAACTGGATCTCCTATTCAACTTTATAGACTGCCGAAGAGCGTTATGCCTGGAATATATTACCGTAGAGCGGCATCTCGGATGGTTCATGTTGTCCTTAATGGGAAAACAGTGATGCTTGTCCCGCGTGATTTCGCGAATGACGAGCCAATATATAGGATCGACATAAACCGATCTGCTTTCGTAACACGCTCCACAGAGATAAAATTCGAGGACGGCGCACTCATCAGTGTGATGGTGGACAAGCCGTCCGAGGTGTTGGCCGCCGTAAAACTCCCGCTTGCCATTGTGAGCGCCGTCGTCGATTCCGCGACAGCCGGCACGGCCGGAGCAAAATCCGCCTCTCTAAATGCGGATGCCGCCAAGTCGAACAGCCAGGCCAATCTCGCGAATGTTGCTGCCGCGAAGCTCGCAAGTTCGGAAGGGTCAGCTGATGCGGAGGCATACAAGCAAGCACTGCTAAGTGGCGGCAACGGGTCCAGGGATGCAGCCCTCACCACAGCCGACATAGCCTACTGTAACAAATACTGGCCGTTGGCCCGTGATCGGTGTTATGCGCAAGAGAACCACTGATGAAAGCTTACTTTAGGCTTCTGCTGATTGCGCTGGTTCTTCTGTGTTCGACGTCCATGATGTCGGCTCGAGAAGGTCCGCTTATGCCCGGTAAGTGGCCTGCCGGCGTAAAAGTGACGCCGCCAGATAGGACCAATACGGGCATCGAAGTAGCTGGAGGCTGGCCGAGCAGCCGCCGCCAGGTGGTTGGATTGAGATTCTACCAAAAAGGTCAGCTTAGTGCTTGCAGTGGCCTGCTCGTATCGAAAAAATTTGTCCTTACGGCTGCGCATTGCACTTGTGGAGATCGTGATTTCGACATCACCAATAGCCCTTTTTCTGAGGATCGTTGGGTCCACGGCAAGTTCGTTTCTCGTTTTGGCAACTACGATTGTAACGCATACCCACCAAGGGGTGATGATCTGGCGCTGGTGGTGATTGATAAGGAGATCGATCTTTTCCTCAATTCGGCCCGAGAACCCATTTGCGGTTCTTATGGTTTGCTTAGTGATATCAAGCGTGCTGGCGATTTTTACCCTAATTTCCCACGTCGCGTTACGGTTGCCGGTTACGGCTTCGAAGGCGACGAGGAGAGTTCGATTGGCCTGCAGAGAGAAACCATCGTCGATGTAAACTCGTTTGCCTGTGCGGATCCCATAGCTCGGCATTTCATGTGCAAGCCATTCAAGGAGTTTGTCGCCGGCGCTGTACCCACAGATGGGATGGTCAGAGATACATGTGCAGGTGACAGTGGCGGGCCGGCCTTTGCCGTCGTTGAGGGTAATCTGATCCCTGTTGGGATCGTTTCCCGCGCGTTGCCTGTCCAGCAATTTTTTCCGCGGCACGGCGATTGTGGCTCTGGCGGGATATATACGCTGATCGGCAGGATCGATGTTCTCGAGTGGATGAGAAAATCCGGTGTCAGTGAAGGGGGCACCGATCCAGACTGCGCTCCACCCGTGATGAAATAGCGATGATGTCTAATGGCACACCCAAATGAGGTCCGTTGACAGGTCCAGCAACCTCTGGAAGCCGATTTTCGAACAATCTAAACGCGATCTGTAACGGTTTGTTTCCATGCCCGGCATATCCACAGGAGGCCGCGTCGCGCTTGGCCGACGCATCATGGACGCGTGAAGCATGGGTTCGCCCTGGTCCGAATTGCTGGCCAATCTCGCGGTCGTTGCGATGTTCGTTTCGGTCTGGATCCACACGCATGTGTGGCTGGATCGCAGGCCGGCCCCGGTGAAGGCCGCGGCCTTCGGCCTGCTGATGGGCGCCGGCGCCATCGTCCTGATGCTGACTCCCATGCAGTTGCAGCCGGGCGTGCTGGTCGATCTCCGGGCGACGATGATCGCCATTGCCGGCTTCTTCGGCGGTCCCGTCGCCGGTATCGTCGCCGGCGTCATGGCCGGTGCCTTCCGGACCTTCGAGGGCGGCATCGGCGCCTTCGCCGGCGCGGTCGGGATCGCGGCCACCATGCTGGTCGGTGTCGGCGGCAACCTTGCGCTCAGGGGCCGCGCGCCCACCATGGCCGACATCATGATCCTTGGCGCGGCGACCGCGGCCGGATCGCTGCTCGGCCTCAGCGTCCTGCCGCATTCCGTCCTGCAGACGGTTCTGCCAAAGGTGGTGCTTCCCTCCACCTTGCTCATCTTCGTCTCGGTGGCACTGTCGGGGCTTACGCTTTACCAGGAGCGGCGGCGCCTCGATGCATTGCAGTCCCGACGCATCTTCAAGGCCGTTGTAGAGACATTGCCCGATTGCCTCAACGTCAAGGATCTCGAAGGACGGTTCATCGCCGCCAACCCGGCAACCGCCGAACTGATGCATGCGGCCAACGCGAAGGCGCTGATCGGCAAGACGGATTTCGACTTCTTTCCACGCGAAACGGCGCAGGGATACCGCCAGGACGAGCTTGCCGTCCTGGCCTCGGGCGCCTCATCCACCATCGAACAGCGCCTTCACCACGACGACGGGACCAATGGCTGGCTGTCGACATTGAAAGCGCCCTTTCGGGACAGAAGCGGAGCGATCGTCGGGCTGATTACGCACAATCGCGACATCACCGTACGCAAGCACTTGGAGGAGGAACTGGCGGAAAGCCAGGCCAGGCTCGGAGACGCCCTGACGCACATGGCCGACGGCCTGGTGATGTTCGACCCGGACGACAAGATGGTGCTTTGCAACGCCCGGTATAGCGCCATGTTTCCGAAGACGGCCGACATACGGGTGCCCGGTGCCGACTACCGCGATATCCTGCGCGCCTCGGCGGCGCGCGGCGAGGGGATCACGCCGCCCGACGCGGTCGAAGACTGGATCGCCAGAATCATGGCCTCGCAGAAGGTCGCCAGCCACCGCCAGGTCCAACTCGCCGACGGGCGCTGGCTCGACGTGCGGACCCGGCCGACCGGCGATGGCGGTAGCCTGAGCGTGTTCTCCGACATCACCGAGGCCAAGCAGGTCGAGGCGAAATTGCTGGCCGCCAACGAGAAGCTGAACCTCCTGGCGCATCGCGACGGGCTGACCGAACTGCTGACGCGGCGGGCCTTCGACGATGCGCTGGCGCGTGAATTCGCCCGCGGCAGGCGCAACGCCATACCCCTCAGCCTGCTCATCATCGATGTCGACTGGTTCAAGCGGTTCAACGACCATTATGGCCACCCGGCGGGCGACGAATGCCTGCGCGCCGTCAGCCGCTGCATCGAGGCGACGGCGCGGCGGCCGGCCGACGCGGCGGCCCGCTATGGCGGCGAGGAGTTCGCGCTCGTCCTGCCCGAGACCGACGCCAGAGGCGCCTTCGTCATCGCCGAGACCCTTAGAGGCAAGGTGCGCGACCTTCGGCTTGCGCATGCCGGCAGCGAAAAGGGCACCGTCACCGTCAGCATCGGGGTCGCCACTTTCGACGGGAGTGCCGAGATCGAGATCGCCGATCTGCTGCGGCGCGCCGACGAGGCCCTCTATGGCGCCAAGGCCGCCGGGCGGGATCGCGTGCATGGCTGGCGCCCGCATCTGAGCGAACCACGCACGACGGGTTCCCGGCGCAAAGCGTGAGCCATCGCCGTCACACCACTGTCATGGTCTACTGCCACTAATCCATAAATCTGGATATGTGGATTGATGGACAAGGCAACAGCATTGCAGGCGCTCGCCGGGCTCGGCCAGGAAACCAGGCTGGAGGTGTTCCGGCTGCTGGTGCGGGCCGGGACCGACGGCGTGCCGGCGGGCGAGATCGCGACGCGGCTGGGTGCGGTGCAGAACACCATGTCGGCGCATCTGAAGATCCTCGGCCAGGCCGAACTGGTGCGTGCCGAGCGCGACGGGCGCAGCATCCGCTATACCGCCGACATGACCGGGTTTCGCGATCTGCTCGCCTATCTGATGGAGGATTGCTGCAATGGCGCGCCGGAGCTTTGCCAGCCGATCCTCCAGGCCGTGACCTGCAAATGTTGAGCTTGACATGACCGACCTTCGACGCCGCCTCGCAGCCGAAGCGCTGGGCACCGCCATGCTGGTTGCCACGGTGGTCGGCTCGGGCATCATGGCCAGCCGGCTGACCGGCGATGTCGCACTTTCCCTGCTCGGCAACACCATTCCCACCGGCGCCATTCTGGTGGTGCTGATCACCACGCTGGGGCCGGTCTCCGGCGCCCATTTCAATCCGGCCGTGACGCTGGTTTTCGGGCTGCGGCGCGACATCGGCTGGCTGGCCGTGCTGGGCTACATCACCGTCCAGATTCTCGGCGGCCTTGCCGGCACGCTGGTCGCGCATGCCATGTTCGACCTGCCCTTGCTCGAGGTGTCGGCGACGGTGCGCAGCGGGCACGGGCAGTGGCTGGCCGAACTGGTCGCGAGTTTCGGCCTGGTCTTCACCATCCTTGCCGGCTTGCGCTTCCGGGGCGATGCCATCCCCTGGCTGGTCGGGCTCTACATCACATCGGCCTACTGGTTCACCGCCTCGACCTCCTTCGCCAATCCGGCGGTGGCCATTGCGCGTGCCTTCTCCAACACGTTTGCCGGCATCCGGCCCTCCGATGTGCCGGCCTTCATGGCAGCGGAACTGGCGGGCGCGCTGCTGGCGCTGGCCTTGGCCGGATGGCTGCTGGCCGAACCCAAGACCTTCACCGACAAGACCGTCACTGAGATGAAGGCCGTGCAATGACCATCACCATCTATCACAACCCGGCCTGCGGCACCTCGCGCAACACGCTGGCGATCATCCGCCAGTCCGGCGAGGAGCCGCGGGTGATCGAATATCTGAAGGCGCCGCCGTCGCGCGAAAGGCTCGTCGAACTGATCGAGGCGATGGCGATGACGCCGCGCCAGTTGCTGCGCGAGAAGGGCACGCCCTATGCCGAACTCGGCCTTGGCGATCCCAAATGGAGCGACGACGAGATCCTCGATTTCATGCTGGCGCATCCGATCCTGATCAACCGGCCGATCGTGGTGACACCACTCGGCGTCGTGCTGGCCCGGCCGTCCGAAAAGGTGCTCGATATCCTGCCCAATCCGGATATCGGCCCGTTCACCAAGGAGGACGGCGAGGTCGTTGTCGACGCAAGCGGCAAGCGGGTCGTCTGAAGCCTATTTCGATATTCTTCGAAATAGGACTTGACGGTTTCCGTCGCCGGCCGCATGCTATTTCCATGAAACTCGAACAAGCAGCGAAGCAACTGGAAGCGCTCGGCAATCCGACGCGGCTGAACCTCTATCGTATCCTGGTGCGGGCTGGCGAAGCGGGCCGGCCGGTCGGCTTCCTGCAGGAGAGCCTCGGCATCGCCGCCTCGACGCTGTCGCACCATCTGCACCGCCTGATCCTGACCGGGCTGGTCAGCCAGGAGCGGCAGGCGACGACGCTGATCTGTCGCGCCAACTATCCCATGATGAACGATCTCATCGGCTTCCTGGCCGACGAATGCTGCGCCGATGCCGCCTGCAATCCGGCAGCGGAAGACGCGGCTGCCTGAATTTTTGCCTGTTATTTCGATAATACCGGAAGGATAGAAGCTGATGCAAAACGATCTGCCCATCGCCGTCATCGGCGCCGGTCCGGTCGGCCTGGCCGCCGCCATTCATCTCATCGCCAGGGGCCTGCCGGTAAAGGTCTATGAAGCTGGCGATGGTGTCGCCGCCAATTTGCGGGATTGGGGCCATGTCCGGGTGTTCACGCCCTGGCGCTATTGCGTCGATGAGGCGGCGAGAAGGCTGCTCGAAGGCCATGGCTGGCGGAGGCCGGACGCGGAAGCCTTTCCCACTGCCGATGAACTCGTCGCGCACTATCTCGAGCCGCTCGCCAACCTGCCGGAACTGGCGCCGGCGATCGAGACCAAGGCGCGTGTCGTGGCCATATCGCGCTGGGGCGCCGACAAGGTGCGCGGCAGCGAGCGCGGGACGCGGCCTTTCATGCTCGTCGTCGAAACCGCCGATGGGACAAGGCGCGACAGCGCCCGCGCGGTCATCGACGCCTCGGGGACATGGCGCACGCCCAACCCGCTCGGCGCCGGCGGCATCGCGGCGGAGGGCGAGGCGGAGTTTGCCGACCGTATCGCGTATGGAATTCCCGACATTCTTGGCCGCGACCGCGCGCTCTATGCCGGCCGCACGACGCTGGTCGCCGGTTCCGGCCACTCGGCGGCCAATGCCTTGCTCGACCTGGCCAGGCTGGCGGAGGCCGCGCCCGGCACGGCCTTCATCTGGGCGGTGCGCGGAACCGACCTCGTGCGCATCTATGGCGGCGGCGACGCCGACCAGTTGCCGGCGCGCGGCGAACTCGGCGCCGATATCCGCGACCTCGCCGAAAGCGGCCGCGTCCAGCTGGTGACGGGCTTTGCCACGCTTGCGATCCGCGAGCATGACGGAAGGCTGATCGTCGAGGGGCAAAGCGGGGATGGCCTGGCTCAACTCGGCCCTGTCGACCGCATCATCGCCGCGACCGGGCAGCGCCCGGACCTGTCGCTGACCCGGGAGCTCAGGCTCGATCTCGATCCGTGGCTGGAAGGCGTCAAGGCGCTCGGTCCGCTCATCGATCCCAACGAGCATTCCTGTGGCGACGTGCCGCCGCACGGCCACCGCGAACTCAGCCATCCGGAGCCCGGCTTCTACACGGTCGGCATCAAGAGCTATGGCCGTGCGCCGACCTTCCTGCTGTTGACCGGCTACGAACAGGTGCGCTCGGTCGCGGCGGCGCTCGCCGGCGACATGGCGGCGGCCGACGCGGTGCAACTGGTGCTGCCCGAAACCGGCGTCTGCACGGTGCCGGCGGGCGGCGCTTCGCGGGGCTGTTGCGGAGGGCCGGCGCCGGCGGCGATCGATGCCTGCTGCGTAGCGGATGCCGACGCCAAGGCCGCCGGCAAAAGCGGTTGCGGCTGCGCCGGCAAGATGGAAGCCGCCGAGTGAGCGACGCCAAGATTCCTGCCTCCGCCATCTGGGCGCTGGGCACCACTCAGATCGTCGGCTACGGCACGCTCTACTACAGCTACAGCATCCTGGCGCCGGCGGTGGCGGCGGAACTCGCCTGGTCGCAGCAATGGGTGTTCGCCGTGCTGTCGGTGTCGCTGTTGGCAAGCGCCATCCTGGCGCCGTTCGCGGGCAGCCTGGCGGACCGGGTCGGGGCGGGGCGCCTGATGGTGCCGGGTTCGCTGGCGGCGGCGGGCGCCTTGCTGTTGTGTGCGTTGGCGCCGGGGCGCGCCGGCTTTGCCATAGGCGTGCTGGCCATGGAACTCGCCTCCTGCTTCGTCCTCTACAGCACGGCCTTCGTCGCCATCGTACAGCTCGGCGGTGCGCGGCGCGGCATCACCCATCTCACCTTGATCGCCGGCTTCGCCTCGACCCTGTTCTGGCCGCTGACGACGCTGCTGCACCAGCACCTCGGCTGGCGCGAGGTTCTCGCTCTGTTTGCCGCGCTCAACGCCTTTGTCTGCCTGCCGATCCATTGGTGGCTGGCCCGGCTTTCCAGCCGTATCGGCAAGGCGCGGGAGAGGATCGTTCCGGTCACGGCGAGCCTGTCGGGGTCAGCGCCCGGCCGGCGATGGTCGCTCCTGTTCGTCCTGGTGCTGGCCGGCTTTGCCATAGAGGGCTTCATGCTCTCGGCAATCCTCGTGCAGATGGTGCCGCTGCTCACTTTGGTCGGCCTCGGCGGCGCCTCGGTGCTGGTCGCCAGCCTGTTCGGCCCGTCGCAAGTGGCAAGCCGGCTGGTCAACATGCTGTTCGGCCGCGGCCTGTCGCAGACATCGCTGGCGCTCGGCGCGACCGCCACACTGGCCGGCGGTCTTGCGGTGCTGCTCATGGTGGCGCCCTCCGTTTCCGGCGCCATGCTGTTTGCCGTGCTTTTCGGCTTCGGCTCGGGCCTGATGAGCATTGTCGGCGGCACGCTGCCGCTCGAATTGTTCGGCCAGGAACGCTACGGCTCCTATGTCGGCTGGATCACGGCAGCGCGCCAGTTCAGCTCCGCCTTCGCCCCGTTCGGCCTGACCCTGATGATATCGGGCCTCGGCGTCTTCCCGGCCTTGTGGCTCAACGTCGTGGTCGGCCTGTTCGGCATCGCCGCCTTCGCCGCCGTCGCGCTGATCAGCCGGCAGTCGCGCAAGGGTGAAAAGGGCGGCATGGCCAATGCGGCTGCGCCGGGCGCGGACAGTTTTACGGCAGCGCCGGATTACATGTCAGGTGCTCGTCTGAAAACGCTGAACTGAAAGGACTGAGAGGAGCCCCATGGCGTCAGGTGCAGATGGTCGAGTGTGCGAACAAGTGCAAAGCCGGATCCAAGGACTTGGGCGAGCTTGCTTGCGTCGTATCGTTGAACGGGCAGGCCGCTGCATTTCTCCGGCCCGTCGAGTGCGAACGTCGCGATAATCGCGTAGCCATCGGGTGCGAGTGCCCGCCTGAGTGTGACGAGGTAAGCGTCACGATCGGCTTCGTCGACCATGAAATGGAAGGCAGCCCTGTCATGCCAGACATCGTAAAGTCGCCTCGGCGACCACGTGCGAATGTCGGCAACAATCCAATCGATGTGCCCGCCTGTCCCAGCCAGCCGATCGCGAGCCGCCGCGATCGCCGTAGCGGACAGATCCAGGACAGTGACGTCCTCAAACTGTTGTTCTTGAAGATTATCCACCAGCCGAGAGGCGCCGCCGCCAACGTCAACGATGGCAGAGCTGCGCTCGGCAATCTCTTTGATCAACGAAAGCGAGGGCTCGGGATTATCTTGGAACCAACTGACGCCGTCCTCGCCCTTCGATTCATATGCTGCGTTCCAGTGCAACTGCGATGCCTCTTTTTCCATCGGGCCGGCCCTCACTTTTGGTGACACCGTCCAGCATATCAGTCGCGATGGCCGGCCGGTGATCAATTTGTGGAAGCACGATTATTCAGACCGGCAAGAATTGATCCAGCAGGCGCCGTTCCCGCCAAGGCACAGATTGCTGCCGGCTGACATTGCGCGGAAGTGGCAACCGATATTGCGCTACACTTTCCCCCGGCAGTCGCGGTAAATGCAGGGATGACCGATCCCTCCGCGCCGATCGTCAAGGCCGTCGCCATAGCCGCCGAACCGGCCAGGGTCTGGCGCGTGCTGACGACGCCCGCGATGATCCCGCAATGGATGTCCGACGAGGAGCTGACCGTCAGCCTGGAGGGGCATGCCGGCGGCGCGATCGTGATAGGCGGGCTGCTGCATGGCATGGCGTTCGAGAACCGTGGCATTGTCCGCGCGTTCGAGCCGGAGCGGCTGTTCTCCTACAGCTACTGGAGCACGCTGTCGGCCTCGCGCCTGGCGGACGTGCCGGAAAACCACACGCTGGTCAGTTTCGCCCTGGCGCCGGCGGATGGGGGAACACTGCTGACGCTGACGCTCAGCGACTTCGCCGAACCGGCGATCCGTCCGCACGCCAATCTCTACTGGGGTCCGACCTTGCAGATCCTGAAGGCGGTGTGCGAGCGGCGTTGAAGAGGGCGCCATCGCAGCGGCGCCGGTGGTTACCTCGGGCGCTTGGCCAAAGCCCGGATGCGGTCGGCGACCTTGCCGTCGACCGGGTTGTAGACCGTCAGGTTCAAGTCCGGCCGGCCATCGACCGCGAAGGACGAATATTCCAGCTCGATGTCACCCAGTTCCGGGTGCTTCAGGCGCTTTGTCCCGTCGCCATGCGCGAGCACGTCGTTCTCCTGCCACAGCGTGGCGAACTCGGCGCTGCCGCTGCACAGTTCGTCCACCAGGAGGGTGACCTCGGAGACCGCGCCGGCGCGCGCCGCATCGGCCCGGAACGCGCCGACCACGAAACGGGCAAGGTTTTCCCAATCATGCTGCTTGGCGCGGATGTGGGGCGTGAGGAACATGAAGCGCAATATGTTGCGCCGGCCGGCGGGGATGGTGCCGTAGTCGGTCAGCACGATCTCGGCGGCGCGGTTCCAGGCGACGACATCCCAGGTGGCGGTCTTGACCAAAGCGGGGCTGGCCTCGAGCGTGTCGATGAGGCGCTGCAGCCGGGGGCTGACGCCCTCGTCGCCCCGGTAGCGGACCTCGGGCGGACGGCCGAGCCCGAGCATGAAGAGATGTTCGCGCTCCGCCTCGGTCAAAAGCAGCCCCTTGGCGATGCGGTTCAGCACATCGGCCGAAGGCGCGCCGCCACGGCCCTGTTCCAGCCATGTGTACCAGGTCGGGCTGATGTTGGAGCGCTGGGCGACCTCTTCGCGGCGCAGCCCCGGCGTGCGCCGGCGCCCGGAGAAGCCGAACGAAGCGGGATCGAGCCGGGTGCGGCGGTCTTTCAGGAAGGCAGCGAGCGAACCGGGGGTGGGCATCCTGTTAGCCATTATACCATGATAAGATCACTACTTTAATGGAATAATAGACCGGAGATACTGCGCGGGCAACTGTGCAGGAGATTTTGCATGCGTATCTTTTTGACCGGCGCCACCGGCTTCATCGGCTCGGCGCTCGTTCCCGAACTCATCCAGGCCGGCCATCAGGTGATCGGCGTCACCCGCTCCGATGCCGGCGCCGACGCGCTGGCGGCCGCGGGCGCCGAAGTGCATCGCGGAACCCTCGAGGAACCGGCGAGCCTGCGCAGCGGCGCGGCAAAGGCGGATGCCGTGATCCACACCGCCTTCGACCATGATTTTTCGCGCTTTGCCGAGAATTGCGAAAAGGACGCCCGAGTCATCGCGGCGCTCGGCGAGGCGCTCGCCGGATCCGACCGGCCGCTGGTCATCACCTCGGGCGTCGGCATGGGCAGCCCCGGACATGGCCAGCTGGCGGTCGAGGACGTCTTCAACGCCAGCCACCCCAATCCGCGCATCGCCTCCGAACTCGCCGGCAATGCCTTGCTGGAGGCCGGCATCAATTTGTCGGTCGTGCGCCTGCCGCAGGTCCACAATCCGGTCAAGCAGGGGCTGATCTCGCCGCTCATCGAGATCGCGCGGCAAAAGGGCGTCTCGGCCTATGTCGGCGAAGGCCGCAACCGCTATTCGGCGGGGCATCTCTCCGACGCCGCGCGGCTCTACCGGCTTGCCGTCGAAAAGCGCCAGCCGGGTGCGCGCTATCACGCGGTCGGCGAGGAAGGCGTCGAGGTGCGCGCCATCGCCGAGGCGCTTGGCCGGGGCCTGAAATTGCCGGTCGTCTCGATCGCGCCGGAAAAGGCGGCGGAGCATTTCGGCTGGATGGGAATGTTCGCCCCCATGGACCTGCCAGCCTCCAGCGCGCTGACCCAGGCACGGCTCGGCTGGCACCCGACCGGCCCGACGCTGATCGCCGATCTCGACGCCATGCGCCCCTGATGGGCTGCGGCCTCAGCCAGGGCTGACGGCGTAGCGCAAATGGATGAGCCCATGCGCCAGGGTTTCGCAGCTTCTCAGCGACAGCTGCATCTTGCCGGCGAGGCCGCTTTCGCCGAATTCCACAAAACCCTGGTTTCGCGCCCGCGCATCGAGCGCGGGCGCGACCAGCAGGCTTAATTCATCGACAAGCCCTGCCGCGAAGAAGGAGCCGTTGATGCCGGCGCCGCCTTCGAGCAGCAGCCGGCGGATTGCGAGCTCACGCCCGAGCACTTCGAGCATGGCGGCGAGATCGATCTCGGCCGTTTCCGACACGATATAGGACACGCCGTCGGCGGCGAGCTCGGCCAGATGGCTGTCGGAGACGTCGCGCCCAAGCAGCACCACGACATGGTCGCCGCCGACATCCGGCTTGGCGAAATGGAGCCTGCCGGAGGCATCGAGCGCCACGGCATAGGTGCCCGCGTCGCGTTGCGCGAAATGATGCGGCCGCTCGACCTTGCCGATTCGCGCCGGTGGGTGCGCGCCGGCCTTGCTCATCTCGGCCATAGTGACGCGGCCGACAATCCAGGCGTCGCCCTGGAGATCGCCGTGGATCTGCTCATAGAGGCCTGACCACTCGGCCCGAGTTCCGTCCGGGCTGGCCGTGTAGCGGCTCGGATGAAGACCGCCGTCGAGCGAGGCGAGCATATGGCAGATGACGTGCGGCTTCATGGTTTCTCCAGGGATGGACGGATTTTCGGGAAGGACTGAGCTTCAGGAATGACTCGGGGGTCAAACTAGGGCCGCGGCCCCGGAATGGAAGCCGGGCAGGTCGGGTTGGCCAAAATTCCGACAATTCCGATAATTCGCCCCCAGCGCTGTTATATCGATGTTGCACAAATGGTTGACCCTGGGTTAGCATCCCTTGGCTGATGCCGATGGGAGGCGGTTTTTGCACGGCGATCAGCTGGAGCGGCATGCGCTGTCCCGCGCAAGGAGGATGCTCCAACACTTTGAACCGACGCATGATCCTTCCTGAAACCGTCCCGGTTTCCGGGGCGTGCGTTCTTGTGGAGGAGATCAACCATGAACAGACGTGAATTCCTGATGACGTCCGTGGCCGCGGGCGCCATGATGCTGGCCGCACGTTCGGCGTTCGCCGAGGATAAGCTGACCATACTGGGTTCGGTGCCCAATCTCGGCTTTCCGTTCTTCGTGCACATGCTGAACGAGATCAAGGCCGAAGCGCAGGCCCAGGGCGTCAACCTGACCGAAAGCGACGGACAGAATTCGGCCACCAAGCAGACCGCCGACATCGAGGCGGCGCTGGTGCAGAAGGTCAACGCCATCGTGATTTCGCCGCTCGACGTCAACGCGCTGGCGCCGGCCATCGAGGAAGCGGTCAAGGCTGGTGTTCCCGTGGTGACGATCGACCGCCGCGTCGACGGTGTCCAGGGCATTCTCGCCCATGTCGGCGCCGACAACGTCAAGGGCGGCGAGGCGGAGGCGCAGGCCATGGTGGCGGCGTTCCCCAACGG
Organism: Mesorhizobium sp. WSM4307; assembly: GCF_007003945.1. NCBI lineage: Bacteria > Pseudomonadati > Pseudomonadota > Alphaproteobacteria > Hyphomicrobiales > Phyllobacteriaceae > Mesorhizobium > Mesorhizobium sp. WSM4307. The sequence goes on from NZ_VFTB01000012.1 coordinate 63,097, forward strand.
CGCCAAGCTGTTCCACCTGCAGGGCCAGCCGGGTGCCGGTCCGGCGATCGATCGCAACAAGGGCGTGCACAATGTGCTCGATCCCCTGAAGGACAAGTATCAGATCATCTTCGAGCAGACCGCGAACTTCGCCCGCGCCGAGGCGCTGTCGGTGACGGAAGCCGGGCTCGCCGCCAATGGCAAGCCGGACGCCATCATCTGCGCCAATGACGACATGGCGCTCGGTGCGCTCGAAGCCTGCGCGGCGCGCAACTTCACCGACGTCAAGATCTACGGCTTCGACGCGCTGCCGGAAGCGCTGGTTGCCGTGCGCGACGGCAAGCTCGCCGGCACGGTCGAACAGTTCCCCGGCCAGCAGTCGCGCACCGCCGTGCAGATCGCTGTCGCCTACGCCAAGAACAAGACCGAGCCGAAGGAGAAGCTGGTGCTTTTGACGCCGATCGTCATCGGCAAGGACAATCTCGACAAGGCCGAGAGGTTGAGCGAGACGAAGTAGAACTTGGCGGAGACAGGCTCATTAGCAAGGCTGGCGGGACAGCGCGCCGAAGGCGGGCGCGCTCCCGCCACTTACCGCAATACGGGAGCAACCCTTGCCAGCTGAAGCCGCGCCTGTCCTGCTTGCCGTCGAGGGCGTCACCAAGCACTTCGCCGGCGTGACCGCGCTGAGCGACGTCTCGCTCGACATCCGCCCCGGCGAAATCCTCGGCCTGCTCGGCGAGAACGGCGCGGGAAAATCGACGCTGCTCAAAATCCTGTCGGGCGTCATGCCGCCGTCCAGCGGGCGCATCATTTTCGACGGCGCCGAATACGCGCCGTCCAACCCGCAGGATGCCAAGCGGCTCGGCATCGTCACCATCTACCAGGAACTCAGCCTGATCCCGACGCTGACGGTGGCGGAGAATATTTTCATCGGCCGCGCGCCGGTCGGGCCACTGGGGCTGGTGAGCTGGCGGCGCATGGAACAGGATTCCCGCGACATCATCGCCCGCGTCGGCCTCTCCATCGATCCGATGACGCCGGTCTCGGCGCTGTCGGTGGCCGAGCAGCAGCTGGTCGAGATCGCCCGCGCGCTGTCGCTCAAAAGCCGGCTGATCATCATGGACGAGCCGACCTCGGCGCTGACCGAGACCGAGGTGCAGCGTCTGTTGTCGATCATGGGCCGGCTGCGCCAGGACAAGGTCGCCATCATGTTCGTCACCCACCGGCTGGAGGAGGCCTCCGCCATCTGCGACCGCATGACGGTGCTGCGCGACGGCCGGCTGGCCGGGCATCTCGACCGCGACAAGGGACGACCGATCCAGTTGCCGCGGATCATCGAGAAGATGGTCGGCCGCGCCGCCTCCGAACTCTATGCACGGCCGGTGCAGCGCGCGGTGGCCGGCGATGTCGTGCTGTCGGTGCGCGGCCTGCGCACCGTGCGCGACCCCGAGGCGCCGCACGCCATCGTGCTCGACGGCGTCGACATCGACGTCAAGGCCGGCGAAATCCTCGGGGTCGCCGGGCTTGTCGGCTCGGGCCGCACGGAGCTGGCGCGCGCCATTTTCGGCGCCGACCGCATCGCCGCCGGAACCATCACGCTCGACGGCAAACAGATCGCGCCGGCCTCACCGGCGGATGCCATCGCGCTCGGCATCGGCCTGGTGCCGGAAGACCGCAAGCACCAGGCGATCTTTGCCGCACTCGGCATCCTGCCCAATTTCTCCGTCGCTTCGCTCGGCACGTTCAGCAACGGCTTCGGCTTCATGGCCGAGCGGCGCGAGCGCGACGCGCTGTCGGGCTTCAGGAAAATGCTGTCGATCCGCATGGCCTCGGCCGAGCAGGCCATCGAGGGCCTGTCGGGCGGCAACCAGCAGAAGGTGATCCTGGCGCGCTGGCTGGCGCGTGACCCGAAAGTGCTGATCGTCGACGAGCCGACGCGCGGCGTCGATGTCGGCGCCAAGGCGGAGGTGCATCAGATCCTGGTGCAACTGGCGGCGCGCGGCATCGCGGTGATGATGATCTCGTCCGAGCTGCCCGAAGTGCTGGCGGTGTCGGACCGCATCGTCACCATGCGCCGGGGCCGCATCACCGGTGAGATGCCGGGCGTCGAGGCAAACGAGGAAAAACTGATGGAACTGATGGCGCTCGACAGCCAAGATGCGCTTGGGCAGGATGCGGAGGATCAGGCACGATGAGCATCGCCGAAGAGCAGAGCCAGCGCGGCGGCGCGACGATCGCGCGGCTGCTGATGAGTTTCGGGCCGCTGCTGTTCCTGGCGGCGCTGGTCGTCGTCTTCACCGTGCTGAAGCCAAGCTTCATCGACCCGATCAATCTGTTCAACATCACGCGGCAGATCTCGATCACCGGGCTGATCGCGCTCGGCATGACCTTCGTCATCCTCACCGCCGGCATCGACCTCTCGGTCGGCTCGCTGCTGGCCTTCTGCGGCATGGTCGCCGCCGTCGTCGCCAAGGGCGGTGCGGCCAACACGCTGTCGCTGTCGACCTCAGGCACGCAGGGCTATGGCTGGTTCGCGGCGCTGCTCGCCGCAGTCATCGTCGGCGCCGCCGCCGGCGGCGTGCAGGGGCTTGCCATCACCCGACTGAAAGTGCCGCCCTTCGTCGTCACGCTGGGCGGGCTGACGGTGTTTCGGGGGCTGACGCTGACCATCTCCAATGGCGGCCCGATCTCCGGTTTCGACGCCTCGATGCGCTGGTTCGGCACGGGGCTGATCGGCCCGGTGCCGGTGCCGGCCATCATCTTCGCCATCGCCGCGATCCTGTGCCACATCGTGCTGCGCTACACGCGCTACGGACGCGCCGTCTACGCCGTCGGCGGCAATGCAGAGGCGGCACGGCTCTCGGGCCTGCGCGTCGACCGCATCCTTGTCTCGGTCTATGTCATCGTCGGCTTCTTCGCCGGGCTTGCCGCCTTCGTGCTGTCGGCGCGGCTCAATTCCTCGGAAGCGGTCGCCGGCATCGGCTACGAGCTGACGGTCATCTCCGCCGTCGTCATCGGCGGCACCTCGCTGTTCGGCGGCATCGGCTCGGTCGGCGGCACGGTGGTGGGCGCGGCGCTCATCGGTGTGCTGCAGAACGGGCTGCAGTTCAACAATGTCTCGTCCTACACGCAAAGCATCGTGATCGGGCTCATCCTGATCCTGGCGGTGGCGTTTGACCGGTGGCTGAAGTCGCGGGTGCGAAGGTAAGGGCAAGAGGTCTGCGCTCACCCCCTCTGTCCTGCCGGACAGAGGGCGCCTCGCACCAGCACTTTCACCCCGGCAACTGCTCCTCGATAATCCGCGCCGAACCCGGCACCAACTGCCTGGCCTGATCAAACCGCAGCACGACCATCCATTTCCCGGCCCGGTTGCAAAACGATCGGGCCTTGCTAGAAAGGCCTGGGGCGGGTGGCATCGTGAGAGACCTCATGTTTGCCGATATCATCAGGCCGATCAGCTTGAGTTTTTCGCTGCTGCGGCGCTTCTGGCCGCAGCTTGTCGCGCTGGTGCTGGCCGGGGTGCTGGCCGGCGATCTCCTGCTGCAGCTGGCGGCGAAAGTGGCGCTCGCCAATCATTTCGCCGGGCTTGCCATGCTGACGCTGGTGGCGCTGGCGCAGCTGGTGGTGACGGTGGCGACGTTCCATGTGCTGCGCCCCGGCCTGCCGCATGTCTTGGCCGCACAGCGCGGCGCCGACAAGGCCGCGAAGCAACAGGACACTGCCGACCGGCGCGGCTCGCGGCTGGTGCGCATGATCACCATCGCGCTGCTGCCTTTCTTCGCCTATTACGCGGCCTGGGGGTTTCTCGGCGATATCGTGCGGCAATATTCGCGCGCCACGCTCGACCAGGCCGATTTCGGCCAGGCCGGAAATGTGCTCGACGTGCTGGATTCGCGCTGGCTGCTGATCTCGGTGGCGGTGTCCTGGCTGATCCGCCGGCTGGCCAAGTTCATGCAGACGAAAACCAAGACCGCCTCGTTCTGGCAGATCGTGGTGGTGATCTGCGAGACCAACTGGATCTTCGTCGGTCTCTATGTGATCAGCCGCTGGAAGGACACGGCGCTGCAATGGCTGATGAGCCGCTCCTTCTGGTCGGTGCTGCAGGCCACCGCCGACGGGCTGGCGAGCCCGGTGCCGGGGGCGAATGCGGCCCCGATGGTGCCGGTCGAAATCACCTCGATCGCGCCCTCGACGGTGGCCGTCAACCTGTTCTTCTACATGCTCCTGCCGCTGATCTGGCTGGTCATGGCGGCGCTGATCTACGGCTATGACGTGCGCGACGATGCCGCCCTGATGCGCGTGCACGATCGGGTGGAGCGCTTCGGCGCGCGCTATGCCGGCCTGCCGAAATTCCTGCGCGACTTCGTCGAGCATTTCATCGCCGGCTACCGCTCGCGCTATCTGCCGATCGCCAATGGCGTGCGGCTGACGGTGAGTTCCAGCCTGCTGCTTCTGTGCACGCTGATCGTCGGCTATCGCCTCATCGACTGGGGCGCCGCCTGGCTGTGGCTCGGCGCGACGCGGCTGATCGGGCCGCACGAACTCGATGTCTGGCAGATTTTCTCGCACGGGGTGACGCTGCTGTTCGGCAGCCCGTTCCAGGATTCCTCCACCGGCATTTTGATCGAGCCGATCAGGATATGTTTTCTGGCCGCGGTGCTGGAGACGGCGTTTTCGCTGAGTTCCCTTCGCCCCGTTCACGGGGAGAAGGTGCCGACAGGCGGATGAGGGGCGGCGCTGACGTGAAAGAATTGAGCTTGGATACGCAAAGCCGGTGCTGACCGCGACGTTGGGCAAATCAGCCACTTACCGGAGCGTTGGCGCTGCCCCTCATTGCCCTGCCGGGCGTTCGTCACTCGAAAAGCCAAGCAATTGGCTTTTCGTCCGCTTCGCGGACCGCTTCTCAACTCCCGTATAGTGACGGGGAGAAAGTAGCTATTTCGGCGGCCGCTGGAAGCGCAGAAACCACGGCCGCTCGCTGCCCAACCCGACGGCCGGGCGGATGGTTTTCACCGCATCCTCCGGCACAATAAAAGTGTCGCCGATGATGATGGTGTCGCCCTTCCTGGCGCCGGAGAAGATCGCCGAGGTGCAGTTCATCACGCCCGCCGGCAGGCTGACGCCGCTGATGGCATCCGGCAGCCAGCGGCGCCCGGCGGCGTCGGTCAGCATCAGCTTACAGCCCAGCCACTGCTTTTGCAGGTCGGGGTCACCTATCTTGACCGAGAACGTGGCGATGACGGCGAAGGCGTGGTCGGGCAGGCGGCCGGCCTTGCCGCCGCGCAGATCGGCCAGTTTCCAGTCGCTGCCGCCGAACGGCACGGCCTGGCCGAAATCGACATCCCGGGCGATGAGATCCTCGCCATGCAGCCATTCGCGCAGGCTGTCATAGCTGGTCTCGGCCAGCGTCAGCGGCAGCAGGATGGCAAGCGCCACAAGGCTGCGCCGCCGCCATTTTTTCTCGGGCTGCCGGTCTTCGCCGGCGATCGGTCCGGTAGAAACGGCGCTCATGACTTGCCTTGAAGTGTCTGGGCCTGCGGGGCATCCAAGTCGAATTCCGGCAGCACATCCGCCGGCTGGCCGTCGGCGCTTGTCGGCACCCCATCGAGGCTGATGCGCGCCTGGGCGTCGAGCGGGGCGAACTGGCGCGCTGCTATCAGCAGGCTGGCGCCGCGGATCTGGTCGGGCGGTATTTCGAACACGAACAGGCCGCGCTTCTCCAGGCCCGGATCGACGCCATGCGGCGGCATGTCCTGGCGGTAGCCGAGCCGCTCCGTCTGGTGGTAGCGCAGCCCGGTCGGGCCTTGCCAGGTGCCCTCGGCAACCGTTGTGGAGGCGGCGGTGGCGGTGAGATTGGTCGATACCACCGCCCACAGGCCGCTGGTGGTCAAAGACCTTTCCTGGCCGAACTGGTTGGTTTTCAGGGCGCGGGCAAAGACGACCTTGTCGAGCCGGACATCGAAGCTGCGCGCGCGCACGGTGTCGCGCATGGCGCCATCGACCGGGATCGGCGCGGTGAGGTCGGCATAATGTGGTTTCGACACCTGCATGCCGTAGCTCAGCGCTACGGTGCTGGCGAGGATGACGAGATTGCCGAGGATGCGGATTCTCATGAGCCGGTTCCCGGCGCCGGCACGTCGGCGACCGGCAAGGTGATGGTGCCGAGCCGGTAGGGATTGAACCAGCCGGGCATGCCGTAGAGGTTGTCGCGCGGGTTGAAGATCTCGGCGGTGACGCCGAAGCTCAAGCTGGCCGGGACAGCGGCGTCGCCGGCCAGCGGCCAGACATAGGCCATGCGCTCGGTCATGCCGGGATGGAGTTCCGGCGTCAGCGTCGAATCACGGATTAGCGCGATCGTCGGCATGGGGTCGGGCAAGGTGATGCCGTCCGGCTTGAAGACATCGAAATAGGCCTTATCGGATTGCGCGGTGCGGTTGGTCATGTCGGCCTCCAGCACCAGCGCCTTCTGGCCGGGCTTCAAGAGCACGCCATAGGTTCTGGCGTGGCTGACATAGGCGCGCACCGGCTGGACGCGCCAGCGCCCGGCATCGATGGCGGCATCAAGCGGCAATTGCGGCGGAGCGTGGGCGGGCAGGGCGCCGAAAGCGCCCATCAGACCGGCAACGAACAGCGCAGCGATGGTCCCCGCGCCGGCCGTGATCCAGGTTTGAACTTTTGAGCGGGCAGTCCTGAACATTCCAAATCATGCACGTCGAACAGCCACCCACGCACAATCTAGAAAGAAACAGAACCGATTGGAACCCGCAAATGGCTGGTCCAACATGGCCGGTCTTCAGGCCGCTTCGCGCGCCCACAGGCGATGGCCGTGGCGGCGGAAGAAGCGGGCCACGAGACGCTGCTGCCTCGCCCGGACGAGGTCGGGCAGGCGCCGTTCCTGGCGCCAGCGCGGCATGTTGCGCCAGCAGGCGATGAAACGGGCAGTGTCCTCGATGGCCTCCTGCGCCGACAGCGCCGGGCCGATCGCCGCCAGGAACAGCGGTTCGGATTGTTTCAACTCGTCGATGACGGCCTTGCGCCGGAAATGCTCCTGGCGGGCCTGCGCGATGCCGTTGCGGCGGATCGCCTCGAAGGCTTCAAGCAGAGCAGGGCTGTCGCCGGTGTAACCGCAGGCGCGGGCGAAATCGGCGGCATCCATCATTGCTCCCGGGTCTGGTGCGGCAGGCGACTCACGTTTGTGAGTTTTTGGAAGCATAACTCAAAAATTGATAAAAGGGAAACTTTTGGGAAAGTGTTAAAACTGCGACTCGACTCCAGGGCTAAAACGCAGGATTATGCGAACAAATCAGGAACAAATGGGGTGGAGTGGCAATGGCATTGCCGGGCAGGAAACCAGTCATCGCGCATGTCGTCTCGATATCGGTCGAGTGCGCCGATTGCGGCCGCAACAGATGGTGGAAACCGGATGAACTCCGGCGTTTCGGGGTGACGGGCAGCACGCCGCTGGCGGAGCTTTCTGGCCGCATCGTCTGCTCGGCCTGCCGCGCCGACGGGCTGCCGGGCACGGCGATCTCGATCCAGGCGGCCTTCCTCGACGAGCGCCAGCGCGTGCGCAGCGAAGCGCAGATGCTGAGCGAGCGCGAGGTGCTGGTGGAGGGGGCGAGGCGGGCTTGAGGGGGCTGGTTCTTCCTTCTCCCACAAGGAGAGAAGGAAAGAGGGCCTAATATCCCAGCAATTCCTTCAGCGGGATGACCCGCCAGACATGCTTGATCGCATAGCGGTTGAAGGTCAGCGTCTTGGGCGGATTGTATTGCTCGACCACCAGCTCGCCCGCCGTGCGCTTGACCAGTTTCTTGATGAAGGCCTTGCCGTTGCGCTCGTTTTCTTCCGGGAACGTCTCGATCACCACATGGTCGCCGGGGATCGCGTCGCGGCCGCCGCAATAGATGAGGTCGCCGGGTTCGTAGCGCGGCACCATGGAGTCGCTCAGCACATGCAGCGCGAAGACTTTCGGCAGGTTGCGCACGCCCGGCGGGCGCTGGACATAGCCGGCGGGCTCGCCGTTGAAGGTGAAGTCGCCGTCATCGCCGCCGACCGCGGCGCCCAGCACCTCGATATCCATTGAGCCGGCGGGCATCGGGCCGGCATCGGTGACGATCTCGGCGTCGGCCACCGGGCCGGCATCGTCGAGGAAGACGACCTGCCCTTGGCCGAGCGCGACGGGGTCGACGCGCAGGAAGGCGGCGGTCTTCAGAAGGTTCTCGGTCTTGGGCAGGTTGCGGCCGGTTTCCCAATTGCCGACGGCGGCGACATCGGTGTCGTTGTGCTCGGCAATGTGGCGCATGACCAGGCCGCGCTGCTTGCGCGCCTGGCGTATCGCCGCCCCGACCTTGATCGACAGTTCCGTTTTGGCCATGGCACCCATGTGAGCGATGAAAGCGGCTCTCGTCTATGAAAGAATGGCTTGCATATATTTTTGAGTTATGCTTATATCCGGCCATGCAAAACCTGTCCAGCTTTCATGGCGCGGTAGCGCCGGCCTCACGCGAGGCAAACAAGGCGACCTATGTCGCCGCCCTTCCGTCCCGGCCGTCCTCCTCCCCGGCCGGGGCGAAGCCCGAGCGCCTTGATGCCTCGGGTCCGGCCCGCCCGTCCCCGGCGGCCGGAACGGCCGGAGCCGCCGCTCCCCTCGGCTCCGGCCCCCAATTCGACCGGCCCGTTTTGTCCGCCGGTCCTTATGCGCGCTCCTGCATCAGCAGGCAGGACGGCACCGTCATCCTGCTCGAACCGATGACGGGCAGGGCGGTTTTCGCTCCCGACAGGAAGACCGCCGGGGCGCGACTGGCGCGCCTGGCCGCCGGGCACGCGATCCGCTCCGGCTGATCCGGCCCGCGAGCCGGCTTTCGCACCGAACCACCCTGACCGTGGCCCGGACCGGGCCGAACCCTGACGCCTGGCCGACGGGGCGCTCTCGAGCGCTGCCGAAGGCGGACCCCTGGATGGAGCCTGGAGATGGCAAGCTACAGCGACGCCGAACTGCAAGAGATCGCCCGCTGGCTGGAGGAGGGGCTTTCGGCCTCGAGGATCGCGGCGGCGTTCAGCGCGCTGCGCGACAGCCCGGTGTCACGCAACGCCATCATCGGCATCGTCCACCGCAACGCCATGCTGGGCGCGATCGGCTTTGCCAATGGCCGTGGGATGCCGCCGGCCGCGAGACAAGCCGCCGGCGAGCAAGCAATATGCAAGCCGGCGGCCGCAAAGCAGGCAAATGGCAAGCCCAGCGGCAAGGCAGTGGCGCAACAACGCGCCGGCGTCCATGCCGCCGGGGGCGCGCGCAGGAACAAGGCGCGGACCAGGCGCGATCCCTCGCCAGCGTGGCTGCCGCCGCGCCTGTTCGTGCGCGAGGTGGGCGTGCTGATCGCCGATGGCGAGGCCTACCGTCTACAGGTGCCGGCGCCGCAGCGCGGGCCGATCGGCCGCCAGCCGCATGGTGTGGCGATGCGCTTCATCGACTGCCTGTTCGACCGCTGCCGCGCGCCGCTCGATCTCACGCTGGAAGAGGATCCGGAGAACGAGGCGCCGGGCGGCCGGCCCGGCGCCGACATGCTGTGCTGCGGCATGCGAACGAAAGCGCAGAAAAGCTACTGCGGCTACCACCAGGCGCGGTTTCAGCGGCGGGTTTGCCAGTGAGCTTATTTCGGTATCTGCCGGCCCTGCTTGGGCATGCGGCTTTGCACGCTGCGTGCCTCGAGCCGCATGGCCGGGCCGCCTTCGGCAACCAGGATGCCGGAGACGCGGGCAAAGCCGGTGAACACCTTAATCGCATCGGATTCGGAGATCTGCGCGGCGATCGCGGCACTGCAGGCGTTGAGCGCGCTGCGGTAGACGTGACCGCGCCGCTCGATCGGCCAGCGCTGCAGGAAATCGGCGGCATCGCTGACGCTGTCGATCTCCTCGACATGTCCTTCCAGGCTTACTTTGAGCGGCACTCCGGTTTTCAGCGTACCCACGGCGTTCACCTTCGATCTCAGCGAGACTATAAAGCCCGCGCTTATAAACGCGCAAGGCCGCCACGCGGTTGCATCGCCCCGGCGTCACGGGCCGGCGGCGGCGTCGAGCCAGTCATGCGCGCGGCTTCTCGGCTTCACCACCAAGATGCCCTGTTGCCTGGCGGCCTTGCTGAAGGCCTCGAAGGCGGTGCGCGGGCAGCAACTGCCCTCGACCGCCAGGCGGACCAGCCTTGCGGCTTCGATGTAGGCGGGTGCGGTCTTGTCGGGCCATTGCTGTCGCAATGCCGTTTCGGCGTCGGCCACCGAGCCGACCAGCATGGTCTTGTTGTTGCAAAAGCGCAGCGTAATCGGCATGAACGCCGTCATCGGCAAACCTCCCCTTTGCATCGACGCGTCATAACGTGCGGGCCGGCGGCTGGTTCCATTAGCTTGCGTGCAGGCATGGTATGAGCGAGCGGCCCTTCATGCAGCTCTACGTCTCCGATTTCGTCGGCGACACCTTGCAACTCTCCACCGAGCAGATCGGCGCCTACATGCTCATCCTGATGGCGATGTGGAACGCCGGCGGCCGGCTGCCCGATGACGACGCCAAGCTCGCGCGGGTCGCGCGCCTTTCCCTGAAAAGATGGCGCGCCATCAGCGCCGATCTGTTGGGTTTCTTCGAGCGCGAGGCGGGCGAGATCGGCCACAAGAGGCTGACCAGGGAATTGCACAAGGCGCAGGTCAAAAGCGAGGCGAGGGCCGCCGCCGGCGCACGCGGCGGTGCCGTCACCGCCTTGAAAACAAAGGCGCATGGGGCGGCAAGTGCCGGCGCTTTGCCGCGGCATTCTCCAGACTCCAGAAACCAGAGTGAAAAAGCTTCCGCTTTTTTAGGCGAAAACAACAGGCATGTTTCGGCGCAAGGACAACGAGAGCCGTTCTGTCGCGACGGTGCGCAGCGTTCTTCATCGCGCGCGGCCAGTTCCAAGAAACCGCCCGGCTGGCAGCGGCCGAGAACCCATGCCGACGCCGCCAACGCCATCATCGAGGAGATCCGCAGCCATGACCGCAGCCGAACTGCAGCAGGCGACGAAGGCGCTGGCCGCGATGTTCTCATGCTTCCCGCAATCCGCCCTGACTGACGTCGAGATGCAGATGCGCGGCTATCTCGGCGCGGTGCGTGACGCCGAGCTTGCCGATCTGCAGGCCGCCATCCAGCGCTTCGTGCGCGGCGAGGTGAGGATCGGCAACGCCCAGTTCTGCCCGTCGAGCGCGCAGCTCTGCATCGAAGTGCGGGAGCGGAAAACGATGCGCGAGCTGATGGCGCGGCGGGCGGTGCAAGCGCCCGCGAATCTGGTGACGGGATGATCAGACAGGTCGGTGGGACAGCGCCCCCCTCTGGCCTGCCGGCCATCTCCCCCACGGGTGGGGAGATTGGCAGCGTCGCCGGCGCCGCCTTTCCTGCAACGCTGATGATTGGCGAAAGCCGACACGACATCTGATCTCCCCCCTCGTGGGGGAGATGCCTGGCAGGGCAGAGGGGGGCGCTGCCCCGCCGACCTTTCCAAAAACACCACACCCCAAACCCAAGGAGCCACTCCATGCCCAAAAAAGCCAAAGCCGCCAAACCGCAGGCGCCGAAATTGCCGAAGGGCGAGGCAGAGCAAGTGCGCATACGTCGCGAGCTCGGCCATGATTTCGCGCTTAGCGACGACACCTTCGGCCGCAAGCGGCTGGCCGCCGGCACGGCTGAAGCGCGGCGCGTCTACGAGGTGTCGAATGACGGCTACACGTCCACCGGCGGCATCGTGCGGGTGCGCAATGTCGACCCGCTCGTCGGCATCACCTCGCTGTCGCGCCAGCAGCGCGAGGCCGGCCAGCGCTACCGCGAGGATTTCCAGTGCAGCCAGCAGGCGAGCGTGAAGCCGATGCGCTGGAGCGAGCGCGTCGATAGCGGCCGCCATGGCGGCGGCATCGCTGACAGCGTGCTCGACGCCGGCCGCGCGCATGCCGCCGCCACAAGGGCGCTGGGGCATTGGGAGGTCGTGGCGGTGGTGCGGCAAGTCTGCTGCGCGGGCGGCTCGATCAAGAGCCTGGCGGAGCAGACGGGCGAGGGGCGCGATGTGGTGACGAAGCTGTTGAAGGTGGGGCTCGACCTGCTGGCGGTGCATTATGGGATGATGATGGGGCGCGGATAGCGCCGCTGTCATCCGGGAGCGATGCGCAAGCGAATGTCAAAGGGCAATCCGGCCGGCATGGTGCCAGCCGGATCAAGTCGCAAGTCAGTTCCTGCACACGCGGACTGTTTCGATGACGCGATGGTGGTGACGCCAGTGCCTGATCACCTCGGTGTGACAGCGGCGATGGTACATGCCGTAGTAACGGTGATGGTACATGCCGTAGTAACGCGGCCGGTAGCCTTCGTCATACATACTGTATCGGCCATAGTAGCCGTCGTTGTTATAGTCGCGATAATGATGACGATATCTGGGAACATAATAGTCGTCGTCATAGCCGTTGCCGATGCCAAGCGTGATGCTGGCGGCATTCGCCGGTGAAATCACCGACACGGCCGACGCAATCGCGATCACGGATGCGAGCAAGAGTTTCTTCATGACAACCTCCTCTTCAAGGTCTGCCTAATAAACGCCGCCGGCGCGGCCCTGTTCCCATGAAGCCGGTAAACCAATGTTTCTCACCGTGACGGCGACAGGCGGGGGAATGCGCAGGATCGAGCGCGTCGTCGGGATAGGCTGGCCAACGGGCAGGTCCGCCCTTGGGGCCGCAAGGCCAATCCGGGTCTGCGAGGGCGCCGACTTAGCGCCCCCCCCCAACGCGGCGGCTCACGCCTTTTTCAGGAATTCGGTTTTCAGCACCAGGCCCTTCACCTGCTTGGTGTTGCATTCGATCTCGCCTGGATTGCCGGTGAGGCGGATGTTCTTCACCAGCGTGCCCCGCTTGATCGTCTCCGATGTGCCCTTGACCTTCAGGTCCTTGATCAGGGTCACGGAGTCCCCCTCGTTCAACTGGCTGCCGTTGCTGTCTCTCACGATCGGGTCTGTCATGTCTTTCTCTTCTGCGCGGGGCCGGGTGAGCGCGGGCTTAAGGCTTCGACCGCCACCTCGTCAATGCGCTGCCGGGCCAAATCGCCGGGCTGTTGCGGTCAGACGCCGCTGTCTCGACCTCAAACCTAAGGCGCGCCGCGTTGAAGCTGGATCCACTTTTGCACGACATGCATTGGAGCGGGTTATCGTCCATGGAAAGGCCGACCCGATCTATCTCTTTGTTTTTCTTGAAATTCCGAACGGAGAATTGCTCTAGAACAGCGCCTTCTCCAGCGGCCCCTCCAAGGTCTCGGCAAAGGCCGTCGCCAGATGATGCCGGTCACGGAATGCCAGTTTGCCTGATATGAACACGTGGCACTGTGTGGGGCCGCAGAAGCGGTCGGTGAGGTCGACATAGCGCGTGTCGGGCACGCTCTTGACCACGGCGCGCTCTTGCGCCGCCGCGCCGTCATTGGCGGCCTCAGCCCGCGGCGTGTCGCAGCGCGAGGGCGCCTCGCGCCACCATAGGGCGCGCGCCACGCAGGAATCGGCGAAACTGTCGCCGATCGGCGTGTCGCGGATGACGGCGGTCTCGACGCCGGCCTGGCTGAAGGCATGCAGTGTGGAGCGCAGGCCGGCCTGCCAGCGCGCCGTCTCGGCCTTGCGGCCGTCGGCGGGCATGTCGCGCGTCAGATTGCCGATCGAGAATTCCGAGATCACCACAAGGCGCGGCTTGCGGCGGATGATGTCGGCGATCGCCTGTTCGCGCCAGGCGTCGCATTCGGTGTAGTCGCGCTTCAGCACGGTGTTGAAGGTCGACAGACGCGAGGCGCGGCACGAGGATTTGAGATAAGTGATTACCTTGGTGTCGTTGCGCCTGGCAGCCTCGACCAGCGGGGTCGACCAATGGTCGGCGTGCGAATCGCCGAACAGCACGATGGTGTGGGCGGCGTCGGCCGGGCCGAAGGTGCAGGGTTTCGGCTTCACCGTGTGGAAGTCGAGCAGGCAGTTCTTGTCCACGGAACGCGCGATGGAGGGCTGTTCGGCGGCCTGTTCGATGCCGCGCTGGGCGGGGTCGATGTTGCGAGTCGCCAGATGCGCATTGGCATAGGCCGCCGCCACGCCCACGCCGGTCAGCGCCAGCGCGGGAACCAGAGCAATTCCGGGAAAAGTGTGAAGCGGTTTTCCCTGGGGAATTGCGGCAAAACGAACCGCACGCGCGCCCGCCGTCAGCCAGCCGCCGCGCCGCGCCGGGTTCTCGATCAAATGATAGGTGAGGAATGCCAGCGCCAGCGCCAGCGCGCCGCAGCCGAGGCGCTGGAGGACGCTGAGATCCGGCACCAGCATGCCGGCATAGACGATGACCGGCCAGTGCCAGAGATAGAGCGAATAAGAGAGCGTGCCGACCCATTGCAGAGGCGGCAGCGACAGCGCGGCGGCGGGCGTCAGGGCCTGCCGACGGGCCGGGCCCGCTGCCTGCTGGTTGTGTTCTTCGCCGGCGCCGCTCAGCAGCAGCAGCACCGTGCCGGCCACCGGCAGCAGCGCGTACCAGCCGGGGAAGGGCAGGTCTTCGCTCAAGCAGAGATAGGCCGTCGCGATCAGCGCCAGGCCGAGCCAGCCCTGCGCTGTTCGCAGCCATGGCCGCTGTTGCCACAAGGCCGCCGGGGCCAGCGTCGCCATGCCGCCGGCGGCGAACTCCCAGGCGCGCAGCGGCGAGAAGTAGAAGGCCCAGGCCGGCGAGAGGCTGGTCAGCCACAGGCAGGCGGCGAAGGAGGCGAGGCCGGCGACGCCGATCACCACGACAGCCATGCGCCGACCCGGGCGCAGCCAGGCGGCCAACAGCAGCAGCGCCGGCCAGACGAGATAGAACTGCTCTTCCACCGACAGCGACCAGAAGTGGATGAAGGGGTTGCTCAAGGCGTCCGCGGCGAAATAATCGAACGACCAGCGCAGCAGCCACAGATTGATGGCATAGGCCGAGGCGAACATGGCGCCGCGCGAATAGAGCGCCTGCTCTTGCGGCGCCAGGATGAAATAGCCGAGGCCAAGCGTCGCCAGGATCACGAACAGGGCCGCCGGCAAGAGGCGCCGGGCGCGCCGCGCATAGAAGCGCCAGAGGTCAAGCCGGCCGGTCTCGGTGATCTCGCCCATAAGGTGCGTGGTGATCAGCCAGCCGGAGATGACGAAGAAGATGTCGACGCCGGCAAAGCCGCCGGGGAGGGCCGAGAGGCCGAAATGATAGGCCACGACGCCGCCGACCGCCAGCGCGCGCAATCCTTGTATATCAGGCCGAAACGATGCCGCCACGACAGCTCCTTCGTTACTTCAAGCCCGCCCCGCATCGCGGCCTGGTCGGCCGATATCGCAATGCAATATGCTTTTCGCAGTGCAACATGGCCAGAACAAGGAAAGGATTGGAGAGGACGGCGGCTTCGCCGACCGACACTCAGCCCGGCACCCGCGCTCTGCGCGCGGCGTAGAGGCCTGCCGCTGCCGCGAGGATAACCAAAGCGGAGAAAATCGCCAGCTTCTGTGCTGTCGCGCCCTGCGGGCCGAAGGCGACGGCATACATGGTGCGGCCGGGAATGAAGGTCAAAAGCCCGGTGATGATGAGGCCGAAAATGTAGGTGCCCTGCATGATGCGGCGGTGGGCGGCAATGTTGCCGCCGCGCGCCGCGCGCACGCCACGCCACAGCATCACCAGCACCAGCAGCGACAGAAGGTGGATCGGGCTGAACGGCCCCCACAGCCGGATCGTCCAGATGAACAGGCCGGAGCCGGCGACCGTCGCCATCAGCGCCACCCAGACGCTGCCAAGCGCGCGGTGCAGCCGGTCGCCCTTGGTGCGCCAGAGCTGCGCGGCGCCGAGCAGCAATGCGGCGATGGCGATCAGCGCGTGGAGCTGGATGACGGGCGAGGCGTTGAATAAAGGGCTGAGCGACATCGGTGTTCTCCGCGAGATGGCGGATTATCGCCGAGGGGGCGTTGAGGCGGCAAGGGTTTGCGGCGGCGACCGCTCAAATCCGCCGTCCACAAAACAGCCCCGCGAACGGGGCTGCTTTTCAACGGTATGGAGGCATCGTCTACTTGCTGCCGCCGATCTTTTTCACGTTGCTGCAGAATTCCGGATGGGTGTTGGTGGGGTTGGCGTTCTTGACCTCGTCGGCGCAGGCCGTCATCATCATCTTCTGGTCTTCGGGTGTCAGTGCTTTCCAGGCCTTGGTGAACTCGTCATCGCTGCGCATCTTCTTCATGGTGGAGTCCGTGTAGAAGGGCTGCATCTTGGCCGGATCGTCGAGAGCGGACGTGCCGCTGCCGCCCGATGCGGCGAGAGCCGAGCCGGCGACCATCGAAAGCGCTATGGCGCCAAGGCAGATCATCTTGATTTTCATGATAGGATCCTTCCCTGTTGCTTTGTGATCGTCTAAGCAACGATCAAGAGCGTAACGGCAGGATTTGGGTAAAAGTTCCAAATTTCCGGGCAAAATGAGCTCTACTTTTCTAAAATATATTATACGAAAGCTTGAATATGTCATACGAAAGCTTGAAAATTGTCGAGTTTTCACTCATACGCACAAGCGAAAGCCCATTTTGTTGTCGAATAGCCACGCAGTAACCTGCCCCCCCCCCCCGTGGACCGTGGCCGGCGTCGAAGGTCGGTCGGACGTCGCAGCGTCCAGCGATTTCAAAACTTCCCGGCTCTGGGATTGTTCCGCGCCGTCAGCCCCAAAAAGGCCCCACCGGCAGGACCGGCGGGGCATTGATCGGAGGTCTGCGATCGCCCGCGAGGCGATCGCTAAAGCAACGGGAAAGGCATGCGAAAAGTTTCACCGTTCCGGCGCCGGCTGTCGCCGATGCGGGTCTCAGCCGCTTGCTGCCCGGCGGCCCTGGCCGCGCCGGGCCAGAAGGTTCGCCACCACCAAAAGCACGATCGACAGCGCCATCATCAGCGTCGCGGCGGCAGTGATGGCGGGCGAGAGTTTTTCGCGCAGGCCGATGAACATTTCGAGCGGCATGGTGCGCTGGCCGGCGCTGGCCAGGAACTGCACCACCACCACCTCGTCGAAGGAGGTGACGAAGGCGAAGGCGGCGCCCGAAAGCACGCCGGGCAGGATCAGCGGCAGCATCACGCGGAAGAAGGCGGCCAGCGGTTTCGCGCCGGAAATGGCCGCGGCGCGCATCAGATTGCGGTCGAAGCCGGTGAGGCTGGCGCCGACGGTGACGACGACGAAGGGACTGGCAAGCGCGGTATGCGCCAGGATAATGCCGGTATAGGTGCTGGCCAGCCCAATGCGGGCGTAGAACAGGTACGAGCCGACGGCGGTGATCACCACGGGCACGATCAATGGTGACAGAAGCAGCGGCATGACGATGCGGCGGCCGGGAAATTTTTCGTTCGACAGCGCAATCGCCGTCAGCGTGCCCAGCGTGGTGGCGATCAGCGTCGTGCCGAAGGCGACGATCAGGCTGTTGCCGATCGCCGATTGCCAGCGCTGCGTGCCCACCACCACCTCATACCAGCGCGTCGACAGGCCCTCGAGCGGGAAGACGAAGAAGGCGCCGCTGTTGAACGAGAGCGGCACGGGGATGAGGATCGGCACCAGCAGGAACAGGATGACCAGCCCGCACCATAGCCAGAGCAGCGCCACGCGGATGCGTTCACCAGGAGTGGGGTAAGGCGAGAGCAGCATGGCTACACCATCTTCAGGCGCTCGAGGCCGAGGATGCGGGCGAAGATGCCGAACAGGGCCAGGGTGAAGACCAAGAGGATGAAGGAGAGCGCCGCCGCCATCTCCCAGTTCAGTTCGACATTGACGTAATTGGCGATGAAATTGCTGATCAGCTGGTCGCTGGCGCCGCCGATCAGCGCTGGGGTGATGTAGTAGCCGAGGCACAGGATGAAGGTGAGCAGGCAGCCGGCCATGACGCCGGGAAAGACCTGCGGGAGGTAGACGCGGCGGAAGGCGGTGAAGGGTTTGGCGCCGAGCGAATAGGCGGCCTTCATCTGCGAGGGCGCGATGGTGCGCATGACGGAGTAGATCGGCAGCAGCGTGAACGGCAGCTGGATATGCGTCATGGCGATGATCAGGCCGATGCGGCTGTACATCAAATCGAGCCGCTCGGAGGCGAAGCCGAGCCATAGGAGCAGGTCGTTGACCAGGCCGAATTTCTGCAAGAGCACCGTCCAGGCGGCCGTGCGCACCAGGATCGAGGTCCAGAACGGCAACAGCACCGCCACGATAAGGATCGCCGCCAGCCCCTTCGGCACGCTCGCAATGAGATAGGCGAGAGGAAAGCCGAGCAGCAGAGTGGCAATCGTGACGGCGGCGGCGACGAAAAAGGTGCGCAGGAACACCTGCAGGAAGATCGCCTGTTCGGGCGGCACCCGCTCAATGCCGCCATCGGCGTTCCATCGGAGGTCGAGGGCGCTCAACAGGTAAAACGAGGTGATGGCGTGGGTGCCGTTGGCAATGGTCGGCCATGTGGCGGGCGCCGACCAGAAAGGCACGGCTTTCATGATCTCGAGCGGCGACTTTCCGGCGGCGCCTTCGAGCTGGCGCACGGTCTTCAGCGCCTGGCTGCGGGCGCCGGGCAGCCGGGCGTTCAGCGCCTTGGCCAGTTCATAGGCGGTGCCCTTGGCCTGGCTTTCACTGAGATCGGCGGCGAGTGCTGTGAAGGCGGCGTCCGCAGGCAGGCCCTGGCCGTTCCAGCCGGCGAGGGCCACGCTAGTGCGCGGCAGTGCGTCGGCGATGGTCGGGTCGTAGACGGCGCGCGACAGCAGCAGCACGATCGGGATGCCGAAGCTCAGGGCTAGCAGCAGGAGCAGGGGCGCTGCCAGCGCCAGCGAACGCAGCCGGTCGCCGAATTCGGCGCGGTGCAGCGCCGCCGACGCGGTTCCGGGATCCGCGCCGGCGGCCGGCTGGCCGCGGGCCAGCGCGGGCCGGTCGAGTTCGCTGGGCTGCAGCGCCGACATGCTTACTGCGCCAGCCAGGCGTTGAAGCGCTTGACCAGGTCCTCGCCATAGTCGCCCCAGAACTCGGTGTCGGCGACGAGGTAGGCGCCGGCCAGATGGTCGGGCGCGTTGGGCAGTTTCGGCAAGGCGTCGGCCGCCACGAAGGAGGCCGCGTCGGTGCGCACCGGCCCATAGGTGATGTAGCTGGCGAGCTTGGCATTGTTTTCCGGCTTGGAGATATAGGCCAGGTATTTGTAGGCGAGATCCGGGTTCTTGGCGCCCTTCGGAATGGCGATCATGTCATATTCGAGGATCTGGTTGTTCCAGACGATCTTGAAGGGCTTCTTGTCGGTGTCGATGGCGTTCTGGATGCGGCCGTTCCAGGCGGTGGTCATCACCACTTCCTTGGAGGCGAGCAACTGCGACGGCTGCGCGCCGGCATCCCACCAGACGATGTCCTTCTTGATGGTGTCGAGCTTCTTGAAGGCGCGGTCGACGCCTTCGGGCGTCGCCAGCACCTTGTAGACGTCGGCGGGCGCCACGCCGTCGGCCATCAATGCCCATTCCAGGTTCTGCGCCGGGAATTTGCGCATGGCGCGTTTTCCCGGGAATTTCTTGGTGTCGAAGAGGTCGAGCACCGAGGTCGGCGCCTCCTTCAGCACGGTCGGGTCATAGGCGAGGATGTCGCCGTAAGCATCGAGGCCGACACCACAATCGAGCGCCGAACCCTCGATGAATTTGTCGCGCGGACCGATCTTGGAATAGTCGAGACGCTCCAGAATGCCGGCGTCGCAGCCCTGTAGCACGGTCGCGGTTTCGACCGTCACCAGGTCGATCGGCACGTTGCCGGTGTCGACCATGGCTTTGACCTTGCCGAGATCGCCGAGATATTCCTGCTCGAGGATCTTGGCGCCAGTTTCCTTGCTGAACGGCTCGAACCAGGCCTTGCGCTGGGCATCCTGCCAGGCGCCGCCGCTGGCCATGATCGACAATTCATCGGCGAGTGCCGCGTGGCCGATGCTGAACAGTGCGGTGGCCGCGGCGAAAGCGAGCATCCGGGTCTTTGCGATTTTCATTTTTCTTCCCCTGTTTTTGAGATGGATCTGTTCTTGGCTTGGTTCAGGATGGACCTATCCTGGCGGCGCCCGTTCCGGCATCGGTGGGAAAGGCGCGGCAGTCCTGGGGCGCGCAGGAGACCGTGACGGCCTCGCCATTGGCCATGGTCGCCTCGGGGCCAACCTTGACGGTCAGCACCTGGTCGTTGCCGAGCCTGGCCAGAAGCCGCAGGTGGTCGCCGAGATAGATGCGGCCGTCGACCGTCGCGGGCAGGGCGTTGGCGCCCGTCGGCATAAGGCTCAGCCGCTCGGGGCGGATGGCGACATGGCAGGCGGCTCCCTGCGCCACGCCGATGGCGAGCGCGGTCAGCTCGCCGCCGCCGGTGAGCCGCACACGGCATTCCTTGCCCGAAACGCGGTCGACGACGCCTTCCAGCGTGTTGTTCTCGCCGATGAAGCTCGCCACGAAGGAGCTTTGCGGGGCGTTGTAGAGATCGTCGGGCGAACCGAGCTGGGCGATGGCGCCATTGTTGAAGACGGCGACACGGTCCGACATGGTCAGCGCCTCGCTCTGGTCATGGGTGACGTAGACGATGGTGACACCGAGCATGGTGTGGATCTGCTTGATTTCGAGCTGCATGTGCTCGCGCAATTTCTTGTCGAGCGCGCCGAGCGGCTCGTCCATCAGCACCAGGCTCGGCTCGAACACCAGCGCGCGTGCCAGCGCCACGCGCTGTTGCTGGCCGCCGGAAAGCTGCGCCGGCTTGCGGTCGCCGAATTGCTTCAGCCGCACCATGTCCAGCGCGCGGCCGACGCGGCCGGCAATGTCGGCCTTGCTCACCTGGCGGACGGAGAGCGGGAAGGCGACGTTCTCCTCTACACTCATATGCGGGAACAGCGCGTAGTTCTGGAACACCATGCCGATGTTGCGCTGGTAGGGCGGCAGCCGGTCGACCGGCCTGCCTTCCAGCGTGATGGTGCCGCTGGTCGGCCGTTCGAAGCCGGCCAGCATGTTGAGCGTCGTCGTCTTGCCCGAACCCGAAGGGCCAAGCAGCGTCAGGAATTCGCCGCGCGCCACGCCGAGGTTCAGTCTGGTCACCGCGAAGGCGCGGCCGTCATAGGATTTCTCGACATCGACGAAATCGACGAAGGCCGAGGCTGGCGATGAGGGCAAAGCGGCCTGACGGGCGGCGCTCATCGTGCGCGATTCCGAAACGTGGCTGCTGAAGCACTATGCGGCTTGTGATGCATGTTTCCGTCCCATTGGAAGCCCGCATCTCGGCGGGTCGTCCAAACTTGTATGCTCACACAATCAATCTGAATTCGAGCATAGATGCATACAACTTTGGGCGTCAAGCCGATATTTGTTGCGATTGTGTGATATTTCCTAACCGACAAAGCCGGATTGATGTCACACAAGTGCTATTGTCCGGCGAATTGTCTTATGCTAATCCCTCGACAAAGCCGAAGGCCCGAATCCATCCAGCATGCTCAGCGATCTCCGCCTTACCGAGGATGAAAATCCGGTCTATCGCCGTCTCGCCGACGCGATCGCCGAGCGCATTGCCGCCGGCACGCTCGCGGTTGGCGACCGGCTGCCGCCGCAGCGCGACATAGCACGGGCGCTCGGCATCAACGTCACCACGGTGACGCGGGCGCTGGCGACGCTGCAGCAGCGCGGCCTGCTGGAAGCGCGGCCGGGGCGGGGCACCACGGTCGCCGCCAGGCAGGCCGGCGAACGGCCCGGCTTCGTCTCGGCGCCGAGCGACGAAAGCGGCATCATCGACCTCTCGGTCAACCGGCCGGCCACCTCGGCCTATCTTGACGCGCTGGCGGCTCTCTTGCCGCGTCTGCCCAGGGATCCGCACTATGCCTCGCTGCAGGATTACCATCCGCCGGAAGGGCCGCTCTGGGCACGCGCGGCGATCGCTGACTGGCTGAAGCCCGTTGCCGGCGACGGCGATCCCGGCCGGGTGGTGCTGGCGGCCGGTGCCCAGCATGGGCTCGACTGCCTGCTTGGCGCGGTGACGCGGCAGGGCGAGGTGATGCTTGCAGACGAGGTGACCTATCAGGGCATCAACGCGCTCTGCCGGGTGCATGGGCTCGATCTCAGGGGCGTCGCCATGGATCGCGGCGGCATGCGGCCGGATGCTTTCGACGCCGCCTGCGCGCAGCTGCGCCCCCGCGCGGTATTCCTGGTGCCGACGCTGCACAATCCGACGACGATTACGCTCAGCGAAGCGCGCCGCCACGAGCTTGCGGCCGTGGCGCGCCGCCACAATGTGCTGATCATCGAGGATGACGTCTACCGGCCGCTGGCCGACGAGGCCTTGCCTTCCTTCGCCAGCCTGGAGCCGGAGCTGACGGTGCATATCGGCGCTCTGTCGAAATGCCTGGCGCCCGGCTTGCGGCTCGGCTTCGTCGTCGCGCCGCGCGCCATTGCCGGCCAGGTGGCGGCGGCTTTGCGCATCAATTGCTGGAGCATCAGCCCGCTGACCGCGCTGATCGGTGCGCGCATGATCGAGGACGGGGCAGCAGTGCGCATCATCGAGGTGCAGAAACAGGAACTGCGCCAGCGCCAGGCGATCCTGAGCGAAATCCTCGGCCGCTACGATGTGCAGAGCCAGCCGAGCGCCACCCATGCCTGGCTGCGCCTGCCCGAGCCGTGGCGCGGCGCCGGCTTTGCCCGCGCCTGCCTGGAACGCGGCGTCGCCTTGCTGCCGGGCGATGCCTTCGCCGTCGGCCGCGAGCCGGTCCAGCACGGCGTGCGCATCAATGTCGGGGCGGCGCGCTCACAGGACGATCTGCGCACCGCGCTGACCACCATGGCCGAGCTGCTGTCGGCCGGGCATCTGCAATTGCCGGGCTTTGTCTGATGCCCGCCGCCTGAAAGCGCGCTGCGGTTTTGGAACAAGGACAGGCATGGGGGAACAACAAGTGACAGTTTCGAAGAGTGTCGAGATCGCGGTGATCGGCGCCGGCGTGGTCGGGCTGGCGACGGCGCTGCGGCTGGCCAGCGACGGCCGCGAAGTCCTGCTCATCGATCGCAACGAACCGGGCTCGGGCGCCTCGTTTGGCAATGCCGGCACGCTGGCCGGATATGCCTGCATGCCGGTAGGCAATCCCGCTGTGCTGCGCGCGCTGCCGAAACTGCTTCTTGACGCCGACAGTCCCTTCTCGCTGCGCTTGAGCGCGCTCATGCATCTGGCGCCGTGGCTACTGCGGTTCGTCAGGCAATCGCTGCCGGCCGCCACTCATGCCAATGCGGTCGCGATGGCCGGGCTGCTGGCCGATTCCCTGCCGGCCTGGGAGGAGATGGCTGACGAGGCCGATGCCGCCGATCTGCTGCGCCGCAATGGCTGCCTTTATCTCTATCGTCGCCCGGGCGATCTTGCCGGCGGCGCGTCGAGCCGGGCGTTGCGCGCCGAATTCGGCATCGACCAGGCGGTGCTGAACCCCCAAGAAGTGGCGGCGCTGGAACCGAACCTGCCGGCGGTGCGGGGCGGCGGGCTGTTCTTTCCGCAATCGATGAACCTGACCGATCCCCCAACGATGATGGCGCGGCTGCTCAAGGCGGCGACGGACCGGGGCACCACCTTGCTGCGGGGCGAGGTGACAGGGCTGCGAGCCGATGCCAGTGGTGTCGACCTCAGCGGTCCCGGGCTGCGGCTGCGCGCCCACAAGGTGGTGATCGCCGCCGGTGCCTTCTCGCGCCCGCTGGCGGCGCGGGCCGGCGACCGCATCCCGCTGGAAACGGAGCGCGGCTATCACCTGGAATTTCCGACCGAAATGCCGCTGCTGACGCGCCCGGTGTGCCCGGTAGATCTCGGCTTCTACATGACGCCGATGGCCGGCCGGCTGCGCGTTGCCGGCACCGTCGAACTCGGCCGCCTGGCCTCGCCGCCCAATCCGCGCCGGCTGGCCCTGCTCGATCGCGGCGTGCGCCAATTCTTCCCCGCGCTCGGCCGGCCGTCGTCAAAATGGCTGGGCTTCCGCCCTTCGCTGCCGGATTCCAGGCCCGTCATCGGCCCGTCGCCCGGCAATGCGAACGTGATCTACGCCTTCGGCCATGGCCATCTCGGGCTGACGCTCTCGGCCGTCACCGCGCGGCTGGTTGGCGACCTCATCGCCGACCGGCGGGCCAACAGCGAAAGACTTGCGCCTTTCGCCGCCGGCCGGTTCTGACCTTCCGCCCTCGACATTTCGAGGCAATAGCTGATCGTCGATGGCTTTAGGATGCTTCATGCTTCTGCCTCGGCTGGATCAGCGCACGCGCCGCATCCGCGCCCGCGGCCAGGATGCGGTCCGACAAATCCGTTCCTTCCACTGCACGGGCCAATTGAAGGGTGCCGATAAGCGCGGCGAATACGCCCAACGCCACGCCTTCGCGATCGCGGGTGCGCGGCGGCAGGTCCTTGGCCAACTGGTGCACCAGGGTCAGCAGCTTTTCGGTGTAGAGGGCGCGCGTCTCGGGCGATTGACGCGCGATTTCCGGCAACAGCGCGGCGGACGCACAGCCGGTCGGCGGATGATCCCGGTGCTCGGGCGACAGATACATCGCCATCGCCAGTTCCAGGCCGCCTAAGGCCAGTGCCTGCTGCAATTGCTGCGACTGGGTTTCCAGTGCCGATGCCATGCTCTCGCGGACGAGGTCGGCCTTTGACTGGAAGTGCGGATAGAAAGCCCCGTTGGTCAGCCCGGCGTCTTTCATGATGGTTGCCAATCCGGACGCAGCGATGCCGTCACCGCGAAAACGGTTGGCGGCGACCTCCATGATCCGGCTGCGTGATGCGTCCTTCCGGCCCTTGTCATAGCGCATGATGGTTCCTTCTCATTTCACTATTGCATTATGATCATAATGTGATATTACAACCATAATGCAATCGCCGACCACAGGCAAGACCTCTTACGTTTGGAGCCTTCAGAATGAACCGGAATTCGGAAAAGACCGCGATCGTGACCGGCGCCTCGTCGGGCATTGGCCGTGCCAGCGCGGAGATTTTGGCACGCGCCGGCTTCACTGTCTTCGGCACCAGCCGCAAGGCATCCAACCAGGCCTCGAACGGGATATCGATGCTGGTTTGCGACGTGACCGACGACGCGTCCGTCGCGTCCCTCGTCTCAACTGTCCTCGGCAAGACCGGCCGGATAGACCTGTTGGTCAACAATGCCGGTATCGGGCTGCTGGGAGGCGCGGAAGAGTCCTCGATCTCGCAGTCGCAGGCGCTGTTCGACGTCAACCTGTTTGGCGTCATGCGGATGACCCACGCGGTGCTGCCGTCGATGCGCCGGCTGGGCGAGGGGCGCATCGTCAATATCGGCTCGATCCTGGGGCTGGTCCCGGCGCCATATTCGGCCCATTATTCAGCCGTCAAGCACGCGCTTGAAGGCTATTCGGAATCGCTCGACCATGAGGTTCGCGCTTTCAATATTCGCGTCTCGGTCATCGAACCGGCATTCGTGCGCACCGTCTTTGACCAGAACGGATTCGAGCCCGATTCCGTCAAGAAGGAATATGATGAGGCGCGGGCCGGTGTCGAGGCATTGCTTCGCGACGTGATGCCCAAGGCCGATCTGCCGGAGGTGGTGGCGAAGGTGGTTCTGCGCGCTGCGACCGACCGGCATCCGCTGCGGCGCTACACCGCCGGCAAGGCAGCACGGCAGGTAAGCATGCTGCGCCGGTTCGCGCCGACAGCGATGTTCGACAAAATCTTGCGCAAGCAATTTCGCCTGCCTGTCTGAACGAAGCCGCGGATTTAACAGCAACATCGCCGATCTTGTCCGGCGATCGACGACGCCTTGCGGCTTGGCCGTTCGTGCCGGCCACAGAAAATCATTTTTAGAAAGCGACCATGATGAAAGCCTTTGTTGTCGACAAGTATCAAAAGAAGGGCGCCCTGCGGCTCGCCGAGATGCCGGAACCCGAGTTGCGGGACAATGATGTCCTGGTCGAAATTCACGCCGCCGGGGTGAACCTTCTCGATTCCAAGCTTCGGGACGGGGAGTTCAAGCTGATATTGCCCTATCGCCCGCCGTTCATCCTGGGCCATGACGTGGCGGGGATCGTCGTGCGGGCCGGATCGAAAGTCCGCAAATTCAAGCTCGGTGACGAAGTCTATGCGCGGTCGCGCGACGGGCGGATCGGCACGTTCGCCCAATCCATCGCCATGGATGAAGCCGATGTGGCGCTGAAGCCAAAAAACCTCAGCATGGAAGAAGCCGCCTCGATTCCGCTGGTGGGCCTGACCGCCTGGCAGGTGCTGGTCGAGACAGCCGGGCTGAAGAAGGGCCAGAAGGTGTTCATCCAGGCCGGCTCGGGCGGAGTGGGGACCTTCGCCATCCAACTGGCGAAGCATCTCGGCGCGACCGTCGCGACGACGGCGAGCGCGGCGAATGCCGATCTGGTGAAAGGTCTGGGAGCCGATATCGTCATCGACTACAAGAAAGACGATTTCGAGAAAATCCTGCAAGGCTACGACGTCGTCCTGAACAGCCAGGACGCCAAAACGCTCGAAAAATCCCTGCATGTGCTGAAGCCGGGCGGGAAACTCATCTCCATTTCCGGCCCGCCGGATCCCGAATTTGCGGGAAAGCAGAAGCTGAACATAGTCCTGAAGCTGATCCTGCGCTTGCTGAGCCGCGGCATACGCAGCAAGGCCAGACGCGCCGGTGTCGGCTATTCTTTCCTGTTGATGTGGGCGCAAGGCGATCAGCTGGGCAAGATCACGTCGCTCATCGAATCCGGCATCATACGCCCCGTCATCGATCGGACCTTTCCGTTCGAGAAGACCAACGAGGCATTGGCCTATGTCGAAGCGGGGCGTGCCAAGGGCAAGGTCGTCGTCAAGATCAGGTAGAGACAGCGTTCGGCGACTATCTCCTTGTTCTTTTGCGCCATTACGGATGGACGGTCGTTGCTTCAGCCAGCCGGCGCCGTCTCGATCTCCTGGAGATAAAACACCTTGCTCGGCTGCAGATGGTCGACGCAGAGCTGCGCCAGCACCCAATTGTCCCGACGCTTCAGCGCCTGGATCATCATCGCGTGGTGCTGGCGCGAGATGTCGAGCTTTTCCCTGTCGGCCAGCGAATTGGCCCGCACCGGCAGGCTGAGGCGCATATAGTGTTCGATCGAGGCGACGAGATAGGCGTTGCCGCAGGCCGAGAACATGGTCAGGTGGAAGCGGTCATTGGCCTCGTGGATGCCCCTGAGATAGCCTGCATCGACATGGCCGCTGTAGATGCGGTGGATCTCCTCCAATTGCGCGATCAGCACCTCGCTGACCGGCAGGGGGATCATCAGCGCCGCCTGGCGCTGCAGCATTTCGCGCACTTCGTAGATCTGCCGCACTTCCTCCGGCGAGAGCCGGCGCACCATGGCCCCCTTGTTGCGCTCGCGCGTGACGATGCCGAGCTTTTCCAGCTGGTACAGCGCCTGGCGGATGGTGTGGCGCGAGACCGGGAAGCGGGCCAAAAGGACATCCTCGACAAGGCGCGTGCCGGGCGCCAGCCGGCCGAAGATGATGTCCTCCTCCAGCGCATGCACGGTATCGGCTTCCTTGCCGCCATAGTCGAAGCTGTTGAGCATCGCGAATCCCTGTTAGCCCGGGTCAACGTCCGTTGACCCGGGTCAACGTCCGTTGGTTCGGACGGCACTCTAGCCTTCGCGCGCAAGGCTGGCCACAAGCTGGTCGAGGCGCGGGTCATCGAGGCTGACGAGCCCGGTCATCCGCAACGTCTGCCTCAGGCTGATCCTGCCGACCTCCCGGCGCATGATGACCTTTACGCAGACCGGCCTCGTTCCGGTCAGGACGAAGGCGTTGCCGACCAGGACCGGCTCCGAGAACGGCGCCCACTGCACGGCAACGATGGATGGCTCGCCGGTCTGGCGGCGGTTGATGCCGGCGAAATAGATCCAGTTCAGCTGCGAGATCGCCACGCCATAGTGCCAGCCCGGCGCCCGCGCTCCGCTCCGGCGGAGGCCCTCGGCCCAGCGGGTGACGCGCCTGAAGGTCACCAGCTCGGCCTCGCGCCGCACGAAGGTGACCGACCGCATGACAAGGTCGGGACGGTCCGGAACCATGAAGTAGGTGAAGTAGGTGCCGCCGGCGATGGCCGGAGCCGGGCCGCGCACCATGTTCTCGTAGAGCGCCTGGTGGATTGGCAACAGGGCTTTGTGTCCAGGCGCGAGGACTTCCGGCGCGCGGTACAATTCATCCTCGTCGATGCGGAAATAGGCGCAGATCAGCCTGGCCGTGGCCCGGTTGGGCACGCTCTTGCCTTGCAGATAGCGTTCGAACTGCGTGCGGTTCATGTTCAATCCGCGACATACCGCTGCCACCGACGCATGGCTGCTGACCAGCCGTCGCAGATTCGCGGCAAGATACTTGCGAATTGGCACGACACCGCCCCTCGACAGCCGTTCGAACCATTATTCAAGCAATCGCTTATATTGCGACAATCTCGCACAACATCGCGGCGCCGCGAATGGGACCTTCGGCCAATAGTGCGCAGCGGCGCGGAGCAACGGGATAATCCTTATTCAGGTCAGGAACCATTGCGTGCGGCCGGCCGTTGGGGCGCACGGAAGGGACATCCGAAAATGACTGACAAGCAAGAGAAACCACCGGCCGCGACAGACGAGGTTGTTCGCCGTTTGGTCGACAAAACCGGAATCACCGACGCGCAGGCCCGCGAGCTTGTCGCCTTTCTCGGGCCGAACAATTGGACATCGCTGTTGCGCGAAGCGCGGATATTGAAGCCGAAGGGCCCTAAAGCCGTATGAAGTCGGCAAGGCCCAAGCGCATCCTCTGGCCTTCCGCGAAGGCCAAGGCAGAGGATTCAATATCAAAAGATCGGGTTAGGTCCTGGTCTTCCTCGACCACGCGGACGAACCATTCGCCGCAGGCCTCGACCACTTCCACACAAGGGCAAACCTTGCCGTTCGGCATTGCGTTATCCATCGCAACCTCCCTAGAAAGCAATGGGGAACGTCGATTTTTATAACGCTCGTCCGAAGCCGTTTTCAACATCAAATGTGAAGGGGTGGCCAAGCCAGGCGCGCCGCGATTCGACTCGCTATTTCCATAGGAAAGCGTAGGCTTACGGCGTCGTCCGTTCTACACGGCATACGGATGCTTGGTAGCCAACTCAGGTGCTCCCGCCCTCGACGCGGAGACTGAAATGGCTGAGGTCCACTCAGACAGTAGGGTAACCGCCTTGGACTGCGAGATCCTTCGCGGCGCCTTCCGAAAATCGGTCGCGGAAAATCGCATCGCGGAACGCGAATGGCGCATGCACGCCAAGCTGCTGGCGCGTGAATTGACCGGGCTTGACGATATCGATCCGGACATTCTGGACTGGATCGTACGCAAGTAGACTTTGCCGGCCTTCGCTTTGCGGGCGGTTACGCACTTTCGGAGCGCACTGTCTCCACCAGAAGCGCTCCAGCCGGAAGTGGACGCAACAGTTCGGCCTCCGGCTTTGCCAGGTTGATCCAGGCCGCCCAGTCCGCGGGCTGAAGAACCACGACCTGGCGATTGTGGTAGGGCGCGATATCCGGCCGCAAATGAATAGGCCGCCGG
The DNA here is from genome assembly GCF_007003945.1 of Mesorhizobium sp. WSM4307. Classification (NCBI taxonomy): domain Bacteria; kingdom Pseudomonadati; phylum Pseudomonadota; class Alphaproteobacteria; order Hyphomicrobiales; family Phyllobacteriaceae; genus Mesorhizobium; species Mesorhizobium sp. WSM4307. The sequence continues at coordinate 92,656 of NZ_VFTB01000012.1, forward strand.
TTCGAACGGCGGCCTCCAATTGTCTTTGGAAAAGCGAAGAACCTTAGAGGTTCTTGTTGATGGCGGCGGCCGTCTTGTTGGTCGCGTCCTTGACGGCGGACTTGGCGTCGCCGACAGCCTTTTGGACTTTACCCTTGGCCTCCTGTGCGGCGCCTTCGGCGCGCAGGCGGTCATTGCCGACGGCCTTGCCGACGCCTTCCTTGGCCTTGCCTACGGCCTGATTGGCGAGACCAGAGGCCTTGTCACTTGTGCTTCCCATGGAATGTTCCTTTTTGCGAATTGTCTGCCTGACCGGCGAGGACCAACGTCGCTTTGTTGCGAAGGTTCCTCATGCCATGGAGTGCGCAGCAAAACGAAAAGGCCCGCCACCGACGCGAATCGTGACGGGCCTTCTGGAGTAGGTCGGGCGTCCCACCGCCCGGCCTATTGCAAAACCTGTCAGGGGGACGATTGTTCCATCACGACGAGACGCGCGTCGGCTTGTGGGCTTTCCGGATCAGTCAAATCTCCCGCCACCAAGCTGGTGCGCCCGCCCCGTCAGTTCCGGTCCACCGGCTTGGAGCGCATGCGCGAGACCGTTTCGCGCTCGGCGCGCTTGGAGCGCAGCGGCGGCAGGCCGCGGTCGATCAGGTCCATGTCCTCCAGCACCATGTCGCCCATGCGCTTGAAGGCGACGTCGAGCGCGCCGGCGCGGTGGGCCGAGCGCAGGAAGCCGGGCAGGGTGCGGACCGGATGGTCGCTCGCCAGCGGCTCTTCCGGGAAGACGTCGCTGGCGGCGACGATGTGGCCGCTCTTCACCGCCGCCATCAAGGCGGGGAAATCGACGACGCCGGCGCGGCTGAGCAGGATGAAGGCGGCGCCCTTGCGCATGCTGGCGAAAGCGTCCGCGCCGAGAAAGCCCTGGTTCTCGGAGGTCACCGAGGCAACGACGAAGACGAAGTCGCTCGATGTCAGCACCTCGTCCAGCGAGGCCGGCTCGACGCCATTGTCGATCAGGATCGACGGCGGCAGCCAGGGATCGAAGACTTTGGTGCGGGTGCGGAAACCCGTCAGCAGCCGGTTCAGCGCGCGGCCGAGATCGCCGAAGCCGATGATGCCGATATTGGCGCCGGAGAGCAGCCGCGCCGTCTGATTGCCGTCGCCGCCCCACAGCTCCTCGCCCCGGCGGAAGGCGAGGTCGGCATCGACGATATCGCGGGCAAGGTTGAGCGCCATGGCAAGGCCAAGCTCGGCCACCGGCTCGGCGAAGACCAGGCCGGTGGTGACGACATGGATGCCGCGCACGAACAGCGTCTCGTAAGGCATGTTGTCGAGGAGGTTGGATTCGACATTGAAGACGCAGCGCAGAGCCGTCATCCGCCCCAGCGTCTCGGAAGAGATCGGCGGCTGGCCGACAATATAGCGGGCCTGCGCCAGCACGTCGGCCGGCAGTTCGGCGACGTCTTCGGCCGTGGTCTCGACGATGCGGTATTTCGCCCGAAAGCGCGCCAGCTGCGGCGGCGTAAAGATCAGCTCCAGCGAGCGCGGTTCCGGCGCGCTGATCACCAGCGGCAAATCCTTGTTTGGCACGACGATTCCTCCCGACGCGATCCCGACGCCGCGCATTCTTGCTTTGCCCAAGTCATTGTCCCAAAGCCGTATTACATTTTGGGCGACATGTGGCTCTGCCGCTAAAATACCGCCGATGAACCGATTTACAACCGAGAAAAATCGATTTACTCGTTTCTCCAGCGGACAGAAATGCCTCTGTCTGCGCCTCGGGAGGAGGAGCAATGGCGCACAGGCAGGACCAGCAACGGCGTGCGTCGATCCACGACGTGGCCAGCCGCGCCGGCGTGTCGGCGGCCACCGTCTCCAAGGTCATGGCCGGCGTCACCACGGTGAAGCCCGAGAATGCGCAGCGCGTCTTCGACGCCATCGAACAGCTTGGTTACCGCGTCGATCCGCTGGCCTCCGACATGCGCCGCGCCAAGCGCCGCATCATCGGCGCCATCATGCCGGAATTCGAAAGCGAGTTCTTCGGCCAGATGGTCACCCAGCTCGAAAGCCTCGCCGAGCAGCGCGGCTACACGCTGGTGGCGGCGTCGAGCCGCGAATCCGAAGCGCGCGAAACGGAAATCCTCGCCCGCATGCATGACTGGCGGGTCGCCGGCGTGGTGCTGGCGCCGGTGCGCAACGAGCATGGCCCGGCCGCCGCCTTCATGAAGGCCAACGGCATGACCGGCGTGCTGGTCGACCGGGTGCTCTGCGACGACGCCTTCGACACGGTGTCGGCCGACAGCGCCGCGGCCAGCGCCGATGTGGCGCGCGAACTGATCGGCAAGGGCCACCGTCACATCCTTGTCGTCGGCCTCGGCGAGCAGGCGGCGACGGTGCGCGCCCGTCTCGACGGATTTCGCACCACCGCGCTGCACCTGGCGCCGGATGTGCGCATCGATGTCGTGCTTGCCGAAACCGATGTCGAGCCGCTCAGGGCGCAGCTGCGTGACTATTTCGACAAGGGCGAATTCGACAGGGGCGAAGGCCGGGGCAAGCGGCCGACGGCCGTCTATTCGCTGTTCCTCAAGGGCACGCTGGTGGCGCTGTCGGAGTTCCGGCGGCGCGGCTGGCACTGCCCCAACGACATTTCGCTGGTCGGCTTCGACGATGCCGAATGGATGCAGGTGACATGGCCGGCCATCGCCGCCGTGGTGCAGCCGGTGCGCCAGATCGCCGGCCATGCCATCGAGGCGCTGTTTGCCCGGATCGAAGGCGAGGAGGGGCCGCCGACGGCGCGGCTCGAACCTTGCAAGGTTCTGATGCGGGAATCCGTTGGCTCGCCAGCCAACGGCCCGCATTCCGCAAACCCGCAATAGCCGCTCGGCGACAACAGCATCGCGACCGCGCACGATCACAGAGGCTGAGATGAACACTTTTGGACTGCACACTTTCGCCATCGCCCCGGTCTGGGACCTCGACCTGATCGAGCCGCGGATGGAGCGGCTGAAGGGCCTCGGCATCGGCCTGCTCGAAATCCCGTTGCTGCGTCCCGAAGAGATCGACACCAGACGCACCCGCGCGTTTGCCGAACGCTGGAATGTCGAGCTTATTCCATCGCTTGGCCTGCCGGCTTCACTTGACGTTGTGGCACGGCCGGACGAGGCTTTGGCCTTTCTCGAACCGGCCTTCGGCGTCTGCCAGGCGGTCGGCAGCAGCGCCCTTGGCGGCGTCACCTATGGCACGATTGGCAAGACGTCGGGACGGGCGCCAACCGAAGGCGAGATCGACGGCATGTGCCGGTTCCTGGTGCGCGCGGCCAAGGCCGCCAAGGCGCATGGGCTCAGGCTCGGCATCGAGCCCTGCAACCGCTACGAGACGCATCTGATCAACCGCGGCATCGACGCCGCGCGCATCATCGAACGCGTCGGCGCCGACAACATCTTCATCCATCTCGACACCTATCACATGCATATCGAGGAGGAGAGTTTCGAGGGCGGCTTCAGGGCCGCGGCGCCCTATCTCGGCTATGTCCACGTCTCGGAAGCCAATCGCGGCGTGCCGGGACGGGGCATGCTCGACTGGTCGGCATGCATGAAGGCTATCGCTGACATCGGCTACTCCGGCGCTATCACGCTCGAAAGCATGAATCATGTCGATGTCGACATCGCCGGCGGGCTCGCCGTCTGGCGGCCGGTGGCGGAGAACCCGGACGATGTGATCGGTGTCGGCCTGCCGTTCCTGCGCGAGGCGGCGAGGAAGGCTGGGCTGCAATTGGGGTGAGGGTTTCCTCGGATTATGTGGCCCGCCGCGTAGGGCGGCGGATGCAAGCAACAGCATCAAAGCGTTCGCGCGTTGTAGGCCTTTGAGGCTGGCGGGACAGCCCCCTTCGGCCTCTTAGCGCTCGTTTGCTACCGTTGCTGCGCCCGCGATCACAAGGCCGGCGCGCTTCCCTTTCTCCCGAGGGAAAGCAGAAGGCAAGACGCCTCTGCCTTCGATGGCGGGAGAAAGCGGAGGACCCTCACGCCATTCCGGGCTCCCGCCGCGGTCCCAAATGGCGCATCTTGCGGCCGATGATCATCAGCTGACGCGCCGTGTTGTTGCGCAGGCGCCGCACGCGCCATTCCAGTCCGGTCTCGGTGGTGATCTGCTTGGCGTAGAAGCTTACCCGCATGCCTGCCTTATCGGAGGCCACCTTGACCGGGTCGTCATAGAAAGCGCCGATCTTGTCGGCCGCCATGCCCGGTGTCTCCAGCCAGCGCGGAATGTGAACGGAATGGAGCTGATCGACATCGATCATGACCCGCCCGATGCCGACGCCGGGCGTCGGGCATGTCGTGCTGAATGCGTCGCCGATGAAGACGACCCCGTCGCGGCGATGGCCTTGTGTCGTGGTCAGACTGACCTGCCTGACCTCGACCGGGCTCGCCACCTCGAAGTTACCGCATTGCGCCGCGATCTCGGGCATGAGCTCGCGGAGCATTGTCTGCGGATCGGCACGGAAGTCCCGCGTCCATTGTTCGGCGACGGTGCGATAGACGAACATGTTGGCGCGCATCTTGTCGCCGATGGGAAAGACGGTGAGATAGGCGACACGGTCAGAGGCTCGCTTGCCGTAGCAGGTGATCGCCCCAAAGGCGCAGTCACGCCGCGCAAGAGCGAGGTCGAATCCCATCGACAGCGAATGCGCCTTCGACAATTCGATGCGCTCGACGCCGATGGTGCGCCGCACCGATTCGCTGTGGCCGGTGGCCACCACCAGCAGGCGGGCATCGATGACGGCGCCGTCGGCCAGCACAAGCCGCTGCCGGTCAGGTCCGGTCGAGACCTCGGCCACCTTGCCGACGGTGATCGGCACTTGCGGCGGCAGTGCGTCGCGCAGGCCGTTGATCAACCTGCCATAGGAAAATGCGTACTCCCACTTCTTTTCGCGGGCGAAGAATTGGCCGAGGCGGAAGACATCGACGCCGGTAAACGGGGTGACGAGCGGCATGACCATCTTGTCGAGCCCGAGCTTCTCGAACAGCTGCATTTGGTCCGCGCCGATCTTCTCGGCCCGGAACTCGTCATGATGAACGCGGTGCGGATCGATCAGCGCCACCTTGCGGCCGGCGTTTGCCAACAGCGTTGCCAGGGTGGTGCCGGCCATTCCGGCGCCGATGATCGCTACGTCGACTTCGGTCGGGCCAGCCGCGGCGGTGGTCATGTCTTTGCCTTTCTGCTGGTCATCTAGCGCCTGTCATAGTCCGCAGTGGAAATATCTTCCGGCCCCATATCAACCTCAAGCAACCAGCGCGGGTGGCTGGTAGTAACGATTGTTTACGTTAACGGCGAACGCTTCTGTTTCCAGCGCGGCGCGATCGCCGAGCCATCGATGAACTCCAGGCCGCCCGCTTCGTTGAGCGTGTGCAGCTTGCGCCCATTCCATAGCGCGCCAGGAGTTAAGATGGTCTCGACGACTTGCTCCATGCCGTTCAAATCAAGGTGAGCGACGCGTGCGATGCCAAGGGCGGCGCCGTAGCTCCTGCGGCAATCCTGCACCGGACGCAGCAGGTCGTTGCCGCGCCTGACCATGCGGCCGGCCGGCCGCGCCGAGGCGATGTCGACCAGCACGGGGTTTTTGGGATGTGGTGTCCAGGGGCCGCGGAAGTCGGGCGCCGACCACAGATGCAGCGCATCGGAGAAGGCGCCGCCGCCGCCGTCCCGGACAGTGGCGAACAGCCACCAGCGCCCGCCATGCTCGACCAGAGTGGCGTCGCTGGCGACGACGTCGGACAAGAGCGTCGCTTCCTTGACCCATCCGCCGGGGAAGGCGGTGGCGCGGTAGAGATCGACGGTGCGGTTTGCGCAGCTTTCCGGCACCATCCAGACCTCGCCGTCGCGCTCGAAGACGAAGGGGTAGGAGAGGTGGTAGGGCAGGTCGAGCACAGGCTCGGGATGCCCGATCGGCCCCGACGGACCGAACGGCACGGCGGAGATGATGGCCCGGCCGAGACGATGGATATAGTCCTCGACGAACAGGGTCACTTGTCCCTGGTACAGGATCGGGAACGGATCGGCGTAGAAGCGGCTGCCGTCGTCGGGCAGCACCTGCCAGCCGGTTGCCGGATGCGCGCGCAGATCGAACAGATCCTGCCCCTTGGTCTCGCGCCAGCCGACCTTCCAGTGGGGGGCGTTGTAGCAGAGATGGTAGATCTTCTGGACGATGCGCCGCGCCAGCGCCTTGCCCGCCCTGATGCCGAGCTTGGTGGTGGAGGGTATCGGTGGCGGGCCACCGGTCTGCGCCGGTTCGGGCAGCACCGGCAGGGCGGCCCGCGCCGCACCATTCACTGCCGAGGGGGGCATTGCCGCGAGGATCAGGCTTGCGGTGCGCGCCAGCATGTCCTGGAAAGAGGCCAACGCGATGCCGCCATATTCGGTGCCCAGGCGTCCTTCGGCGACGGTGGCGCCGCTCTCCTCGATGCGGGCAATCGGCGTACGTCCGTCCAGGATCAGCGCCAGCAAGGCTGCTTCGCCGGCGGCGCCGTCATAGGTGACGCGCCAGACCCGCGTTCCTTCCAGCTTCACGTCGCCGCAGAGGTCGATCACCAGATCGGCAGAGGCGGGCGGCTGCGTCCGATAGGGTGCCAGCGCCGACAGCGGCTGGCGCTTGGCCAGCCCGTCCGCCGGCAGGCCATGGATGGCTGTCTCAAGCTGGAACAATGCCGCGGCGCTGCCTGGAATGCCGCTTCCGGCCGGCCTGGCATCGACGGACACCTCGACCTGGGCCAGTGCCGCCAGGCGCTGCGCCAGCAGCAGATGAAAAGCACGGACGCATTCGCTGTCCAGGCGCAGGCTCACTTGCATGTCGCACCCCTAGAATCTTCATCGGTGTCTGGCCGATGTTCGAAAATAGGGCAGGAGAGATGGCCGCGCGGATGGTCTGGACTGATCTGCTGCCCCATTTCCATCCGTCTCCTGCTCACCAGCGCCCGTGTCGACATGCACGTGCCTTTATTAGGCAAACTCCGTGCCAAAAATCAGAAGAGCTCTCAACATAATTAACAGTGTTTTAACAGTTGGAGGAATAGCTAGGTCGAAGCTGCAATTTACACTTGCAGGCACACGGAGTGTTGTCGGAGCGACCTTTGCAATCATCCCTGCTCTCGTTGCCGCAACAACCCGCTCCGGAGGCGATGCAATATGCGCCGGAGCCAGTGACGACGGCGCCCTATGCATCCTCGACCGTCGAGCTGGGTGACGTGAAGCGCATATTGGTGCGCCGCCGTTTCCTCATCTTGCTGACCGCCGCGCTGCTGACACTCGGGGCGCTGGTCTATGGATTGATGACGCCGGCGCTCTACAGCTCGGTGGCGGAAATCCTCATCGATCCGCAAGACCTGCAGGTGGTCACCAACGACGTCAATCCGAGCCGCGTTCCGCCCGATGGCGGCATCACCATGGTGGAAAGCCAGGTCAGCGTCGTCCAGTCGACGGGCGTGCTGCTGCGGGCCATCGAGGCGACCAACCTGACCGAGGATCCGGAATTCAACGGGCAGGGCGGATTGCTGGGCCGCCTGCTCGGCGGCGTGCTGGGCTCGGGGTCGGCCGAAACCGACAGTACAGGCAAGACGCTCGACGCGCTGCGCCGGCGGCTGGCGGTGAAGCGTGCCGACAAGGTGCTGGTGCTCGACGTGATCGTCACCGCCAAGAGCGCCGACAAGGCGGCGAAGCTCGCCAACGCCATCGCGCAGGCCTACCTGGCCGACCAGGCGAGCGCGCGCGCGAAGATGGCCACGGACGCTTCCGATTCCATCACCGCGCGGCTGGAGGAGCAGCGCAAGCGCGTGCAGCAGGCCGAGAACGCCGTCGAGGCCTACAAATCCGCCCACAACATGGTGATGGCGGCGGGCAATCTGGTCAGCGACCAGGAACTGACCGAGATCAACACGCAGCTTTCGGCGGCGCAGAGCCGCACCGCGGCGCTGAAGGCGCAGGTCGACCAGTTGCGCCGCTCCGGCGGTGCGCCGGACGCCACTTCGGAAGCCATGCGCTCGTCGGTCATCTCGAGCCTGCGGGCGCAGGAGGCGACGCTTGTCGACCAGGTCTCGCAGCTCGGCACTGAACTTGGGCCGCGCCACCCCTCGATGATCGCCGCCCAGCAGCAGCTGCGCGACACGCGCGCCCTCATCGCGCGCGAACTCGGCCGCATCAGCGCTGCCGCCGAAACCGACTACGAGCGGGCGCTGGCCAACCAGCAGGCACTGGAGGCCAAGGTCGCCGGCATGAAGAGCAAGTCGCTCGACACCGACCAGGCCTCGGTCAGGCTGCGCGAATTGCAGCGCGACCTCGAGGCGGTGCGCTCGGTCTACGCCACCTATCTGCAGCGGGCGCAGGAAACGCGCGAGCAGATCAATGTCGACAGCACCAATGCGCGCATCATCTCCAACGCCATGCCCGCCTTGAAGAAGAGCTGGCCGCCCTTGCCGCTGCTGGTTCTCGGCGCCCTCTTCGGCGGGCTGGGGCTGGGCACCGCGCTGGCGCTGATCGCGGAATATTCCTCGCCGACCGTGCTTTCCAGCGCACAGATGCAATCGGCCATCGACGCGCCGGTGTTCGGCGTGCTGCCGGCAAAGGCGGGCAGTGGCCGCCGCTGGTGGCCTTTCGGCGGCGGCGCCGCCGCGGCCGGCCAGAAGACGGATGCGGTCGCGGGCCTGGCGCTGAGGCGGCTGTTCGCCTCCAGCCGGCGCCCGCCGAACTGGCCGCTGGTGCCGTCCATCCTGCTGACGTCGCCGCCGGAAGACGCCGCGCATCGCGGCCGGGTGGCGCGGCTGCTCGCCAATGCCGCGGCCGCCAGGGGCAGCCGCGTCCTGTTCATCGACACCAATGCCGGCAGCGGCAAGAAGGAGCCGCAGCCCGGCCTGCTCGACGTGCTGCGCGGCGAATATGCCTTCGAGGCACTTAGCCAGCACACCCCGGGCAGCAATGTCGCTGTGCTGGGCAGGGGCCGGCAAAAGGCCGTCTTCTCCGAGGCGCAGGGCGTGTATTTCACGCAGCACATGCTGGCCCAGGCGGGCCGCAACTTCGACCTCGTCGTCGTCGACGGTGGCGCGCTGGCCGACAATCTCAACGCCTCGCCGCTGGTCGCCATGGTCGACGAGATCGTGATGGTCGCGACGCTGAACTCGACACCGATGCGCGACGTCACGGCAGCCTCGCAGGCCATTTCCGTCATGGGGCGGCTGCCGACCGGCGCCTTGCTGGTCGACGAGGCGGCCTGACATGGCCGCGACCGGGACCGCCACCCGGACGGCCAACCCGGCAGCCGGCTGGGCCGGTTCGGGTCAAGGCCGCGCCGGCGATACCGTCGACTGGGTGACGCGCTTCGGCCTGGTCATGACGGTGGCTTTGCTGTTCGCCATCTCCGGCGGCATGCTCTGGCTGGTGGGCTACAATTACGATGGCCTGACCGGGAACCCGGCGACCAAGATCCATCCGTCGACCTATCTGCTCGTGCTGGTGTTTGCCTGGCGCGCCTGCACCTTCGGCAACCCGGTCGGCTATATGGTGGCCGTCGCCGACCGGCGGCCGGCCAGCACGCTGATGGCGGTCATCTCGATCGTGCTGCTGGTGGTCGTCGTCGCCAGGCAGCGTCCCGGTATGGCCGGCATGATCGACACTTTCGTGGCGCCGGCGCTGCTGGTGATGATGCTGGCCGAGGACGACGAGAAGACATTCGCCCGGATGCAGACCGTCGTTCACGCCATCATGACCGTGAACGCGCTGCTCGCTCTATTCGAGTTCGCCACCAAGACGCTGCTCTTCCCCTATCGCCTCGACGGCGAGGTGTTCATGAGCGACCTGCGCTCGACGGCGCTTCAGGGTCATCCGCTGTCCAATGCCACGGTCACCTCGATCTATGTGCTGGCGCTGCTCTCCGGTTCGAGATCCCTGTCCATGCCGCTGCGGCTCGGACTGATCGGCCTGCAATTTGCGGCCCTCGTCGCCTTTGGCGGCCGCTCCGCTATGGTGCTGACCATCGTGCTCGGCGGCTGCTACCTGCTCATCCAGGGGCTGCGCGGCTTGCGCTCGGGGCGCGTCAACCTGCTTGGCGCGGCGCTCGGCCTGATCCTTGCCGCGCTGGTGCCGGTGGTCATCGCGGTCGCGGCGGCATATGGCTTTTTCGATGCGCTGCTCGAGCGCTTCGTGTCGGACTCCGGCAGTGCCAATGCCCGGGTCGAGATGTTCGAACTGTTCAAACATTTCGAACTGCGCGACCTGATCGTGGGGCCCGATATCGACCTCATCGAAAGCCTGCGCCGCATCAGCGGCCTCGAACAGGGCATCGAGAACCCGGTCATCCGCATGGTGCTCTACCAGGGCGCCTTCTTCACCTTGCTGTTGTTTGTCGGCTTCGCGCTGTTCATGCACGAAGTGGCGCGCCGCTGCCATGCCGGCATCTGGCTGCTGATGCTGGGCTGGCTGATCCTGCTCAACACCTCCGAAAGCCTGGCGTCGAAGACGACGCTGATGACCAAATTCGTGGTGATCGCGCTGGTGCTGTACCGGCCGGCGGTGATGCCGCGAACGGCGCAAAGGGCGCCAAGGTAGCGCTCTACGACAGAACGCGACGATTGCCTGTGTAGAACGTGATGTCTACTGCGGCATCCTCAACCCCAGCGCCTCGACCATCGCCGGATCCAGCGCCCGCGTGGTGTCGTCCATCATGCCCATGCCGTCGAAGAGGTCCCAGAAGGCCCAGGGGAAGCCGGCCGCCTCGGCGCTCTGGCGGACGTCGGAAATGTAGCGGGCGCGGTCGGGGTTGGGGGCGGCGGTGTAGCGGGCGTCGGTGCGCAGGGCGCCGAATTCGCCCATGATGACGCGCTCCGGGGCGATGCCGTTCCTGTCGGCCCAGTCGCGCGCCTGGCTGAGATATTTGTCGATGAACCAGCGGTCGGGCCGGGCGTCGAAATAGACTTTCAGCACGCGCTCGGTTTCGGCATAGGCGGCCTGCTTGTCCGCTTCCGGGGTCTCGGCATCCTGCGCCATGCGCGCCCTGACGGAGGCGAGCGTCTGTTCGAGCGAACCGGCGGAGGCCGGCCACGGCACATTGTTCAGCGAACGGTAGACCGGCTCGCGCATCCAGGGCGCGCCCTGGTGGCTGAACAGATAGGGCTCGTAGAAGTGGAAGGTGAACAGGATCGGCTCGAAGGCCGCCAGCGGCGCCGGATCGAGTGCCGCCAGCCCGCTCACCATCGAGCCGCAGCCGCCGGTGACGACCAGCGGCAAGGTCCGGGATGACGCCCGGGCCGCGGTCAGCAGGGATGCCTGGACCTGCGACCAGACGTTGGAATCGCAGGATTGCGCCGGTTCGTTGACTGGTTCCAGCGCCACCATGCCCGGTGTGAACCGCGCCAGCCTGCCGGCAAGCTCGCCGACCAGCGCCCGGTAGAGCTCGAAGGCCGGTGCCTCGGTGCTGGAGGTCATACGGTCGGGGTTCCAGTAATGGGTGGCGCCATTGGCCTGGACGTTGACGATGATGCCGAGACCGGCGTCGAGCGTGGCGGCGACGGCAGCATCCAGCATGTCCAGCAGCTTGCCGCGCGTGGCGGTGTCGGCGGCCAGGAACGGGCCGGGATCGACCGGCAGGCGGATGAAATCGAGCCCGGTTTGGCGTAGCCGACCAAGGTCGTCCGGGGTCGGCACCGGCCGCTGCGACTGGAAGGGCGGCCAGTCATAATCGGTGCGCGGCGCGGGAAATTCGCGTGTCAGCGAGAACCAGGGCCAGGCGTTGACGCCACGGCGGAAACGCCATGCGCCATTGGCGGCAAGGGCGGACGAGGCGGAAAGTGGCGCCAGCGATGCGGCGGCAGGCACCAGCGCCGTCGACAGCGCGGTGGTGAGAAGCCGCCGGCGCGACCAGCCCGTCATACCGCGCCGGGCGAGGGGCGTTCGATCGCGGCCGTTCTCGCGGCGCTCACGCCGAGAAGCCGGTAGGCCTCATTCTCGTAGGCCAGCAACACATCCTCCCAGCGGAACGCTTCGCGGGCGCGTGTCCTGGCGGCTTCGCCGCAGGCCTTGACCAGCGCGTCGTCCTCCATCGCCTGCTGCATCCGCTCGGCGCAGCCTTGCGTGTCGGTGAAATAGATGGCGGCGGCTCCGGCGACCCATCTGTTGTAGGGATTATCGTGCGCGATCACCATGTTGCCGGCGGCCAGCGCCTCGACCAGCGACGGGTTGGTGCCGCCGACCGTGTGGCCATGCATATAGGCGCGCGCATGGTATCGCAGCGCCTTCACCGCCGCCTGGTCGTAGATGGCGCCGGGTAGCACCACGGAGGCGTTCGCTGCCTTGCGGACCGCGACGTGATAGGGGATCTGGTCGGACAGCGTGCCCAGCACCACCAGCTTCATGTCGCGCTTGCGGCTGCAGAAGGCTTCGACGATCGGCAGGATGCTGTTGTCGGGCTCGATGCGCGCGATCGAGATCAGGTATTTTCCAGGCTCGAGGCCGAGCGCGCGCACCGGCGCCTCGGGTGCCGATGTCACCGGATCGGCGCCATAGGCGATGGTGGAAATTGCGCTGCGCGGCCGGCGCGTCGCCAGGTGATCGGCAATGACCGGATGGTCGGCGACCAGCCTGTGCGAAGCCCAGGCGCCGATCCACTCATTGAGCCAGAACCAGGTGCGCGCCGCGCGCCCCCATTTGGGGCGGCGCCACTCGATGCCGTCCATATTGGTGATGACCTTGCGCCGCATCAGCCTGAGCCAGCTCAGGAAGACCGCGCCATTATAGCCGAGCACCAGGCAGACGCCGGGCCGGCGCGCGGCGTCGAGCACGCATTGCCAGTCGAATTCCAGCGTCGCGCGCGGGCCTTTCGACGCGACCTGGACGTGGATGAGGTCGATGCCGCGCCAGCTGTCGAGGCGCACCCTCTGGTCGACCCGCTCGACCTCTTCCTGGCAGTAGACGCCGACCTTCCAGCCGCGTGCGACCAGAAAAAGCGCCAGCCTCTCGGCGAAGGTCTCGAAGCCGCCATGGGCCGCGGGGATGCCGCGCGTTCCCAGGATCAGGATGGAAGGCTGTTCCGGTTTCATGGCTGCTGGCGCTTTCAAATCCGTCCGACCCGCTATGGAAGGCTGTCCCGTCTCAAAACCCGGCCCTGCAAAATGCCTGCCAGGCCCGATTCCAGCCATTGTCGCATTCGGGTTGTAAAATATTTGTTCCAGCCGCCGGCGTTGTTTCACTATCGGTCAACTTTCCGAACGTATGTGTACCGAAACGAGGCGATGCCGGGGCCAGTCGGCCCGCGAATGGATATATTAGCCCGGCATGAACCTTGCTGATGGACTTCTGCGCGCCGGAATCGGCGGAAGGCGTGCAGCGTTGGTGTGGTGAACCGGATCCAGATCCGTTTCATGACCGCACTAAAACCAGTGAAGTCCAAAGGGGTGTTGGGCTTGACGTTTCCGGTCGCCGGTATGGTCAGGCGGCGGAATCGTCACACCACCCCTGGCAGAAAGATGCGCGTGAAGATGCGGATTGCCTGCATCCATCAGGGCTACGAACTCTACGGCTCCGACCGCAGCTTCGCGGAGAGCGTGGCGGCGCTGCGCGCCGCGTTTCCGTCGGCCGACATCGAAGTGGTCCTGCCGCGCAGCGGACCGATCGTCGAAATCCTTCAGCCCCATGCCAGCCGCATCGTCTTCGAGCCGCTCTGGGTGCTCAGGCGCCAGGCGATGCTGAGGCTGGCGACCATCGAGATGGCGCGGCTGCCGGTCGCGCTGTGGCGGGCATGGCGGCGCCTCAGCGTTTGCGACCTCGTCTATGTCAACACCTCGATCGTCGCCGATTATGCGCTGGCCTCGCGCCTGCTGCCTTCCAAGGCTCTGCTGCACATCCATGAAATTCCCGAAGGCGTGCTGCGCCGGATCCTCGTCGGGCTCATGCACTGGAGCCATGCCGATCTCATCTTCAACTCGAAAGCGACGCGCGACACGTTCGGCGAGCCGCGATCGGCGCGCTCCTACGTCGTCTATAACGGCGTTGCCGGTCCGGCGGCGGCGGAGGCGATGACCTATGACGGCAAGCGCCCACTGCGGGTGCTGCTGCTCGGCCGCGTCAACCGGATCAAGGGCCAGGAAGTGCTTCTGCAGGCGATCGCCTCGCTGCCGGCTGAACTCAGGTCAAGGATCGAGGTGCGGCTGGTTGGCGGCGCCTTCGAAAGCGTCGAGCGCGAACGTGCCCTGGCGGAACTGGTCGAAACCATGGGGTTGGCCCGACAGGTCAGCGCCTTGCCCTTCATCCCTGACCCTTCGGAGCATTATCGCTGGGCCGACATCGTCACCGTGCCGTCGCGGCGTCCGGAATCGCTCGGCCGTGTCGCCATCGAGGCGATGGCCTATGGCCGGCCGCCACTGGTGTCGGCGATCGGCGGGCTGGTCGAAGTGGTCGCCGACGGCGAGACCGGCTGGCATGTTCCGCCAGGCAATGCCGCGGCGTTGGCCGCGAAGTTGCAGGAGATCATCCTCGCCCCTGAAACGTGGTGCGGTTTCGTCGCCGCCGGGCGCAAGCGCTACGAGACGGTGTTCAGCGAACCGGTCGCCGCGGCCGCGATCGCGGCGATCGCCGCCGACAAGCTGAAGGCTGCCATCGCAAGGCCGGGCCGGACGGCCAGCACCCGCCAGGTGGAGACAAGGCCGTGAAGTTCCCCCTCCATCTGGTGCGGCGCCTCGTGCTGATGATCGGTGGCGAGGCGATGCAGAGCGGCTTTCATTTCGCCCTCAACATCGCGCTGCTGCACATGCTGTCGGCGCAAGGCTACGGCCTTTTCGCCATCGCCATGGTGATGGGCGGCGTCGGCCTGTCCTACATCAGGTCGCTCACCGCGGTTCCGGCCTCGATATGGATGGGCAAGAGCAGCAACAGCGCCGGCGTCGATGCCCATGACGTGGCCTTCGGATCCGCGGCGCTGGTGGTGTCGCTGCTGATGGCCATCGGCACGGCTGTCCTGATGCGCCTCCTTGGCGACCCGAGCGGCATTGCGGCCGGCTGCTTCGTCGGTGCCTGGTCGCTGCGCAGCCATATGCGCACGGCATTCTTCGCGCGCCGCCAGCAGGTGATCGTCTCCGTCAGCGACGCGGCCTTCACAATCGCAGGCACCGTGTTCGCCGGCCTGGCGATCTGGTTTGCCGAGGCCGCGCTGCAGACCGTGTTCTATGCCCTTGCCGCTGCCAATGTGATCGGCATCCTCGTCCTGGCCCGGCTGGCGCCGCGCACGCTTCGCATCAGCTTCCGCATGCCGACACGGCGGCGCTACACCAGACTCTGGCGTCAGCTGTGCTGGTCGGCCTTCAGCGCGACCACCACCAACATCCAGGGGCAATGCCTGGCACTGCTGGTCGCCGGCATTGCCGGACCCGCGGCTTACGCGCCGCTGGCGGCGGTGATCGTGTTGTTCGCGCCGCTGCGCATCATCAGTCTTGCTTTCGTCAACATGACGCAGCCGGAACTCGCCAAGCTGATGCGGCGCAATGAAACGCGCCGCGTCTGGTCTCAGGCGAAGATCTGGTCGGTGGTCATGGGGCTCGGCGGCCTGGCCTATGGATGCGCCATCCTGTTCGTCCTGCCGATGATAAAGTCCCAGGCTCTGCAGGATGCCTCGGTCGGGTTCATCGGGCTTTTCGTGACGGCGAATTTTATCCCGATCATGCTCTACATCATGCCCCGCATCGTCCTGGAGATATTCGGTGATTTCCGTATCGTCGCCTTCATCACCATGGGCGGCGCCATCGTCGGGCTGGCGCTGATAGCCATCCTGCTGGCCGTTGCGTCCCCACCATGGGCGCTGCTGGGTTCCGCGGTCTCCGAGACCTTCGTGCTCGCGGCATCATGGTATTTCGCGCACCACCGCATGTGGAACATCGAGCATCCGGACCAGCAGCGTAACAGCCGTTTGGGCTCCTGGCGGCGGGCGCTCACGTTCGCCGCGGTAAAGCGATAGGAGATGGATGTGCCTGGCCAGGCGATGCAAATTGCTGCGGTGGATGACGGCTTGCCCGTGGCGGAAGCCTCCCGTCCCGTGACCGTCCCCGCAAACGATGCCTACACGGCGCGATTGCACACAAGCCTTGAAGCGGTCAGGCCGCTCTGGCTGCGCTTCCAAATGGACGGTGTCTGCACCGCCCACCAGCATTTTGCCTGGGTCGAGGGGATCGTGGCGCGGCTGATGCCGGCAGGCGCGGAGCCGCTGATCGTTGAAGTGAACGACGCGGTGACGGGCGCGCCCTTGATGCTGGTGCCGCTGATGCTGCGCTCGGCCTTCCAGCATCGGGTGATCGAGTGGCTGAGCTGTGGCGTGTGCGACTATTCGGCACCGCTGCTGGCCGATGCGGGTGCGTGGACCGCCCAATCGGCGCAGGCGGCGTGGGCGGCGGTGCGTTCCGTGCTGCCGTCGGCGGATCGCTTCCATATCACGGGAATACCGCAGCAGATCAGCGGCGTCGCCAATCCCCTGGCCTTGCTGACGACCACGCGCGATTCCGTGCAGACCACCTTTGGCCTTGCCATCGACGGCGACCCGGAAACCGTGCTCAAGCGTCTCTGCAGGCCATCTTTCGTCAAGGAATTCGGCAAGGACTGGCGCCGGCTCGAAAGGCTCGGCGATGTGGAACTCGTCCAGGCCGTTTCGCCGGACCAGGTGGAGGAAATCTTCGGCGAACTGGTCCGGATGCGGCTCAGCCGGTTCCGCGAACTTGGCCGCTTCGACCTGCTGACGCAGGAGGCGGTTGTCGATTTCTACCGTGACGCGGCCATTCAGGGCTTGTCGGACGGTTCGGTGCGGCTCTTCGGGCTGCGCGTCGGCGGCTCCCTGATCGCGGTTCAATATCTGCTTGTCCATCAAGGGACTGTTCATGCTCTCCTGATAGCTATGGACCAGAGCGTCGTTCCCAATGTCTCGCCTGGAATGGCGATCATTGGCAGGTTGATGAGGTGGGCACGCGAGCAAGACCTTGGTTATTTCGACCTGTCGGTCGGCAACCAGAGCTACAAGGAACATATGGGCGCCAAGGGTTCGGTTCTTGTGGAACTCTGCCATGGGTACACGATGCGGGGCAGGGCGGCGAGCAACGCCATCGATCTACGCAACCGGACCGAAGCCTTCGTGCGATCCAAACCACGGCTGCTCAACGTGGCCCAGAGACTGATGCGAGGTTTGCGGCGTTCGCGTGGAGGACGTTGAGAGCAGGCCTGAACGGACGGGAGAGGTACGTGGCAGGCCAGGCAGTACGAATAGTCGCGGTGGGGGATGCACCGGACCAACCTCTTTCCCCAATTATCGCCGGTTGGGGCGCCGCCGCGCGCTTTGCCGCGCGGCTGCACACCAGCTTCGATTCCGTAAGGCCGCTGTGGCTGCGCCTCGAGGCGACCGGCGTGTGCACGGGCCATCAAGGCCTTGCCTGGGTGGAAGGGATCGCAACCCGGCTGATGCCCAAAAGCGCGGAACTGCTGGTCGTCGAGGTCAACGACGCCGATACGGGCGCGCCGGTCATGCTGTTGCCGCTGATGCGCCGCCGGGCCATGGGCCATTATGTGATCGAATGGCTGAGCTGCGGCGTGTGCGATTATTCCGCGCCGCTGCTGGCCGATGCGAGACCCTGGACCACGCAGAGCGCCGACGCCGCCTGGGCGGCGGTGCGCGCCGTTCTGCCGCCGACGGACCGCTTCCACATAGCGGGGATTCCGCGGGAGATTCACGGCGTCGCCAATCCGCTGGCGCTGCTTTCACAGGCGCGCGATTCCATCCAGATCGCTTCGAGCCTGGCCCTGAGTGGCGATCCGCAGACGCTGATCAAGCGCATCTGCAAATCGTCCTTCGCCAAGAATTTCCACAAGCACTGCCGCCGCTTCGAACAGATGGGCAAGCTCGATCTGGTCGAAGCCGAGACGCCCGACATGGTGGAGGCGCATTTCGCGACCCTGCTCGAGCTCAGGCTCAACCGCTTCCGTGAGCTCGGGCGCTTCGACCTCCTGACGCAGGCGCCGGTCGTCGACTTCTACCGCAACGCCGCCCTGCACGGCCTGTCCGACGGCTCCGTGCGGCTCTTTGGGCTGCGTGTCGGTGACGCCTATCTCGCCGTCATGTACGTGCTTGTCATGAAGGGCACCTTGCACGCGCTTCTGCTCGGGATCGATCAGGACGCGGTGGCCAACGCCGCGCCAGGCCTGACGACGATTGGCAAGCTGATGATGTGGGGAGTGACGCAGGGGCTCGACTGTTTCGACCTGTCGGTCGGAAGCCAGGGCTACAAGCAGCACATCGGCGCTTCGAGCGCGGTGCTGGCAGAATTGTGCGAGGCGGTGACGCTGCGCGGCCGGGGCTCGACGACCTATATCCAACTGCGCGGGAAGACCGAACTTTTCGTGCGCTCCAAGCCCGGGCTGTACAAGGCCGTGCAGGGCGTGATGCGGCGGTTTCGGCGATTGAAGAATTGAAGAATTGAAGAATTGAAGAATTGAAGAATTGACGAATTGAAGAATTGGAGAATTGCTGCTCCCGAGGTGGCTTCGGGAGCAGCAATCGCGCGCGACGAGGTGACCGCTCACAGCGCCTCGGTGTCGAAGAGCAGCATCGTCACCAGATCGTCATCCCCGGCGAGTTTGCGCCGGTCCACCGCGCAGGCCCGGCCGATCTCGCTGTCAAAGGCCGTGCGAATGGCCTCCAGGCTGTCGAAATAGAGCGTCGCGACCCTGAAAGGTGTCTCGCCAGGCAGGACATTCATGATCGGCTGCCGGCTGATCTCGTAGCGCCGCAGTCCGGGCAATTGCTTGGCCAGCGGCACGTGAATGTCGTGGTAGTGGCGCTCGAAGGCCGCCGGATCGGCGGGGGTTTTGTAGATGACAAGCATCTTGGCCATGGTGGTGCTCCCTGTTTGAGGTGACCGCGCCGCGTCGGCGCCGCACCAATGTCGTTCGCCGGGAGCGTATTTCGACAGGGATGCGGGTTTTCGCGAGACCAACGGCATGGGGCCGGCGCCAGAAGATATTCCGCGCATCGCCATCGCGGCCGCCGGCCGGTGCCCGCACGGCGATGCAGTTGATCCATGTCAAAGCGGATCGGCGACGACGCTTTTATCTGGTCCACTGTCTTGGGAAGGACACAAGGCGGTGGGTGGTTCCGGGCCGGCAAGCTGAAAACAGCTCCGGTCCGGACTGCCTGCGAGATTTTGCCGGTCCGCGCCGTGTTCATGCCCGAAATTGACAGCAAGGCGTGTCTCCGTCATCCTTGAGCCCAGTCGCCTGATGTGTCAGGGCGACCGAGGGCAGCGTCATGTTCAGTCCCGTCACCGGCCAGAATGCCAAGCGCGCCGCGGTGCGCAAGGCGCTCGACGCCCACAAGGTCTACATCACAGCGCAAAGCTTTTCGGACGGGGCCTACCGCGCACGCGTGCTGGTCGACGGCGAGGCCTATTGGGTGGATGAGTTCCGGCTCGCCCAGCTGCAGCAGGGCCTGTCGCCGGCCGAGCTCGAGCTGACCCCGGCTGCCGACGATTGAGAGCGTGACTTCCATCCGTTCCGGAACGCGGCGGTTGCTCCTGCTTGCCAAGCGCTTCGGTCCTTGACCATGCCCGCTCCCGCCAAACTCAAAACCTATCGCGCCAAGCGCGAATTTTCCAAAACGCCGGAACCGGCCGGCGGGCCGATCACCGGCGACGGCAACGGCTTCGTCGTCCACAAGCATCACGCCACCGCGGACCATTATGATCTGCGCCTGCAGGTCGGCGACGTGCTGAAGAGCTGGGCGGTGCCGCGCGGACCTTCGCTCAACCCGGCCGACAAGCGGCTGGCGGTCGAGACCGAGGACCATCCACTCGAATATATCGATTTCGAGGGCGTCATTCCCGAGGGTGAATATGGCGGCGGGCCGATGATCGTCTGGGACACCGGCACCTGGGCGCCGATGGACGATGTCGAGAAGAGCTTGCGCACCGGCGCTTTCAAGTTCCGGCTGGCCGGCGAAAAGCTCAATGGCGGCTGGATGCTGACCCGCCTGAAGCCCAAGCCCGGCGAGGACGAGAACAAGAAGAACTGGCTGCTGTTCAAGGAGCGCGACCTCGCCGCCGACACGGCGCTGAATATTCTGGAGGCGCGGCCGGAAAGCGTGAAATCCGGCCTGCGCATCGAGGAACTGGCGGCCGCCGCGAAACCGGCGGCGAAGTCCGCGCCAAAGCCGGGTTCCCTGAAACCCGGCGAACTGCCCGGCGCGGTGAAGGCGCCGGCGCTCAGCCGCATCGAGCCGCAGCTGGCGACGCCGGCGCTTAGGCCGCCGGGCGGCGAAGGCCCTGCCGAGAACACCAACGAACTCTGGCTGCACGAGATCAAATTCGACGGCTACCGCACCATGGCGCATCTGTCCGACGGGCAGGTGCGGCTGATCACCCGCGGCGGCATCGACTGGACGAAGCGCTATGGCGACCTGCCGCATGCCTTCGCCAAACTGCCGTGCCGCGAGGCGATCGTCGATGGCGAGATCGTCGTGCTCGACGCCAAGGGCATCAGCCGCTTCGCGCTGCTGCAGGACGCGCTGGCCGAGGGCGCCGGCAGCAAGCTGCATTTCTATGCCTTCGACCTCCTGCATCTCGACGGCTGGGACTTGCTGAAAGCACCGCTCATCCGGCGCAAGGCGCTGCTGGCCGAGCTGCTTGGCGGGCTCGGGGCGAATTCCGCCATCCAGTTCTCCGACCATGTCGAGGGCTCCGGGCAGGGGCTCTATGACCAGGCGACGGAGCTCGGTCTCGAAGGCGTCATTTCCAAGCGCGCCTCCGCGATCTACCAGAGCGGCCGCACCAAGAGCTGGACTAAGTGCAAGGCGCTGCAGAAGGACGATTTCGTCATCGCGGGTTACACGATTTCGGACGCGGCGGAAGGGCTGGCGGCACTCGGCATGGCCGAGTGGGAGGAAGGCGAACTGCACTATCGCGGCAAGGTCGGCACCGGCTTCGATGCCGAGACGGCTGCCGACCTGCTCGCCCGGCTAGAGCCGCTGACTTCCGGCGCCACGGCGCCGGAAGGCGTGCCGCGCGAGATCATGCGCGAGATGCACTGGGTGAAGCCGCTGTTTTCGGCGCGCATCCATTACGCCAACCGCACGGCGGACAATGCGTTGCGCCATGGCGTATTTCGCGGTCTCAGGGATGTCGGCCTGTCGACGCCGGTCTCGGCCAAGCGCAAGCGGCTGATCTCGGAGGCGGATCTCGCCACCATCTGGGTGACCAATCCGGAGCGGAGGCTGTTCGGCAAGACCGGGCCGACCAAGCTCGACATCGCCGTCTATTACGCGCTGGTCGGCGACTTCATGCTGCCGCACATCCTCGGCCGCCCGGTGTCGCTGGTGCGCTGCCCGACCGGCCTGCCAAAGGATTGCTTCTTCCAGCGCCATGCCTTCACCGGCATGCCGCCCTCGGTGGTGACGTTCCAGGCGACCAATTCCGAGGGCGAGACCAAATCCTACCTCTCGGTCGAGGGGGCAAAGGGCTATCTGGCGCTGGCGCAGTTCGGCGTCGTCGAGTTCCACACCTGGGGCACGCATCGCTTGAGCCTCGACAAACCCGACCAGATCGTCTTCGACCTCGACCCGGGCGAGGGGATTTCCTGGCGCGAAGTGGTGGAAGCCGCCGTCCACATCAAGGGCGAGCTCGAGGGGCTGGGGCTGGTGCCGTTCGCCAAGACGTCCGGCGGCAACGGCATCCACATCACCGTGCCGGTGACACCCAAGCAGAACTGGAAGAAGCTGCACCAGGCGACCAGCGCCATCTCCACGCATCTGGCGGCGACCGCGCCCGACACATTCACCACCACCATGGGCAAGGAAAACCGCAAGAAGCGCATCTTCATCGACTATCACCGCAACGCCCGCGGCCACACCTCCGCCGCGCCCTATTCGCTGCGCGCCCGCACCAATCTGCCGGCCTCGACGCCAGTGAGCTGGAGCGACCTGGAGGCGATCGACGCGCCGCAGGACCTGAATTATTCCTCGCTGCCGGGGCTGCTGGAGACATCGGGCGATCCCTGGGCGGATATCGAGGATTTTGCGCGGGATTTGCCGGTATTCGAGGGGGCGAGGAAGTAGGCGCGAGATAAGGGCCGCCCCGATCGGTGGTCCCGCCAGCGTTTAAAATTCCAGTCCATCGACGCTTCTTACAATTTGAATTATTCTCCCCAACAACCCCTCCAGCGCCCTAAAACACTTCGTCAGGGATTTGCCGGTATCATGCGGGGTCGGTGTAGGATTTCCACGGCGTCAATCGTCCTTCGGACGAAAAGCGCTGAGCAGTATCAGTGCATGGCCGCGTAGGAGTGTATCATGGCGCCCAGGGCAAGTTGGAAGGGTTATCTCAAGCTCAGCCTCGTCAGCTGTCCGGTCCGGCTCTATCCGGCGACGACGACCAGCGAGCGCATCTCGTTCAATCAGTTGCACAAGAAGACCCATAACCGCATCAACATGAAGCCGGTCGATCCCGAACTCGGGCTCGTCGAGCGCTCGGACCTGGTCAAGGGCTACGAGTACGAGGACAAGCAGTACATCATCATCGATGAAGCCGACCTCGACGCGGTGCGCATCGAATCCAACCACACGATGAACATCGAGGCCTTCGTCGACGAGGGCGAGGTCGATGTCATCTACCAGGACGCGCCCTATTACCTGGCGCCGGACGGGGCAATGGCGGAGGAAACCTTCGCCGTGCTGCGCGAAGCCATGCGCAAATCCGGCAAGCTGGCGATCGCGCGGCTGGTGCTGTCCAGCCGCGAGCGGGTGGTAACGATCGGCGCGCGCGAGAACGGCATGTTCGTGTGCACGTTGAGGAACCCGAACGAAGTGCGTGGCACAGCTGAATATTTCGGCAACATCCCGGCAGGCAAACCCGACCCGGAAATGCTCCAGCTCGCCGAAGCGCTGATCAAGCAGAAGGAAACCACCTTCGATCCGAAGGATTACGAGGACCGCTACGAGATCGCGCTGATGGCGATGATCCGCGAGAAGCTCAAGGGTCACAAGCCGATCATCGCGGCCGCGCCCGAGCGCGGCAATGTCATCAACCTGATGGATGCGCTGAAGGCCAGCCTGTCGCAGTCGAAGCCGCCGGCCAAGTCGAAGAGCAAGGCCGATGAAGTGGCGGCCAAGCCCGCCGCCAAGAAGGCGGCAGCGGGCGGCGCGCCTGAAAATCCGTTGAAGGCCAGTCTGCTCAAGGCGGTCGGCAAGAGCAAGAAATGACGGCACCGGCCGTTTCGGTTCCGGGCGCCGTCTTCGGTACCATCGGCGCGCTGGCGGCGTTTCCCCTGCGGCTCGCCGCGCGTGAGGTCGAGCGCCAGCACGGCCAGCTCAGGCGCGGCATCACCAGGCGCACCACGCATGTCGTGTTCGGCCGCACGCTGCTCGCCAAGGCCGGATTGACGAAAAGCGGCGATGCCGGGATCGAGCGTCGCGTCGCCGCCGAGCGCGCGGCCGGGCGCACGCTGATCAGCGAGAATGGCTTTTTGCGCCTGCTCGGCCTGATGAAGGCGCCGGAGGCGTCGTCACTGTCGCGGCAATCGTTGATCGAGCAATCCAGGCTGTCGGGCGCGGACCTCGACCTACTCAGCTTGTTCGATGCCTTCGAGCATGACTGCGAGCCCTATTCCTTCCGCGACCTGATCCTGGCGCGCAAATATGCCGGGCTGGTTGCCGGCGGCGCCACCTGGGGCGCGATCGCGCGCTCCGTGCACCGCTCCGGCCCGGTCGCCTCGCTCACCGCCAAATCGCTCAATGTCGGCTCGCAGCACGGCCGCCCCGACGCGATCTATCTCGAAGGCGGCCAGAGTGAGCTCGACGGGCAATTGCTGTTCGACCTGGGCGCCGCGGCACAAGGCGACGACACGCTGGAAGATTTGTTCGCCGAGGCCGAAGCGGCCGAGGAGGGCGGCGACCATGATGGTGCCGCCGTGCTCTACCAGCGCTGCCTCGCCATCGACCCCAGCGACGCCATCGCCGCCTTCAACCGCGCCAACTGCCTGCGCGCCGGCGGCCACGCGGCGGATGCCGCGCATGATTATGCCAGGGCGATCAAGCTCGACCCGGCCTTCGTCGAAGCCTGGTTCAACCTCGCCGGGCTGATGAGCGAGCAGGGCCGCGACGCCTCCGCGCGGCGGCATTTGCACAAGGCGATCGCGCTCGACAGGAGCTATGCCGATCCGGTGTTCAACCTGGCCAGGCTGGAATTCGACGCCGGCAATCTGCCCGAGGCGCGGCGGCTCTGGGTGCGGTATCTGGAGCTTGATGCGGAGTCCGAATGGGCCGGGGTGGCCGCCAGGGGCGTGCAGTTCGTGGATATGCAGCTGGCACGGACGGCGGGGTGACCATGATTGGCGAAGGTCGCGATGACAGCAGATCTCCGGCAGGACAGAGGGGGGCGCTGTCCCGCCAACGGATCGGCTCATTTGAGACCGTCTTGCCCGGGAGAGATTTGACTGAAGGCCGGCATTCCTTGGCGCCCCCCTCTGCCCTGCCGGGCATCTCCCCCACGAGGGGGGAGATTGGCAACGTCACTGCGGCGCGAGACGCCCCATGACCAGCTTCCTCTTCGACGGCTTCGACACCGCTCCCGTCACCATCCTGCTCGCGCATGGCGCCGGCGCGTCGATGGATTCGCCCTCGATGACCGCAACCGCCAAGGCTCTGGCTGCGGCCGGCTTCCAGGTTGCCCGCTTCGAATTCCACTACATGGCCGCCCGCCGCTACGGCCAGCGCAAGCCGCCGCCGCGCGCCGAGACGGTCAATCCGGAATATATCAAGGCGATCGCTGATCTCAGGGCCAGGGGCGTGACCGGCAAGCTCGTCATAGGCGGCAAGTCGATGGGCGGGCGCGTCGCTTCGATGGTCGCGGACGAGATGTTCGCCAAGGGCGAAATTGCCGGGCTGGTCTGCCTCGGCTATCCCTTCCATCCGCCTGGAAAGCCCGACCAGTTGCGGACAAAGCATCTGACCGGGCTGAAGACGCCGACGCTGATTTTTCAGGGCACGCGCGACGAGTTCGGCACGCGCGACGAGGTGGCGGGTTATGGGCTGTCCGATGCGATCGAGGTGATCTGGCTGGAGGACGGCGACCATGATCTCAAGCCGCGCAAGAGTGTGTCGGGGTTCTCGACGGCGGATCATTTGAAGACGCTGGCGGAGACGGTGAAGGGTTGGGCGGGGCGGTTCGCGTCCTGACCCGCCCATGAAACTCGCCACCTTCAACATCAATAACATCAACAGCCGCCTGGAAAACCTTCTGGCCTGGCTGGCGGTCGCGAAACCCGATGTCGTCTGCCTGCAGGAACTCAAGGCGCGCGACATGCAGTTTCCGCGCACCGCGCTTGCCGATGCCGGCTACGGCGCGGTGTGGAAGGGCGAGCCGACCTGGAACGGCGTCGCCATCCTGGCGCGTGGCGCGGAGCCGGTGCTGACCCGCGATGCCTTGCCCGGCGACGATGCCGACCGGCAGAGCCGCTACATCGAGGCGGCGGTCGACGGCATCGTCATCGCCTGCCTCTATGCGCCGAACGGCAATCCGCGGCCGGGGCCGAAATTTCAGTACAAGCTGGGCTGGCACAAGCGGCTGGAGGCGCATGCCGGGCAGTTGCTCGACACCGGCCTGCCGGTCGTGCTGGCCGGCGACTACAACATCGTGCCCGAGCCGCGCGACATCTATGCCACGCGCTCCTATGACGACAACGCGCTGGTGCAGCCGGAAAGCCGCGCCGCCTTCGCGGCCCTCATCGAGCAGGGCTGGCTTGATGCGCTGCGCAAGGTCTATCCGAAAGAGACGCTCTACACCTTCTGGGACTACCGCCGAAACCGCTGGCCGCGCGATGCGGGTCTGCGGCTCGACCACATCCTGCTGTCGAAGACGCTCGCCCGCCGGCTGAAGGGGGCGGGCATCGACCGCGCCGTGCGCGACGAGGACGGCGCCAGCGACCATGCGCCGGTCTGGGTGGAGTTGAGGTAGCTCGCGCCCGGGTCATCTCCCGGCGACGTCTGCAGGTTCATCGTGCGTTCGCGCCCGCGCGGCATTCGCACCGGCGGCCACTCGACTCCGCCGCGGCCTTGCGTAAGATCGGCCGTGGCGAGGAATTCGATGCGACCACAGCCTGCCAATATCGAGGCCGATGCCGTCATCGGCGGGGTCACCGGCATGAGCCTTGCGCCATGAACAGGCTTGCCGACAGGTTGATGGCGGTGCTGCTGATGGCGCTGGCCGCGGTTTGCCTTGCACATCTCTATCTCTTGCCGGGCGGCAAGGGTTTCGGCCTGACGGCCATGCAAGAGCCCTGGGCGACGCAGATGGCGGTCTTCTCGCTGCTGGCGCTCGCCTGCCTTGTCGGCGCGGTGCTGTTCTGGGCCGGGCTGTTGCCGGGGCGGCCGGCGCATCTGGCCGGGACACCGCTGTTCGGCCGCGCGGCCGACGTGCAGGAGACCGGCAGGCCCGGCCTGCGCAAGATTTTCTTCGCCTTGCCGTTGATTGTGCTGGCGGCACTGGCCATCGACCGGTTCGGCCCGTGGGGCGGCGGCGAGGTGGCCGCCCAGCCGAATGAACCGAAGATGGCCGAACCCAAACCCGCCGAGCCGAAGGGCCAGGATGTCGCCAGCGCGCCACCGGCACCTGAGCCGGCTCCTGCGCCGGCCCCGCAACCAGCTCCGCCACCGATAGCCGCCAACCCGCCGCCGGTGCCCGCGCCGCAGGCGCCGGCCGCGCCGCCGGAGCTCGCCGTCATTCCGCCGCCGACCGTGGCGCCGTTGCCGCCACCGCCACCGGCGGCGCCGACGCAGCCCGACGGCCATCGCGACGCCGTCGTCTGGCTTGCGGTGGCGCCGGACGGCCGATCGATCATGAGCGCCAGCACCGATCGTGTGATCAAGCTCTGGGACATTGGCGGCAAGCACCTCATCCGCAACCTCGGCGTCCACAAGGACATGGCGCGCACCGCGCTCTATATGCCCGACGGCGTCAGCGCCCTGACGGGCGGCGACGATGGCGAGATCGTGCTGCGCAAACTTGCCGACGGCGCCGTGCTGCATGTCTTCCAGGCCGGCCAGAATGGCGGCGTCAACAAGCTAGCCATCAGCCCGGACGGCAAGCGCGCCGTCAGCGGGCATGACACCGGCAACGTCATCGTCTGGGACCTCGTCGACAATTCCGTGCTGCATGTGCTGAGCGGGCACGACT
Source organism: Mesorhizobium sp. WSM4307 (assembly GCF_007003945.1). Taxonomy (NCBI): domain Bacteria; kingdom Pseudomonadati; phylum Pseudomonadota; class Alphaproteobacteria; order Hyphomicrobiales; family Phyllobacteriaceae; genus Mesorhizobium; species Mesorhizobium sp. WSM4307. The sequence continues at coordinate 119,853 of NZ_VFTB01000012.1, forward strand.
GGTCGATCAGCGCGGTCGCCGTTTCGCCCGACGGCAAGCAGGCGCTCAGCGGCAGCATCGATGGCACGCTGAAACTCTGGGACATCGAAAGCGGCAAGCAATTGCGCAGCTGGCACGGCCACGAGCAGGGCACCTATGGCGCCGTCTTCACCGCCGACGGGCATCATCTGATCACCGGCAGCGGCGACCTGACGATCAAGGTCTGGGATCTCGACAGCGGCCGCGAGGTGAAGCGCTTCGAGGGCCATGAAGGCACGGTCTATACACTGGCGCTGTCGGCCGACGGCAAGCGCCTGCTGTCGGGCTCGCTCGACGGCACGGCGCGGCTGTGGGACATGGAAACCGGCAACCAGATCGCCCTGTTCGACAGCCAGACCGGCCCGATCTACGCCGTGGCTTTCGCTCCGGACGGCACGGTGCTGACCGGCGGCTACGACCGCACCATCAGGGACTGGCCGGCGGCTGGAGGGGATGGCGTGGTGCTGTTTGCCGGCGCGCCGGAGTGAAATGTACGCGCAAAGGGATCGATAGCCGAATATAGTGATGGTTTAACCTCTAGATAACGTCCGGTCCGATATCATGCCTGGATGGATTGGTGGATCGGCTTTTGCTGGATTGCCGGCAGTATTTGCTTTGCAGTACTGGACCATCGCGCACGAAAACTGGCCGGCAAGCGTTGGCTCTCGGAGTGGCCCTGGCGCCTGGTCACTTACTTTGTGCTTGGCGGCGTCTTTGCGGCCATAGGATATGCCCCGTTTTTCCTTTCCCATCTTGGTGAGGCGGTTGTCGGTGTCTATAACCATCCCCCAAATCTGGCGGTGCTTCTTGTTTTGGCGGTGACCGCTGCCGTTGCCACTGGAATTTCCGTACTGGCCCTCCGAACGCTTCGTGAAATCAGCGGCTTGCAGCACAGCGTAAGATCGATGGCAGCTGCCGGCCGCATTGCCGCAGCGTTGGTGCTGTTTGCCGTCGCCACGGGCGTTCTTGGTGCAGGGCTTTTTGTCGGTCGCCATCTTTTGCAGAACCAATGATCGAGCGACAGGCCAATAAGACGACAATGAAGGCACTCCGAAATTCTTGATCGCCTTCCCCGCCATGCTATGTAAAAATCATGTCAGCACCCAGCCTCATGGCCAACGCGCCGCTCATCGTCATCGACCTCCAGACCGGAATGTTCGACGGCCTGCACGAGCCGCCGATCCACGACGCGCCCGGCATTGCCGAGCGCGCCCGGGCGGTGATCGACTGGGCAAGACGGGATGGACGCAAGGTCGCTTTCGTCAGGCATGATGGACCCGAAGGCGATCCGCTGGCGCCGGGCGAGGCGGGTTGGCCGGTATGGCCCGCTCTTCAGCAAGCCGATCATGAACCGACCTTCGCCAAGTCCGTGCGCGATGCTTTCAGCAATTCAGCCTTCGGCGACTGGGTGGTTGGGCAGGGGGCCGGTGGGGTTGTGATCGTCGGTGCGCAGACTGATTTTTGTGTCGCGGCAACCGTCAGGGCCGCAATCGCCAGAGGGCTCGGCGTCACCGTGGTTTCCGACGCCCACAGCACGCTGGACAGTGCCAGCGAGAGCGCTGAGCAGATCATCGCCAGGCACAATGACGAATTCGCCGAGGCCGGCGTCAATCTGGTGACGACAAAGGCGCTGGTTGGCGGTTGAAGCGGCAACGACGGTCATGACAGCCCGGCCTGCCGGACGGATCACAATGCCAAGCCATGGTCGACGCGGACGGGGCGGCGCATTGTTGGGGATGGCTGGGCGCCCGCGTCAACCAGGGCGGCTCGTACCGCCGCGATAACACAATGGCACATTGCGGGGCCGCCGAAACTTCCGCGAAAGCGGAATAGGCAAGAGCCGCGGCTCGGATTCGCGCTCTGTCTCGCCGGCACCAGCGGCAATTGCGCGAAACAGTTTCCTTGGCTGCCGCATTGACCCACGGCAGGCGGGCGGCGAGGACTGGCGCTTCAGCAGCGATGGCGCCCATGAGCGAGCAGACGATGAGCGAACAGACGATTTTCCGCAACGCGAAACTGGCCGACGGGTCGCTGGCGGATTTCTTCGTCATCGGCGGCCGCTTCAGCGCCATCGTGCCGGCCGGCAAGGCGCCGCCGGCTGATTTCGCCGCCGTCGCCCCCGGCATCGTCGACCCCGCCATCATCGACCTTGATGGCCAGCTTGTCGTGCCGGCCTTCGTCGAGGGGCACATCCATCTCGACACCTCGTTCTATGGCGATGCCTGGCGCCCGCACATTCCCTGCACCAACGGGTTCGACGTGCGCGAGCGCGTCGCCTTCCAGGCGCGAAACCTTGCCGCCGCAGCGCCGATGGCGGAGCGCGCGAAGAACCAGCTCGAGCTCTGCGTCGGCAATGGCAGCCTAGCCATGCGCAGCCATGTCATGGTCGACGCATCGGTCGGGCTCAGCCATGTCGAGACCATCCTGGCCGTGCGCGAAAAATACCGCGACCTCATCGACATCCAGCTCGTCGCCTTCCCGCAAAGCGGCATCCTGTCCTCGCCCGGCACGGCGGAGCTGCTCGACGAGGCGCTGAGGCTCGGCTGCGACCTTGTCGGCGGGCTCGACCCCGCCAGCTTCGACCGCGATGTGAAGGGCCATCTCGATGTGGTGTTCGCCCTGGCGCGGAAGCATGGCGCCGGCGTCGACATCCATCTGCATGACGGCGGCGCGCTCGGCCTATTCCAGGTCGAGGAGATCGCCGCGCGGACAAAGACGCTCGGCATGGCGGACCATGTCGCCGTCAGCCATGCCTATGGGCTTGGCGACATCCCGCCCGACGCGCTGGCGAGGGCCGGCGCGATGCTGGCGGCGGCCGGCGTCGCGATCATGACCAATGCGCCCGGCAACCATGCCTTCCCGCCGGTGGCGGCCCTGCGGCAGGCCGGCGTCACCGTGTTCAGCGGTTCCGACAACATCCGGGATTCCTGGTGGCCCTATGGCGATGGCGACATGCTGAACCGGGCCAACATGATCGGCTATCGCTCCGGCTTCTACGAGGACCGCGAGCTCGCGGCGGCCTTCGATGTGGTGACCCATGCCGGCGCCAGGGCACTGGGGCTGGCGGACTATGGCATTGCCGTCGGCGCCAAGGCCGACTTCGTCGCCATGCCGGCGCAGCACGTGCCCGAAGCGGTGGTGGCCGTGCCGAAGGACCGCACGGTCTACCGGCGGGGCAAGGCCGTTGCCAGAGATGGCAAGGTGCTGGCGCGCTGACACGCGCTGCCGGCAGAGGGCGGCGTCGCGGATTGCGCACACATCAATCGACCGCCTGGGCCGATCGGGCTGGCACGGAGGACAGCGCGCGTTGATCAGGCGGCTGCTGGCCGAAATAGAGCAAGCCGCCCAGGACAAGGAAAACGATCCCAACCGCCACAAGTCCGACCATCAACACGGCGACCGCCGTGCCCGGGCCGTGGCCTGTTCTGGTGATGATGGACCGATGGTGCATGGCTCTTCCTCCGAAATCCCGTCCGGTCAGCAGATCTTGCGGCAAACGACGGCGGAGGCGGTATGTTCCCGGTGACGGGCCACATCGGCCTTTTGCCTTTCCTTTTGGGACCAAGGTCTTAGGTGAGGTATGCAAAGGTCCGACGGGTCCTGTTCGGTTCCGGCAATGTCCATCGGATGTTCCGCTATTTTAGCCAACTCGGATATGAAGGCTTTGCCTTGTCGAGGGCCAATTCGGGCGTCGAGCAGAGCAGATATCGGCCGCCCGGCATCTGATAGCGGTGTGCCAACTTTCACATTCATTGGAGAAAATGCCCCTCAGAAGGCAGGTGAAGTGGAACTTGGTTCAGTCCGGATGTCGCGGCAAACAGGCCGTCGCCGAGAAGCGGAACCATTTGAGGAAGCTCACCGGCTCGCCGGCGAAGCGGGCGAGGAAACGCTGGATGCCGCAAGCCCGGAGGATTACGCGGACATTGCGGGGAGGGAGCGCTTGCAGGTCTGAAAGGGCGTTGGCCCTCATGTCTCGTCGAACCGCCCCTCGCGTGTCGGGTGCCGCTTGATCGCGGCTTCTTCCTCGTCGTCGGGCAAGGCGTCGTCGCTGTGCTGGAGAGCGTTGTCATCGTCCTCCTCCGGCAGGTCGCCGTCCTTTTCGACGGCGTAGCGCATGTCGCCGTTTTCCGACACGGTATCGGGCAGGATCTGGGCACCCTTGATCGCGTCCCAGTCCTGCTGCTCGATGGTCGGACCCTCGACCTCAGGGCTTTCGTCATCGCCGGTGCGTGGTTTGCTGCGCGGTGCCATGCTGGCCTCCAATCCTTGAAAAGACTGAAAGCGAAACTCGAGGTGCGGTGGTTGGTTCCCGGTCCCCGTGGCAAGGGGTTCGGATGCCCTTCGGACTTAAGCTTGCGGGTGCCACTACCCCAGCCACCACCACAGCGCCGCAACCACCACCGCAACGGCGGCAAGCGCCAGACCCAGCATGATGTAGGAGCCCTTGATGATGTCGCGGATGATCTTCTTGATCGTCTCGCGGTCGTTGAGGTTGGGGAAGGGTTCGTTGGGCAGCGCCACGCCAAGGAAATCGCAGAGCGGCGCCCAGCCTTCGGTCACCTTGTAGACCAGCAGTCTGTCCGGGGGCACGGCCGCCTTCACTTCCTCGACATAGGCGTTGTAGCGCGCAACCGCCTTGGCGCGGTCATTCATCACGCCATCCAGCGTGCGGCCCCATATCAGCTTGCGCGACATGTCGCCGAATTTCCAGCCGAAGGGCGTCAGCCATTCCAGGATCCTGAACTGCCAGACATTCTCGGTGAAGTAGATCGTGTCGATCGTGCTTTCGTACCACGCCTCGGCGCCGCGCGGATGCAAGGTCAAAAGCACCTTGGCGTCGGGGAAGGCGGCCAGCAATTCCTTCCACACACAGCAACCGGGATTGTCGACTGTCGCCGTATAGTTGGCGAAGACGCGGTTCCAGTCGTGCTGGCTGCCGGGTGGGCTGTTGGCCACCTTGCGCCAGAAATCGAGATGGCCCTTGTTGGCCTTGTTCATGATCACTTCCTGCATGTGATAGCAGGGCAGACCGAGCCTGTTCAGCGCGGCAAAAGTCGACCACGTGCCGGTGCGGCCGAAACCGGCTCCGATCAGTTTGAGCGTCATTTCCCCATCCCCCGGACTTATTTTCTGCGCCACCCGCAGTCCGTGAGCATCAAATTGCTCCCGACCAGGTCAACGCGCAACAAATTTCGAGGCTGGGCTAAGGTCGGACGATCACATAGTTGCGTAGTTGCTAAAATAATGAAACTTTATAGGCGGGCATTGGGAATTCGGGCAGGGAGTCGTGCGAAACCGGGTGGTTTCGGCGATGCGGGATCGATGTATTTTGGACAATTTCTCGTGGGGATGTCAGCCACGACCATCATCGTGGCGGTCTGGGCTTACATGGCCACCGGTTCTTTCTGGAAGGCGCTGGGCTGGACGATAGCCGTGCTGGTGGTCCTCCAAGTCGGCTATTTCGCGCTCGTCATGCGGCTGATCTACAGTCGCGCACGCAAGGCGGTGAGCGAGGGTGAGGTCGACGGTGTTCCGCCGCTGCATCGCGACGGTGTTTCGCTGTGAGGCCGATCACTTGTGAGGCCGGATACCGGGGATAGATCGGCAGTGGGACGACCGACTACCAGCCCCTGTTCCCGGCCGGCGAGCCTTTTAATGTCTTCCATGACGGCACGTGGAACGACAGCGTTCGCTCTACGTTAGCTGTCGCCAAGGCAATCGACGGTTCGCGTTCTATGGAAAGAGCACGTTGGATGCATCCTCCGAGTCAAGTGCATTCCGCGACATTCCTCAAATCCGGTAATTAATCGCGGATTGTCAAAAGCATAGATTGCGCGCTTTCGCTCGATTTCGAAAAAATAGAAAATAGGCATTTGTTGGGCGTGTCGCATTTATTCCACAAATCGAAATGGAACCTCGTGACGGTGGCCGAGTTCTCCCACAGGGCCGGAAGCCCGGATAATGGATATGGAGGTTGTTATGAAACATTATCTTTCGAGTGCGGCAGCCGCGATCGTCCTGATGGGCGGCATCGGTGCGGCCCTGGCGGATACCATCGTCGTTCAGCCGGAGCAGGAAACTGTGGTTCGCGAATACGTCAAGAAGCAGCCGCTGGCGTCGGTCAATCTGCTGGGCCTTGAGCTCAAGCTCGGCTCGCCGGTGCCCGATAAGGTCGAACTGCGCGAAGTGCCCAACGTCAAGTATCGCGTCGCCGTGATCAACGACCAGACTGTCCTGGTCGACCCGGACACCCGTCAGATCGTAGAAGTGCTGCACTGACCGGTTCAGCATCAGGCATTTGAAAAAACCCGCTACCAATCTGGTGGCGGGTTTTTCTTGCCAGCTTTTGCCGCCGCCTATTCGGCGGCCAGCTTGTCCTGCGTCTTGGTGTCGAAGTCGCTGGCGTCGTGGCGCTCATGCAGTTGCAGGGCCGGCTCGCCGAAGGCGCGGTTGACCATGCGGCCGCGCTTGACCGCCGGCCGGGCGTCGATGGCCTTGGCCCAGCGCTGGACGTGCTTGTATTCCTGCACCGACAGGAACTCGCCGGAATCATTGTACATGCGTCCGAGCGCCAGCCCGCCATACCAGGGCCACACCGCCATGTCGGCGATCGTGTAATCCTCGCCGCCGAGATATTCCGTCTCCGCCAGCCGGCGGTCGAGCACATCGAGCTGCCGCTTGGTTTCCATGGCGAAACGGTCGATGGCATATTCGAATTTCTGCGGCGCGTAGGCATAGAAATGGCCGAAGCCGCCGCCCAGATACGGTGCCGAACCCATCTGCCAGAACAGCCAGGACAGGACTTCCGCGCGCGCCGGCTGCTCGGTGGGCAGGAATTCGCCGAACTTTTCGGCGAGATAGACCAGGATCGAGCCGGATTCGAAGATGCGTACCGGCGTGGCGCCGCTGCGATCCATCAGGGCCGGGATCTTGGAGTTGGGGTTGACCTCGACGAAGCCGCTGCCGAACTGGTCGCCATCGTTGATCCGGATGAGCCAGGCATCGTATTCGGCGCCCTTGTGGCCGCGCGCCAGAAGCTCCTCCAGCATGACGGTGACCTTGACGCCATTCGGCGTGGCCAGCGAATAGAGCTGCAGCGGATGCTTGCCGACGGGCAATTCCTTGTCATGCGTCGGCCCGGCGATCGGCCGGTTGATGCTGGCAAAGGCGCCGCCATTTGCCTTGTTCCAGGTCCATACTTTCGGCGGGGTGTAGTCTGTCATGTCGGGCCTCGGGTGGGGATGGGAAGGATGTGATTGAGCGGATGCATCTACAGCTAGGGCCGCGGAGGCGAAAGTTCAACTTGCGTTGAACTATTGTTTATGCGGGCGCCGCGCCCCAGCCCTTCAAAACGCCCACTGGAACTTTTGATCTGCCTGAAGGCGGACCGGGCCTTCACCGTTCGAAACTCGAAAGCCAAGCAATTGGCTTTTCGTGGCCTGCGGCCACCGCTTCTCACCCCTTGCAGCATCCCCTCCGAGCCATACCTATAGGAGAAGCCGCCAAGCATTTGCATCGCAGGACAAAATCATGGCCATCAATCCCAATCCGCGCTCCGTCGTTGCCGTGCGCGCCACTGTTCCCGAGGATGCCTTCACAGCCGGCGCGCTGGGCACGCTCAGGGAAGGCAGCGGCGTCGTCATCCGCAATGACGGGCTGGTGCTGACCATCGGCTATCTCATCACCGAGGCCGAAGAGGTCTGGCTGACCGCGCATGACGGCCGTGTCATCCCGGCGCACGCGCTGGCCTATGATCAGGAATCGGGTTTCGGCCTTGTCCAGGCGCTGGCGCCGACCGGCCTGCCGGCCGTGGCGCTGGGCGATGCCGGCAAGGCCAGGATCGGCGACGCGGTGGTGCTTGCCGACGGCGTCGGCCGGGCGGTCGAGGCCAAGATCGTCACCAAGCAGGAATTCGCCGGCTATTGGGAGTATCTGCTCGACGAGGCGATCTTCATCGCGCCAGCGCATCCGTCCTGGGGCGGGGCGCCGCTGTTCAGCGCCGACGGGGCGCTGCTTGGCATCGGTTCGCTGCGCCTGCAGATGAGCCGCGCCGGCGAAGTCGCCGATATCAACATGGTGGTGCCGATCGACCTGTTGCCGCCGATCCTCGACGATCTGCTGACGCGCGGCCAGGTGGCCAAGCCGCCGCGCCCGTGGCTCGGCGCCCTGTCGGCCGAAAGCGACGGCAAGGTGGTGGTGATGAGCGTGACCGAGGGCGGCCCGGCGGCAAAAGCCGGCCTGCGCCAGGGTGACGTCATCTCAGAGGTGCGCGACGGCGCCGTCGACGGGCTCGCGGATTTCTATCGCAAGCTGTGGGACAGCGGCTCGGCCGGCGCCGAGATCCCGATGCGGGTGGTGCGCGACGGCCGCGAGACCTGGCTGCGCGTCAAATCCGCAGACCGCGGCAGTTTCTTGAAGAAGCCGCAACTGCAATAGGCCTGGTGTCGGCCCGGCAATGCACCCCAGACTGCTCAAGACCTTCCTCGCGGTGGCGCGCTGCCGCAACATCACGCGTGCCGCCGAGGCGGTTCACCTCGCGCAATCGAGCGTCAGCGACCAGATCCAGTCTCTCGAGGCCGAACTGGGTGCTGCCCTGTTCACGCGTTCGAAGTCCGGCCTTGAACTGACGCCGGCGGGGCTGGCGCTGAAGCCGATCGCCGAAGAGCTGCTGCGGCTCGACGGCGAGGCGCGCGCCGCGGTGCTGGCGGCTGCCGGGCGCGGCAGCGGGGCACTGACCATCGGCGCGCTGGAGACGATCGCCTCGGCCCGTCTGGCGCCCTGGCTTCCGGGGTTCCAGGCTGGCCATCCCGACATCACCGTGCGGATGAAGGTGGCCGACAGCGGCACGCTGCGGCGCCTGCTGGAGGACGGCGACATCGACGTCGCCTTCTGCTTCGAGCGTCAGGACGGTGCGAAGCGCGCCGCCGACGGACGCCTGGCCAGGCGCACGATAGGGGCCGAACCGCTGGTGCTGGTCGCGGCTCCCGGGCAAGCCGCCGCGCCGCGCGACCTGGCAGACCTGGCCGCTCTGCGCTTCGTGGCGACGGAGCCCGGATGCGTCTACCGGCACATGTTCGACACCGCTTTTGCCGAGGCGGATATGGTTCCGCCCCAACCCGCGGCCGAAGTCGGCAGCATCGGCGCCATTGCCCGGCTGGTGGCGACGGGTGCCGGGCTCGGCCTCCTTCCCCGTCTCGCCGTCAGCGATGCGCTGGCGCGCGGCGAGCTCAGGGAATTGCCATGGCCCGGCCGAATGCGGACGGCACCGCTGACGATGATCTGGCGACGCCGGCGCATCCAGCCGCCGGCGCTCAGGCAATTGCTCGCCGCCGCGCGCGACACGCTGGTGCCGGAACGTCTTGAGACGGGCTCAGGACTTGAATCGGCAGATGGCTCCAAAGCATTGTTTCCAAACAACTCCCTGGCGAAGACCGTCACCGGCTAAACCAGCCGGTGCCCGCCTTCGACATGCAGCGTCATGCCGGTGGCAAATCCGTTGCCGATGAGGAAGAAAATGGCGTCGGCGATGTCTTCGGGCTGGCCGATCCTGCCGACCGGCAGCCGCTCGGCCATCGCCGCAAGCATCTCGGCCTTGCGGTCGCCGGCGACCTGCGCCCAGATCGTGGTGTCGACCCAGCCGGGCGAAACGGCGTTGACGCGGATCGGCGCAAGTTCGACGGCCAGCGCCCGCACCAGCCCTTCGAGCCCCGCGTTGACGGCGGCGACGACCGAGCCGCGCGCGGCCGGCCGGTAGGCGGCGATGCCGGAGATGAAGGTCATCGAGCCACTCGCCGCAAGCCGTGGCGCGCCGTGCTTGGCAAGCAGCAGCGGGCCGAAGAGCTTGCTGTCGACCATGCGTTGCGCCGCCTTCAGGTCAAGCTCCGGCAGCAGCCTGTAGGCGCCGTCGATGTCGGCCGCCGTGCTGACAATGTGGTCGAGCCCACCGATCTCGGCGAACAGCGCCGCAACCTGGCCTTCCCGGGCGATGTCTACGACGGCAACGTCGAGGCCGGCGGGATTGCCAAGCGCCTCGCGCGCCTCTTGCAGCCTGTCTTCGCTGCGCCCGGCGATGATGACCGTGGCGCCGGCCTCGACGCAGCGCCTGGCCAGCGCCAGGCCCATGCCGGAGCCGCCGCCGACGATCAGGATCTTCTGGTTCGAAAGGTTCATTTCGCTCTGCCTTTGCTTTGATGGGACAAGGGCAGAGGATTGGCAGGTCGGTGTGCCGAGAAGGAAACGGAAGAAACCGATAGCGTCATCGGAAATGCCGATGATGATGCACGAATGCGGTTTCGGTCAGCGCACTAGCGGGCTGTCCCAGACGGCGAACAACAGCGCTTTGAGCTGGTCGAAGCGCTCCGGCCCGAGCTCGGTGCGCCACTCCTCCTCGATGTCGCGCAATATGTCGACCATCTTCCAGAAGGCGGCGTGGCCGCGTTCGGTGGCGTGCACCACGCGCGCGCTGCCTTCGCCGTCGGAGCGGACGATATAGCCGTAATTTTCGAGGCTGCTGAGCAACTGGTTGATCGCCTGTTTGCTCATGCCGGCACGTTCGGCGATGGTGCCGGGGCGCGCGCCGTCCGGGCCGGGAAACTGCAGCACGGCCATATGCGGCAGGCGCAATTCGTCGAAACCGGCGGCGTTGAGCTCCTTGATCAGCCGGCGCTGGATGGCCTGCGCCGGCACGCGCAGCAGGGCGCCGATCAAAAGCTCCGTGGTCTTGGTCTGCAGGACTTCGGTGGAGGTGGCCATTGACGATCCGGTAAATTGAGTTTACTGACTGCTAGTAAATGTAATTTACCGGAGGGGTTTGCGCAATGTCAGCCATGGATCTTCAGGTCAACCCAGCCAATGAGACCATCGGCGGCACCAAGGGGCTGTCGGTCCGTTTCCTGGTGTCGGGCGAAAATTCGAACGGCAGTGTCGCCGCTTTCGAACTGGTGGTGCCGGGCGCGCAGCGCCTGCCCGCGCCGGCGCACAGCCACGATCATTACGAGGAAACGATCTACGGCATTGACGGGGTCTTGACCTGGACCGTGAACGGCAAGCCGATCGAGGTTGGGCCGGGGGAGGCGCTGTGCATTCCACGCGGCGCCGTCCACCGCTTCGACAATAACGGCACCCGGGATGCCAAGACGCTGTGCGTCATCACGCCGGCGGCAATTGGTCCGGACTATTTCCGCGAGGCATTCGGTCTGCTCAACGCCGCTGCCGGCGGGCCGCCTGACAAGGCTGCGATGATGGAGATCATGCGCCGCCACGGCCTGACGCCGGCAATGCCGCCACCGCCCTGATGCCGGCCGAAGGCCCAGCGCGCGCCACTTATTCCTGGCAAGCAGCGAAGGCGTCGCCCGAGTTCCAGTCCCGGAATGCGATGGTCTTGCCTTCAGCCGACACGGTCTTGTGCTTGGTGCTGCCGTCCGGCTGCTGCTTCGAGCTGGTGCCCTTGCCGGTCAGCACATTGTAGTCGCAGGCGCTGGCGGCATTCTCCTGCAGGTAATCATCGGAATCGTAGGCGAAGCCGGCAACGATGAAGGCGCCGTCGCGGTAGGCGATGGTCAGCGTCTGGTTGGTGCGCTCGCTGCCGATCTCCGGCGCCGGCAGATAGAATTTGATCGAGCCGTTGGGCAGCATGGTCAGCTCCGGCTCGGTGGCGGAGTTCTCGTAGCCCGGCCGGTCGTAACCGTTCCACTCGCCACCGATCTGTTCGCTCACGATTTCGACAGGCTTGAGGTAATTGTGCTCCTTGTCCCCGAGGAAGAAGTGGATGTCCATCGGGTCGGTCGGCCCGGTCTCGACCACCATGGCAAGGTCGGGAGCGCCGTCGCCGTTGAAGTCGCCGGTCAGCGCGGTGATGATCTTGCGGGTTTCAATCGGTTCGGCCAGCGCCACGCCCGGCAGCAACAAGGCAAGGCCGAAAAGCAGAGATTTCATTGTGGCGTGTTCCCCAGCGTGGCATTTGTGGTCCTATAGCACGGTGGGGAAGCGTCGCGCTCCTCCATCTGGTCGGGCGCGCTCCAGCCGCAACACGGCGATGTATCGCGCGTTCCCTATTTCGCGGCACCGTGCCTCACTGCTGACGGGAATTGACAGTGGCCGATGCCATGATGCCGGAAATCGCAGCATGATGGAGGCAAGATGACAGGGACGCCAGTGACGACAATTCTGAACCCGCGGGGGCGCTGATGGCGCCGGTCAAGGTCGATCCCGACAAGGTGCGGGAATTCTCCGACGCGGCGAGTTTTTATGCCTGGCTCGGCCAGCACCACGCCACCGAAAGCGAGGTGTGGATCAAGGTGCACAAGGCCGGGTCGGGACTTAAGTCGATCACGCCGAAGGAGGCCATCGACGTCGTGCTGTGCTACGGCTGGATCGATGCGGTGCGCAAGGGGCTGGACGAGAACAGTTTTCTCCAGCGCTACACGCCGCGCGGCAAGAAGAGCATCTGGAGCAAGATCAACATCGACAATGTCGCGCGGCTGGTGGAGGAGGGCCGCATGACCGGGCATGGGCTGAAACAGGTCGAAGCCGCCAAGGCCGACGGGCGCTGGGCGCGCGCCTATGGCGGCAGCAAGGAGATGAAAATCCCCGACGATTTGCAGGCGGCCATCGATGCCGAGCCGGCGGCGAAGGCGATGCTGGAAAAACTCAGTGCGCAGAACCGCTTCTCGCTCGCCTTCCGCATCCACAACATGAAGACCGAGGCCGGCCGCAAGAAGAAGATCGAGACCTTTGTCGCGATGCTGAAGCGTGGCGAGACGATCTATCCGCAGGGCAAGAAGTAGTCTCAGCCGCCCGAATGCGGGTCGATGCTGTAGGGGTGAACCGGATAGCCCTGGCCGATGGCTTCGCCCACGCGGCCGGTCCAGGCGAGGAATGCCGGGTAGTCCGGTGGAGAGAAGCCGCAATCCCCGGCGCGGTGGCTGTAGGCGTAGATGGCGATGTCGGCGATGGTGAGGTCGTTTCCGGTGAGGAACGGCGTCTCGGCAAGGCTGCGGTCCAGGGCGGCCAGCGCGCGGGCGCCGGCCTCGCGCTTGCCGGCAACCATGGCATGGTTGCGCTCGAGCCGTCCGGTCAAGGTCCAGAAACGCAGCGAGCCGATCACGGGCTCGACATTGTACTGTTCGAAGAACAGCCACTGCATCACCTTGGCGTGCCGGTAGCGGTCCGCCGGCAGCAGGGGCGTGCCTTCGGCGAGGTAGGTGAGGATCGCGTTGGATTCGGCGATGGCGCTGCCGTCTTCGAGCTGGAGCACGGGAACCGCGCCCGCCGGGTTGAGGGCAAGGAAGGCATCGCTGTGGCTCTCGCCCTCGAAGATCGAGACGAGGCGGGTCTGGTAAGGGATCTTCAGCAGGCCGAGCAGAACCCGGACTTTCCAGCCATTTTGCGATGGCAGATAATCGTGAAGCGTGAGCATGGCCGATCCTCGTGATCGGCGAACGATCGCATGGCACGACATCGGACGACACCCGATTCCTGCCCGGTCAATTCATGCACTCGGCCGCACAATGATTGCGATCTCCGCCGCCTAATAAATCAATTACGGCTATGCCATCTTTTCCCGAGACGATAACGGAGGCATTCCACATGACCATGCATCCCGACAAAGTCGCCCTCATCACCGGTGCCAATCGCGGCATCGGACTTGAAACCGGTCGCCAACTGGCGAAACTCGGTTTCAGCGTGCTGCTCGGCGTGCGCGATCTGGCCAAGGGCGAGGCGGCAGCGAAAGCGCTCGACGGCCATGTCGAGGCCATCGCGCTCGATGTCGCGGCATCCGACGCGGCTGCAAGGGCAGCCGATGGGGTCGAACGCCGGTTCGGCCGGCTCGACGTGCTGATCAACAATGCCGCCATCCACTACGACACCGGCTCGCGTGCCTCGCGACCGGACTGGACTGTCATCCGCGAAGCCTTCGAGACCAATGTCTTCGGCGCCTGGCGGGTGGCGGCCGCCTTCGCGCCGCTGCTCAAGGCCGGCGGCCACGGAAGGCTGGTCAATGTGTCGTCCGAGGGCGGTTCGCTGGCCTCGATGGGAGCGGGCGCCGGCCTATTCGACATCGAAGGCGACGCTCAATGCGCTGACCTGCGTGCTGGCGGCGGAATTGCGCGGCTCCGGCGTGCTGGTCAATGCCATCTGCCCGGGCTGGGTCGCCACCGACATGGGCGGGCCGGGCGGACGCCCGGTGGCGCAAGGGGCGGCCGGCATCGTCTGGGCCGCGACCTTGCCGGACGACGGGCCGACGGGCGGCTTCTTCCGCGACGGCAAAAGACTGCCGTGGTGAGCGAACAGGAGGCGAAGATGAGAATTGGAATTCTGGGCGCCGGCATGATCGGTGGCACGGTCGGACGGCTGTCGCAAGCCCGGCGCTTCGATGCCGACACCACCGTCTTCGACAGCGGCATGAGCGGTCCGCAAGTCCGGACAGCACTCGGGGTGGCTTGAGGCGGTTCACGATCTGAAGCGAGGAGTTACCGTAAGCGCCTGTTTTGACTAACTTTCAGCGGATCCGGCTTGCCTTCTTGTACACAAGAAAAAGCCGCCCTCGCTTTTAGCGAATGGCGGCCTTTTCCCGGGAGGAAGTCAGAAAAAAGCTGGCGATCAAGCCGCCTTGGCGTGGCCGTGCTTCTTGTGGGTGTGCTTCTTGGCGACATGCCGGTGGCCGTGCTTCTTGCCCACGTGTTTGTGGCCGTGCTTGCGCACATGCTTGCGATGCTTCTTGTGGTGCTTGTGCGCCGCCGCCTTGACCGGCGTCTTAGCTGCATCGACGGCAGCGGGAGCCGCCGGAACAGTCGCGGGCGCGGTCGGCGCGGCGGGAGCCGTGGTCGGCGCAGCGGCGGTGGTGGCGGCCGCGTTGGCCGTGCTGGTGCCGATAACCGGCATGGCCAGACCGAGCGCAATGGCGAGACCCAGCGCGGAGAGGAGGGGCTTGTTCATGATAGGCTTTCCTTCGGATTGATGGTTGCCGTCACTGGTCGAGGTCGACCGGTGTCACTCCAAGAAGTTTCAGGGCGTTGGCGTAGGTCCGGATGCCTTGCGCCTCCTTGCGCTCGGCACAAAACCGGTTGGCCTTGTCCTGGAGTGCCTCTGCCGTGGCGATCTGGCTGGCGCTGGCACCGGGTTCGGCTTTGGTCCGGATGGCTCCGTCGAGTTGAGAACCGAGCCGGCTGCAATATTCGCTCCGGGTGACCGCCGCCTGCGCAGCCGATTGCGCGACCGCAAGCATGGCGAGCGAAATGCCTGCGAGGGCACCCATCCATCCGGTCGAACGTCGTTGCATTGTCGGGACCATCCCTTTGCGTCGTGTGGCGACCGCTGTCCGGCCGCTACGGGGATGGTTATCGCAGACGATGTTTTCTTCAGTTTTTCCCGCATGTTGAATCTTGTTTCTGAAGTGTGTCTGGCAGGGTTTTTCCTTCTCCTCTTGCGGGAGAAGGTGGCCTCGCGAAGCGAGGTCGGATGAGGGTGCTCCAGGGAACGCCAACGTCTCACTCCGCTGGAACACCCCTCAACCGTCTCGGCGCTGCGCGCCGATCCACCTTCCCCCACAAGGGGGGAAGGAAGAGCGTCGCGCCCGCTGCGGCGCTTGTGCCTCTTCCTTTGCCGCCATCCTTCGCGTAAGGCGCCGGGCAAATCCTTTTAGCGCAGGCATTGTCCGGAAACCGCATGATCAGACTTGAAAGCATCAGCAAGCAGAACGGCCGTCAGCTTGTCTTCATCGAGGCGTCGGCTTCCTTGCAGAAGGGCGAGAAGATTGGTCTTGTCGGGCCGAACGGCGCCGGCAAGACGACCTTGTTCCGCATGATCACCGGCCAGGAGCAGCCCGACGAGGGCCAGGTGCAGGTCGATCGCGGCGTCACCATCGGCTATTTCAGCCAGGATGTCGGCGACATGGAAGGCCACAGCGCCGTCGCCGAAGTGATGAACGGCGCCGGGCCGGTGAGCGACGTGGCGGCCGAGATGGCGGAACTGGAAGCGGCGATGGCCGACCCCGACCAGGCCGACCGGATGGACGAGATCATCGAGAAGTATGGCGAGGCGCAGCATCGCTTCGAGGAGCTCGACGGCTATGCGCTGGACGGCCGCGCCCGCGAGGTGCTGGATGGCCTCGGCTTCAGCCAGGAGATGATGGACGGCGATGTCGGAAAACTCTCCGGCGGCTGGAAGATGCGCGTGGCACTGGCGCGCATTCTGCTGATGCGGCCCGATGTCATGCTGCTCGACGAGCCGTCCAACCATCTGGATCTCGAAAGCCTGATCTGGCTGGAGCAGTTCCTGAAAGGCTATGACGGTGCGCTGCTGATGACCTCGCACGACCGCGAGTTCATGAACCGCATCGTCAACAAGATCGTCGAGATCGATGCCGGCTCGCTCACCGCCTACTCGGGCAATTACGAATTCTACCAGCAGCAGCGGGCGATTGCCGACAAGCAGCAGCAGGCGCAGTTCGAGCGCCAGCAGGCGATGCTGGCCAAGGAGATCGCCTTCATCGAGCGCTTCAAGGCGCGCGCTTCCCATGCCGCGCAGGTGCAGAGCCGGGTGAAGAAACTCGACAAGATCGACCGCGTCGAGCCGCCCAAGCGCCGCCAGATCGTCAATTTCGAGTTCCAGCCGGCGCCACGCTGCGGCGAGGATGTCGTCACCTTGAAGAACGTCCACAAGGCCTATGGCAGCCGCGCCATCTATGAGGGGCTCGACTTCCAGGTCCGTCGCCGCGAGCGCTGGTGCATCATGGGCGTCAACGGTGCCGGCAAGTCGACGCTGCTGAAGCTGGTGGCCGGCGCTTCCGACCCCGACACCGGCACGGTGGCGCGCGGGCCGAGCGTGAAGATGGGCTATTTCGCCCAGCACGCCATGGAGCTGCTCGAAGGCGAGCGCACCGTGTTCCAGACGCTGGAAGACAATTTCCCGCAGGCCGGCCAGGCGCCGCTTCGCGCACTTGCCGGGTGCTTCGGCTTTTCCGGCGACGAGATCGAGAAGAAGTGCCGCGTGCTGTCAGGCGGCGAGAAGGCGCGGCTGGTGATGGCGCTGATGCTGTTCGACCCGCCCAATCTGCTGGTGCTGGACGAGCCGACCAACCACCTCGACATCGCCACCAAGCAGATGCTGATCGAGGCGCTGTCGCAATATGAGGGCACCATGCTGTTCGTCTCGCACGACCGGCATTTTCTGGCGGCACTGTCGAACCGCGTGCTGGAACTGACGCCGGAAGGCATCCACACCTATGGCGGCGGTTATACCGAGTATGTCGAGAGGACGGGCCAGGAGGCGCCGGGGCTGCGGAGCTAGAGCAATTCCAGGAAAAGTGTGAGCGGTTTTCCGTCCGGAATTGCGTCAAAACAAAGAGTTAGAGCGGTTCGCCGTTTCCATGAAACGGTGAAACGCTCTAGGCTGCCAGGGACCTTGTGAGACGCGCCCGCCGGCATTGGTCGCTCTTGGCCATTGTCATCGCCTTGCGCTCAGCCGAGTTCCTGGGCGAGGCCGATGAGAAGGTGTCCGGGTCCGCGAATGTAGCAGAGCCGATATACGTCCTTGTACTGAACGACCTCGCCTGCGAGCCGCGCACCGCGCTTGCGAAGCCTTTCAAGCGTATCGTCGATGTCGTCCACGGTGAACATGACGCGCAGGTAGCCCAGCGCGTTGACCGGGGCGTTGCGGTGATCCGCGACGACCGGCGGCGTGAGGAAGCGGGATAGTTCGAGCCGGCTGTGACCGTCGGGCGTGCGCATCATGGCAATCTCGACGTGCTGATCGCCCAGTCCGGTGACACGTCCCGCCCATTCGCCTTCGATCGTGGCCCGCCCTTCGAGTTCAAGGCCGAGCTCGCGAAAGAAACCGATCGTCTCTTCGAGGTCATCGACGACGATTCCGACATTGTCCATCCGTTTGAGCGCCATGCGTCCAACCTCGTGTCTGGATCAACAGCCTGCGGGTCTTCGGCCAGGGAAAAGGCGGCTGTCGAGCCGACGCCGCCTTCTGGACTTTTCCGTCAGACCTCTTACCGTCGGGGCGAGAGTCCCTTACCTCAGCGAGATGGCCATGCCGCTGAGATCGGCGTTGACCTGCAGCCCGACCTGCTTGCCGGTGAGCTCGAGCTGGGCACCCCTGTCATTCGTCATGACGATCATCTGGGCGCCTTTGCCGAGCGTGCCGCCGCCGCCCGCCGCACCGTAGACCCCCGTCACATCGCGGACGCGCCTGATGTGGCGCACGGTGCCTCGGAAATAGGTCTTTGAAACGCCGAAGGCGAGGCCGCCCGAGACGCCGCCGATCGAGATGGGATAGGTTTTGCCGTGGAAGGTGAACGTGCCTTCGCCGCCGGAGCCGCCGACGAAGAAGGCCGCCTTGTAGACGGCAAAGCGGATTGTGCCGCTGTCGGCATGCGCGGCGCTGGCAAAGCCGATGCCCGCGGTGGCGATGGCGGCAACCGCGATTCTACGAAATCCGGACGAAATATTCATGATGAGAGCTCCTCGAAGTCGCCGCTTGCCCAACCGACCGGGCGCGCCAGCGCTGTGTTAAAGTTACAACGGAACAGTCTCGCCCGTCATTTGGTTCCAGGCACGCGGCCTGAATCTGGCCGCGGGAAGATCGACATGAAGCGAGGCCTATGGCAAGCGCTCCGGCGAGACATCGCATACACGTGATTGGCGCGGACGGGGCGCCTGCGAGGTTTGCGGACAGCGAGAAGGGCTTCGGATGAGGGTTGAGATGCGAATTGCAGTGTCCGTCGCATTGGCCGCGACAGTGGCCGGATGCGCGACCTCTCCGGTCGACTATGGCGCGTCGCTTTCGCCGCAGGATCCGAAATGGGCGTCGCCGGAATGCCAGCAGGCGCGGGCGGCGGCTTCGGACTACGCGGCGCGCGAAAAACAACATCCGGGCTGGGAATTCGCGGTCCTCGGCCCGTACGGCCTGGGCATCATCGCGGCCACCAAGGAGGCCGAGCAGAAGCAGCGAAAGCGTTACGCCCGCGACGTGCACCTGCAATGCTCAAGCCTGCCTTTGCCGAAGGAGTTGCAGGGCGATCCAAACCCGGGCGCAAAGGCGAAATATCCGTAGCCGTGGCTGTTGACGGCGCCCGTCCTCTGCCGTTGCGGACATCCGGCCAACCTGCGACCATATCGTCATGGAAGAACCTGCCGCGCCATGGCCCTTGCTGCAAATCGCGATCGAGGCGAAGTCGAGAGCCGATGAGGAGAAGCTGCGTATCGCCCTGTCGAGGCTGGCGGACGAGAATCCTTGGTTCCATGTCAAGTGGGACGAGGAATCCGGTCAGACAATTGTGGCCTACATGGACGAGCCTGAGCTCGACAGCATCATTGAGCGTCTGCGCCGCGAGTTCATGATCAACGTGAACGTCGGCTCACCGCAGGTCGCCCATCGCGAGACGATCACCCGCAGCCACCAGCAGGACTACACCCACAAGAAGCAGTTCGGCGGCGCGGGCCAGTTCGCCCGCGTCAAGATTGCGTTCGAGCCGAACGCGTACAATCCGGACTTCGTTTTCGCGTCCAGGATCGCCGGCGGCGCGGTTCCGAACGAATATGGTGCGGCGGTCGAAAAGGGGCTGCGCAGCGCCCTGTCGTCGGGGCCGTTCGCGGGCTTTCCCATGATCGGCGTCAAGGCGACGCTGGTGGACGGCGCCTGGCACGAGACCGACTCCTCGGCCCCGGCTTTCGAGGTTGCGGCCCGCGCCTGCTTTCGCGAGGCCGCGCCGTATCTCGGCGTGCAACTGCTCGAACCGATCATGAAGGTCGAGGTGGTGACGCCGGCGGACTATGCCGGCAGCATCACCGGCGAGCTGAAGAGCCGCCGTGGCCGGATCGGGGACCAGGAAGGTCGCGATGTTGCCGTCGTCATCCACGCCATGGTGCCGCTCTCAGCCACGTTCAAGCTGGAAGAGACACTGCGGTCGCGTTCGAACGGGCAGGCACGCTTGAGCGCCTTCTATGCCGGATACGAGCCCGTTCCGATGCCTGACAATCGCGATCCGCCGCCCGCCGCGGCCGCGTTCGCCTGACTTCCGCTCATTTCTGCTGTGGTCGCACTGCTCCTGCTGTCGGCTTAGGCTTTATGATGCGGCGTTGACCGCGAATTGCGCGGCGAAGGCCCTGGCGTAAGCGGGGCGGGCTTCGCCGCGCGCCACATAGGCAGCCAGGTTTTGATATTCGTCCAGAATGCCCGACATGCGTAGCCGCAGCAGTACCGATACCATCAAAAGGTCACCGGCGCTGAACGCACCATCGAGCCACTCGGCGGCGCCCAGATAGGCCGAGAGCTGGTCCAGCCGGGCGCGAACCCGGCCCTTGACCAACGGCAGGCGCTCTTCGCTCCACGGCCTGTCGGCTTCGAATATTCTCGCCGTCGTCAATTCGAGGATGGGCGGCTCGACGGTGTTGAGGGCGGCAAACATCCAGGTGATGGCACGCGCGCGGGCATCGCGATCCCTGGGCAGCAGGCCCGCATGCCGCTCGGCAAGATGAAAGACGATCGAGCCGGTCTCGAACAGGCACAGAGATCCTTCCTCATAGGTGGGGATCTGGCCGAACGGATGGATGGCCATATGGCCAGGCGCCTTCATCCCGGCGAAGGAAACGAGACGAACTTCATAGGGTTGCCCCACTTCTTCGAGCGCCCAGCGAACGCGCGTATCGCGCGCCAGTCCCTTGCCGCCGTCGGGCGATCGTTCGAAGGCGGTGATGGTGGGGATCATGGCAGGCTCCGGCTGGTTGGTTCGGTTCTTGGTTGCACCCAGAGGACGAACGGCCCGGGCGATTCCCGACAACCGCCTGGTTTTTCCGGACCGCGGGATTTAGCGGTTCGGACTGGTTGAAAAGCGTCCTCGGCTCTAGCGCAGCAGGCCTTCCGCCTCGAATGTGTCCCAGCCCTCCAGCTTCGGCGGTGGAGCGTCATCCTTTCCCGAAGTCCTGGCGCTGCGCGCCTTGCGCTGTCGTTTTCCCGCGCGCGTCAGGGCGGCCTTGCCGGCACCGCGCCGCCTGTTTTCGGACGCTTCCTGCGCATCTTCCTCCCGCCAGGCGCTCGCCAGGTCGCGGTCGAGAACATCCTCGATGTGGCGTGGATCGAAGACATGGAAGGTCACGGCCTTGGATCGCCCGCGCATCTTGACGGTGCGGGTGCCGATGCTCTTTAGGCGGCCGTCCTTCAGCCATTTGTGGCGCTCGCGGGCGGAGATGGTGAGAATATCCTCTGCCTCGCGCGGAAGCACGGCGAGGGTTTCGATCCCCTCCAGTGTCCTGGAGATGGTTGCCGAGGCCGCCTGGAAGGCATCCGCGTCGGTTTTCAACATGCGCAGGACGATGCGACCCGTCTCGGCCTTGGCAAATCTCCTCACAGCCCACGGCAGGCGGGCTCGAATTTCGCGTTCGATCCCCTTCAGGCGCAAGGCGGAGCCAAGCGTTGCCGATGGCGGCAGCGGCCATTCGGCGACTACTGACGCTTTGGCGGTGCTCAGGCCTTGCTCGCGATCAGGCGCGCCGGCAATTGCCGCGACGATGCCACTCAGGACCTTTCGCAGGGAATCGCGCTTCTTGTCCGCCATGTTTCATGTTCGCTCATCAGGTGCCTTCGTGGAACGGCACTTCGCACAGCAGACAACCGAAATCAGGGTCAAACAGTTCCTTAGCATGCGCAGCCACCTGTTTCGGCTTCGCCAAACCATTGCGATGCGGCGTGCGTCGCTTCGCCAAGGTCAGGCTCGCCATCAGCGGCCCAGGCGACGAAGCCATCGGGGCGCACGAGCAGGGCGTTCAGGCCCAGGCGCTCCCTGGCATCCCCGGCGACATAGGCGATCCGCCCGCTCCAGCGGCTGGCAATCGCTTGCAGGGCAGGGTGGGAATCGAAGTCCAGCAACAGGCCTTGGCCGTTCCGCAAGCGCTCGCCGAGCCTCGTTGCGTCGGCCAGTTCGATATCGGGCGCGCTGCGGCCCACCAGTGGGTGGCTGCCGCCAAGGTCGTAGCGCAGCGAAACGCCCCAGACGCGCTCGGCGAAGTAGGTCGCGCCGTCGCGCGTGTCGATGAGGTCGCGGATGATGGCTTCGAGCGCGCGTGAACTGCGGCTTGGCCGCATCAGCGCGACCTGGGCGCGCGACCAGTCGAGGACTTGCGCGGCCACCGGATGCCGCTCGTCGAAATAGCTGTCGATGAGGCCGGCCGGCGCGTCGCAGCGGATGGTGGCGGCGAGCTTCCAGCCGAGGTTCATCGCATCGCCAATCCCAAGGTTGAGCCCCTGGCCGCCTAGCGGCGAATGGATGTGCGCGGCGTCGCCGGCAAGCAGCACCCGCCCATTGCGGTAGGTGGTCGCCTGGTAGGCGCGATCGGTCCAGGTGGTGGCGAGGCGCAGCGTCGTCAGGGTGACGTCGGTGCCGGACACGCGGCGCAGCACCGCCTGCACGTGCTCCAGCGTGACCGGCTCTGTCCGATGGAAAGCGGCGCCGTCGAACTCGACCATCGCGATGGTGCCTGGCCGCGAGTAGGTGTACATGCCCGTCGGGGTGTAGTGGCGGCCAAGGCCGAGCGTGTCCGGATCGGCAATTTCGACGTCGACGGAATAGCCGGTGAACTCGGCAGCGGTGCCGGTGAAGGCAAAGCCGCCAAGCTTGCGCACCGTGCTGCGGCCGCCATCGCAACCGACGAGCCAGCGGGCGCGAAAGACCTCGCCACCGGCGCGGATGGTCACATCCTCGTGCGACTGGGCGAAGTTTTCGACGCCGAGCCCGCGCCTGATCTCGACGCCCATCGCGTCTGCGCGGGTGGCGAGCATTGTTTCCAGATGCTCCATCTCGACCGCCATGCTGGTGCCCGCCGGGCCGGGCAGGCGATAGGGCCATTTCGAGCTGTCGACGGCGTCGAGATGGAACTGGATGCCGGCGAAATGGCCGCCCGGGCGGCGCGGCTGCCGCATCCAGTGCGCGGCGGCCAATGTGTCGTCGCCCGGGCCATTCTTCGCCGGCGGCGGCACAATGGCGTCCAGCAGGCCGCGACGATGGAAGGCCTCGATGGTCGGCGCTGACAGACCGCGCATGCCGAAAGGAAGCCGTTTCAGCGGCGAGCTGGTGTCGTCGGCCTTTTCCAGTACCTGGACCGAGAGGCCGGCCAGGCGCAGCTCGCAAGCGAGAAACAAGCCGACCGGGCCGGCGCCGGAGATGATGACGTCATAGGAAATTGGGTGGTGGCTGTGCATGAAACTACTCCTTGGTCGATGTTCGACCGGAGCGTTCCTCGAGATAAGAACCACACGGACGAACGACAGGGCGCTGGATCAGCGTCCGATGTTCGTCGTGGGGATCTCGTGCACGAAGCCAAAGACCAGAGCTCTCGTTACCGAGAGGAGTTGGGCTTACCAAACCAACTCTGCCTTTTCCGACGGGGGCTATATAGCGATGCGGCGATTGGTCTGCAACGGGTGAGGCGGCGGCCAAGGGCAACGCCATTGGTTAGGGGCAATCTAGCCCGCGGCCAGCCATTTACGCGATGGGGCGAAGGCCTTGAAGGCCTTGGCCTCCATCGGGCGGCCAAAAAGGTAGCCCTGCAGGATATCGCAGCCAAGTTCCTTGAGGATGCGCGCATGCTCCATCGTCTCGACGCCCTCGGCGACCACTTCGATGCCGAGCGATTTGCCGATCTCGATGATCGACGCCACCAAATGCCGTTGTGCCATTGAGCCGGTGATGGGTGTGATCAGTTGGCGGTCGATCTTGAGGCGGCGCGGACGCAATTTGAGCAGCGAGACGATCGAGGCGTGGCCGGTGCCGAAATCGTCGATCTCGATGTCTATGCCGAGCTCCTTGATGTGGTCGATATTCCACGTGACCAGGTCGTCGTTTTCATCGAGGAAAATGGACTCCACCAGTTCGAACGACACCGTTCCAGCCTTGATGGCGAGCTTGCGCAGACCTTCAATCAGGTCCCTGTCCTCCAGCCGCCTGGCCGAGACGTTGACCGACACGCGCGGGATGTTGAGATGACTGTGCGACCAACGCTCGAAATTCTCCAGCGCGTGTTTGAGGACGATGCGGTCGATCAGCGCCACGACGTTGAGTTCTTCAGCCACCTTGAGATAAGCGTCAGGGGCCAGGATGCCGCGTCGCGGGTGCTTCCAGCGCGACAACGCCTCGACGCCGACGATCTCGAGCGTGCTGGCGTCGAACTGCGGCTGATAGTAGGCGACGAATTCGTTCCGCTCCAACCCGCCCAGGATCTCGTCGGCGATCTGCTTGGTCCGCACGATCTCGCTCTGCAACTCATCGTTGAAGAAGTCGTAGCGGTTGCGGCCACGGCTTTTGGCCCGATAGAGCGCCAGATCGGCGTTGACCAGCAACTGTTTCGCGTCGACGCCATTGTTGGCGGCAATGCCGATACTGACCCCGAAACGGCACGGATGACCGCGGTAATCGACAGGTTGGCGCATGTCCTCGACGATGCGATGGGCAAGTGCCGACAGTCCGTCGTCGTCAAGCCCATGGCTCACCACGACGAACTCGTCGCCGCCGATGCGCGCAACGAAATCGTCATGGCCCGCATTGGCCTGGATAACCTTGGATGCATGCACCAGCATGGCATCGCCTGCAGCGTGGCCGAGCGTGTCGTTGATCTGCTTGAAGCGGTCGAGGTCCAGGTGCAGCAGTGCTGTGCGCCGGTCCGGTTCGCCGTTTTCGGCCAGCAGTTCATCAAGATAGCGGCGGTTGGGCAGGCCGGTCAGCGAATCGTGTAGCGCCGCATACTCGATATGTGCCTTGGCGAGATTGATTTCGGCGTTATTCGATTCCGTCAACTGGCGTTCACGAATGAGGTTTTCGTTGAGCAGCACGTCGCTGGTCACGTCCCATTCGGCGCCGATCAGCTTGGGCGTTCCGCCAATGTCCTGGAAGTAGGTCGCGCGCGTGCGCACATGGCGGACGGTGCCGTCGGGGCGTAGGAGCCGGTATTGTGAGGAATAGGGGCCTTGTTTGGCCGCGGCGAGATCGAAGTCCTGTCTCGCCCGTGCCAGATCTTCAGGATGGATCGCCTGCGCCCAGTCATCATAGCCGCGTGGCTTGCCGTCGGCTGACTTGCCGTAGATCTCGTTGACGCGGTCATCCCACACCATTTCATTGGTGGTGAGGTCGTGTTCCCAAACGCCAATGCCAGAGGCTTCCAGCGCCAGCTCCAGACGCCCGGACAGGCGCCTCAGCTCGGCGTAGTTTTTCTGCCTTTCGCCAAACAGCCGACCGGCCACCATGATCGGCAGCACCACCAGCGCCCCGGCGAGCAACATAAGCGACCGCAAGGCCCACTCGTTTTTCGGAGCCTCCGGCCAGCCGCCCTTGGGGAGGGCCGAAATCTGCCAGGAACCCGATGGCAGCTGCACATCGGCCGATACGGGATTTCCGGCAATGACCTGGCCGCCGCCGAAAAAGCGTTCGCCGCCGCCGCCCAGCGCATCCTTGCCTGTGAGCGCGACATCGATGTCGAGATCCGGATCGGTCAACCCACTCGCCGCGTAGAGCCGGTCTACATCGACCACCGCCGAGACGATGCCCCAGAAACGGTCGCCGCCGTTCGCGGTCGGAACAAAGACCGGGATGCGGCCGATGAAGCCGCGCCCGCCTTGGGCGAGGTCGACCGGGCCGGCAAACACCAGGACTCGCTGGTCGCGCGTCCGCAGCGCCGCCATGCGCTGCGCTTCGTTCTTGCGGTAATCGAGCCCGATGGCCTTCTCGTTGCCTTCCATGGGGTACATCAGCGAGATCACCAGGTCGGGCGCGCCGGCAATGTTGCGCAATTGCGATTTCTGCTGGAACAGATTTCCGGCAAGCGAGGCAAATCTCTGCTGGCCCATAAAGGGTTCGGTATCGATGGCCGAGACCAAACCCTGAACAAGCTGAAGATTGCCGTTAATGTTGCCTTCGAGCTTGGCGCGGATGATGTTTACCTTGGCCAGCACGTCGGCGCGCGCCAGTTGGTCGGAGACCCTCCTGTTCTGCTGGTCGGCAACGATGGAGCAGATCAGAAGCACGACAAAAGCGATCGCCGCCGGCAA
Organism: Mesorhizobium sp. WSM4307; assembly: GCF_007003945.1. Classification (NCBI taxonomy): domain Bacteria; kingdom Pseudomonadati; phylum Pseudomonadota; class Alphaproteobacteria; order Hyphomicrobiales; family Phyllobacteriaceae; genus Mesorhizobium; species Mesorhizobium sp. WSM4307. The sequence continues at coordinate 145,911 of NZ_VFTB01000012.1, forward strand.
GTTGGCGGAAGAAAGAACGGCCCGTCTCAGGCGGCCGAGGCTGAATCCAGTGATGGTCAATTCGACCCTGACACCTTTCCTGAACTATAGCTCATCGATGGACTGTAGTAGAAAACGCTTAAATTTACCCTTCCAGACTGGTGGCAAGTTTCGGCATCAGCTATGGCAGGCGGACGGGCGGCGGAAGTACAATGGCAAGGCGTTTTGCGTTTCTTTTGGTTCGCGACTTCACGCTGTCGCCGCTGTCGCTGTTCATCGACACGCTGCGGCTGGCGGGCGATGAGGGCGACCGCAGCCGCAGGATCGAGTTCGATTGGGAGATCGTCGGCGAACGCGGCCTGCCGATCCGGGCCAGCTGCGGCGTCGAATTGCTGCCCACCAAGGGGATCGGCAATCCGGAGGATTTCGACAATATCGTCGTGGTCGGCGGCCTGCTCGACACCAACCGCAGCCTGAGTTCCGACAAGGAGGCCTTCCTGTTGCGGGCTGCCGAAAAGGGGGTGCCGCTGACGGCGCTCTGCACGGGAAGCTTCGTACTGGCGCGCTACGGCCTGCTCGACGGCTACGCCGCCGCCGTCAGCTGGTTCCACATCAAGGATTTCCGCAGCCAGTTCCCCGATGTCAACGCCCATGCCGACAGCCTGTATTCCGTCGACCGAGGCCGCTCGACCTGCGCCGGCGGCACGGGGGCGGCCGACCTTGCCGGCTATTTCGTGTCGCAGTTCATCGGCCAGAAGGCGGCGGAAAAGGCCGCCAAGATCCTGGTGCTCGACCGCATCAGGAGCAGCCGGGACGTGCAGCCTGTCGGCGACCTGTTCCCGGCGGCGTCAAGCCGCGCGGTCAAGCGCGCTTTGCTGTTGATGGAGAGCAACCTGCAGGAGACGCTGTCCGTCGGCGAGATCGCAACCCGGCTCAACTGCTCGAGGCGCCAGCTCGAACGGCTCTTCGGCACCGAGCTCGGCATCGGCCCGATGGCGGCATACCTGGCGCTCAGGGTGCATCATGCGAAGTCGCTGCTCGAAGGCAGCGACCTGCAGATCGGCGACATCGCCTACCGCTGCGGCTTCACCAATGCCGGCCATTTCAGCCGCGTGTTCCGCCAGCAGACGGGCGTCACGCCGACCCATCTGCGGCATCCCAACCGCGTGCCCGCCGGCGCGGCGGGGCAATGAAGCTGGTCGCTGACCGGCCTCCAAGCCGGGCCGGCTTCCCGGCGACATGCATCACGAAATCCGCCGACCATCCTCGTCGAGCAGAACGCAGTCTTCGGGATCGAATCCGATGTCGATCGCCTCGCCTTCGCGAAGGACGCGGCCGGTGATCGGCGCGTTGGCGCGGATGATCGTCTTGCCGCCAATGTCGATCTCGTAGATCGCGCTGCCGCCCAGATACGAGGCCGAGACGACACGGCCGGACAGCCTGTTGATGCTTGCCGCCGTGCCGACCGACAGTTTCTGCGGCCGCAGCACGACAGTGACCTTGCTGCCCTGCGCAAGCGGCCTTGGGCAGGCCACCTCGACCGTCTGGCCGGTGGCTAGCGTCACCGCTATTGCCTGGCCAGACCGGCTTACGGTGCCGGCGAGCATGTTAGCCTTGCCGAGGAAGTCGGCGACGAAGGCCGTGGCGGGCGTCTCATAGACTTCCTGCGGGGTTCCGATCTGCTCGACCGCGCCGGCGTTCATCACCACGATGCGATCCGACATGGAGAGCGCTTCCTCCTGGTCGTGGGTGACGAAGATGGCGGTAATGCCGGTTTCCTTCTGGATCTTCTTGATCTCGACGCGCATCTCCTCACGCATATTGGCGTCCAGCGCCGACAGCGGCTCGTCGAGCAGCAGCACTTGCGGCTCGAAGACGATGGCGCGGGCGAGCGCGATGCGCTGCTGCTGCCCGCCCGACAGCTGCGACGGCAGCTTCTTCTCGCTGCCCGGCAGCCGCACCATCTCGAGCGCCTGGCCGACCTTGCGGGCGATCTCGGGCTTCGGCACGTTGCGGTACTTCAGGCCGAAGGCGACATTGTCGAAGACGTTCTTGTGCGGAAACAGCGCATAGCTCTGGAAGACCAGGCCGATGTTGCGCCTGTAGATCGGCACGTCGTCGACCCGTCGCCCGTCGATCATGATCTGGCCGCCCGAAATGTCGACGAGGCCGGCGATGGAGCGCAGGATCGTCGTCTTGCCGCAGCCCGAAGGGCCGAGCAAGGTGACGAAGCTGCCCTTGGCGATGGAGAGCGAGAAATCGCGCACGGCGACGAACTTGCCATAGGCGATGTCGATGTCGCGGAACTCGACCGCCGGCTGGCCGGCCCCGATGCCGCCGCCCAGAGCGGCTGCGCTCCTTGCCGCCCCGGCCGCTTCCGGCGGGGGCACTTCCGAAAGGTCGTTTCTGTCAGGCACCTTTCGAGATCCTGTTCCACTGCTTGGTCCAGGCATCCTCGTTGGTCGCCCAGTAGACCGGGTCGGCGAAGGTCAGCGACTTCATCGTGCCGGTCTTGTCGAAGGCCGGCAGCTTCTCGATCTTCTCGGTGAGCTTGACCTTTGTCGGGTCGAGCGACGGCGGATAGCTCTGGCCCTCGGCAACTGCAATGGCGGTCGCCGGGTCGAGCATGAAGTTGATCAACTCCTCGCACTCGGCCATCGGCGAGCCTTTCAGGATCAGCATGTCCTCCATCCAGGCATAGGAGCCGGCCGGATCGAGATAGCCGATCGGATGGCCCTGGTCCTGCAAGGCGGCGACGCGGCCCGACCAGGCGTCGGTCACCACGATCTCGCCCTTGGAAAGCAGGTCCATCAGCTCCGCGCCGGAGCTCCAGAACTTCTTGGCGAGGTCGCGCGTTTCGCGCACCTTGGCCCAGATCGCGTCCATGTCCTTGAGGTTGTTGGGATCCTGTCCGGTGGCGAGCGCGGCGTACCAGACGCGCGTGGTCATGTCGGAATAGCCGCCGACCTTGCCGGCATATTTCTTGTCGAGCAAAAGGGCCGCGCCCTTTTCCTTGGCTTCCTCGGGCGAGATCACCTTGGTGTTGTAGGCGATGCCGGTCGTGCCATAGTCGTAAGGCACGGCCGAGAGTTTCGGCGTCAGCTTGCGGAACGGGTCGATCATCGGCTGCAGCACATTGGCCATGTTGGGGATGTTGGCCTCGTTGATCTCCGAGGTCAGGCCGCCATTCACGTATTTGATGTAGTAGTTGACGCCGGAGGAATGGATGACCTGGTAGTCGCCGGGCTTGGCGGTCTTGATCTTGGTGATGATCTCGTCCTCGTCGCCGAACGTGCCCTGGACCACCTTGATCTTGGTCTTGGCCGTGTAGGGCTTGAAGGCGTATTTGTCGATCGCGTCCTGCACCGTGCCGCCCCAGCCATCGAAGCGAACCTCCTCGACCGCGGCGAGCGCCTGCCGCATCCAGGGCATGTCGAGACCGGCCGCGGCGGCCGCGGCGGCGGTCAGCGTCAGGAAAGTGCGGCGGCTGAGATCGCCGTTTTGGTACCTATCGTGCAGCCGTTCAAGCCGCTTGCCGTTGGACAGTTTCATCGTGCTTCCTCCTTTGGTTCGTCGCGTCGTTTCAATCTGGTCAGGCTTTGCAGGATCAGGCCGCCGAGCAGCGGGATGCCGACGGTCACCAGGATCATCACGGTGCCGAGCGCGTTGATCTCCGGGCTGATCGAGATCTTGAGCATCGAAAGGATCTGGGTGGGCATGGTCTCGACGCCCGCCGGCCGCCAGAACAGGCTGGCCGAGGTGTTGTCGAACGAGATGGTGAAGGCGAGCAGCGCGCCGCCGATGACGGCGGGGATGAGCAGCGGCAGCGTGATCTCGCGGAAGGATGAAAAGCGCGAGGCGCCGAGCGAGAGCGCCGCCTCCTCGTAGACGCGGCGGATGCCGACCATGCGCGCCTGGGTGATCAGCACCACATAGGGCACGGCGAGCAGGATGTGGCCGAGCACCAGGAGAAGCATGGTGCGCGGCTGGTCGACCGCCTTGATCAGCACCAGAAGGCCGACGCCGAGGATGGTCTCGGGCACCAGCGCCGGCAGGATCACCAGAGTGCTCAGCGCCTGCTTGCCGCGGAATTCGAAGCGCACCAGCGCAAACGACGTGACGACGCCTATGGCCGTGGTAACGGCGGCGGTGACCAGCGCGATCCAAAGCGACGTGCGGAAGGCGGCCAGTACCGGTTCGTTGGCCATCAGCTTGACGTACCATTGCAGGCTGAAGCCGGTCATCGGGAAGCCGCCGAACATCGAGGCGTTGAACGACAGGATCACCGTCGCCACGATCGGCGCGAACATGAAGATGTAGACGCAGACCGTGACGAAGCCGGTCAGCCGCCACGCCCATCTGCCTTCCTCTTTGCGCCGCGCCTTCATCCGCCCAATCCCTTGACGATCTGCGACATGCCCATGAAGCGTGTGTAGATGGCGGCGAAGGAGCCGAGCACGAGGAACAGCACGATCGAAAGCGTGGCGCCCATCGGCCAGTTCAGCTCGCCCATGATGGTGTCGTAGATCAGATTGCCGAACAGCGCGTCGCGGCCGGAACCGAGCAGCTGCGGCGTCACATAGCTGCCGGCGGCCAGCACGAAGCAGAGCAGCAGGCCTGCCGCCAGCCCGGGCAGCGAAAGCGGCAGAGTGACCTCGCGGAACGCCTGCGCACTGGTGCAGCCCATCGAGCGCGCGGCCGAGATCAGGGTGCGGTCGATGCCCTCGAGGCTGACATAGACGTTGAGGATCATGTAGGGCAGCAGGAAGTGCAGCATGCCCAGGATGACCGCGCCTTCATTGTAGAGCATCGGCAGCGGCTCGCTGATGATGCCCATCTTCAGCAGCGCGACATTGATGACGCCCTGTTCGCCAAGGATGTTGATCCAGGAAAACGTGCGGATGGTGAAGCTGATCCAGAACGGCACGATGAGCAGGAGAAGCAGCAGCCATTTGTGCTTGAAGGTCGTCGCCCAGATGAAATAGGCCGGGAAATAACCGAGCACCCCGCAAAGCAGCGCGGTGATGGCGCCGACCCGCAGCGTCTTCAAAAGGAAGCCGGCATAATAGCTGTCGGTCAGGAATTCGTGCCAGTTCGCCGTCGTCAGCGCGCTGGTTTCCACGCCGGCGGTGACAAAGGTGAAGAAGGTGTAGGCGGCCATCACGGCGATCGGCAACACCAGGAAGAAGATCAGCAGCAGGAGCACCGGCGCGACCAGCAGCCATGCCAGCCGTGGATCATACAATGTCCATCGTCGTTTCATGAGCACCCGGTGCGCTTGCTTTGAAGCGCCTGTTTTGTTCCCGGGCCAAGATTGGGTGATTGGAGGCCCGATGTCTACAACAGGCGATTGAGCCAGCGGACATCGGGCGCGTCGCCGGCTGCGATGGATGTCGAAACCGTGTCGGCGGACGGCATCGCAGCGGCTCCGGTAGGCGAAGCTCAGCCCTTCGCGATGCCGCGTGCGATCAGCCGCGCCAGACGCTCCGAGAATGCCCTGGCGTCCGCCGGCTTGTCGCCGTCGAGCACGCGCGCCTCGTCGTAGAGAAGATGAGCCGCGTCGTCCTTGAACGCCTGGTCTTCATCGCCGAGGCCGGCGAGCGCCAGCACGCGCGCGTGGCGCGGGTTGATTTCGAGGATGGGCTTGGCCGCCTTGTCGAGACGGCCGGCGGCGTTCATCAGCCGCTCGAACTGCCGGTCGGGTCCATGTTCCGGGGCGACCAGGCAGACGGCGCTCTCGGTCAGGCGGTCGGAGGCCTTCACATCCGAGACGGCATCGCCAAGCGTTGATTTGATGAAAGCCAGGAAGCCGTCGACCTCAGGCGTTGCCGCCGCGTCCGGCTTCTTCGCTTCGTCGAGCAGCGGGATGTCGGACAGTTCGGCCACGCCTTGCGTTACCGACTTGAACGGCTTGCCGTCGAAGTCCGGCGCCATCGTCACCCAGAAACTGTCGACCGGGTCGGTCAAGAGCAGCACCTCGATGCCGCGCGCCTTGAAGCCTTCGAGCTGCGGCGAGGCTTCGAGCCGGGCGCGGTCGTCGCCGGCCATGAAGAAGATCGCTTTCTGGCCCTCCTTCATCGCCGCGACATAGTCGGCAAGGCCGCGCCAGCCTTCGCCGGAGGCGGTCGAGTGGAAGCGGGCGAGCTTCAGCAATTGCTCGCGCCGCTCGTAATCCTCATAGAGCCCTTCCTTCAGCACAACGCCGAAGTTCTCCCAGATCCTGGCATAGGCCTCGGCCTCATTCTCCGCCAGCTTGGCGAGGTCGCCGAGCACGCGGTTGGTCAGACCCTTGCGGATCGAGGCCAGCAGCGGGCTTTCCTGGATCATTTCGCGCGAGACGTTGAGCGGCAGGTCGGCGGAATCGACCAGCCCGCGCACGAAGCGCAGATAGCGCGGCAGAAGATCGGCATCGTCGGTGATGAAGACGCGGCGCACATAAAGCTTCATGCGGCCCTTGCGGTCCTGGTCGAACAGATCGAACGGCCGCGAGCCGGGTACGAAGGCGAGCACGGAGTATTCCTGCCGGCCCTCGGCGCGGAAATGGATGGTGGCGGCCGGCTCGTCATACTGGCCGGCGACGCCGCGGTAGAAGTCGGTGTATTCCTCGGGCTTGATCTCGCTCTTCGGCCGCACCCAGAGTGCAGTGCCATCGGCGATGTCGCGCGCCTCGGCGCCGGGCTTTTCCACCAGCGTGATCGGTACCGGCACATGACCGGACTGCGACTTGGCCAGCTGCTCCAGCCGGTAGGAGCCGGTGTAGGAGACGGCGTCATCCATCAGGTGCAGCACGACGCGGGTGCCGCGCTTCGGCGCGGCTTCCAGCGGGGCGGGGGCGATCTCGTAGGAGCCCTTGCCGTCGGAGGACCAGCGCCAGGCCTCCTCGCTTCCGGCCAGGCGGCTGATGACGTCGACGCGGTCGGCGACCATGAAGGCGGAGTAGAAGCCGACGCCGAACTGGCCGATGAGCTGCGTGTCCTCGGTGCCCGCGCCGACGCGCTCGATGAAGGCTCGCGTGCCCGAGCGGGCGATCGTGCCCAGGGCCTCGGCCATGTCGTCGCGGCTCATGCCGATGCCGTTGTCCTCGACGGTGATCTCTCTGTTGTCGGCGTCAGCCGAAATCGAGATGCGCGGCTTGGGGTCGTCGCCCAGCAGTTCGGGGCGGCTGACGGCCTCGAAGCGCAGCTTCTCGCAAGCGTCGGCGGCGTTGGAAATCAGTTCGCGCAAGAACACGTCCTTATCGGAATAGACCGAGTGCACCATCATGTGCAGCAGCCGCGAAACATCCGCCTCGAATGCCCTGGTTTCCGTCGCTTTCGTATCCGTCGTCATGCAGATTTCCCCACGCTGTTCATCGGCCCGCCGCGCCTGGCGCGTTCGGGACTTTCCTTTCAACCATTTTTTGCGGTGCTGGCAACTGCGTTCAGTGTGCCAGCGCGCCGACGATATGGTGGTGGGATGCCGGGGCAACAAGAGGGCGCCGGCGGCGAACTGCCAATCTCCCCCACAGGTGGGGAGATTGGCAGCGTCGGCGTCGCGCCACTCTCTTGCGCGCCTAATTCGCCGCCATGTGATCCGCCAGCGCCTGCGCCTGGGCGAGCAGGGCGGGGTAGGCCGGGGTGTCCGGCAGGCTCTTGCCCATGCAGGCGCGGAAGTCGTTGTCGCCTTTCGTCCAGGCGGCGTTGGCGGCGTCGGATGTGTTTTCGTCGCTGTCGTCGGTGGCCTGCTTGGCGAGTTTCTGGGCGGCGGCGTCGGCGGCGGTCCACGCGGCGTCGCAGGCCGCGATCTTCGGGACTGGCGGAGTCGCAGGCGCTTCGGCGATCAGGACGCTGTTGCCCTTGACGACCGTGACGACGACCTCCTGGTCGGAGTTCGGTCCGATATCCTGTGCCCAGCCGCCGAGGCGGGCGATCGCCATGTCGGCGCCGTCAGGCTTCTTCAGCGCGAAGTCGAGCGTGCTGGTGAAGGCGGCGTCGCTGCCGATGGCCTGGGTGTAGAAGGCATCGAGCTTGAGCGCCGCGTCGAAGCTGGTGGGCAGTTTGAGATCGGCGTCCGTCTCGGCGGCGCGCGACTTAAGCCAGCGCTCGACCAGCCCGCGTGTCGAGGCCACGATGCTGGGGCCGTCCTCGGTGCCGTGGCGCAGCCCGTCCAGCATGCCGAAGCCGACATCGGAGGAACTCAGGCTTTCGATGTTGATCGTGCCGGCCGCCGGAAAATCCTTGACCGTGAAAGGGCCGAGCAGGGCGGAAAGCCGTTTTTCGAGATCGGCGCGGGCCTTTTCATTGGCCGCATCGAGCGTCTCCACGGGTGTGTTCGTGCTCTCCATCGCCGCGATGTCGGCAATCGCCTTGTCGCGCGCGGCGATATAATCATCCTCGGGCGAGGCGGCGAAGGCAGCGCTGCTCGCCAGGGCAAACATGACCGTCCAGACCAACCGCATGACAGAACCTTTCTTCGTGGCGGATCAACAGGCCAGGCAGCCATCGGGCAGCTTTGCGGCTATTGCGCGGCAGAAGACGCCGAGGCGAAATATCCTGATCGGGGAGGCGTGGCCAGTGCTGCCATTAACCATCGATTAACTATCCGTTCGCCTTTGAATCAAATTTGACGGATACTATTTCCAGGCCAAACGAGGCAGCCCGAGGGGCCGGAGAAGACAGTAATTGCAAGCCTGGCGCGCCGCTTTCCGTGGCGCAGCAGGCTGAAATCAAAGAAGAAGCGACGGACCACCGTCGCCTTTGCGGGGAGGCGTCAGCATCATTCTTGATGAGGATCGCCAGAATGAAGATCGAAGACGCAGTGACCGCTGTAACAGCCGAGGCCAACGCGCTGCTCTCATGCCTCGGCCAACCCGTCGTCGCCTACCACGTGACGGAAATCATGCGGGAGGCGGACCAGGAACACGCAAGGCAGATGCAACTCGCCCTGATGCGGCGAAGCATCGAGGCGCTGGTCGATGACGGCCTGGAGGATGTCGCCGCTGAGAGGTTTGCGTCGCAGTTCCATGGGCACGTAGGCTCGGCCTGGAGGCTGCTGCACGCTTCGGATGGCGTGGCGCACTGATTTCGGCCAAGCGTCCTTGATCGGCTCAGGTTGTCTGGGCTTCGAATGGCGGCAATGCGCCTCTATTCGGTCATTCGTGCCAAGGTTTCTTTGCTGCTAAAAGCCGCCATTCGGTCATCTGGCTGGCAACGGCTGCACTGTCGCCTCGCGCGATACGGACAGGCCCGCGAGAAGCGGCGCGTACGCGGCGAGCCTGCGGGATACGAAGTCGGTGAAGAGCCGCACGCGCTTCGTCTTGCGTGTCTCGCCCTGCGTGAGAAGCCAGAGTGTCCCATGCATGGGCGGGTTGATGCCCGGCACCCTGACCAGCAGGGGGTCGGTATCTCCGACGAAGCACGGCAGTTTCGTCATCCCGATTCCTTGCTGCGCCGCGATGATCTGCGTCTCGGCATCCGGCGTCCTGAACGGAGCTCCCATGGTGTGAACTTCTCCCTGGCGCGCCCAGTCCGGAATTCCATGATTGTCTATGACGATCCACCGGATGGGATCAGGCGTGCCCGCACGCAACGCGGCTAGTCGATCGCGAGACATGTAGACGCCGCTGAACAACTCCGGCCCCTTCAGTCCGTGAAGATTGAGCGGCAGGGTCTTGCGGTCGGCGACAATGCGGATCGCGACGTCGGCCTCCCGGTTGGTCAGATTCGCCACCTCGCCAGTGGTCAAGATTTCCATCTCGATGTCGCGATGCATACGCGCGAAGTCGGCGAGATCTGGCATGAGCAGGTGTGTGGCGAGAAACGGTGGAAGTGTCACCCGCAAAAGCCCGCGCGCGCTCTGGTCGCGACCGAAGACGCGCGTCTCTAACTGGTGCGACGACGCTTCCATCCGCTCCGCGAGTTCGAGGACCTCCTCGCCCGCAGCCGTCAGGCGGTAGCCCGAAGGCAGCTTTTCGAACATCTGCGCCCCGAGACGTTCCTCGAGCTGGGCGATGCGTCGCAGCACGGTTGAATGATTCACTCCGAGGTGCGCGGCGGCAGCCCGCACCGAGCCTCCGCGCGCGGCGGCAAGAAAGTAGCGAACGTCATCCCAGTCGATCATGGTGCGTTCCTGCGCCGCGCAGTGCGGTTTGCAAAGCCCATTCTAACACGCTCAGCCGTGGTTCGCGCGGTCGTCGCGGCGTTCAATCATCCAGCTGGATCGTTTTCGCACCACCGATGTGCGCGATTGCGCACTCACCGCCCGACTTCGGCGAACCCATCTTGAGGCTCTCGCGGGACTTCCCCGTACAGCCAAGGACACGAGACGGCGAAACAAAGGATACATGACATGAACAGACTGAATGGCAAGACCGCCGTCATCACCGGCGGCGCCACCGGCATCGGTCGCGCCGCGGCAAAGCGCTTCATCGAGGAGGGCGCCTTCGTCTTCATCTTCGGCCGCCGGCAGGAAGCGCTCGACGCCGCCGTGGCCGACCTCGGGCCCAATGCCCGCGCGGTGAAGGGCTCGGTCTCGAATGAGGCCGACCTCGACCGGCTCTACGCGGCGGTGAAGGCCGAGCGCGGAAGCCTCGACATCGTCTTCGCCAATGCCGGGGCCGGCGGCCCGCTTCCGCTCGGCCAGATCACCGCCGAGCACATTGACGAAACCTTCGACACCAATGTGAAGGGTACGATCTTCACGGTCCAGAAGGCGTTGCCGCTGATGGGCCAGGGCGGCTCGATCATCCTGACCGGATCGAGCGCCGGCACCACGGGCGCTCCGGGGTTCACCGCCTACAGCGCGAGCAAGGCGGCAGTGCGCAACCTCGCGCGGACCTGGGCGGAAGACCTGAAGGGCACCGGCATCCGGGTCAACGTGCTGTCGCCAGGGGCGACGGCGACCGAACTCGCGAGAGAGGCGCTGGGCGAGGAAGGCCAGAAGGCCTACGGCGCGATGACTCCGCTCCAGCGCATGGCCGATCCGGCGGAGATCGGGGCCGTGGCCGCCTTTCTCGCGTCGTCGGACAGCAGCTTCATGACTGCCAGCGAAGTCGCCGTCGACGGCGGCCTGGCACAACTGTGACCCCGATGCGGGACCACGCTTCTCAAACTCTACGAAAAACCAAACACACGACCAAAGGTGAAAGATTATGAAAAAACTCGAAGGTAAGGTTGCAGTCGTCACAGGCGGAAGCAGCGGGATTGGCTTGGCGACGGCCAAGCGCTTCGTGGAAGAAGGTGCACACGTCGTCATCACCGGGCGACGAGAGAAAGAGCTGAAGGAGGCCGCAGCCGTCATCAAGATTAACATTACGACGGTCACGGGCGACGTGGCTCGCTTGGAGGATCTGGACCGGCTCTATGCCATCGTGAAAGAGAAACATGGTCACATCGACGTTCTCTTCGCGAACGCGGGCGCGGGGACAATCGCACCGCTCGCGGTCGCTACTGAGGCCCACTTCGATCAGACCTTCGATGTGAACGTGAAGGGGCTGTTCTTCACGGTGCAGAAGGCCCTTCCCCTCTTCAAAGACGGCGGTTCGATCATCCTGAATTCTTCGGTTTCGAACGTGTTGGGATTGCCGGGGTTTAGCACATACGCCGCGAGTAAGGCGGCCGTGCGCAACTTCTCGCGCGCTTGGACACTGGAGCTGAAAGACCGCAAGATCCGAGTGAATACGATGAGCCCCGGAGCAATCGAGACCCCCGCGCTGGAGACAACGACAGGCCTTACCCCTGAGCAAGCCGAGCAAGCGGCCGCGCAGTTTGCGTCACAGATCCCAATGGGTCGCAGGGGCAAGCCAGAGGAAATCGCGGCTGCCGTCACGTTCCTCGCCTCCGATGAAAGTTCTTTCATCACCGGCGTGGATCTCGCCGTCGACGGAGGCATGGCGCAGGTCTGACCCCGCGTTAAAACAAGATCGGAGAAGCATCATGAGCTATTCAATTATCGGCTTCGGCAATATCGGCCAGGCATTGGCCAAGGCGTTTGCCCGCAAGGGCATCGACGTGTCCGTTGCAACGACGCGCGGGCCGGAAAGCTTTGCAGCCGATGCGGCCGCGATCGGACCCACGATCATTCCCAAGAAGCTGGCCGACGCGGTCAAGGCGGACATCATCTTTCTGGCTGTCCGTTTCGAGTCGCACCCTGAGGTCGCGAAGGCGCTCGCCACCTGGCAGGGGAAGACCATCGTCGATGTGACCAATGCTTACGGCGTGCCTCCTGAAAAACTGGGGGGACAGCCTTCTTCCAGGTTCATCGCACAGGCCTTCACCGGTGCAAAACTGGTCAAGGGCTTCAACCATCTGGTCGCTGCCGTCCTTGATCAGGATCCGGCCGTGCATGGTGGCAGGAGGGTCGTGTTCCTGGCGAGCGACCATGACGACGCCGCGGCGGAGATTGGTGCGCTTGCGGAAAATCTCGGTTTCTCGCCGATCAAACTTGGCGGGCTGTCGGAAGGTGGGCTGCTCGTCCAGGCGCGCGGAAACAGCTGGGGTCAACTGATCTTCAAGGACCTGGTCAAGTTCGACTGATGAACACTGACCTGCCAACCGGCGGGGCCACGATGCGCGGATCGGGCACGATCCGATCCGTGCGGAATTGAGAAATTCCCATGAGCCTTGAGAAGCCCGCTGCAGCCATCGGCTTTGACGGTGGCTCAGCCATGGATCGCCCCCTCGCACTCGTCGAATGCTCAACCTAAAGGAGACTCCGATGTACGACCAATCCAAGCTATCCGAATTGATCCGGTTCGCACGTATAGACGCGGGCTCCACTGTCATTGACGTTTACCCAGGCGACGGCGACTGGACGCGCTTGTTCTCCGACGTCGTGGGACCCGAAGGACGGGTCTACAGCTTCGTGCCGGCCGAAGTCGCCGACTTCAAGAACGATCCGGTCGGCCGCATGCGGACGCTTGCGAAGGAACCGGGCCGAGAGAACGTCGAAGCCGTCTCGGCGGACCTCGTCGCGATGCCGCAGGCCACGCAACCCGCGGATGTCCTGTGGCTGCACCTGTTCTACCACGATCTCCACACCGCGCTGATTCAGAAGAAGGGCGCGACGGCGGCCGACTTCAATCGAGCCGTCCACGAGCGGCTGAAGCCCGGTGGGTCATACGTCATCGTCGACCACGCCGCCGCCGCAGGGGCGGGCACGAGCGACGCCCAGTCGCTGCATCGGATTGAACCTGCATCCGTCCGCGAGGAGGTGGAGGCAGCCGGGTTCGTACTAGACGCCGAAAGCACCATACTGGCGAACAAGGACGATGCGCATTCGATCAAGGTGTTCGATCCCTCGATCAAGGGCGAGACCGATCGCTTCGCCTATCGGTTTGTGAAGATCTGACACTGTTCGCCAACGATGAGATTGGCACTGCCGCGGAAATCTGGCCGCGCGCCTGCCGGGGCATGCTCGGCGCCGCTATTTCGAACGGAGCCGTCCCCCAGCAAGGTTTCGTTCGTTCGAATGACAACAAGCAAGGAAATAGGAGGTAGCGTCCAGGTGACGCGGCATCCAGCCGTAGCTCGAATTAGTGGAGAATACGATCGCGGTGAGGGTCGCGCCAGGTGAGGTCAAGTGATGAATCATTTGCAGGGTACCAGGTCCAAATGTCTGCGCTTTGACTTCACCTTTACCGAACGACGGCCTTCGATCGTGCTTCACGGGATATTTGGCAGCGGGTGCAACGCCATGCTGCCGGTCGTTTCGTCAATCCTCATCCTGCTGTTGGCATCTCCGGCAAATAGCCAGCTGGCGCCCGATGCGTCCGCGACCGCCGCAGCCAATGGCGGGTCGCCGGTCGCGGTTTCGGAGCGCACCGATATCGCCAAAGGCGACGATGAGCAGGCGGCCTTGCGCCGCGAACTGGCCGCGGCACGGGCTGAATTGGCCAGGCAAGCGCAGGCCCTGAAAGCGCAGCAGCGGACGGACGAAGCACTCACGCTCAATCTGGAGACGGCGCAGCGTGCCATCGAAAATTTCAGGGCGGAAGCCAGTCTCTGGGACAGCAAGAAAGCCGCGATGCCTGAAGCGCCGCCCTCCGTGGATGGCTCCCAGGTCGCCGCGACGCAGGCGCTGGATGAGGAGCGCCACAAGGTCGGGCTGCTGGAACAGGAACTCGCCACGGCCCGTCAGACCATCGATGCGCTCAAGGCAGGCGAAAATCTGTCCGCAGCGGAGCAGGCCAAGGCGGTGAAGGATCGGCAAGAGGCCGACGACGCCGCGAAGCAGGCGCTGGATGAAGAGCGCCATAAGGTCGGGCTGCTAGAGCAGGAACTCGCCACGGCCCGTCACACCATCGATGCGCTCAAGACAGGCGCAAATCTGGCCGCCGCGGAGCAGGCCAAGGCGGTGAAGGACCGGCAACAGGCCGACGACGCCGCGAAGCAGGCTCGCAAAGCGCTCGAACTGGAACATCAACGAGCAGATTCAGCCATGCGTGCCCTCGACATTGCTCGCAAGCAAAGCGACGCCTTGAAGCAGAGCTCGATGGATTTGAGCGCGGCTCTGGACCAGGAGCGCGAAAGAGCCAACGGCCTGGCCCGCAGCCTCAGTGCCGCGCGCGACGAAATCGACAGCGCCAAAATCGACAGTATCAGGGAGAAACGTCGGACCGCGGCAGTGGTGCGCGCGCCCAAGGCAGGTGTTTCCAAGAGCGCGCTCGCGAGTTCGCTGCCGGTCGCAGCCCATCAACCGGGCTTGCCGAAAAAATGGAAGGTGAAGGGTCGAAGGTCAGCACAAGCTGTCCTGCTGGCAACGATGGCTCTTCCCCCCGCATTGCTGCCAACCCGCCCACTCTCGCAGTGAAAGACAGGTGAGCGAAATGCACGGCGCAGGGAGGATGACAGTGAAAAAATATGTCGCGGCCGCGTTGACGATCGGCATCGCGATCGGGCCTGCCTCGGCCCTCGATGCAGGTTTAGGCGGCAAGGTCGGCGGTCTCGGGCTCGATGCCGGAGTGAGCGCCGGTTCGCAAGGCGCGTCCGTAGGGGTGGGCGCGAGCGTCGGCGGTGTCGGCGGAGCAAATGTCGGCGCTTCCGTCGGCGCAGGCGCCGGATCAGTCAGCGCAGGCGTCAGTGCCAGCGGTAGCGTAGGCTCCGCAGGCGTCAGTGCCGGCGGCAACGTTGGCTCCACAGGCGGAGGCCTTTCGACCGGTGTCGGCCTGGGCGCCGATCCGTCCGCCGGAAACGGATCGGCGGCCGCTTCCGGTGGTTCGGCCGCCACGGCAGCCAGCGGTTCTGCCGCGAAAGGCACTGGGTCCGCCAAGACCGCCGCTGGCAAGACCGCCACTGCCAACGCCGTCATTGCCAAGACCGCCAGGCCATCGATCGCCCTGCCGCCCGTCCTCAGGCCTTCCAAAGCCGGTCAGGGCGACCTCGCCAGGGGATATCCCTTTGCACCCGTGGAAGCACTGAAAGCGAAACCCGGCACGCCGGTCGCGGTCGTGCAAGCCTGTCGAGCGGCGATCCTGTCCGCCGCCAGGCCGCTTGGCGCCGTGCGGGTCCGCGCGGTGAGCGCTGGTGCCTTGCGTCGACGTGGGAGTGCACTGACGGCGCCGATCCAGGTGCGAATAGACTATGCAGGGCGCGGTGGCATCGAAGTCCGGCAAGCGCAAGTCGGTTGTCGCCTCGATGCGGCGGGCAGGGTCATAGCGATAATGTAGAACCGATCTGCAACAGGGCACGCGCCGCTCCGCAGGCGTCGCCCGGGTTGAGCCGGCATATGCGGCCCTTCACCCCTTCCGCTTCTCCACCTCTGCCTTCCGCAGCAGGAACCGCTGGATCTTGCCGCTCGGCGTCTTCGGCAATTCGGCGACGAAATCGATCTCGCGCGGATAGGCGTGGGCCGAGAGCCGCTTGCGGACGTGTTGCGCCAGTTCCTCGGCCAAGTCAGGGCTGGCCTGGTAGGCGGGCGCCAGGATGACGAAGGCCTTGACGATCTCGGTACGCTGCGGGTCGGGCACGCCGACCACCGCCGCCTCGTTGACCGCGGGATGTTCGATGAGCGCGCTTTCGACATCGAACGGGCCGATGCGGTAGCCCGACGAGGTGATGACATCGTCGGCGCGGCCGATGAAGGACACCGAGCCGTCCGGCTCATATTCCACCGTGTCGCCGGTGCGGTAGTAGCCGCCCGCGATCGCCGGCGTCTCGGCCTGGTGGTAGCCGTCGAACCAGCGCAGCGGCGAGTTGGCGATGTCGACGGCGAGGACGCCGGGCTGGTTGGGGCCGAGCTCGTTGCCTTCGTCGTCCAGCACCACCATACGATAGCCCGGCATGGCAAAGCCGGCCGAGCCCGCGCGCACGGAATGCGAAAGCCCATGGTGGTTGTTGACCATCATGCCGTTTTCGGTCTGGCCGTAATGGTCATGGATGGGCACGGCGAGATGGGCGTCGAACCAGCGGATCACTTCCGGGTTCAGCGGCTCGCCGGCGCTGCTCACCACGCGCAGCCGGCCCTTGATGCGGGCGGCGGCTTCAGGGCCTTCGGCGAGCAGCAGGCGGAAGGCGGTGGGCGAGCCGGCAAGGCTGGTGACGCCGAGCCGCTCGATGACGTCATAGGTGTTCCTGGCGTTGAACGCGCCCTCGTTGAAGGTGGTGGCGATGCCGAGCAGCAGCGGGCCTGTGATGGCGTAATAGAGGCCATAGGCCCAGCCGGGATCGGCGATGTTCCAGAAGACGTCATCGGGGCGCAGTCCGATGGCGTCGCGCATATAGGCGCCGAAGGCCAGCAGCGCGCTGAGCGGCACCGGCACGCCCTTGGGCAGGCCCGTCGTGCCCGAGGTCGACATCATCATGAACAGGTCGTCGCCCTTGCGCATGACGGGTTCGCAATCGGGGGAGGCAGAGGCAAGGGCGGCGCGGAAATCGATGTCGCCTTGAGGCAAGGCATCGCCGGGACCAAGAAGGGTGGCGATCGGCGGGCAGGTCTCGATCTCGTCGAGCTTGCCGCGATTGGCCGGATTGGTCACCACCAGCTTGGCGCCGCTGTAGCCGAGGCGGTGCTCGATGGCCTTCGGGCCGAAGGCGGTGAACAATGGCTGGTAGACGGCGCCGATGCGCCAGGTGCCGAGGATGAGCGCGATGAGTTCGGGAATGCGCGGCAGCATGCCGGCGACGACATCGCCGGGGCCGACGCCTGCATCCTTGAGCAGGTTGGCGACGCGGCCCGACATGTCCGCGAGGTCGTCGAAGCTGAACTGCCGCAGTTCGCCGCCGGCCGAGATCGCGCGCAGCGCCAGCCGGTTCTCACCGGCATGGCGGCCGCAGCATTCGACATAGGCGTTGATGCCGGTCGCCGGGTCGCCGTCAAGCCTGGCGATTTCATCCTCGATGCGAAAGGCCGCAACGGCGTCCTCGTAGCGTGGCAAGCCGGTCATGTCAGTCCTCCCTGGCGGCGCTCCATCTCCCCATGGCGCGCCTTCATCCGTCAGATTGCCTGAAATCGTGGTGATGGTCGATTGCGACGAAGGCGGACCGTGGGGCGGCAGGCATTGGCCTCGTTTGCACCGGCCTGTATCATAGCCAGGTGAATGCAGGAGAGGAGGGTCGGACGTGCGGCTGGGACGGAACCTCTGGCGAATCTGGGTCTGCATCGCCGTAGTGGCGCTTTGGCCACGTGCCGCGTCGGCCGACACCATTGCGCCGGAGCGCATCGCTGTCGCCCTGTCGAAGCTCGAAGCGCTCGCCCAAGGCGCCGTCGCGGACGGTGGGGTGCCCGGTCTCGCCATCGGCGTCGTGCACGACGACGAAGTGATCTTCCTGAAGGGTTTCGGCCACCGCGAGGCCGGCAAGCCTGAGGCGGTCGACGCCGACACGGTGTTCCAGATCGCCTCGCTCTCCAAGCCGGTCTCCGCCACCATCGTGGCGGCGCTGGTCAGCGACGGGATCGTGTCCTGGGATTCGAAGATCGCCGACCTCGATCCGGCCTTCCGGCTGGCCGATCCCTATCCGACCAGCCAACTCACCGTCCGCGACCTGTTTTCGCACCGCAGCGGGCTGCCCGGCACCGCCGGAGACGACCTCGAGGACATAGGCTACGACCGCGCCGAGATCCTGCATCGCCTGCGGTTCGTGCCGCCATCGTCGAGCTTCCGTGCCGGCTACTCCTACAGCAATTTCGGACTGACCGAGGGCGCCGTCGCGGCCGCCCTGCCGACAGGCAAGCCCTGGGAGCAGGTCGCCGAGGAGCAGCTCTACCGTCCGCTTGGCATGGCCTCGACCAGTTCCCGTCATTCGGACTTCGTCAAGCACGCCGATCGTGCCGCGCTGCACATCAAGGTCGATGGCGCCTGGGCCGCCAAGATAGAGCGCAATCCCGATGCGCAGGCGCCCGCCGGCGGCGTCAGTTCCACCGCGCGCGATCTCTCGCAATGGGTGCGCCTCATCCTCGGCAACGGGGTCTATGCCGGCAAGACGCTGATAGCTGCCGATGCGCTCGACCAGACGCATGTGCCGCTGATGACGCGGGGCAAGAACCCCGTCTCCGGCGGCGAGTCCTTCTACGGCCTCGGCTGGAATGTCGAATTCGGCCGGCATGGCCTGAGCTGGGGCCATGCCGGTGCCTTCAGCGTCGGCGCACGCACGCTGGTGACGATCTTCCCGCGGGAGAAGCTCGGCATCGTCATCATCGCCAACGCCTTTCCGACCGGCGTGCCGGAAGGGCTGTCCGACAGTTTTGCCGACCTCGTCTTCGACGGTTCGGTGCAGAAGGACTGGGTCAAGGCATGGGACGGCATCTATGCCGGAATGTTCGGCCCGGCGGTCGCGGCGGCCAAGGCCACCTATGCCGCGCCGCCATCTCCGGCAAGGCCGGCCAGGCCGGCCGATGCCTATGCCGGCCGCTACGCCAACGACTTCTTCGGCGATGCTGTCGTGGCGAGTGCCGGAGACGGCCTTGTGCTCAAGGTCGGCCCGGCCGGCGCCCGGTCCTATTCCCTGGCGCATTACGACGGCGATCTTTTCCTGACCTTCCCCGATGCCGAGACACCGGACAGGCCAACCGGCGTGAGCTTCGTCGTCGGCCCCGACGGCAAGGCGTCGGCCATGACCATAGGCTTCCTCGACGACAATCATCTCGGCACGCTGCGGCGCGTGGGCGACTAGGGGCGGACAGGGCAACAAGCCGCGCCGGGACGCAGATCTTGTGCCGCAGCTCCAGATGCCCGATGCCGGATCGCCGCAAAGGACGATGCGATGGTTCACTGCGCCGCAACGCGATCGCGATGGGCGACAGTGCCAGCGCTAGAAGCAGCCTGACAAGCGATCGGATTCTTCTCTCGACGCATTACTGAGGTGGACTTTGCGAAAACGACGTCCACTTTGCGCCTGATGTCGGTCGTTGAGCAGACCATAGCCGCATCCCAACAGCTGACATTCTAGCGAACAGGCGAGATGGCGCATTTGCGCTACTTCTCGGCCTTCGAGGATCTCACAGACGTTTAGAGATCGCGCCCGCAGGGCCTCATATCAAATTCTAGCACCTGGGCGCGGCTCCGGCAGGACGGTGGTCCCGGTTCGCGCAACGCTCTGAGCTCTCCTGCGCATCTATCGCGCAGCCTGCCTGCTTCAGCTCGGATCGTAAATTCCTCCAGCCTTGATGTCGATCAAGGGGGCTCGCGGCCTTCTTCGCTATCAAACCGTGATGATCGAGAACCCAGCATCCCCAACGTGGCGCGGCGTTGGCGAGCCCTACTGGTCGCGACCGGCTATCGAGGTGCTGCAGGAATGCCGCTCTCGGCCTGCCGGGCTGACTTCGACCGAGGCGCGCAACGGGCCAAACACGTTCGCCGATCATCGGCGAGAACAGGCGCTGGCGGTCCTGTTGCGGCAGTTTTGCAATCCGCTGGTTCTGATCCTGATCGTCGCGCCTCGCGGCCTTCACCGATGCCGGCGCGCAAGGCATGGCCGAGCGACAGTTCGGGGTCCGATTGAGAATGCCCTGTCAGCTGGTCACCGACAGGGTACGTTGTCCTTAGCGGTTGGACCGGAATTGGAGGCGACGGAGGGGTACCGAAGGTGAGCAGAATTTTCGCGACAATTGCAGGGCGCTTCACCCCGTTTGAGCCGAGGGCCGATGCGATGCGCCCTGGCGAGAAGTTTCCCAGTTTTGTCCGGCGCGCCAGCGGCACGCATCAGGTCTATATCAGCGTGATCGCAATTTCGGTTGCCTTGGCCAACTTTATCCCTATCGACCTGCAGAGACGGGTCGTCGATGTGGCGATCGCCGACAAGAACGTACGGGCACTTCTGATGCTCGGCGGCCTGTATCTTGCGACTATACTCCTGCATGCGGGGCTGAAATACGCAATGATCGTCTATCAGGGCTGGCTCGGAGAGAGCGTGGTCAAGACGGCCCGCGACCAACTCGCTCTGGTCGCCACGCAAAGGTCCGCTCGCGACCACGCAAGGAGTGGTCAGACCGCCAGCATCATCGGCAACGAGATCGACTATGTTGGCGGATTTGTCGGCACCAGCATCTCCGAATGCGTAGTCAACGTCACGATCATGATCTCCGTCGTATCTTACATGATCTACATGCAGCCGGTGATCGCTCTGGTCAGCGGTATGTCACTCCTGCCGCAGATCCTGCTTGCGCTTTACATGCAGAAGGACCTGAACACACTCGTGGAACGGCAGGTCGCGCTGGTCCGAAAGCTTGGCAACCAAGCAGTCAATTCCTTCGCCAGCCACTCGCCGAAGCGCCGAGTAGCCTTCCGCACCATACGCACGATCTTCAGCAATCGCATTGAATTCTATTTGTTGAAATTCGGGCTGAAGACATTGCTGAATATAGCCAACGCGGTGGGGTCCCTAATGGTCCTGATCGTTGGCGGCTATCTTGTGATCCGCGGGCAGACGACGATCGGCACGGTCGTCGCCTTCATTTCGGGCTTTCAACGATTGTCCGAACCCACGGGAGAACTTCTCGACTTCTATCGCACGTATTCGGAAGCGAAAGTGCAATTCCGGATGATCGTCCAGTGGGTCGACGGCGATCATCCCGCGCAGACCGGACATTCCGAGCACAGCCAGAATTGATCGATGATCTTGCCAGACATCGAGAGGATGTTGGCCCTTCCACCAGTGCCTGGTGCCGATCAATTCGCCAGCCGCTCGATCACCAGATCGACCAGCGCTCGGAGACGGCGCATGCGCCGCATGTCCCTATGATAGCCGATCCACGTATCGCGAGTCGGCGGCGGTTCTCCGAGATCGACACGTTCGATACCTTCCGTGGGATCCCCAAGCGGGCGTGGCAGCACTGCAATCCCAGCGCCTAGGGCGCAGAGCCGGGCTTGGACTTCGCGATTGTTGCTCCGCAGGACCACATGCGCCTTGGGCAACATTCGCTGGATCCAGGCCACATCGGGCATGCCGCCGAACGCCGTGTCCATCAGTACCATCGCACAACCCGCACCGTTGCCCGGCATAGGGTGTGGCTGGCCGGCGCGGATATAGACGCCATAGTCCATGCGTAACAGCCGTCGAGAGATCACCTCGGCCTCGCCGAATGGCCGGATTCGGAAGACGAGATCCGCTTCCCTTCGCGGCAGACTGTAAAACCGTTGGTCGGTGAGAAGTTCGACAATGACGCGCGGATGAAGGTCAGCGAATTCGGCAAGGCCGCCGGTGGTGTCGGACATGTCGCGATCCAGATCGCGGTTGCTCTAGGCGCCGAGGTCTTCTCAGCGGATTCGCCCGCGAAGGCGGACTTCATCTCGGGGCTGGGCGCCACACCGATCGACTACAAGACGCGGACCGTCGAGGACTATGTCGCCGAGCATACCGCGGGAGCCGGCTTCGACGTAGTCTACGACACAGTCGGTGGGGCCACGCTCGACAGGTCCTTCAATGCCATTCGCCGCTTCGGGCATGTGGTCAGCTGCCTCGGCTGGGGCACCCATGCGCTGGCGCCGCTATCCTTCCGCGCCGCCACTTATTCCGGCGTCTTGACGCTTCTGCCGATGCTCTCCGGCGAGGGACGCGTGCACCATGGCGAGATCCTGCGCGAGGCGACAACGCTGGTAGAGGCTGGACAGGTGATCCCTCAGCTGGATCCCCGCCGCTTCAGCCTCGACCAGACGCATCTTGCGCACCAGGCCATCAAGGACCGCAGCGCGAAAGGCAAGCTCGTGATCGAGATCGGCTGACTCCAGTGGATGCACTTCGTTGGAGGCGCTAACATGGCAGGGCGCTTACATCAAAATGCCGAGGATATCGACGAATCAACCATGACTGTTTGCGAGCTGAAGGCTGAATTGGAAGCGTTTCATAAGCGCCGCTTTTCTGACATTCAGTCCGCGCCCGCTTCGGGTCTACGCAGTTAAGCATCTGCTATCGGTACCCGCATGCCGCATCCGGACCGTCTGCTTGCGGCCCCCAAGCTGACCCGCCTGCGACCTCGCGCCTTAACGTAGCGATGGCAAGGGACCTTGGTCGCTCTGCATATTTCGTCCTGGAGTTGGGCTTACTGGACATCGTCCTCGATGAGCGGATGTCGCATGAGACAGCTGGTTGGCGGCGGTTCAATTCCGGTTGCCGGATTCTAACTGGGTGCAACCAAACTGGTGAAAACGGCACTAAGCCAGGATTTTTGGTCCTTCATCCTGCCAATCGCCAAAATACATCAGGTGGTTGGATACCATCAAAAATACCAACACCGAGATGGGGAAACCCACTTAATAATGGTGCCGGCCTTCATCGCGCCGCCGACCTAGCGGCCCCTCGAAACCTCTAGTGCAGGCGCAGGGCTTTCGTCCGCGTATTCGGGTATCGCCGCCTTGGCGTAGCCCTGCCGGATGCGTTCGGCGTCGGCCGGATTGCTGAAGGGTAGCCGCCCCACGTGCTCTGAAAAGCGATAGCTCGGGTTTATCTCTTTTAGCTCGGCGCTCACGCGCCGTGCTTCATCGACGTCGCCGAGGTGGCCAAGCGCGGCAATAAGGAGCCCCCGCGACAGGTCGGTCTTGGGCGACACGCGGATACGCTCGCGAAATGCCTCGACCGCTTTCTGGTACTGCCCGGCCAGGAGATAAGCCGAGCCGATGAAGTGCCAGGTCAAATGGCCCTGCAGCGGATCGAGGCGCAGCGCGTGCTCCAGATCCGGAATCGCCTCCAGCGGCGCGCCGTTGTAGATGTTGCCCACCCCGCGCAGGCCGAAGGCCAGTGCGAAGTTGGGGTTGAGAGCAAGCGCCTTCTCCACCTCTTCGCGATGTCCGGCCGGATCCTTCTCCCAAAACTTCACCAGCGCGGCCATGTAATGCCCATAGGGCAGGTTGGGGTCCTTCTCGAGCGCCAGCCGACTATAATGGGCAGAGAGTTCCTTGCTGTCGGTGCGCCCGCTCCAGTGGTTCTGAAAGTCGTGGTTGTAAGCGTGAGCCAGGCCGGCATACGGTTCGGCATAGTCGGGGTCGAGCTCAATTGCCTGGGTGAACAAGGCGACCGCGCGCTCGAATGTCTCGTTTGTCTTATCAGGACCGGACAAGACCTCGCGCCCGCGCAGGAAAAGATCATGCGCCTGGATGTTTCTCGTTGGTGTATGGGCGATGCGCGCCGACTCGGCCGGGGTCAGGGCAACCCTGAGGGCTTCGACGATGCGGTGCGTCACGTCGTCCTGCAGCGCGAAGATATCGGTCATGTCGCGGTCGTAGCGGTCCGCCCAGACATGGGTCCCGGTCCGCGCATCGATCAACTGGGCATTGATCCTGACGCGGTTGCCGGCGCGGCGGATCGAGCCCTCGAGCACCGCAGTCACGCCGAGCTCGCGCCCGACCGTCCGGACATCGATGTTCTTGCCTTTGTAGGTGAAGCTGGAGTTGCGGGCGATGACCGAGAGGCCGGCGACCTTCGACAGGTCGGTTATGATGTCTTCGCTGATGCCGTCGGCGAAGTAGTCCTGCTCGGTGTCGCCGCTCATATTGGCGAACGGCAGGACGGCGATCGACAGCTTTGCCGACTTTGATCCTGCCGGACGGCTCGTCGAGGGTTCCGACGTCGCGATCGCCTTCGCGCCGGCGGCACCGACCGCCAGCGAATAAACTCGGATCGGCTCGGCGATGTTCTTGAGCTGCGTGCTGCCGAGATCGGCGACCGAGAGGTTGAGCCTCGCTTTGACCTGGCGATAGGCATCTTCGGACAGGCAGATGGCCCCGGGCGCCGCAACGCCCTCCAGACGCGAAGCGATGTTGACACCATCGCCCATCAGGTCGCCGTCGCTTTCCTCGACAACGTCTCCCAGATGAATGCCGATCCGGAACTCGATGCGACGGTCCTGCGGTACACCGGCGTTGCGCTCCACCATTCCGTTCTGCACCTCGATAGCGCAGCGCACGGCATCCACCACGCTGCGGAACTCGACCAGCGCTCCATCCCCGGTGCGCTTGATCACGCGCCCGTTGTGCACGGCGATGGTCGGATCGATCAGGTCGCTGCGTAGTGCCCGCAACCTCGCCAAGGTGCGATCTTCGTCTTCGCTGGCGAGCCGACTATATCCGACCACGTCTGCGGCTAGAATTGCGGCTAGCTTGCGATTCTCACCCATAGCGCCCTCCGCGGCTATCGAGGTTAGCACAACGAACCGTTGAGCGCCTCCCCATTCGATGGGTGCGATCCTGGCGAAAGTCGTCGTTGAAATTAGCGCGCGCCTAACGGCAGCTATTCAAGCCTCGACGCCCGGAAGCCGACAGTCAGAACTCGGCCCCAAAACAGAACACTCTGTTTCTCGCAGGATCTGCATCCGGCTCGAGATTTTTCCCCTAGGTATTGACGGTGCAGGGGGCTAGCATAGGGCTCACTGGGGGGTGTGCGATGACAGCTGTCTCGATACGCCGGGCGGACTTCATGATGGTCCTGGCCTATGCCTCGGACCTCGCCACGGGCCATTCTCGCGACTTCGCGCTGAAATCCTGCGTGCTTGCAATGCGGATCGCCGAGCTTGCGGGTGTTTCCGATGAGGTTCGGCGCAGCGCCTACCATCAGTCGATGCTGCGCTATGTCGGCTGCAATGCCGACACGGACCTTCTGTCGGCCACGTGCGGCGACGAGATCGCGCTCCGCCAGGATCTTGTCGGTCTCGACATGGGCAATCGAGCGGAACTGGGCAGGGTCTTCGTGCAGGCCTTCAAGCGATTCTATTACGATCTCGAGCCTGACGCGCAGGGCAGGGCGATCGAGGCCGCGATGTCGCAGGCGCTCGTGGTGGCCCGCCCGGTGCTCACCGCGCATTGCGAGGTCGCGCAGCGGATCGGCGAGCGGATCGGCCTGTCCGACGAGATCCGGCGCAATCTCGGGCAGATCTACGAACGCTGGGACGGCAAGGGCCTGCCGCGCGGGCTGAGTGGCGAGGATGTGCTGCCGGCCGTGCGCCTGATCACATTGGCGCAGGATGCGATTGCGCTCAGCGATGCCGTTGGCATCGACGGGATGGCCGAAACCGTCGCCAGCCGCGGCGACGGTCCTTACGAAGCGGATCTGGCCCGGCTCGTCTCGGCCAACGCGGCGGTCCTGATGGAGGGCATCGGCGCGACGGTCGACCGCGAGACCATCCTGGCGCTCGAGCCGGATCCGCCGGTGACGCTGGATGAGGGGGCCAGCGACGAGGCGTTCCTGGCCATAGCCGACATGATCGACATGCGCATGCCGTTTACGCAGGGCCATTCGAGGATGGTGTCGGAACTGGCCGCGGGTGCGGGCAAGCGGATCGGGCTGCCCGACCCTGATGTTCGCGCGCTGCGCTGGTCGGGCTGCATCCACGACATCGGCGAACTGGTGGTGCCGGTGGCGACCTGGATGCGCAACGGTCCGCTGTCGGTGCGCGAACGCGACGCGGCACAGCTGCACGCCTATTACGGCGAGCGGGCCCTGGCCTCGTTCGGTCGCGAGGGCGAGGCGATGGCCGCGCTGGTGCTTCGCCATCACGAGCGCCTGGACGGCTCGGGCTATCACCGCAAGGTCGGCGGCTCGGACCTGTCCCCGGCGGCAAGGATCCTGGCCGCCGCCGAAGCCTTCCAGACGTCGCGAGAGGAACGTCCGCACCGCAAGGCGCTGTCCAGCGAGGCGGCGGCGGCGCAGCTGCGAGCCGCCGTGCGTGACGGCTGTATCTGCCCCGACGCCGCCGAGGCCGTATTGTCCTTCGCCGGGCAGCCGTCGCGGCGGGCCGTGCCGCGAGCGCTGGCCGGAATGACGCCGCGCGAGGTCGAGGTGCTGCGCGTGATCGCCGCCGGACTTACGGCGAAGGAAGTGGCCCGAAAGCTCGACATCTCGCCCAAGACCGCGGACCACCATATCCAGAGCGTCTATGCCAAGATCGGCGTGACCACCCGTGCCGCGGCCGCGCTCTACGCGGTCGAGCACGGCCTTGTCCGACCAGGCGAAACGCAGGCATAGGGAATCCACCCCATGCGCGCCCGCTCCAGGGCGCGCATCGTGATCCCGTCGACAGGCCAATGACGGCCGCAACCGACAGGAGGAAATCAGATGCTGCTCGCAACGACCAAAGTGGCTGATATCGATCACTTCATCCGTATCTTTTCGACCAAGGGCGCCGACAAGCGCCGGCTGCACGGCTCGAACGGCGCGACCGTCTTCCGCGACCCCAGCGAGCCCGACCGCGTCTGGGCGATCTTCGACTGGGACGCCGAGGGCTGGAAGAATTTCGTGTCCGATCCGGAGGTGCCAGCGATCCTGCAGGAAGCCGGCCATGTCGGCAAGCCGCAGGCGGCACTGCTGCTCGGCCACTACGAGGCCTGATGTCCCGCACCGGGCGCCGCCTGCCGCCAGGCGGCGCGCCCCCGACGAACCCCAAGATTTGGAGAAATCAAATGGATCCGAAACCCATCAAGATCGGCCTTGTCGCCGAACTCACCGGCCCATTGTCTTTCATGGGCGTCGCAAATGCGAACCTCACCACCATGCTTGTCGACGACATCAACGCCAAAGGCGGCTTGCTCGGCCGGCCGGTGGAACTCGTCATCGAGGATGGCGAGACCACGGACAGCGTTGCCAAGGCAAGGGCCGCGAAACTGGTCGACGTCGACAAGGTCGACGTGGTCGTCGGCGGCATCTACAGTTCGACCCGCCTGGCCATCAAGAGCGAGGCGGTCACCCGGGGCAGGACGCTCTACATCTACACCGAACAGTATGAGGGACAGGAAAACGATCCGCTGATCTTCTGCACCGGGCCCGTGCCCGCCCAGCAGGTCGAGCCGCTGATACCATGGCTCATGAACAGCACCGGCGCGAAGCGGTTCTATTTGCCGTCGGCCGACTACATCTGGCCCCATCTGCTGAACAAGGCGGCGAGCCGGGCGGTGCGCGCCAATGGCGGCGAGATCGTCGGCGAGGAGTATTTTCCGCTGGACTCCGTCGATTTCCGGCGGACGGTGCAGCAGATCATGGCGAGCGGCACCGACGTGGTTTTCAACACCATCGTCCCGCCGGGCCTGACACCGTTCCTCGAAGAGTTGCACAAGGCCGGTTTCGGCAAACGCGGCGGCAAGATCGTCTGCACCTACTTCGACGAGAACTTCTTCAATCTGGTGCCGTCCGATCAGATCGAGGGCCTCTACAGCTGCCTCGACTACTACCAGGAACTCGACGAACCGTTCGGTCGCGCGCTGTTGCGCCGCTACGGTGAGCGGTTCCCCGGTGGGGCTACGCTCACCGCGGGCAGCGGATGCACCGGGCACTACCGGGCGATCAAGATGTGGGAAGCGGCGGTGAAGGAAGCGGGCAGTGCCGAGCGGGACGCGGTCATCCGGGCGCTCGATCACGCCCGCATCAGCGAGGGACCGGGTGGCCCGGCCGAAATGGTCCCCGGCCAGCACCATGTCCGCATGAACATGTACATCGCGCAGGCGCAGGGCGGTCGGTTCCGGGTTGTCAAGAATTTGGGTTCGATCGATCCCAACGAGCGCGCGCTCAGCGACGAACTGGGGTAACTGGCGGCGTCGGAACGGACAGTCCGCATCCGGCGCGGTCTTTGAAAGTGATTGGCTTTGTCACCAGAGCAGCGGGCCTTGCCGCTCGCTCCCGGCTCATGACGCCTGGCCGTACCGGAGCAGTTTGAAGCAGTCGCCGCTGCCCGACTTCGCCTGCGACAACACCGGTTTTGACCCGTCGAGCCATTCCTGATGCGACCTGGCATCGGCCTCGATCGCATTGACCGGGGCCGCGCCGATGAAGCCGCGCCCTTGGCTGAACAGCCAGCAGGCGCGGGCCAGATGCTGCCTGGAGCGCTGGCGCAGCAGATCGGCATCGTAGAAGATGTCGAGCACCTCCCGCTTGACCCGGCTCTCCTTTTCCGGGTCGGCGACCGCTGCCTCCGCCGGATCGCCGCCGATCGTGTCCCGCAGGTCCTTGTAGTCGAGGGCGAGCTGGGTGGTGGCGTATTTGATCTCGCTCTCGTCGCGCACGATGTCGAACCACAGCCTGGAATCGAGCTCGTTGACGACGAAAGAGGATTCGAAATCGCGCGACAGGTTCAGCACCTCGAAGTCCGCGAGATCGACGTCGCGCTCGACCAGCAGGATCCTGGCCGCCTGTTTGCCGAGCTCTGTCCCGTGGAGGCTGACGGCGGTGTTCTTGCCGCCGAGCTGGGGGCTGAGATAGGGCCCGCCTTCATCCAGCAACTCGTCGAATTCTTCCAGCGACTGCATCACCGGCGCGCCGCGGGCAATGCGCGCGGCGAGTTTGGCGAGAACCTGCTGCAGCTCCGTCTCGCGCCGGCGCTGGTCCTGATAGTTCTGCTGGAAGAAGAAGATGAACAGCGACACGCCGATGCCGATCAGGATCACGCCCAGCTGTGAGAAGATGTTGCGATAATATTCGAGCAGCTTTTCGCGATGGCGCACGTCGTTGCGCACGCTGTGGGCGACGCCAAGATTGACGATCAGCGACAGGATCAGCAGCCCGGTGCCGACCAGGATGAGGCCGCCAATGAGGAGGTAGCCATGACCCGTGCTGAAATCCATCCGCTTATCCCAAGACCCCGCGCAGAATACCGCTATTTTGCTTCAATACCTATGGTTTCGTCGGCGATGGGGTCGATGGCGGCGAGAGACCCATGATGGGCACGGACCGATGGCCGCATCCCTACAGATTGGCCTCGGCGAAGATGTGCGCGGCCCAATCGAGGAAGACGCGCAGGCGCGGCGAGAGCTGGCGGTTCTGCGGGTAGAGCGCCGATAGCGGCGTCGGCGAGGGCGGGCAGTCGGCCAGCACTTCGACCAGCGTGCCCTGGGCAAGGTCCTTCTCGAAGCGATAGCGCGGCGCCTGGATGAGGCCGAGGCCGAGCCGCGCCAGATCGGCGGCGGTGTCGGAATTGTTGGCAGCGACGCGGCCCGGCAGCCTGATCTCGCGGGTCTTGCCGTTGACGGTGAATTCGAAGGGCAGCACCTCGCCGGTGCGCGACGAGACGAAGCCCACGGCCTGATGGCCGTCGAGCGCGTCGGGGGAGGCGGGCACGCCGTGACGTTCGAGGTAGGCGGGGCTGGCGCAGGTCATCTCGCGGATCATCCCCAGCCGGCGCATGATCATGCCGCTGTCGGGCGGCTCGCCGACGCGGATGACGCAATCGACCCCCTCGCGCACGAGGTCGACCAGCCGGTCGCTCTGGCCGATCTGCAGGTCGATGCGGGGGTAGCGCGCAAGAAACTCCGGCAGGCGCGGCAGCAGGAAGGTGCGGGTGAGCAGCGTGCTGGCGTCGATGCGCAGCAGGCCGAAGGGCTCGGCCTTGCGGAACGCGGCTTCCGCGTCCTCGATCTCGGCCAGGATCGAGAGGCAGCGCCGGTAATAGGCCTCGCCGTCCTGCGTGGCGTTCACCTGCCGCGTCGTCCGCTCCAGCAGACGTGCGCCGAGATGTTCCTCGAGCCGGCGGATCGCTTCCGTCGCGGTTGAGCGCGGCAGGCCGAGATCGGCGGCGGCAGCGGTGAAACTGCGCCGCTCGAGCACGCGAACGAAGAGCCGCATCGTGTCCAGGCGATCCATGGCCTTTGTTCGCAGTTTCCGAATAGTGATGTCAAGTGACGGCTGATTATCCAAAAGGAGGCTGCATCTATATCCGTGTCACCAGCAACACGGAGAGACTCCCATGACAAACCAGCAGACAAAGACGGGCGACCCAATCAGAACCGCGATCGTGACCGGCGCTTCCAAGGGCATCGGTGCGGCGATCGCGCAGCGGCTCGCCCGCGACGGCTTCGCCGTCGTCGTCAATTATGCACGGGGCCGCGGCGAGGCCGAAGCGGTCGTCGGCTCGATCGAAGCCGAAGGCGGCAAGGCGATCGCCGTACAGGCCGACATCGCCGATCCCACAGGCATCGCCACCCTTTTCGATGCCGGTGAGAAGGCCTTCGGCGGCGTCGACATGCTGGTCAACAATGCCGGCATCATGAAGCTGTCGCCGATCGCGCAGACCGACGATGCGTCCTTCGACGCGCAGATCGCGGTCAATCTCGGCGGCGTGTTCCGGGGCATGCGCGAGGGCGCGAAACGCCTTCGCGACGGTGGCCGCATCGTCAATTTCTCCAGCAGCGTCGTCGGCTTCCTGCAGCCGGGCTACGGCGTCTACGCCGCCACCAAGGCGGCCGTCGAGGCGATGACGCATATCCTGGCCAAGGAGCTTGGCGGGCGCCGCGTCACGGTCAACGCCGTGGCGCCCGGCCCGGTCGAGACCGCGCTGTTCATGGACGGCAAGAGCCCGGCGCAGATCGAGGCTACGGCCAAGATGATCCCGCTCGGCCGGCTTGGCCAGCCGGACGACATTGCCGGCGTGGTCTCGTTCCTGGCCGGACCGGACAGTGGCTGGGTCAACGGACAAATCATCCGTGCCAATGGCGGCGCGATCTGAGGAGGCTGACATGCAACAGACAATCCTGATCACCGCGTGCGCGCAACTCCTGGAACGGATCGGCCTTGCCGACCTGCTCCATCCCAAAGCCTGAAAACCCAATCCCTACAGAAAGGAAACGATCATGCCATTCGCCAATATCAAGCTGCCGCAGGCGGCACTTTCCAAGGCGCAGAAGGAAGACCTCATCCATCGGACTACAGCCATGTTCGTCGACTTTTTCGGCGAAGGCGTGCGGCCCACCACGATGGTGCTGGTCGAGGAGATCGCCGACGGCGGCTATGGCCGGGCCGACGAAGTGTTCGTCATACCGGAAGCCTATCGCGCCAAGGAGTAGGCGCGCACTGTCTCGGGCCGCTTGTTTCCCCCTGGGCGAGGAGCCCAGGTCATGCAGCGCCGCGATGCCCCACCGACCGAAGGTCCGGGTGCTGGCGCTACCCTTGGAAGACTTGTGTTCCTCACCCAAGAAGGGGCGAGATCATCCTCAATCCCTCCGAGACATCCCGACCCAGTCAGCCGCCACCTCGGCAAACAGCCAGTCGCGGAACGCCCTGATCTTCTTCTGCCGCAGCGCGCCGTCGGGATAGACGAGATAGTAGCTGGCCGCCGATTTCAGCGCGAGGTCGAAGGGCCGCACCAGCCGCCCTGCCGCGAGGTCGGCCGAGACCAGCGCGCTGCGGCCGAGCAGCACGCCTTCGCCATGCACGGCGGCCTCGACGGCGAAGGTGGCGGAATCGAAGCGCACGCCGCGCTTGGGGTCGATGCCATCGACACCGGCCAGTTGCAGCCACGTCGCCCAGTCGATGCGAAAGGCGTCATGGATCAATTTGTGGTGCCTGAGGTCCCCGGGCCGGCGCAGCGGATGCTCGCCTTGCAGCAGTTCCGGGCTGCAGACCGGGAAGACCTCCTCGTCGGCGAGAAATTCCGCCGTCACGCCGGTGTAGCCGCCCTTGCCGTAGCGGATGGCGATGTCGATGCCGTCGCTGACGAAATCGGCCAGCACGCCCGAGGTCGCCAGCCGCACGTCGATATCGGCATTGGCGCGGTGGAAGCGATGCAGCCTCGGCACCAGCCAGCGGCCGGCGAAGCCGTCCGACGTCGAGACGTTCAGGATGCGCGTCGAGCGGTCGGGCGTGGCGGCGATGGTGGCGGCGGCGATCTGGTCGAGCGCCTTGCCGACCTCGACCGCATAGGCCGCGCCCACTGCGGTCAGGCGCACGGATCGCGTTCCCCGATCGAACAGCTGGATGCCGAGCCTGTCCTCGATGTTGCGGATGGCGCGGCTGACCGCGCCATGGGTGAGGTTGAGCTCGTCGGCCGCCCTGGAGAAGCTCAGATGCCGGGCGGCGGCGTCGAAGGCGGGCAAGGCGGTGAGGGGCGGCAATCGTCGCGGCATGATCTCGACCTGTGAGTGTTGCTCACAAATCCTGCACAAAGAGTCGTTTGTCGTCCAGCCCGGAAATGCCCAGTATCAGGGCGTACCGCGCATCTATATCGACCTTTCCGGTTCTCCGATGCGTTGAAAGACCAACGATATGTGTGAGCGATCGTCATGCTCGCCCGATGGGCGGCACCGGCACGTTTGCACCCTGACGAACATAGGAGACAGACAATGACCTCGACCCTTGGACCCATCGGCGCCGCGATGAGCGGCCTTGCCACGCGCAGCACGGCGGCATTCGAGCGCCGCCGCGTGCTGCGCCGGATTTCCCGGTTTTCCGACCGCCGCCTGCAGGACATCGGCCTGGAGCGCGACTGGGACGGTTCGATCTTGCACAATGGGAGGGGGATATGACCAGCACCCTGATCATCGGCGCGACGGGGCTTCTGGGCAGCGAAATGGCCAAGGCCAGCGCGCGCAATGGCGACAGCCTGCATGTCCTGGTTCGGCCAGCCACTTCAGGCAATGAAGAGCGGATGCGGCCGCTCAGGGAATTGGGCGCGACGGTGCATGTCGGCGATCTCGACGATTATGACAGCCTTGTGCGAGCCGTCGGCAAGGTCGACCGCGTCATCAGTTCGGTGCATGTCGGTTCGGCCAGCGAGATGACGCTGGTGCGCGCCGTCAGGGATGTCGGCGTCTCCCGCTTCGTGCCCTCCGCCGGCTTCGGCCTCGACTTTGCCGCCGCCGCCCCCGGCACGATCGCGCCGCTCGACATCAAGAGGGCCGTGTTCGACGCGGTCAGGGAGGCGGATCTGCCCTATACGGTGATCTACACCAACGGCTTCTTCTCCACCTGGGTGGCGACGCTGGGCGACCTGACGCGCTTCGGTTCGGCCGTGCTGCCGCCGGATGAGGTGACGCTCTATGGCGATGGCAATGTGCCGGCGACCTTCGTCAGCGAGAAGGATATCGCCGCCGTCACCATGCGCGCGCTGGAGGATCCCAATGCCGTCCGCCGCGAGATCCGCATAGCGCGGAACAGGATCACGCAGGGCGCGATGATCGATCTGTGGCGTCGGGTCAGCGGCCGCTCGCCGCGTGTCGTGAAGATGAGCGCGCAGGAGCTGGAGGCGTTGATCGCGGCGGTCCCCGGCCTCGGTCTGCTGCGGGCCTTCTGGATCCGTGGCGAGACCGCGCTTGAAACGGACACTCCGGAGGCGGGTGCGCTTTATCCGGAGCTGAGGTTCGAGAGCATTGAGAGTGCTTTTGTGGCGATGGCGGCGGGAACGGCTGTGTGATCAGGTTGTGTGTCACGAACCTGGTTCTGCAAGCGTTGCGCCAGGCCCCCACTGGACCGAGGTTCCGGGTGGGGTCTTCGCGGTGCTGCAACACCTAGGTTCCTCCCCCCATGCCGCAAGACAATCTGCGACAAGCGCGGTTGTTGACGGAAGCCTACTTACGGCCGATAGGTCCGCGCGACCACTCCGAGACCTGCAATGACCGACCTCAAAGATGCAACCCGCGCCCCCGACTGGCAGGACGATGTCCGCCAGGGCGTGCGCCATGTGCGCGACCTCGACCGCCTGCCGCTGTCGCCGGCCGAGCGCGCAGCCGCTCAGGCGGCGGCCGCACTGCACAAGGTGCGTGCGCCAAAAGCCTATCTCGACCTGATCGACTGGAATGACCCGGCCGATCCGATCCGAGCGCAAGTCATCCCGTCACTGGGCGAACTGGAGGAGGTGGAGGGCGAGCTTGGCGATCCGATCGCCGACCATGAGTTCAGTCCGGTGCCGCGATTGACGCACCGCCATGCCGACCGGGTGCTGCTGTTCCCAACCTATCAATGCGCGGTCTACTGCCGGTTCTGCTTCCGCAAGGAATCGCTGACCTCGATCGGCCGCGGCTACACGCGCGAGGCGCTCGAGCCGGCGCTGGCCTATATCGCGGATCATCCCGAGATCCGCGAGGTGATCCTGACCGGCGGCGACCCGCTGTCGCTGCCCGACAAGGCCCTGGCCGAAATCTTCGCGCGCATCGAGGCGATCCCGCATGTGCGGCTCCTGCGCATCCACACGCGCGTGCCGGTGGCGCTGCCATCGCGCATCGCATCAGGGCTGGTCGCTGCGCTGCAGGGCCGGCTGATGGTCACGGTCGTCACGCATTTCAACCACGCGCGGGAGATCACGCCCGCGACCGAGGTGGCATGCCGGATCATGCGGCAGGCGGGCTTCGTGCTGCTCAACCAGAGCGTTCTGCTCAAGGGCGTCAACGACAGTATCGACGTGCTGGAGGAGCTCTGCCGCGAGCTGATGTACCGGCTGGGCGTAAAACCCTACTACCTGCACCATGGCGACCTGGCGCGCGGCATGGCGCACCGGCGCACCACGATCGCGCAGGGCCAGGCGCTGGTGGAAGCGCTGCGGGCACGCCTGTCGGGCATCTGCAATCCCGTCTATGTGCTCGACCTGCCGGAAGGCGGCGGCAAGGTGTCGCTCGGGCCATGTCCTATCGAGGGCCGCGACGGGGACACCTGGCGGATACGCGGCCAGGACGGCGTGGTGAGGACCTATCGGGAGATCGTCGGCGAATAGATCCGCGCTATTGCCCGACAAACGCCAACACGACCAGGCGCGGGGCGACGCAGTAGGCGAGGCTGACCATGCGGCCGGTCTTCGTCGTCGCGCGGCCGGCATCGAGGTCCACGGCGATATCCTCGTAGCCCAGCACCTGGCGATCGAGCGGAAAGGCTGCCTTGTAGACCGCCTCCTTGGCGGCAAACAGGATGCGGCCGGCAAGCCGCGGATCCGCCGCGCCGGTGCGATCCGCGCCGGTTGCAACGATCGCGAAAATGTCGTCGGGCAAGGGTTCGGCGGGCTCGACGTCAATGCCGAGAGAGACGATACCGCCGACAGGCGCGACCGCCGCGACGGCCATGTCGTCGTCATGGGCGAGCGAGCCAATTATCCCGTCCGGCCAGACCGGAGCGCCGGATGGCGCGCGTGGGATGGCGAGGTCGCTGATGCCGGCATCGGCCAGCAGCCGGTGCGCGATCCAGCGGGCGGCGCCGCTGGCGCGCCGCATGGCCGGCCGGCGCGCGGGGATGGAGCGCGCTTCCTCGGGCAGCAGATGGGTCTCGTCCGCATGGCCTATCACCCGGCATCCGGTCAGGACATTCCGGGGCGCGATTGCCGCCATCGCCTCGGCCAGCGCGGCTTCAGGGGAGGGCGGCCGGGTCAATGGTCATCCCTTCGCCAGGACGAGGTCGGCGATCATTTCTCCGTCCTCGTCGAGCCCTTCTTCCACGAAACCGGCGGTGCGATAGAGCTGGCGTGCCGCTTCATTCTCCGGTTCGTAGCAGATCGAGACGTGCCTGACGTGACCGAGCCCGCCGATCTCGTGCAGCACCGCGCGCAACGCGGCCTTGCCGTAGCCTCTGCCCTGCCAGGCGCGGTCGATCATGAAGCGGTAGATGCGCGCCTCGTCGTCATCTTCCGGCGCGTCGTACATCAGGAAACCGACGATGCGATCCCCGGCCATGATTGCGCGGGGCCGCGCGTCCTCGTCGGATTGGGACTCCTCCAGCGACTCCGCGTTGCCGGCGACAAAATCCATCTGCTCCGGCGCCAGTTCCAGCGACGCGACCAAGGCCCGATTGGCCTTGGTCACCGGGGCGAGACGGATGTCTCCGGCCTTCAAGCCGACGCCTTGGCGCCGTCATTCGTGACCGGGATCACGAAGCGATGCAGCTTGGCCGGGTTGCCGCGCCAGATCGAGTAGGGTTCCAGCTCCTCGCCCTTCATCACGAAGGAATCGGTGTCGGCCACCGAGCCTTCGCCCATCACGACGCCGTAATGGACAAAGGCGGACGGTCCGAGCGTGCAGCCTTTGCCGATGCGGATATAGTCGGACTTGAACGCGCCTTCCTCCAGCGAGTGAGCCTGGATGACGCAGCCCTCGTTGAGCGTGACATCATCGCCGATCTCGACCAGGGAGCGCTCGGTGAGGTTGGCTCCGCCATCATAAACCCGCTTGCCGACCTTGACGCCCAGCATGCGCAGGATCATCGGCCGGAAAGGCGTGCCGGAGAACAGGCGCACGATCGGAGAATCGGCAAGCTTCCAATGGCGTTCGTGGCGCCAGAAGGCGACGTCGTAGATCGTCGTCATCTGCGGCTTCAGCCTGCCGAAGCCAAGGCTTGCCCGCTCGACAAAGATGTAGAACGGAATGGTGATCGCCGAGGTCAAGAGCACGGCGGCGAAGAGAGCGACTTCAGCCCATTCGGTGTAGTAGTTCAGGGCCCGGTCCCAGATCGCCAGCGTGGCGAACAGCATGACCCATTGCGTGGCCATGAACAGGAGGATCGTCACGGCGTTGTGCAGGTTCTTGTGCGGGATGCGCTGGCGTCGGTCCGCCTCGTCGACGCCGGCGATGAGCTCCTTGTCGCGATTGACCATGCGCGGGATTTCAAAGGCAGGCGAACCCAGCAGCCCGACATTCTCGCGCACCGGCCCATCGATGGGGATCATCACCTTGGTGCCAAGCAGGACGTTGTCGCCCGTGCGTCCATCCGGCGGGTAGTAGATGTTGTTGCCAAGATAGTTGCGTTCGCCGATGCGCGTCCGCTCGAGCCGGAACGCGGAGGCGGATTTGTGCATGTTGATCATGAACAGGCCGTCCGACACCATGGTCTCGGTGCCGATCTCGCACAGAAGCGGGTTTTCGTGCTGCTGGTTGGAGCCGAAATTGGAGCCGGTCTGCACCACCTTGTTGAGGTTCCAGCCGATGGCGCGCATGTAATAGACGATTGCCGAACTGTCGCCGAACAGCAGCCCCAGCACGCGGGAATTGCTGGTGAACTCGGTGGCGGCCTGCAGCCAGTAGCGGAAGCCGTAAAGCGTGTAGGTGCGGCCGGGTTTCAGGATCACGCTGAGCAGGCGCGGCAGCACCGTCGCGGCGATAAAAGCCGTGGCGATGTAGCCGAAAAGCGTGACCGTGGTGCCGACGGCGACCACGCCGATCGTCTCCTGGTAGTCGTCGCCGACATTTTCCCAATAGCTGTGGAACAGCAGCGGCAGCGGGATGACAATGGCAAACAGCCCGATCAGCTGGACCGCCTCGAAGAGGAAGCGCCGGATGTCGGAAGGGTTTTCGTTGCGCACCTTGCAATAGTCCGCCGTGGTCGGCACGGCCGGCGAGCCATGCCAGTGTTCGCCATCGGGGATGCTTTGCCCGCGCTGCAGCGAGGACGAATGGCCGAGCTGGGCGCCGTCGCCGATGGATGTGTCGATGTCGAGCGTCGAGCCGACGCCGACGAAGGCATCGCGGCCGATGGTCAGCGGTCCCATGTGGATGTAGCCGGACTGCGCGCGAAAGCCGAGGATCAGCGATTCCTTGCGCAGGATGGTGTTGGCGCCAATCGAGATCAGATCCGTACAGACAGGCACGGATTTGGATTCGATGACGGCGTTCTTCCCGATCCTGGTTCCCAGCATCTGCAGATAGAAGCTGTAGAGCGGGCTGCCGCGGAACAGCACGACAGGGGCGGTGCGGATCAAGGTCTTGACCACCCAGAAGCGGTAGTAGCGCAGGCCCCAGATGGGGAAGGCTTCCGCCTTCCAGCGGCCGACGAGTACCCATTTCGCCAGGACGGCAAAGCCCGTCATGCCGAAGAACACGCCGGCCGATAGCGCCACGCACCTGATATAGAGCTGCAGCGGATCGTCGAGCGTGTCATACATCCAGTTGAGGCCGATGTTGAGCGCCCACAGGCCCGCATAGCTGTAGACCGCGTAGAACAGCAACTGCGCCATTCCACAGGTCCAGTAGGCAAGATTCGATGCCCGGCGGGTGAGAACAGGCTCGTTGGCGGCGGTCGTCACCTCTTCCGAGACGCTCAGGTGCTTGGCCAGGCGCGCCACCGTCGGATGGAGATAGATGTCGCGCATGGACGTCGTCGCCCATTCCTTGCGAGTGCGCACGCGGGCGCAGAAATGCGCCATCAGCAGGGAGTTGGCGCCGAGATCGTCGAAGAAATTGTCCTCGACCGAGACCTCGTCGAATTTCAGCACCGCGGCCAGGGCCTCGGCCAGGAAGCGCTCGTCGTCATTGCCGGGGGCAACCATCTCCCGGTCGGCGGAAAGCCGCACGCTTGTCGGCTTCGGCAGCTGGCGAAGGTCCACCTTGTTGGAGACCGTCATCGGGATCGCGGGCAGTTCCTCGAGATAGGAAGGCACCATGTAGTCCGGCAGGCGACGCTTCATCGTCTGGGCGAGATCGGCGCGCGAGAGCGCCGGCTGGCCGGCCTTGGGCGCGTAATAGGCGACGAGTTCGACGCGGCCGGGCTCGATCTCCCAGGTGGTGACGGCCGCCTGCGCGATCTCCGGCTGGTCCAGCAGCACCGCCTCGATCTCGCCGAGCTCGATGCGATAGCCGCGGATCTTGACCTGGGTGTCGATGCGCCCGGCATATTCGATCTCGCCATCGCCGTTGATCCGGCCAAGGTCGCCCGTGCGGTAGATGCGCTGCGACGGGTTGTTCGGCAGGCCGATGAAATCGGCGATGAACTTCTGTTCCGTCAGGTCTTGCCTGTTGAGGTAGCCGACCGCGAGCCCGATGCCGGCAATGCCGATCTCGCCCAGTTCACTGGGCTCGGCCAGTTCCGGCAGCGACGGGTCGAGGATGACGATGGAATAGGTGGGCAGCGGCGCGCCGATGGTGACGGGCTTGTCCGGCGTCAGCGCGCCCATCGTAGCCGTGACGGTCGCCTCGGTCGGGCCATAGGTGTTGAGGATCTGCCGGCCCGGCGTCGACCAGCGCACCACCAGATTGTGCGGGCAGGCCTCGCCGCCGACCAGCAGCGTGCGCAGGCTGGGCACATCCGATGTCATCGACGACAGCAGCGTCGGGCTGCAGGCCATGCAGGTGATTTCATGGTATCGCAGGAAATCCGCCAGTTCCTCGCCGACGAGCGGCATCTGGCCGGGCGCGGGCACCACGGTCGCGCCGGCGACGAACGGCACCCAGATCTCCTCGGAGGAAAAGTCGAAGGCAATCGTCATGCCCTGGTAGACGCGATCGCCCGGCCTGTAGCCGTAGGATGCGGCGGCGACCCGGATGAAGTTGACGAAGCTCTGGTGCCGGATGGCCACGCCCTTCGGCCTGCCGGTCGTTCCCGACGTGTACAGGATGTAGCAAATGTCTTCCGCCGGCGCCTTTTGCGGCTTCAGCGGCGCGCTGGACTGTCTGGCGATCTCGGCGGCGGCGCTGTCGATCAGCACATGGGGGACCGGCAGTTGGTCGGCCCGCGACGCATAGGTGGCGATGGTGACGATCAGGCTGACGCTGGCGTCTTCGATGATGAGCGCCATGCGCTCTTGCGGAAAGGCGGTGGCCAGCGGCACGAAGGCGGCCCCCGCCTTCACGACGGCAAGCAAGGCGACATAGGTCTCCGCCGACCGGTCGAGAATGAGCCCGACCCGGTGGCCCGGCCGCACGCCGCGCTTGATCAGCACACGGGCGAACTGGTTGGCGCGGCTGTCCAGCTCCTGATACGTCCAGACATTTCCGTCGGAGATCACCGCCGGCAAGGTGGCGAATGTTGCGGCGAGCTCTTCGAAGAACGCGTCGAGCCGCTCGTCGGGCTGGCCTGCGCGGGCGAAATCGGCGCCGGTCAGAATCTGGGCATGCGCGGCCCGCTGAGCGGCCCTTACAAGGGTATCGACGCCCGCCAGGCCATTTTGGGCCAGCCCGGTTTCGGGCTCCGCGCCTGGTCGTGCCGTGTCCCTGTCCAGGCTGGCAAAGTCGACACCGTAATCCATTTCCATGCTTTCTCGTCCTGGCCGCGCATCGCCCGGCTGTTCATGCCGCCGTTCGAGCAGGCATTTTCGGCAGTGCCGCTGCTGCAATTTGACCCTTGTCGATGGCGGACCGAAAGTTCCGAAAAGGAAGTCCCCACAGCCCCCGCGGGATGGTTATGCCATCCGATCTTTTCGCCAGTTTTTCCGAATTGTTGAAACTTGTTTCTGAATTGTGTCTGAGCGCTCCTCCTGCCTTGCCCTTGAAGGTCTTTTCCGGAGGTGATGCCGCCGCCTTTCACCCAGATCCTGTCTGGCCGCGCCCCTTGAATCCCCGCCTCTCAAAAAAATCTCACCACCCCCGGGAATAAAGCACCGCCTTGCCGGGTCTTCCCTTCAGCGGGGCCAATCCGGTCCGCGACGCGAAGAAACGAAACAAGGATTTACGAACATGACCAAGCTCGCTCTCAGCGTGGCCGCGATGTTGCTTGCCTCGAGTGCCGCCTTTGCCGGCAGCGACCATTTCGGCGCCGACACCGTCAATCAGCCTGTCGCTTCCGTCGACACCAATGCCACCGCCTCGATCCCCTACACCGCGCACCCGGCCGGCGTCGACACCAAGGTGACGACCGGGCCGAGCCAAGGTTCGGTCCAGGACATCATCAACCGGCACAACGACGACGGTCTCTGGGGCCGCTGAGCGCCCCCGACCTTCGAACTCCTTCTCAAACCTCACAAACAGGAAGCACCGACATGAAAACCCTCGCTCTCACCGCCGCCGCCATCCTCGTGGCCACCACCGGCGTCTTTGCCGGCAGCGATCATTTTGGCGACCGCACCGCCAACCAGACGGCCGCCATGGTCGACAACACCCACACCGCCTCGATCCGCAAGGCCGACATGGTCCGGCTCGGTGTCCAGGCGACAACGAAATCTGACGCGGACGAACCAGGCCAGGGCATCTGGGGCAACTGAGTTCTGGGTCCGGACCGCTCTCGAGGGTCCTGACCCAGCCCGCGATCAGGACGGAGGGCCATGTGGCGTGGCCCTCCGTCGCCCTTCCGCCACAACAACCCAGGAGACCACCATGTTCACCATGACACGCCGCACAGTGCTTCAATCCGCCGCCGCCGCTGCCGCTTTCGGCCTTGCCGGCAAGCTCGAATTCACCCACCCCGCTTTCGCGCAGACGCCGGTCGAGCCGACCGTCGGCTTCTACAAATACACGGTCGGCGACATCGAGGTCACCGCCATCTACGACGGCATCTGGAAGAAGCCGCACGACCCGGCCTTCATCAAGGATGTCTCGGTCGAAGACACCAAGGCGGCGCTTGCCAAGGCGGGGCTGACCACCGAGTTCATGCCCATCCCGCTCACCGTCGTCGTGCTGAAGATGGGCGGCAAGCTGATCATGATGGATGCGGGCTCGGGCGTCGGCCAGTGGCAGGCCAATGCCACGCACCTGCCGGCCAACATGGCCGCCGCCGGCATCGACTACAAGGCGATCGACACCATCATGATCTCGCATTTCCACCCCGACCATGTCTGGGGCCTGATGGAGAAGGGCACCAACACGCCGGTGTTCCCCAATGCGGAGCTGATCGTCAACGCCACCGAATACAATTGGTGGACCGACCCGAGCCGGCTGGCCAAGCTGCCGGAGGGCCGCAAGCCGGCGGGCAAGCGCATCGCCGAAAACTTCCCGAAATGGAAGAACTGGAAGCTGGTTCAGGACGGCGCGGAAGTGGCGCCGGGCATCCAGATCGTCGCCGCGCCC
The DNA here is from genome assembly GCF_007003945.1 of Mesorhizobium sp. WSM4307. Classification (NCBI taxonomy): domain Bacteria; kingdom Pseudomonadati; phylum Pseudomonadota; class Alphaproteobacteria; order Hyphomicrobiales; family Phyllobacteriaceae; genus Mesorhizobium; species Mesorhizobium sp. WSM4307. The sequence goes on from NZ_VFTB01000012.1 coordinate 187,669, forward strand.
GGCCACACGCCGGGACATTCGGTGTACCTCGCCAATTCCGGCAAGGAGCAGCTGATGATCTCGGCCGACACCATGTATGTGCCGGCCCTGCTGGCGCCGCATCCGGAATGGCAGGGCGCCTACGACCAGGATGGGCCGACCGCGATTGCCACGCGCCACAAGATCATCGACCGGGTGATCGCGGACAACATCCGCATTTCCGGGTCGCATTTCCCGTTCCCCGGCACCGGCGTCTTCGTCAAGGACGGGAGTGCCTATGGCTTCTCTCCCGTTCAGATTTGAGACCGTTTGGAAACTCTACTCTGGCGGCCATCTGAAGGCGTTTTCTGCGCTTCCGGTGCTCACGGACCCGAACGTCCGCTCCGCTCCGGTTCTCGAAACCACCATCATATGACTCGCCAAAGCGAATTTCGAAACGGTCTCTCAACGCTAACGCACAAACCAAAGCGAGAAAGACAATGAAACAGCTTCTTTTGGGCAGAAACGCCCTGTTCGGCCTGCTCGGCGCCATCGCCGTGCTGACCATCGTTCCCGTCGCAACGATCATGCCGGCCTATGCGGTGGATGATATCGAGGGGGCCGATGCGCCCGACCTCACCGCCGTCCAGGCCAAGATCGCCGCCAAGGATTACAAGGGCGCGCTGGCCGATCTGCGCGACCTCGCACAGGACAACCAGCAGGCCGACGTCTACAATCTGCTCGGCTTCACGCTGCGCAAGACCGGCGACGTCACCACCGCGCTGACCTATTACAACAAGGCGCTGGAGCTGAAGCCCGACCACAAGGCCGCCCGAGAATATCTGGGCGAGCTCTATGTCGAGACCGGCGACATGAACAAGGCCAAGGAGCAGCTGGCCTCGCTGCAGAAACTCTGCCCCGCCGGCTGCGAGGAGCTTTCCGACCTGCAGAAGGCCATCGACACCAAGGTGACGCAGTAAGCGGTGACCCGTTCCAACTCCCCCACGGACGTGGCCATGAGCTTGGCCATGCATTGTCTTATGCTGCGTCGGTCGACCCCCACTCCGTCTCGGCTTCGCCGAGCCACTGCCGGGGCGAGCCACGGGTCTCGCCCGTCCTTCGGACCCCCCGATCGACGGGGCAGAGGAAAGGCGCCAGGCTTTTTGCCGGCAACGCTCGTCCGGCAATGCTCCCTTCCTTTCCCTCCGGAGGGGGGAAAGGTGGCGCTGCGAAGCAGCGACGGATTGGGGGAACCACGTGGCAATCAAGCCTCGAGCTGGTCAGTCGCGGACTGGGGGAGAGGTGGCCGCCAAGCGGCCCGAGTTGGGGACTGGTACTGGCCGATTCAGTCCCCCACCACCAGTTTGGGCGCTCGTGGCTGGCGCCCATTGCCGGAGCCGGCGCCTCTCCCTCGAGCCGGCTCCGGCCCTTTCGAAGATCAGACCCGTCAGGCGCCGTGCTTGCGCGCGTCCCACGGCGGGCGGCGCTTGCCTGTGCTCAAAAATTGGAGGCTGACCATGACACCGAACGAAATCGCCGCGAAGCTCACCGGCCTCGCCGCGAAATACCACATCAGGGACGTGACGCTGCTTGCCGGCCGCCTGCTCATGTCCTTCATCTTCCTGCATGAGGGCGTGACGCTGGCCACCCATTTCGACGGCGCCGCCAAGGCGATGGCAGCACTTGGCGTCGGGTTGCCGCTGTTCGTCGCCACCATCGCGCTGCAACTGGGGGCAGGGCTCTCGGTGGCTTCAGGCCTGCTGACGCGGCTGGGCGGCATCGGGCTCGGCCTGTTCTGCCTGGCCACGGCCTTGCTGTTCCATGTCAACTTCGCCAGCCAGAACGAGCTGCTGCATTTCGAAAAGGACCTGGCCATATCAGGCGGCATGTTCGTGCTGGCCGCCGTTGGCGCCGGCCGGTTCTCGCTGGACTGGCTGCTGGCCGGGTATCTGCAAAAGCGCCAGCGCGACAAGGAAATGGTCAGGGCCTTGCTGGCCGTGGAGAACCAGTTCTCCGCGGATGTGCGGCTGCCGGTTTAAGGCAGCAAGGCCTGCCGCGTCGCGGATCGGCATGCCGCTCCAGGGCCCTGCAACACGCCCGCTCGCTGGAACCAGGCCCGGTGCTCCGCATTCTATTAGCGGAGGCTCAAGGAGTGTGTGATGAAAGCGGTTCTGGCACTGGTCGCAGGCTTCGTCCTCACCCTTGCGGTCTTTGCCAGCGGACTGGCTTTCGCCGCCTGGCTGATACTGGCCAAGCCGGTGCATCAGGCCAGGCCCGCCGGCAGTGTCTCGCAGCTGTGGACCAAGGACGCACAGCCCGTGGACAAGGCCGCGCCGGGCCTGGAGCGCGTGGCCGCCGCGCAGCCTCCCGCGCCCGATCCCGCCGCCAGGGCGGCCGACCCGACCACTACCAGCGCGGTGGCGCCCGATGCGGGCGAGCAGCCGGCCAGGCTGCCGGCGGCTCATCTCAGCTGGTGCGCGGACCGCTACCGCTCCTACAACCCCGACGACAACAGCTACATGTCCTACAGCGGACAGCAGCGCCCCTGCGTCTCGCCCTATCTCGACACCAGTGCCGACGCCGGCCACGCCGCGCAGCAGCCCGACGAAGTCAGCTATGTCGAGGGTGGCGCCGCGCCTGTGGTGGCGACGGCGGACCTTTCGGACGACCACGTCCAATCCTGCTTCAGCCGCTACCGCTCCTACCGTCCCGAGGACAACAGCTACCAGCCATACTCCGGTGGACCGAGGCGCCAGTGCGAATAGGCGCCGCGCGCCCTCCCACCCATCCGGCAGTTCCGCCTGGACCAGCGATCACGCAGATTTTTTGGATCAATCCCATCACCGCGGCGTTCATCCCTGACGCGAAGGAGGAACGACAATGGGCGACGAACGGCACGAGAAGATCCAGAAGCGCGCATACCAGATATGGGAGCGTGAAGGCGGCGGCGATCCCGAGCATCACTGGCACCGGGCCGAGGCCGAGATAGACAGGGAAGCGGCACTGCCGCTGACAGCCGACGACGCGCTGCCGCGCGAGATCGCCAGCACCGACGTGCTGGAGGTGGAGGAACTGGCCATGCGCACCGGCATTTCGGGCGATGAGGCACAAGCGCTGCTCGACCGCCTCGGCACCGACCGCGCCGCAATCGAGCAGGCAGCGCGCGGGCTGAAGGCCAGGAAGCGCGCCAAATCCTGATCAGGGAGAGCGAAGATGATCCGCAAACTCAAGGACGGCAAATACCGGCTCTATTCCCGCAAGAAGGACGAGAAGACCGGGAAACGGCGCAACCTGGGCACGTTTGACACGCGCGAAGCGGCGGAGAAGCATGAGAAGGAGGTGCAGTATTTCAAGCGGCATTGAGGGGGCGATGACGCAAGTCAGCGTCTATGTTTACAATCGTCGGCATGGACGGCTGGCCAAAAATGCGAAACGCCTGTAGGCCCATCACCTTCAACTGTTTAATTGCTTGTAAAACCCGACGCAGCTAGACTATGGCGAATTCCATTCGAGCCGTGGGGGCCGCATTTGGCTCGTAAAGCAGTTGACCTCTTTAGCGGTAGCGGCGGCGTTACCGCTGGATTGAAGTCTGCTGGTTGGGCGGTCGTTGCTGCTGTGGATATCGATCCTGTGGCCGCAAGCACCTATCGGGCAAATCACCCCGAGGTGGCATTCTTTGAAGCAGATCTCGCCAAACGTTCGACGATCGACGCGCTGAAGAAACAGGTTGGCTCGGAAGTGATCGACCTGCTGGTGGTTTGCGCCCCGTGCCAGCCATTCAGCAGTCAGAATCGAAAACGCGGCAGCGATCCAGTTCGAGAAACGCTGATACTTAAGTCGCTTGCAGCCGTCCGAGCCTTGAAGCCTAAGCTTGTGTTGTTCGAGAACGTGCCTGGATTGGTAGGCCCAGATTATCAAGACATCATTCAACGATTGTTCCGTTTACTTGGGCGAGCAGGTTACACAGTAAGCGGACCAAACGTCGAAGACGCCTCGTTCTATGGAGTACCCCAACGTCGCCGCCGTTGTATAGTGGTGGCAGCTAAAGACCCAAATTGTCTGAAACGCTTTGACGATGCGAAGCCGCGTTCAACAAAGCGGACCGTGCAAGACGCTATTGCTGACCTTCGCACCTTGGCCTCCGGAGAACGCGATCCCGACGATATTCTCCATTTTGCCCGAAAGCATTCCGACATCGCGATCGCCAGATTGGAGGCTATTTCCCACGACGGCGGAAGCAGGGCAGAATTGCCAAATCACTTGGTGTTAAAATGTCACAGGCAGCAAACCGGATTTCCAGACGTGTATGGTAGAATGAAATGGCGAGATGTTGCGCCGACGCTTACCACTGGGTGTACGGATATTACTCGTGGTCGTTTTGCCCATCCATCGCAAAATCGCGCAATAACCCTACGTGAAGCTGCCCGCCTGCAGTCCTTCGGCGACCAATATATTTTTTCTGGTACCGCGCGACAGATTGCTATCCAAATCGGTAATGCAGTGCCACCGGCCATGATTCGATCATTCGCAACCGCGTTCGAGGTAGCCCTTGGCTGAAGCTCGCCCCGTCGCACAATCGAATGCGGTCTCGCTGTATATGCGGGAACAGAGAACTGCAGGTACGGAACCAGAGATCAAGCTCAGGTCAGCACTGCATCGCCGGGGCAGGCGTTTTCGTGTCCAAATAGGCGTCCCCAACAGACCCCGCCGCACGATTGATATTGCCCTTATGAAGCAGCGCCTAGCTGTGTTCGTCGACGGATGCTTCTGGCATGGTTGTGAGTTGCACAGGAACGTGCCGCGCTCGAACAACGATTGGTGGGCCATAAAACTGCATCAAAATCAGGTACGCGACAATGACACGGACACCGCACTGCTCGATGCGAATTGGCAAGTCTTGAGAATCTGGGAGCACGAGGAGGTCGAAGTTGCCGTCGATAGGATTATTGCTGCGTTGGTCGCAATAGAAAGCGCGGCTAACCGACAAACGGGTCCCGATCTTGGCTAAGATCTCTGTGCGAGCTCGGGCCGTTGACATGCTGGGTCGCCAGCAGATTGCCGGCATACCTACGGCCATTCACGAGCTTTTCAAGAATGCGCATGACGCATATGCCAATCGAGTGGAGGTGGACTATTTTCGCGCGGACGATCTTTTGGTGCTTCGTGATGACGGCTATGGCATGTCTCGCGAGGAGTTCGAAAAGCGATGGCTGACTATTGGTACCGAGGCAAAAGTCGGCGCCAACAATGATCTCGACTCACCCATTCCAGAGGGCATGACCAGACGCCCAATAATGGGTGAAAAAGGGATTGGACGACTTGCCATTGCAGCTGTTGGTCCGCAAGTACTCGTCCTTACCCGAGCTGGCAAAACCCGTCCCGTGTCTAACCTTGTCGTATGTCTCATACACTGGGGGCTATTTGAACTACCGGGAATCGATCTTGCTCAGATTGATATTCCGATTGTCGAACTACCAGGTGGTACGCTTCCCGATCGCGCGCTTGTGCATACCCTTGTAGATGCCATTCGAGCCAACCTTCATGCGCTAGGTGGAGCAGTGGCACCGGTCGCCAAGGCGAGGATAGAGCAAGAGCTAGTACTGGCAGACTTCGACATTGACAATGTCGCCCGCAAGCTCAGGGCGCCGTCACTCGCGGACGATGGATGCGGTACACATTTCTATGTCCGTCCAGCCAACCCAATTCTTCGTGCCGATATCGACGGCAAAGCGGAAGATGCGGCATCGCCGCTCGAAAAGATGCTGCTCGGCTTCAGCAACACTATGATGCCAGAGCGGGCAGCATCGCAGTTCGATGCAGAGTTCCGAGACCATAGAGAGGATGGAGTTGTAGACGAACTCATTGGTGGAAGTACATTCTTCACGCCCGAGGAGTTCAATTCCGCCGACCACCATGTTCAAGGTCGCTTCGACGAGTTTGGTCAGTTTTCTGGAACTGTGGCGGTGTATGACCAGCCTGCCGTTCCCCATAAAATAGTGTGGCCAGAAGCAGCTGGACGACAGACAGAGTGCGGACCGTTCCGCATTGCATTTGGTTATGTGCAAGGCCTGGCCAAAGACTCTCGCCTCCCACCAGACGAATGGGCGCTAATCAGTGCGAAGCTAAATCGCATTGGCGGGCTTTATGTATATAGAGATGGAATTCGGATTCTACCCTACGGAAATTCCGACTATGATTTCCTTAATATCGAGCGCCGACGCACCAAGAGTGCTCAGGACTGGTACTTTTCTTATAGGCGGATAATGGGTGCGATCGAGATTAGTTATCAGGATAATTTCAATCTGGTTGAGAAGGCTGGGCGAGAGGGGTTTCGCGCGAACGTTGCTTATCGGCAAATGACCAATATGCTCGAAAACTTCTTTTCCCGATTGGCGATTGATTTTTTTCGACCGAACTCGGTATTCGGAACGGAGTTCAACGCTCAGAAAGCGGCCCTCAATCGCGAAGTTGCCGTGCTTGCCCGTCGAGAAGGTCTATCGCGTAAGCGTCGCCAAGATTTTACAGCGCGTCTCGCAACATTCTTTGATGATCTCGAAGGCGGTAAACAGGCATTCCAGACAAAATCGCTTCTGGAAGATGTACGTTCTCGTTTGCGCGTAGCGTCAAATATCGCCGACCCTGATCGGGCGAGCGCGGTGCTCTTGGAGATCGAACAGAACGCACGTGCGGGGATGAGGAGCTTAGTAGAAAGTTCTAAGATTTCCAAACCACGGGGGCTGGGACTTAGCCGCGCGGTAGCTGCGGACTGGAACGCCTATTTGAAGAATTTTGATAAACTGGAGACGGATATCTTTGAACCCGTGGCGGATGAAATTTTTTCTTTGATAGGTGCTGCTGGTAAGCAGCGTGGGCTCGATGAGCGACGGCGTTTGAGCGCGGGGCTTGAAGCACGAAAGCAAGGAGTGACTGGCGATGCTACACGCCTTCGGCGGGAGGTAAAGGAACGCGTCACCGAATTGTCGGAGAATGTAGATGAGGCCATTCGTACCAGTATTTCGCAGCTATCTATAGAAATAGAGGGTACATTTGCCGAGTTTAATCGGACAAACACAAGCTCATTGAGTGATATGCAGCTTCGATCGTTGCAAAGTGACTGGGAGCACCGTATTGATGCATCCGCCCTTGAAGCCCAAAACTCTCTTGAGGGACTGCGCGACCAGCTAATGTCTCTTACTGGAGCCGTGAAGCAGCGGGAGACACTTGACGAGGTGACAGGAGCTCTTGAGGGTCAAGTGGAAGCGTATCGAGAGCAGCTCGATTCCTATGTGGAATTAGCACAAGTTGGAATGGCGTTGGGTATTGTACAGCACGAATTCTCCAACTCAGTTCGTTCTATCAAAGGTGTAATACGAAGGTTGAAGCCTTGGGCCGCTGGCACGCCGGATCTGAACGAGCTTTACACCGATCTTAAGACAAGTTTCGAACATCTTGAGACTTACTTGGGCTTGTTCGCTCCTATGAGCAGGCGATTAAACCGGTCAGCGGTGGATCTGAGCGGGGAGGAAATCCGAAATTATTTAGATGAAGTCTTTGGTGACCGACTTCATCGACACAAAGTTGTTATTACAGCGACACCAAACTTTCTTCGTAAATCGGTTCACGTCTACGCATCAAACATACTTCCTGTTTTTGTCAATTTGGTCGACAACGCAATTTATTGGATGACAACCGTGCCGCGAGGCAGGCGCCACATTTTGCTGGATGCTGACGCGCGGAGTTTCGTCGTTGCGAATACGGGACCGGGTATAGACCGGCGAATTTCTAGCCGTATATTTGATTTTGGAGAGACTACTAAGCCAGGGGGGCGAGGAATGGGACTTTACCTGTCTAGACAAGCCTTACTGAAAGAAGGCTACGATATCAGCCTTATGCAAGAGGGAAGCGAGTTCCCAGTAGCGTTTCGCATTGGGCGCTCGGAAAAATTAGCGGAACTCGCATGACGCCGGCGGAGTTGCAGGGGCTCAGAAAGGAAGCCGTTCAGCGTTTTCTTCAGTCCGCACTTCTTATTGATGATGATATTGAACTTATATCAGCAATTGACGATGAGCCAAAGAAAGCTACCCGATCTTCCGGCAGCGTCCTGACACTAGAAGCTGCTGTTCCGGCCGCTTCAAAACCTGCACCATCGGTCGACGCAGGGGATACGTCGAGGGAGCCGCTATCAGTCAAGCGCAGCATATCCAAAAATTCCCTTGATGCTAAGGCGATTACCGATGCATTTCTATCGCACTCGGTTATCTGTGGAATTTTTCGACCTGCACCAAATGATGACGCGGCTAAGATGTCGGCAGGTGCGGCGGCGCACGCTGACATCATTATTGTTGATTGGTACCTAGACCGGGGCAGTTCGCAGCGAGCGAAGGAAACAGTTCGTCAGTTGCTTAGCGAGGATGCGCGTCGGAGAGGTCGACTTCGTTTGATCGTTGTCTACACGAGCAATCCTGGGCGCTCAGCTATGGCTACAGAGTTGCTGGCGTTCTTGAACGAAGACAAAAATACAGCGGGCCTCTTCTCAATTCGCGATGCCGTGTGGCTTGAGGGACCAGCAACTCGAATCGTCTTCATCAATAAAAGTGGAACTACCGGAGCAGACCAGGAACAGGTGGCTGAGGCTGCACTTCCAGAGAGATTGGTCGAGGAATTTACACGGCTCGTTGATGGACTTCTTCCGACTTTTGCGGTCAGTGCTATTGCCGTAGTTCGTGATGCTGCACTGCATATTTTGGCGTTGTTCAACCGCTCGCTCGACGGAGCGTTCGTTGGTCATCGGTGCGCCTTGCCCGATCCTGACGATGCCGATGCGTTCGCGGTCGAGCTTCTATCTGATGAGCTCCGCAACGTTATAGAAACTAACGGGATAGCCGAAACATTTTTGGGCGCTAAGGCGATTGGTGCGTGGATAGCGGGCCAGCCAGATCGGATTTTCGGGGATGGAGTCGCGATGCTTGGGGCGGAGCTTCTACATGCGACCGTAGCGAATGGGCCGACAGCCTTTAATAAGGGAAAACAGGTGAAGTACGGCGACGCTACGAAAGGCGCTCCAACGCCGATTAAAATCCTCAACATCGCGCGGGTATTTTACGACGACGACCCCAGCGTGCTAGCGAACAACAAGCGCCTAGCGAGGCTATCTACTTTCCGAAATGAAGCATTAGGGGGCGCGCCTATGCCTCAAGGCTGGGTCCCCTTCTTATCGATTGGAACAGTCCTAAAGCGTCTTAACCCTTCCGCTGATCAACCGCCTTTTCTCGTTTGCTTTCAGCCCGCTTGCGATAGTGTTCGCCTTAGCGGAGATACAATGTTTCCTTTCCAGACCGCTCGGATTGCTGACGGCAAATTCCACCTAGTGTTGAAGCAAGAACTGCTGGATGAAGGTGCTCTCGTTATTGTAGATGGGAAACCTAGAGATGCGGTTATGATACTATTTACTAGAGATGAGGCTAGGAAGCGTGTCTTTGCGGTGAAAGACGACGGTAGATACATCTTTGTAGACAAAGATGAAAATAAATACCAATGGATCGGCGACCTAAAGCCTATGAAGGCTCAGAGTTTTGCTAGTCAGATAGGCGCTCGGATGCACAGTGTCGGTGTGGACGATTTAGAATGGTTGCGAAGGTCCCAGCCCGAGGATTAGCGAGTCGGTCGTCACGAGAGCTGCCTAGGTGGAGGGTCGGATCGATCAGGCGATAGTTGTTGTCTGTGCCCTCGACGTCTTGCAGCGCGCAACAGAATCTGAGGCCGGGCCCGAGTGTCAGGAACCTTAGTTCCGACGCTCCCCCACACCCCCTCCGTTAACCATTCGTTAACCATTCCCTCGCTAGCGTTTACCTCTCAGTAAGGATTCGCCAGCCGTGACCTTTGCCGCCCCCCTCGAGGCCAAATCCATCCGCTTTCGTGCCCGTTCTTTCGTCGCTTTCACATTGACCCCGGAAGCGCCCATGGTGGAGTGGCTGCAGGGGCTGGATCACTGGATCGGCAATTCGCCGGGCTATTTTGCCGGGCGGCCGGTGCTGCTCGATCTGAACGCTTTGAAGCCGCAGACGAGCGAGATCGCGGCACTTGTGGCGGAGCTGGGGACGCGCGGCATCCGCATCTATGCCATCGAGCTGGAAGGGGCCTCGCTTGGGCCCGACCTGCCGCCTCTGCTGGTCGGCGCCAAGGAGGCGACGACGGATGGGCTGCTGCCCGGCCGCAAGGGCGGGCAAGAGGCTTCCGGCAAGCCGGACGGCAAGACCGCCGAGGGCAGGGAGCCGGACCATGGCGCGGACGCCGGCGGCGTTGCCAAGGGCAAGGCTGGCGCAAGCAAGACTGACCAAAGCGGGCCGCAGGTTTCGCACTACGATTCGGGCACGCTGATGATCAAGACGCCGATCCGCTCCGGCCAGGCGATCATGCATGCGCATGGCGATGTCATCGTGCTGGGCTCGGTCGCGTCCGGTTCGGAGATCGTCGCCGCCGGCTCGATCCATGTCTACGGCACGCTGCGCGGGCGCGCTTCGGCGGGCGCGCTCGGCAACACCGCCGCGCGCATCTTCTGTCGCCGCAACGAGGCCGAGCTTCTGTCGGTCGACGGCTGGTACATCACCGCCGAGGAGATGGAAGGGGTTTCGCGCGGCAAGCCGGTGCAGGCCTTCCTCGACGGCGACGGCCTGCGCGTCGAGACTTTGAGTTGAAGCGGCTTGGGAGCTGAAGCGGCTTGGGAGCTGACGACCGCTGACTGAATAAAGGCCGGCAAGCCGGCCCGGGACAACAAACTGATAACAACGGAGGCTTTTTTCATGGGCAAGGTAGTGGTGGTCACATCGGGCAAGGGGGGCGTCGGCAAGACCACCTCGACGGCGGCGCTCGGTGCCGCCGTGGCCAAGACCGGCAAGAAGGTGGCGCTCGTCGATTTCGACGTCGGCCTCAGGAATCTCGACCTGATCATGGGCGCCGAACGCCGCGTGGTGTTCGACCTCGTCAACGTCATCCAGGGCACGGCCAAGCTGTCGCAGGCGCTGATCCGCGACAAGCGCGTCGACACGCTGTTCCTGCTGCCGGCCTCGCAGACGCGCGACAAGGACGCGCTGACCGAGGAGGGCGTCGGCGAAGTCATCGACAAGCTGCGCTCGGTGTTCGACTATGTCTTCTGCGACAGCCCGGCCGGCATCGAGCGCGGCGCGCAGCTCGCCATGCGCTTTGCCGACGAGGCGGTCATCGTCACCAATCCGGAAGTGTCGTCGGTGCGCGATTCCGACCGCATCATCGGCCTGCTCGACGCCCGCACCATGCGCGCCGAACAGGGCGAGCAGATCGCCAAGCACGTGCTGGTCACCCGCTATGACGCGGGGCGGGCCGCGCGCGGTGAAATGCTGTCCATCGACGATGTGCTGGAAATCCTGTCGGTGCCGCTGCTCGGCATCATTCCGGAAAGCCAGGACGTGCTGCGCGCCTCCAATCTCGGGGCGCCGGTGACGCTGTCGGAGCCGCTCAACACCGCGGCCAAGGCCTATATCGACGCCGCAAGGCGGCTGGAAGGCGAGGATCTGCCGGTCGTCGTCCCCTTCGAGCGCAAAGGTTTCCTCGACCGTCTGTTGGGAAGGAGGGCGGCATGAACGTGTTCGACCTTTTCAAGCGGCGCTCCAGCGCGCCGGTGGCGCGCGAGCGGCTGCAAGTGCTGCTCGCCTATGAGCGCCGCAACCGCAGCCAGCCCGACCTCGTCTCCATCCTGCGCGAGGAGATCATGGCGGTGATCGCCAAGCACGTGCAGATCGACCAGGATTACCTGCAGGTCTCGATGGACCGCGGCGAGACCATGTCGACGCTGGAGATCGATATCCAGATCCCCAACAAGAGCGCCGTGCCGATGGCGATCGCGGGCTGATTCTTTACCCTCCCCCTTGTGGGGAGGGTCGGCTCGCAGTCGGAGCAAAGCGGAGATTGCGAGACGGGGTGGGGGCTGCGCGACGCCCCAAGACTTGCGTTCCTCGCCCCCGCGAAGCGGGGGGGGGGGGGGGGGGCCGGGGCGAGCCACGGGTCTCGCCCGTCCTTCGGACCCCCCATTTCATGGGGGAGAGGAACCCAGGTTCTGCGAGGGCGGCCCCAGCCCCCTCACGCCACTGCGAACGCCGCCGTTTTGCGCAAGGCGGCGGATGACCAGAGCAAGGGGAGGCCGGCGCCGCATCTGGAGAGTAAGCGATGGGCACCGGCCTGGGCGGATCGACAGGTCCGCCGTGAAGGAACGGTAGCGAGTCCGCGCACCGCATGGCATTGGTGCGATCGCGCAGGGTGCCAGCGGCACGTCATGGGCCGTTGATTCGGATTGCCTAGGGCCGTGCCGGGAATCGCGGCCCCGGCCCTTGTCAGTCCTGCGGTTCATGCTGGTAGAGCTCGTCCATCGAGAGCGACGCCAGGGCGCCGAAAGGGGCCTGCTTCTTCACCCGGCCACCGCTCAGGATCACCACGTCGTCGCAGAACGAGATGGTGCTGTGATGGTGGCTGATGACGATGGTCGTGCGCCGTCCGGCCCTCGACTTCAGGGTCTCGACGATGGCCGCCTCCGACAGCCCGTCGACCGCATTGGTGGCTTCGTCGAGGATGAGCAGATCGGGGTCGCGCACCAGGGCCCTGGCCAGCGCGATCCGTTGCCTCTGTCCCGCCGACAGATTGACGCCCCGGTAGCCGACGAGCGTCTCGTAGCCCTGAGGCAGCCGTTCGATGAATTCATGCGCCTCGGCCAGTCTCGCGGCGCGCTCGGCGTCGCCAAGCGTCGCCGCGTCCTGGCCGTAGCTTATGTTTTCGAAGATCGTGCCATCGACCAGTTCCAGCTCCTGGCTGGCCAGCGCGATGTGGCGCCGCCATTGGCTGGCGTCGATGCGGTCCAGTGGCGATCCATCGACCAGGATCCTGCCGCTGTCCGGTTCCACGAAGCGGCACAGAAGGTTGACGATCGTTGTCTTGCCGGCGCCGGAGCGGCCGATCAGCGCCGTCGAGCGGCCACTGTTGATGTCGAACGTCGCCGCATGCAGCACCACCTCACGCTGGTCCGTGCCGGAATAGGTGAACGTCACATCATCGAACCCGATGCCCCGGCGCAAACCGTGGAACGGCCCGTCGCCTTGCGGCGGCCCGGGCTTGCCGGCGGGATCCAGCATCCATGTCACCTCTTCCAGCGATCCGCTCAGGCCCTGCAGCTGGCTCCACGAGCCCTGCAGGGCCCGCATATGCGGCTGTAGCCTGTAGAGCAGGATGACGAAGGCGATGATCAGCGGGAAACTCACCTGCGCCAGCCAGGCGCCGATCACCACCGCCAGGAACAGCATGGCGTGGAGAACCTCCGTCAGCGGCGGCAAAGCGCCCTGGCGGACCTGCAGGACGAAGGAGGCGCGGCGGACCGCATCGGACGCGGTGTCGAAGATCGCCTTCTCCCGGCCCTCCTGGCCGAAGATGCGGATCAGGCGTCCGGCATGCACCAGATGCAGCATCTGCGAGGCGAGGTGGCTGTTGCGCGAAGCGACGCTGCGGCTGGGCTCCTTCAGATTGGCCGAGAGGATGGCGTGCGCGATCTGGACGAGCGCCAGTCCGAGCGTGACCAGCAGCGTCATGCGCCAGGACAGCAGCAGCAGAAAGGCCAGCAGGATGATGGCGGCCGATGCGCTGACGATCGCCGACAGCATGATCTGGATGGCATCGGACGCCCGCCAGGATTCGTTCGAGATGATGTTGAGCAGCCGTCCGGGGCTTTGCCGCAGGAAGAAGGGATAGCCGACCCGCAGGAGCTGCTCCGACAATGCGCTGCGGATCGAATGACTGGCCTTGCCGGAGATGAAGGTCGTCAGCAGCGTGTTGGCGAAGGCGAAGACGTTCTTCAGGATGATCGAGCCGAGGATGGCGGCCGAGATGACGACAAGCCGGTCGCGCTCGCTGAAGCCTGATCCAACTTGCTGGAGAACAGCGGAGAAGCCGGCCATTCCCGTCGCACCGGCGTGTCCCATGATGATGCCCAGCAGGGGGATGATCAGGCCGATGCCGAACCCTTCGAGGGCAGCGCTGACCAGGCCGAGGCCCACCACGGCCGGAACCAGGCGCAGTTGCCGCGTTCCGAAGGCGCGGAACAGCATCGGCAAGCTAGGCGGGAGCAATGGCATCAGGCCTCGGCATTGGCTTGCTGGTCCTGCCGCACCGGCTCGGCCTGCGGCCGTCCGGCCAGCAGGAGCAGCGCGTATCTGGCCGCGCCGAGCACATTCATGCCGACGATCGGCCAGTGCGACAGATCGAGTTCGCGATCGAAGGCGGGCCCGCCCGCCAATTCCCGCAAGGCGCCTCTCGCGGCCCAGTAGAAATGGCGAAGCAGCCAGGGCGCGTGGCGGACATGTTTCAGGCAGAGCCCGCCATTGCCCAGGCTGTAGTCGCGGTGGAGCTTTTCGATGGCTTTGCGATCGCGCCGGCCATGGTGGTGGAATATCGTCATGTCGGGCACATACTCGACCGGGATGCCGAGCAGCACCGCCCGCACGAGGTAATCGGTATCCTCCGCCGACCGCAAGGGCCCGCCCGCGCCGAAGCGCTCGTCGAAATAGCCGATGCGGGCCGCGACGTCGCGGTGCATCGTCATGTTGCAGCCGAGCACGAAGCCGCCGGGGTGAATATCGGGCGTCAGCCGCTCGCGCACCCGCGATCGCTTGATCGTGAAAGGCAGGTCCCTGGGATCCCCAAGCTCGACACGGCCTCCGCGAATGAGCCCCTGTTCCCCGGAAGAATAATGCCGCTCCAGGTCGCGCAGATAGTCGCAATGCACGGCGCAATCATCATCGACGAAGACCAGCACGCGCCCCCTGGCGCGCCTCAGCCCGGCGTTACGGGCGGCCGCCAGGCCGGGGCGCGGCTCGCAAACAGGCGTCAGTGGAATATCCGACATGGCGGCGATGCCGGCCAGGCGTTCCGCCGTGCGGTCGCTCGAGCCGTTGTCGACGACCACGAGTTCGGCCGCGAAGCCGGCATGGGCACGGCACGCGGCCTGCACCGACTTGATGCAGGCCTCGAGCACCGCGACGCGGTTGCGCGTGCAGATGATGAAGCTGACTTCCGGCGCCGATCGTTCCGGTCGCGGGCCGGCCGGCGCGCCGACAAGCGCCGTCGAACGATCGCGCCGCAGAGGTTGGTGGGCTTTGACGGTCATGCCCCTAGCCCACCCGATGAGATGCCAGAACCGCCGCGGCGGGGGCGGATTTGAAGAAATATTCCACGGCGTCCGCTTGCTTGCCGGCCGACAGCGAGGCGCGGCTCAGCCAGGGCGCCCAGGCGCCCGGCCGCAGCGCATATTTCTCACGCCGCCGGATGGCGTTCCACTTCGCGGTCCGCGTCAGCAGTTCATGCGCCAGTGCGGGCTGCTTTTCGTCGGCGACGAGCTGGTAGAGGAAATAGAACAGGTTGAGCGCGCCGGCCTCGAAGCTCGGCCGCGTCTCGTCCGGCAGCGAGCGGATCCGCTCCTCCAACGCGAGAATGAAGTCGGCCGCACGGGTAATCGTGTCGAAATCGACCGCTTCGCCGATGTCGCGCAGGTCGCGCGTGGCTTCCGCGAGGCCCTCGCGCTCGAGATTCTCGGCCACGATCCGCAAATGCGTCCTGCGCATCTCCTCGCTGTGCCGGCTGGTCACGCTTGCCTGATGGACGCGGTAGACGAGCAGGTTTTCGGGCATCATGGCCGCCGGATAGCGGGCGGTCAGCCGCCGGAAGAGATCGAAATCCTCGGCGTGCCTGTAGGTCGGGTCGTAGTTGAGGTCGGCGTCTTCGATGACCTTCCTGTTGTAGACGACCGTCGGGTGCATGAAGATGGTGAAGAACATCGCCAATATGGGCATGCGGCCGGACCGGAACACCGGATCGGGCTTGCCCCTGGCGATGCGGCCGCGGATCAACATGTCGACGCCGGCGCCGCAGAAGCCGAGTTCGGGCCGCTGTTCGAACAGCGCCACCTGGCGCGACAGGCGCCAGGGATAGGCGACGTCGTCGGCGTCCATCCGCGCGACCAGCTCGCCGCTCGCAACCGCCAGTCCTTCGTTGAGCGTCGCGACGAGGCCGCGGTTTTCGCGCGAGATGATCGAGACGCGGCTGTCGGCCTGCCGGTGTCGCTCTAGGATTTCGAGCGAATTGTCGCTCGAGCCGTCGTCGATCGCGATGACCTCCAGGCGGCCGTAGTCCTGCCGCAGGATGCTTCCAAGTGCCGCGGCAAGGTAGGGTCCGGCATTGTAGATAGGCAGCAGGACGGAGACGAGCGGCGCGGCGGTCATGGTCTTGCATCCGTTCGCGGGAGGTCGAGGGCTGGCGCGCGGCCATCGGGCGATCCGCCGGGATAGGCTTGCACCGGCCTCGCAAACCAGCCGGCATGACCGGCCTGAGCTCGCCTGACATAGGGGAAGTGGCGCTTGAGACTGTTGAGCGGCCTTTCGAAGACCAGCCAGGAAATCGAGGCCACGACAATCGTGGCGGTGCTTGCAACCAGGAACCGTCCCGGCCCTTGCTCCGAGACATTGAGCGGAATCCAGGGCTGCGACTTGATGGCGAGCGACAGCAATATCGGGTGATAGAGATAGACGCCGTAGCTGATACGGCCAAGGGCGAGCAGCGGCGGCAGCTCCGCAAACCTGCCAGGGATGCCGCCAAGGCCGCGCGAACAGGCGGCGACGATGGCCATCAGCGGCACCAGGGGCAGGATTTGCAGCAGCAGCCAGCGGGCCCACTCCAGCGTCGGATCGGCAGGCGCCGGGACAAACCACTCGATCATCAGGAACGCGGCCGCGAAGGCAGGCCAGCCCAGCCGCATCCATTGCGGCAGGCCGGCGCCCCTCGACCGCCAGCAGGCAAGCAGCGCGCCCGACGCCAACGCGTCCATGGATGCCGGCGGCAGCAGGTCGCGCGCCAGCGCCGGGGTGGCGGTGATCGGCCAGTAGAAGCGATAGGCCAGCGACAGCGCGATGACGCCGATGCAGATCTGTTCGAAGCGCCGGTATGGGGCCAGCAGGACGACCAGCGGCCAGGCAATATAGAACTGCTCCTCGATGCTCAGGCTCCAGAAATGGCACAGCACCCAGGGGTTCCAGTCGTTGCGCAGCGCATACCAGAAATTCGACAGGTAAAGCGCATGCCAGACCAGCGATCCCCTGGACTGCTCCAGGTCAAACAGCCAGACGAAACCCAGCACGGCAAAATAGGGAGGGAATATCCGCAGCGCCCGCCTGATGTAGAAGGACCGCAGCGCCGGGCCGGCTTCAAACGCGGCGGCCGAACGCGCTTCCAGGAGCAGGCGGGTGATCAGGAAGCCGCTCAGAACGAAGAACAGCCGCACGCCAATATGGCCCCAGAACGAAGATCCTCCCGCCGCGTAGAAATGCGAGTACATCACCATCGTCACGGCGATGGCCCTGAGTGCATCCAGCTGGATGTCGCGGGCGTTTGCCATCAGCGGCTTCCACCGGCGGCGTGATGTCCGCGATGAAGCTGGCGTGCGATTTCGAGCGGCAGACCAATGCACACGAAATTCGGCGGGACACCATCAAATCCGCGCTGTGCGAGCCTGCCTGCGTCGATCTCGCAATCGACGGACGGACGGCTCAAGTCGGTGAACCCGGCGGGATCCTTCACGGCGTATGTCCAGTCGCAAATGAGTCCCCCGGCGGATGGTTCGGTCACCGCATTGTGCAGCGCAACACAAAAAATCTTGCGAGCTGAAATACTTATGTGAGCAAGGCCAAAAATTGGCAGAAAGCCGCCGGTTTTTCGGATTTTGGCGATTTTCCACAGCATTTCAACCTTATGGTTCGAGTTGTATTGGCCTGCTCGCTTTGGTTGATTGGAAGCATTGCTACCCAGAGGGATAGGTAGCGCCCGAATTTTCGTTAAAAAGACCGCGGGATTTTAGAATCTACATTTTATCTATTTGGGCTCGTTCAAAATTATCCGGTGAATTTACTGAAATCATTGGCTTCTGCGGTGCAGCATAGTCGCCTTCTTTCGTCGGGCGACCACGCGGCTTGCTTCCCTCAAAGGACAGGCATTCGGCCAAGCCGCAGGGTGTTGCAAAGGCCTTTCACACGGCAAAGAGACCGTGGCTTGCCGGCGCCTCACACCGCCGCAAACACCACCGTCTGCGTCAAACCGCCACCCTTGCGGTTCTCCAGAGTCACCGTTCCGCCGTAACGCTCGATGATCTCCTTGGCGATGGCTAGGCCGAGCCCCGCGCCGGGGATGAATTGCTGGCGGCCGGGGTCGACGCGGAAGAAGGGCTCGAAGGCCTTGTTGATCAGGTCGGGCGGGATGCCCGGGCCGTTGTCGGAAATGGTCAGCACGGCGCGCCTGTCGGTGGCGGCGAGCGCGATGGCGCAGGCCTTGCCGTGGGTGGCGGCGTTGACGATCAGATTGCGCAGCGCGCGGCGCAGGCCGAGCGCTCCGGCGCGCACCGAGACCTTGTCCAGAGGACCGATCGAGACGGCATGGCCGAGCGAGACCATCTCGGCTTCGATGTCGCGCACCATCTTTTCCAGGTCCAGTGGCTCGACGGCGTCCTGATTTACCTCCTCGCGCACCAGGCGGATGGCGCTGTCGGCGATGCGGTCGAGCTCATCGAGGTCGTGAAGCCACTTGTCTCGGTCTTCGTCGAGGAATTCGGCGCGCAGCCGCATGCGCGTCATCGGCGTGCGCAGGTCATGGCCGGCGGCGGCCACCAGCCGCATGCGGCTTTCCATGGCCACCTTCAGCCGCGACGACAGCTGGTTCAGCGCATGCGCCGTCGCCTTGACCTCGGCCGACCCCACTTCCGGCACCGCTGCCAGCACGCCGTCGCTACCGATCTTGGAGACGGCCGCCTCCAGCATCTCCAGCGGCCGGATCAGCACCGAGGTGAAATAGACCGAGACGGCCGTGGCGCCGGCCACGATCAGCGAGATCCAGCCTGCCAGGATCAGCCATTCGCGCCCCGGCGGCTGGAGATGGGGCACCTCGACGATCGCCCAGCGATTGTCGGGCAACTGCACCGATGCGATCTGGCCGGGTCCACCAATCCTTTCGCTGACGAAAGCCAGCAAGTTGAAGCCGCGGCGGCGCAGGATGTCGGTGAGCATCGCCGTCTCCGCGCGGGCGATCCTGCCACCGGCCGGATGGTCGGTGAACTGGACCTGCAGCACATCGGGGATAGGCCCTGGCAGCAGGCGCACCACGAGTTCCATCTGCTGGGCAACCCAGGGCACGACGAGTTCGGGCGGCGGCCCGCCGCCGCGCACGCTGATGACGGCGGCCGTCGCCAGGCCGACGACGCCGACGATCGAGGCGACAAGCAACAGGATGAGGCGGCGGCGCAGCGAGTTCACGCCGGCGTCTCCACCGTCTCGACGCGCGCGGTGAGCTGGTACCCGCCATTGCGCACGGTCTTGAACAGCGGCCCATCGCCGGTGTCGGCGAATTTGCGGCGCAGCCGGCTCATCAGCACGTCGACCGAGCGTTCGAGCGGGTCGCGCTCGCGGCCCTGCGTGAGGTCAAGCAGCTGGTCGCGCGACAGCAGCCGGCCGGGGCGGTCGAGGAACACCTGCAACAGGTCGAACTCGGCGCCGGTGAGGTCGATGAGCTCGCCCCGCCGATCCGTCACCTTGCGGGTGTCGGGTTCCAGCCGGTAGCTGGCGAAGCGGTAGATGCGGGGGCGCGGCGCCGGCGCCTCCTCGGGCGCGGCGCGCCGCAGCACGGCGCGGATGCGGGCGGTGAGCTCGCGCGGGTTGAAGGGCTTGCCGAGATAATCGTCGGCGCCGAGCTCAAGGCCGATGATGCGGTCGACATCTTCCTTCAGCGCCGTCAGCAGAATGACGGGGATATGCGGCTTGCGGTCGCGCAAGGTGCGGCAGATGTCCAGTCCCGACCCATCCGGCAGCATGACGTCGAGCACGACGAGGTCGAACTGGCCGGCGCCCAGCTTCTGCTCGCATTCGCGCCGGTCCGCCGCCACCGAGACGCGAAAGCCTTGGCCGTCGAGATAGCGGCCGAGCAGCGTGCGGATCTCGCGGTCGTCGTCGACGACCAGGATATGGGGTTGTGATTGCATGATCGTGCCCTTGCCCGTGATGATAGGGGCTCGACGGTGATTATAGGGAGAGCGCGCGCCAGCGGCATGGAAAATTGCAACGCAATGTTTCTGGCCGGGGGCGGGAAACATTCGGAAACAAATTGCCGCTTTGCGGAAACCTTCGGCAACATGCCGACGCGAAGCGGACAAACAGGCTTCCTATCCTCATGGCCGTCCGATGCATGAGAGAAAGGAACACCGTCATGCGAAGCAGACTTCTTGCGCTCGGCCTGTTTTCCGTCGCCGCAATCCACCCCGTGATGGCGGCACAGCCCGATCCGGGCGCCGCGCCCGGCGAGCCGCCGGTCATCGCTCTCCAGAATGGGCCGGACCATGGCCCGATGCCCGGCCCCCATGGGCCGATGCGGCCTGGTCCTCAGGGTTGGGGCCCGCACCGCATGGGACCACCGCCGGAATTCATGCTGGCCGCCCGGCTGGCGGCGCTGGAGACGCGCGTCGGAATCCGCAGTGAGCAACTCGACGCCTGGCGCGACTACACCAGCGCGCTGCAGGCCGTGCTTGCGCCGCCGAGGCATGATCGCGGTCCTGGCGGTGCTGGCGGCCCCGATGGTCCAGTCCCTGGCGACCCCGAGGCCAAGGGTCACGATGCGGGTCCGGCTGGAAAGCCTGATCCTTTCGCCTTCCAGGAGAGGCTGGCGGACGAGGTCACGGCGCGTGCGGCCTCGGCCGCCAAGCTGAAGGACGCGATCGCCGCGCTGCGCACCAAGCTCTCGCCCGAACAGCTCGAAATCCTCGCTTCGGCAGAGCGCCCCCACGGACCACCCCCCGGTCCCTGGGGCGGTCCGCCGGATGACGCAGCCGGAGCTGGAGGTCCGCCCGACCAGGGCGGACAGCTTCCGCCATCCCAGCCCGGGAACGGCTGACAACTTCGACCGGCTGCCCGGCCGGCCCGGCGCCCAACCCGTCCCCGGGCCGGCCGGTTTCGTGGGATGGCGGCATGTTCCGCCATCCCACCGTTCAATTCACGTACCAATTCACGCAATGGAAGCACGGCAATGTGGGAAGCCATGATGATGCTGCGGCTGATCGCATCGATGAGCCCGAGGCTCTCGCTCGGCCAGCGCGCCCGTCATGCCGCCACGCCGGCGGCGCTGCCGGCCGATACGCTGAAGGGCGCGGTGCGCCTGCATTTTGCCGCCTGGCGCTTGTCGCTGCCGGCTTCGCGGCAACCCATTAGCCACGGACATCATGACCGCCGAATTGCATGAAGTGGCCACGGTCCAGGGCAGTGCCGCGCGTTTTCAGGCTCCTCGCCGGCATGCCGCTTGGCTTGTCCGCGTCGCTCGGCATGCTGGCGCCAGTGGGCATTGCGGCCAGGAACTTGGCCTTGCTTGTCGCCTGGCCACGCAGAAGGCGCGCGACATGAGCCGCTTCGAAGCTTCACTCGACGTCGCCCGCAAGCGGGCGCAGCCCGTTGTCACGATATTGATCGCCTCTGTCGGCTCTCAGGTTTCGTCGACCGCGCCCGGTCTTGCCCGTTTTGGCCGGCGTCCGGGTTCGCTCCCGGCCGAGCGATCCGATGCCGAGGCGACCGCAACCCCAGGGAAAGTTTCAGACCATGCGCGTCAAGACTAGTCAGCCTTCTTTGCCGGCCAAGCAGCGCCGGCTCGCGCCCTGGGCAGCAGTGCTTGCCGCCACGGTTCTCCTGGCAGCCTGCTCGCAGGAGCAGGGCAAGGCCCCGGCCGGCATGGGCGGTGTCGGCAAGCCGGAAGTCGGCGTCGTCACGCTGCATCCGCAATCGGTGGCGATCACGGCCGAACTGCCAGGGCGCACCGCGGCCTCGCTGGTTGCCGAGGTGCGCCCGCAGGTGGACGGCATCATCCGGCAGCGCCTGTTCAAGGAGGGCGCCGAAGTTGTGGCGGGGCAGCCGCTCTACCTCATCGATCCGGCCAGCTACAAGGCATCTTATGACAGCGCGGTCGCGGCACAGCAAAAAGCCGAAGCGGCGGTGCCGACGGCGCAAGCCAAGTTCGACCGTTATGCCGGCCTTTTGAAGCAGAACGTTGTTTCCAAACAGGATTATGACGATGCCGCCGCCACGCTGGCGCAGGCTCAGGCGGATGTCGCCTCGGCCAAGGCCAGTGCGGAAACGGCGCGCATCAGCCTCGACCGCACCTCGATCACCGCGCCGATCGCCGGCCGCATCGACAAATCGACGCTGACGCCGGGCGCGCTGGTGACCACTAACCAGGAAACCGTGCTGACCACCATCCGCTCGCTCGATCCGATCAATGTCGACGTCACCCAGTCGAGCACCAATCTGCTCAACCTGCGCAAGGCGATTTCAGAAGGGCGGCTGAAGTTCAGCGGCCCTAATGTCAGCGTCAAGCTGAAGCTCGAGAACGGCACCATCTATCGGCAGACCGGCAAGCTGGAATTCGCCGGCGCCAATGTCGACCAGACCACCGGCACCTTTGCGCTCAGGGCCGAGTTCCCCAATCCTGACCGTCTGCTTCTGCCGGGCATGTATGTGCGCGCGCTGGTCGAGGAGGGTGTCGCCCAGAACAGTTTCCTGGTGCCGCAGCGCGCCGTTACCCGCAACACCAAGGGCGAGGCGACCGCCATGATCATCAACGCGCAAGGGAAGGTCGAGACGCGCGTCCTGGCCGTGCGCAACAGCGTCGGCAACAACTGGCTGGTGGATTCGGGCATTGGCGACGGCGACCGTGTCATCGTCGAAGGGCTGCAGCTGGTGCGCCCGGGCGGCGATGCCAGCGGCGTTGAGGTGACGATCGACGAGACGACCGGCGAGGTGAAGGACCGGGCGCAGACCTCTTCGACCGCACCTTCCACCTCCAATGTTGCCGATAGTGGCCAGAAACCGGCGCAAGGCGCCGCCTCGGCCGGGAATTGAGCGATGTCAGCATTCTTCATCAACCGGCCGATCTTCGCCTGGGTGATCGCCATAGTGATCATGCTGGGCGGCCTGCTCGCGCTTACCACGCTGCCGATCTCGCAGTACCCGCAGATCGCGCCGACAACGGTCAGCATCAGCGCCAGCTATCCCGGAGCCGATGCGCAAACGGTCGAAAACTCGGTGACCAAGGTCATCGAGCAAGGCATGACCGGCATCGACAATCTCGACTACATGACGGCCACCTCGACCTCGACCGGCTCGGCCTCGATCACGCTGACCTTCACCAGTGCGGCCGATCCCGACACCGCCCAGGTGCAGACGCAGAACAAGCTGCAGCTGGTGCAGTCGCAGCTGCCGCAGGTGGTGCAGAGCAACGGCATCACCGTCTCGAAATCCTCCACCGGCTTCCTGATGGTCATCGGCTTCGTCTCAAGCGACGGCAAGATGAATTCGACCGATCTCGCCGACTATGTCGACAGCACCATCAACGACACGCTGAAGCGCGTCGAAGGCGTCGGCTCGACGCAGCTTTTCGGCTCGGGCTATGCCATGCGCATCTGGCTCGATCCGGACAAGCTCGCCAAATACGCGCTGATGCCGAGCGACGTGGCCTCGGCGATCGAAGCGCAGAACACGCAGGTCTCGGCCGGCCAGCTCGGCGGCCTGCCGGCGCGCAAGGGCCAGCAGCTCAATGCAACGGTGACCTCGAAGAGCCGGCTGCAGACCGCCGAGCAGTTCCGCAACATCATCCTGAAGAGCCAGACGGACGGCTCGCTGGCGCGCCTCAACGACGTCGCCACCGTTGAGCTCGGTGCTGAAAGCTACACGACGCAGGCCAATTACAACGGCATGCCGGCGGCGGGTCTCGCGGTCAATCTGGCGACCGGCGCCAACGCCATCAGCACCGCGGAGGCGGTACGCACGACGATCAACCGGCTGAGCTCGACCTTCCCGCAAGGCGTCGAGGTCGTCTACCCCTACGACACCTCGCCCTTCGTGCGGCTGTCGATCGAGGAGGTGGTCAAGACGCTGGCCGAGGCGATCGTGCTGGTGTTTCTGGTGATGTTCGTCTTCCTGCAGAATTTGCGAGCGACGATCATCCCGACCATCGCCGTGCCGGTGGTGCTGCTCGGCACGTTCGGCGTGCTGTCGCTGTTCGGTTATTCGGTCAACACGCTGACGATGTTTGCCATGGTGCTGGCCATCGGCCTGCTGGTCGACGATGCCATCGTCGTGGTCGAGAATGTCGAACGCGTCATGCAGGAGGAAGACCTTTCGCCGAAAGAGGCGACGCGAAAATCGATGAACGAGATCACCGGCGCGCTGGTCGGCATCGCCACCGTGCTGTCGGCGGTGTTCGTGCCGATGGCCTTCTTCGGCGGCTCGACCGGCATCATCTACCGGCAGTTCTCGGTGACCATTGTCTCGGCCATGGTGCTGTCCGTGCTGGTCGCACTGGTGCTGACGCCGGCTCTGTGCGCCACGATCCTGCGACGGCCGAAGGACCATGCGACGCAAACCGGTCCGTTCGGCTGGTTCAACCGCGTCTTCGACCACGGCACGACAGCCTATCGCGATGGCTCGCACGGTATCATCAACCGGTCGTGGCGCTTCCTGGCCGTCTTCCTCGCCATCGTCATTGCCATGGGCTGGATGTTTTCCAGGCTGCCGAGCTCGTTCCTGCCGGAAGAAGACCAGGGCATCCTGATCACCAGCGTGCAATTGCCGGTCGGCGCGACGCAGGACCGCACCGAGCGCGTGCTGGCACAGGTGACCGAGCACTATCTCAAGGACGAGAAGGATGCGGTCGAAGGTGTCTTCACCGCGTCGGGCTTCGGCTTCGGTGGCGCCGGGCAGAATGTCGGCATCGGTTTCGTGCGGCTGAAGGATTTCAGCCAGCGCAAATCGCCGGCTTCCGCCGCGCAGGCGATCGCCGGCCGCGCCATGGGGGCTTTCTCCAAGATCAGGGACGCGCAGGTCTTCGCGCTCGCGCCGCCCGCCATCCAGGGCTTTGGCAACACCAACGGCTTCGACTTCTACCTGCAGGACGTCAATGGCGCCGGCCATGACGCGCTGATCCAGACGCGCAACCAGCTTCTGGCCCTGGCCGGCCAGAGCAAGGTGCTCGCCAACACGCGCCCCAACGGCCAGGAGGACCAGCCGCAATTCTCGGTCGACATCGACCAGGAAAAAGCCAGCGCGCTCGGCGTCAGCCTTGCCGATATCAACAACACGCTGTCGACCGCCTGGGGCAGCGACTATGTCAACGATTTCATCGATCGCGGACGCGTCAAGCCGGTCTATCTGCAGTCGGATCCGAATTTCCGCATGCAGCCGCAGGATTTGGACAAATGGCAGGTGCGCAATGCCAGCGGCGCCATGGTGCCGTTCTCGGCCTTCGCCTCCAGCCACTGGACATTCGGTTCACCCAGGCTGGAACGCTACAATGGCTCGGCGGCGGTCGAGATCCAGGGCGCGGCGGCCGCGGGCGTGAGCTCGGGTGCGGCGATGGACGAGATCGACAGGCTGGTGGCGCAGCTGCCGCCCGGATATTCCCACGAATGGACCGGGCTGTCGCATCAGGAGCGGCTTTCGGGCAACCAGGCGCTGTCGCTCTATGCGATCTCGGCCCTGGTCGTGTTCCTGTGCCTGGCGGCACTCTACGAGAGCTGGTCGATCCCGTTCGCGGTCATGCTGTCTGTGCCGATCGGCATTTTCGGCGCGCTCGCGGCGGCAACGCTGTTCGGCCAGACCAACGACGTCTATTTCAAGGTCGGCCTGCTGACCACGATCGGGCTGGCTTCCAAGAACGCCATCCTGATCGTCGAGTTCGCCATAGAGCGGCAGGCGGCCGGCATGGGGCTGGTCGAGGCGACGCTGGAGGCGGCGCGACAACGATTGCGGCCGATCCTGATGACGTCACTGGCCTTCATCCTCGGCGTCACGCCGCTCGCCATCGCCAGCGGCGCCGGTTCGGGGGCGCAGAACTCGGTCGGCATCGGCGTGATGGGCGGCATGATCGCGGCAACGGTGATCGGCGTCTTCCTGGTGCCGCTGCTGTTCGTCACCGTGCGGCGCATCTTCCAGGGCAGGGCGGCTAGACAAGATACGGGCGAGAAGCCGGCGACAGCCAACCAGCAATAAGGAAACTTCCCATGACAGGTTTTGAACGTGGCCCGGTGGCCGCGGGGCGGCTCATTGTGCCCATGATCACGGCTGTTCTGCTCACCGGATGCGTCGTCGGCCCCGACTATCGCACGCCCATCCTGCCGATGCCGGCAAACTGGAGCGGCGAGAAACCGACGAAATCCGTCCAGCCGGCGCAGCTGTCGCAATGGTGGCAGCGCCTGCGCGATCCGCAGCTCAACACGCTTGTGGAGGAAGCGGTCGCCGGCAATCTCGACGTCGCCACCGCCAAGGCCAAGATCCGCGAGGCGCGCGCCAGCTATCGCCAAAGCGCCGGCACGTTGCTGCCGTCGCTGGACGGCTCCGGTTCCGTCACGCGCAACAAGTCATCCGAGACCACATCGGGGAGCAATTCCATCTACAGCGAATATCAGGCCGGTTTCGATGCCACCTGGGAACTCGACCTGTTCGGCGCCAACCGCAGGGGCGTCGAGGCGGCGCGCTACGGCGTCGACGCCGCGCAAGAGGAATTGCGCTCGACGCATCTGACCATGGTCGGCGATGTCGCGTCCTACTACGCCCAGGCGCGCGGCTACCAGGCCCGCATAGCGCTCGCCCGGCGCTCGGCCGTTTCGCAGCGGCAGACCGCCGAACTCACCCGCACCATGGCCCTGGCAGGGTCGGCGACGGCCGCCGACGTCGCCAAGGCGATGGGGCAGGCGGCCAGCACCGAGGCCACGGTGCCGACGCTGGAGGCAAGCTATGCCGAGGCGGTGCATCGCCTGTCGGTGCTCACCGGCCGGCCGCCGGCCGCACTCAGCGTGCGGCTGAAGCGCGGCGGGCCGATCCCGTCGCCGCGCCTGCCGATGCCGACGGGCATTCCCGCCGACATCCTTTTGTCGCGCCCGGATGTGCGCATGGCCGAGCGGCAATACGCGCAATACACCGCCAAGGTCGGCCAGGCCGAGGCGGCACGCTATCCCTCGGTCAGCCTGACGGGGAACATCAGCACGGCGGCGCTCAATCTCGGCGACCTCGGCAAGAACTCGTCGATCGGCTGGTCCTTTGGGCCGACGATCAGCGTACCGCTGTTCAATGCCGGCCAGTTGCAGGCGGCCGCCGACGTCGCCCGGGCGCAGCGCGACCAGTATTTCATCGCCTACCGGTCCTCGGTGCTGACCGCGCTGGAGGATGTCGAGAATGCGCTGGTGCTGATGGCACAGGAGCGCATCCGGATCAGCAAGCTTGCCGCGTCGGCGAAATCCTATGGCGAGGCGGCAAATCTCGAAGGCACACTCTACAAGGCCGGCGAGACCAGCCTGCTCGACGTGCTCGACGCCCAGCGCTCGCTCTACTCGGCGGAAGACTCGCTGCTGCAAAGCCGCGTGCTGTTGGCGACCAACTACATCGCCCTCAACAAGGCGCTCGGCGGCGGCTGGGATGGTGTGATCGACAGCACGAAACCCGAGATCGTCGACATCAAGACCGGGCCAAGGCTGGCCAAGGTGACGGCGCAGTGACAGGTTTGCGCCTGCCATGGGGGCTGCGCGGCATTTGCGATGGCGGCCTCATTCGCTTCCGATGCGGGCGTTCAGTCCGGTCTGGCCGGCGGCCAGTTGCAAAAGCTGGGCACGCGAGGCGACCTCCAACTTGCGATAGATGTTGTTCATATGGATTTTCAGCGTGCCTTTCGAGATGCCGATATCGAGCGCGATCCGCTCGTATGGCTTGTCCGTGGCAACGAGCCGGGCAATCTCCAATTCCCGTCTGGTCAGCCGTGACGACAGCTTCTGCCATTTGATCCGGCGGGAGGCCTCAATCTCAAGGGCTTCCCCGATAATTTCGGCAGGCAACCAGTGACCGCCGGCGGCGACCTGGTCGATGCATCTCAGCAGCGTGCCGACGGCGGACTCCTTCAGCACGATCCCGGCGACGCCGGCCATGACCACATCGTAAAGCTGGCCTTGTGACGCGCCAGCCGTCAACATCACACAGCGCGTGGCCGGCGTTTCCTTGCCGAGTTCTACGGCAACGTCGAGCCCGCTGAACCCCGGCATGTTCAGATCGATCACCGCGATGTCGGGCAAGTCCTGCCTGATCCTGGTCACAGCGCTCCTGCCGTCCAGCGCCGAGCCGACAACCCTATAGCCGGGGTCGCGGGCAATCAGGTTTTCCAGGCCGTGCAGGAGCAGCGGATGGTCGTCGACAATGAACACAGTGGTGACCATACGCTCCAACCCCATCCGGCTCGCACACCCCATGCGATAACCCACCCCGGCAGCAGCATCGCGCCTCCGATAAGAATTAGCAACTACTAATTGATGCCGATACGCTTCCGGCACCAAGGTGCGTGGTGCCGGATTGAAAACAGAGCAGTTCCGGTGCGTCATTGCCAGTTCGTGATTTGATGAGATCATGGACCTTAATCAACTCATCTCGTCTTTGAGAGTAAAACACGGAAATAGTTTTATACAGTTCGGCTAACGTCGTGGTTTTTACTGAAATAACGATGCTATTTAACGATGCTGAATTTTCATTTGCGCCTATAACCGCGGTTATATGGACGTGCTCATTGCAACCTGCGAAATATGGTTAGGGGAATATTAAGGTTCTGGCGGTCGGCGTCGATCGGGCGAGCCTGGGCTATGGGGCGTGAGCGTGGCAAGCAGCAAGACGGCACCTGTGTTCCGTCGTCCAGCGATGGCTGGAGAGGCGAGTTCAGACTTCGCCGCCGCTCCAGAACTTTGTCCAAATGCGTCCCCTTCTTTTCACGAAACGATCGCTCGTCGGTATGCCGCGTTCCGCGGGAGCCGGGCGCTCGGAGCTTGCAGTCAACCTGGATAGACGGTCGCGACATGAGCGCTGACCGGACGACACTGTGGAGGAAATGGTAATGGCGACAGATATTGGCGGCGGTGTCCTTCTCGAGGCAACGACCGAAGGTTCGGGAACCGGCAACTACGATTCCTTCCTGCGGCTGCAGGCGACGGGTGTCGAGGAGGGCTTCAACACTGATCAGAACGGCAACGTCCTCGACAACAAATCATCCTTCACGCACAGCCTGCTGTACAGTGACATTCAGTCGATCGAGATCGGGGGAACAGCCTACCTGGAATTCCGGCTGGACCTCAACGAAAGCAACAACTCGACCAACGATGCGATTACGCTGACTGACCTGAAGTTCTATATTTCGGACCAGCCAGCCTCACTTACTGATTTCAGTGCCGGCTCCCTCGGTGCCGGATTCACCTCGATCTTCGATCTTGGCGGCGCTCAAGCGCTGATCGATGCCAATCATGGCTCAGGAACCGATGACTACCGGGTTCTTGTTCCAGTTAGTCTCTTTGGCACCGTGCCTGACGGTTCCTATCTGACGCTTTATTCGAGCTTCTCCGGTTCCAATGGCGGCTTCGAGGAGTGGCGCACCCTTACGACACCCGGCACTGGCACTGATACGCCTGGAATAGGCATCGACAAGGTAACGGTCGACGGCGCGGCGATCGGCGACGGGCTGAGCGTGCTCGCCGGCGATACGATCAGTTGGCAATACACGGTCAGCAACACCGGTAATGTCGCCCTGTCGAACATTGTCGTCACCGACGACCACAATGACGTGGTCGTGACGGCGGTTCTCAGCGGCGGCTTCAACATCGGCGACACCAACCATGATGGCAAGCTCGACACCACTGAGCACTGGAGCTTCATTGGCACGAGCGCCGGCACGGCTGTCGTCGGCGATTACGCCAATGTCGGCACGGTCACGGGCTCGGCCGGGTCAGTCAACGTCACCGACGACGACGCCTCCAGCTATTTCGGCGCCGATCCGCAGATCGTCATCGACAAGGTGACGGTCGACGATGGGGCCAAGGGCGACCATCTGACGATCCTGACCAACGAACCGATCTCGTGGGAATACACGGTAACCAATGGCGGCAACGTCGCCCTGTCTGACGTCACGGTCAGCGACAGCGACGGCGGCGTGACGCCGGTCGCGGTGACCGGCAACGGCCATGTCACCAACATCGGCGACATCAACAACAACAACATGCTCGACATCGGCGAAGTCTGGAAGTTCTCGGCAAGCGGCACCTCCGTAACCGGCCCTTACAGCAACACCGGCACCGCCTCCGGCTCCTTCACCGACGATGCCCTCCACACCCGGACCGACACCGCCACCGACGATTCCGGCTACTTCGGCGCCAATCCGCATATCACGCTCGACAAGAAGACCAACGGCGTCGACCATGGCCTCAACATTTTCCAGGGCCAGGCCGTGACCTGGACCTACGATGTAACGAATGACGGCAATGTCGCGCTCGCCAATCCAGCCGTCACCGACGACAAGGGCGTCACGATCACCGCGATCCTCGGGGGCGATCTCAGCCATAACATTGGCGACGCCAACGTCGACGGCGTATTCGACATCGGCGAGACCTGGCATTACAAGGCCACCGGCATCGCGGTGCTTGGCGATTACTCGAACAATGCAACGGCCACCACCGATGCCTATGTCGACACCGCCGGACATCCGCGCACGCCGCAAGCCTTCGACAGCAGCGATTACGAGGGCTTCTCGAACAAGGCGCTGACGCAAGGTTTTTGGGGCAGCCACACCGATGCGTGGGATGGCGTCACGGGCCACGAGAGCAATCCCACCAAAAGCGCTTTCAACAGTGGCGTCATCTGGGGCCTGGACATCAACCCGCGCCACGACGGCAACCTGCTGCTCGGCGACAGCAATGGCAACGGCGCTGTCGACGTCGGCGAACACACCCTGCTGATCTCGAACTCCCTGGCTAAGACCATCGAATCGAGCTCGACTGGTGGCGACGCCCGCATCATCATGCTGCAGCAGGCGATCGCCACCCAGCTCAACATCGACAACCACGTCGCCCAGCCCAACGACCTGATCAGCGAGGCGGTGATGTGGCTGAAGGGCGAGGGGGCATGGGCCGGTCTGGTCAATCTCGACACAAACCATGACGGCAAAATCGACACCAACGCCGCCGGTACGGCGCTGGCGGGCAGTGCCGTCAAGACCAGCTCGGATGCCTGGACCAAATATGTCGACGTCACCGATCCAAGCTCCGGCATCACAGCCGACGGCGAGGGCCTGAAGAACGCGCTGATGTGGTTCAACCAGGGGCAATTGGTGACATCCGGGGCGGGGGGCCATGTAGCCTGGTTCGATGGGACCAACATCGTCGACGAGCATCCCAATACGCTCGATCAATTCTGGCTCACGCTGCGTTGGGGGCCTGACGGGCATCGCCTGAGGCAGGCCCCGGCCTTCCGGCCGGGTGCCTTAGCCGCGGCGCCGCCCGCATGACACGGCATGGGAAGGGGCTCCACCATCTTCAGCTTGGCGCAGGCAAGGACCTTGGGTCTGGTTTTGATCGCCTGCGCCGTTTTTTCGGGGCTGGGCGGCATGCTGGCGCGGTCGCCTGGCCTTGTGTCGGCCTGCCTGGCCCTGGCGGGATTTGGCGCGTTTGCGCTGGTTCGGGCACGCACTCGCGATACCGCAGATCCCGGTTCGGATGCCCCCCGCGTCGCGGCGGCGGCGCGAGGCCCTGCCAGTCCCGATGTCCGGCAGCGGCCACCCAAAGCCCGGCAGCAGGGGTCGGAACTCGCGGCGGCGATGAAATCCTGCCGCTCGGCCTTCATCGCCATCGCGCTGTTCAGCGGTGTTCTCAATGTGCTGATGCTGTCCAGTTCGATCTATATGCTTGAGGTCTATGATCGCGTGCTGCCGAGCCGCAGCGTGCCGACGCTGATCGGCCTCAGCCTGCTTGTGGCCGTCCTCTATGCCGGCCAAGGCGTGCTCGATTTCATCCGCGGTCGCATCCTGGTGCGCATCGGCGGCGCGCTCGACGAGGCGCTGGGCGCTCGTGTCTATTCCAGCGTCCTCAAGCTGCCGCTCAAGGTCGGGCGCAACGGTGACACCATGCAGCCGGTGCGCGATCTCGACAGCGTGCGGACCTTCCTGTCGGGCTCCGGGCCGACCGCGCTGTTCGATCTGCCGTGGCTGCCACTCTATCTGGCCATCATCTTCATGTTCCACGTGCTTCTTGGCGTGACGGCCCTGATCGGCGCGATCGTGCTCGTGCTGTTGACCATCTTCGCCGAGCGGCTGACGCGCAAGCCGGTCACATCGGGCACCCAGACCGGCATCGTCCGCAACGGCCTGACCACGACCGGCAACCGCAACGCGGAAGTCATCGCGGCCCTCGGCATGGGCGGCCGGATGGCGAAACGATGGGAAGAGGCCAACCGCGACTACCTCGCCGAGCAGCGCAGCGTCAGCGACATCGCCGGAGGCTTCGGCGCCGTGTCCAAGGTGCTGCGCATGCTCTTGCAGTCGGCCATGCTCGGCCTCGGCGCCTGGCTGGTGATCGACCAGCAGGCGACCGCGGGCATCATCATCACCGCCTCCATCCTGAGCGGCAGGGCGTTGGCGCCCGTCGATCTGGTCATCGCCAACTGGAAAGGTTTCGTGACGGCGCGGCAGGGCTGGCAACGGCTGACCAGGATTCTCGCCGCATTGCCGGCCGATGCCGAGCCGATGGCCATGCCGGCACCGAGCCGCCACGTCTTCATGCAGAACGCCAGCGTCGCCGCGCCCGGCACGCCGCGGCTGCTGGTGCAGGACGCCAGCTTTGCGCTGGAAGCGGGACATGCCGTCGGCATTATCGGCCAGAGCGGTTCGGGCAAGTCGACGCTGGTCAGGGCGCTCGTCGGCGCCTGGCCGTCCGCCGCCGGCAGGATCAGGCTCGACGGCGCCGACCTCGACCAGTGGTCGCCGGAGGACCGAGGCAAGTTCATCGGTTATCTGCCGCAGGACGTCGAACTGTTTGCCGGCTCGATCGCCGAGAACATCGCGCGTTTCGAGCCCGACGCCGATCCCGCATTGGTGATCGCAGCCGCCAGGGCAGCCGGCGCGCATGATCTCATCGTCGGTTTCCGCGACGGGTACGAGACGCAGATCGGCGAACTCGGCGAGGCCGTCTCGGCCGGCCAGCGCCAGCGCATCGCGCTGGCCCGCGCGCTCTATCGCGATCCGTTCCTGGTGGTGCTCGACGAGCCCAATTCCAACCTCGACGCCGAAGGGGAGCAGGCGCTGTTCCAGGCGATCGTTTCGGTGCGGCAGCGTGGCGGCATCGTCGTGCTCGTGGCCCACCGGCCAAGCGCGCTCGGCACGGTCGATTTCATCCTCGCCATGAACCAGGGCCGCGTCCAGGCGTTCGGCCTCAAGGACGAGGTTCTGGCCAAGCTGTTTCCGCGGCCGCAACCGGCCGTGGCCACCGTGCCGCACCTCAGGCTCGCCACCGAAGGGCCGGCGCCATCGCCCGGCGTGGCGGCGGCGGGCGAGTGAGAGGCGCAACGATGCAAGGCACCTCTCACCAATCCATCCGGCACTACATGCGTTTGGGCCTCATTGCGGTCGCGCTGCTGGTCGGCGGCGTCGGCGGCTGGGCCTCGCTGACGCGGATTTCGGGAGCGGTCATCGCCTCCGGGGTCCTCGTCGTCGATTCCCACGTCAAGGATGTGCAGCATTCGACCGGAGGCATCGTCGGCGAGATCGCGGCGCGTGACGGCGACCGGGTCAAGCGCGGAGCGCTGCTCGTGCGCCTCGACCCGACCGTGCCGGCGGCCAACCTTGCCGTCGTCACCAAGGCGCTTGACCAGCTGTCGGCACGCGAGGCGCGCCTCGAGGCCGAACGCCGGGGCTCCGACACCATCGTCTTTCCGCAAGAGCTTCTCGATCGCCGCGGCGATCCGGCGATCGCCGAGATGATGGCCGGCGAGCAACAGGTTTTCGAGACAAGGCGTGCGGGTCGTTCCGGCCAGAAGAGCCAGCTGCAGGAGCGCATCCAGCAGCTGCAGAAGGAGATTGGCGGCGACACGGCGCAGGTCGAAGCCAAGTCGCAGGAAATCACGCTCGTCGAGGAGGAACTGGCCAGCATACGCGCACTGTGGAAGAAGCGGCTGATCTCGATCGATCGCCTGACCGCCATGGAGCGCGAGTCGGCCCGGCTCGACGGCGAGCGCGGCCAGCTGACTGCGGCCCTGGCACAGGCCCAGGGCAAGATCGCCGAGATCAATTTGCAGATCCTCCAGATCGACCTCGAACTCGGCACCGACGTCAACAAGGATTTGCGCGAGATCGACGGCAAGGTCGGCGAGCTGACGGAACGCAAGATCGCCGCCGAGGACCAGCTCAGGCGCATCGACATCCGCGCGCCGCAGGACGGCGTCGTGCAGCAGTCCATCGCCCACACCATCGGCGGCGTGATCACCCCTGGCCAGACGATCATGCAGATCGTGCCCGACAGCGACAGCCTGACGGTCGAGGCCAAGATCGCGCCGAGCGACATCGACCAGCTCTGGGTCGGCCAGCCGGCGGCGCTGCGCTTCTCGGCCTTCAACCAGCGCACCACGCCGCAAATCAACGGCACGGTCGAACTGACCTCACCGGACACGACGACCGACCAGCGCACCGGCATCAGCTACTACACCGTTCGCATCGCGACCACGCATGCCGAGGTGGCACGCCTCGGCGAGGTCAGGCTGGTTCCCGGCATGCCGGTCGAATCCTTCATCAAGACCGCGGACCGGACCGTGATCTCCTATCTCGTCAAACCGCTGCAGGATCAGATCAGCCGCGCCTTCAGGGAATGAGGGAACTGCAATTGCGGGGCAGGCCTCGGCCTGCGCACGATGATCGGTCTTTTCATCCACGGACGGCAGGGCTGCTGGTGATCGTGCCACGGCTGGCGGGGCCAGCGCACGGCGTCGTGAACAAAATGTGTAACCAAAATCGGGGCCGTCCGTTTATGATGCGACGGAGGCCATGCGATGTCGCGCACCTACGATCTTGCATCCGATGTTATCCGGCGTGTCTATGAAAGGCGCATTGACGCGCCGGCGATCCTCGATTCCGCCAGCGAATTTCCGAACGCGGCGAAATTCACCGGCGCCTGGCGCGACATACGCGACGAAGCGCTTGGCGTGCGTCTGGGCAAGGTCCCGCGCTTCCATGACATCATGCCGGAGCAGGCCGATATCTCGGCCAATGACGGTCTCGACTGGCGCATGTTCGTGCTCAAGGCCTATGACATGGCGGTGCCGGAGAACCTGGCGCGCATGCCGGTGCTCAGCCGCTTGCTCGCCGAATGCCCGGAAGTCAAATCGGCGGCGATCTCGTTCCTGGCGCCGCGCAAGCACATACCCAGCCATCGCGGGCCGTTCCGCGGCATCATGCGGTTTCACCTAGGCCTGGTCATCCCGCGCCAGGCCGATGGCCGCCCGGCAACCATCATGATGATCGACCATCAGGAAAGACGGATCAGTGACGGCGAAGGCATGCTGTGGGACGACACCTATCCGCACGAGGTGATAAACAACGCCGATGAAGCGCGCATAGCCCTGCTCTTGGATGTCTGGCGCCCGGGCATGCCCTGGGACATGGAAATGCTGTCCCGGATGATCGTGCGCGGCGTGCAGGCGGGCATGCGCCGCAGGGGCGTGTCGTTCAGCGGCTGAAACGGCGAGGGCGCCAGCGCGCCTCGACACCTGTCTTGACCCTATCAAGCCGCCTTCACTGCCTCAGGACAGGCGGGCCGGTTCGGCCTATGCCGATACCGCCGCGTCAGCATATCGCGGCAGGGAAGGACAAACCGAAGTGACATCGATGCCGGTTGCCAGGCGCGAAGCGGCGCCCTTGCCTGTCGCGGCGCTGATGGGGGCCATGGTGTCGATCCAGATCGGCGCCACCTTCGCCAAAACCCTGTTCCCGCAAATCGGCGCGCAAGGCACGACGACGCTGCGGCTGGTGATCGGCGCGCTGATGCTGATCGCGGTGCTGCGGCCCTGGCAGATGCGGCCGACGCGCGCCACCTTGCCGTGGCTGGTCGCCTATGGGGTGACGCTCTGCGCGCTCAACCTGCTGTTTTATGCAGCCCTTGCCAGGATCCCGCTCGGCGTCGCCGTGGCGCTGGAATTTTCCGGGCCGCTGCTGGTGGCGACGCTGGCTTCGCGGCGCGCCAGCGACTTCGCCTGGATCGCGCTTGCGCTGGCCGGCATCATCCTGTTGTCGCCCTTCATCCACTCTTTGCAGCCGCTCGATCCGACCGGGGTGATGCTGGCGCTGGCGGCAGGCGGCTTCTGGGCGCTCTATATCGTGCTGGCACAGAAGGCGGGTGCGGAGCTTGGCACCCGCACCACCGCCTATGGCATGGCGATCGCCGCCGTGCTGGTGCTGCCCTTCGGCGTGGCGCAGGCGGGAACGGGGCTGCTGGCGCCGTCGGTCCTGGCCAGCGCGCTGCTCGTCGGCCTGTTTTCCAGCGCGCTGCCTTTCTTCCTGGAGATGGTGGCGCTGACCCGCATGCCAGCCCGCATCTACGGCACGCTGACCTGCCTGGAGCCGGGACTCGGCGCGCTGGCCGGCTTCCTGTTCCTGCACGAAAGCCTGACCCCGCCGCAACTGGCCGGCATCGCCGCCGTCATTGTCGCTGCCGCCGGGACGGCGCTGACCTCGAA
The DNA here is from genome assembly GCF_007003945.1 of Mesorhizobium sp. WSM4307. Taxonomy (NCBI): domain Bacteria; kingdom Pseudomonadati; phylum Pseudomonadota; class Alphaproteobacteria; order Hyphomicrobiales; family Phyllobacteriaceae; genus Mesorhizobium; species Mesorhizobium sp. WSM4307. Next base: position 224,274 of record NZ_VFTB01000012.1, read on the forward strand.
GCCGCCGGTGCCGTCGCCGGAATAGAGGTGGATGCCAGACCGCATGGCGACGTCAATTTGGCGCGAGCCGGCGGCCTGTTGTCGTCAGAACTTGACGCTGAGGCTTGCCTTGGCGCCGTTGTCGACGGCGCCGCCGCCGAACTGCCCGGAATAGGACAGGCCGAGCATCGCATTGGGCGACATTCTCATGTCGAAACCGGCTTCGATGACGGCCGCATCCCTGGCGATCGGCACGCCGGCGATGGTGAAGGCGTCGCCGCCGGCGAAGGCGAAGCTCGAGGTCGGTGTGACGTCGCCAAAAGCGTGGCGCCAGCCGAGCATGCCGCGCGCGGTGGCATTGACGCCGCCAAGCGCAAAATCGGTCGAGCCGCGCAGGCCGAGCGTGGTGAAGGTGGCGTTGGTGCTCGCGCCGGCGCTGGTCAAGGCCGCCGCACCGCCGGTTTCGCTAAAGCCGTCAGTGCGCAGGCTGACATAGGCGAGGTTGGCGAAGGGTTCGAACTTGAAGCTGCCGGCATCAGCTTTGTAGGCGAGTTCGCCGAACATCTGCGCGGTGCCGGCGTCGTAGTCGGCCGAGAGCGCATCCGTGAAGCCGTTGAAGGCGACGGAGCGCCTGGTCGAGAGGCTGCTCCAGCTGTAGGCGGCACCGGTGCGGAAGGCGATGGCGCCCCAATTGGTGCCGCCATAGAGGCCGAGATGGTAGCTGTCGCTCTTGCCGGAGGAATTGCGATCATCGGCGTCGAAGGACGAATGGCTGTAGCCGCCGAGAACACCGACGCGCCAGCCGCCGAGCAGTGTGTCAGCGCCGGCCAGCAGGCCGCCGGTCGAACGGTCGAAGGCGGCGGCGTTGCCGTCGGAATCCACCTTGCCCCATGAGCCGAAAGCTTGGCCCCAGACAGCGAAGCGATCGGTGTCGGCGGCCACCATTTCCGGTCCGCCCTCGCCATAGGCCATGACCGGCAGTGGTGCCGCGCCGGCATCGCCGAAGGCAGCATCGATGCGGTTGGTGGCGGCGTCGCGGAGGAAACGGCTGTCTTCCAGCAGCATGCCCTTGGCCGAGGCATGGATCTCGCCCGAGAGCTGGTCGAAGGCGTCCTGGGCGGCCGCCGCCGTCGGCAGCAGCAGGATGGCATCGAAGATCGGATTGCCGGCGCCAAGGCTGTCGGCGCCGCCGCCGGTGGCGATCTGGTTGGGCGTCAGGCCTGCACTGGCAAAGCTTGCCTTGGCCAGGTTGAGATAGACATTGTTCGCGTCATAGGTGAGCGTCGGCGCAATGAAGATCGAGCTGCTGCCTCCAAAACTGACCTTGTCGAAGGCGCCGGTGACACCGCCTGCCGCCGTGACGATCGTATAGGTCGTGCCGGTCGCATAATCCGGATAGGGGATGACGTCGACCGTGCCGCCGCCGATCGTCACCGTACCGATGGCGCTGATCCGATCGGATGTGCCGCCGCTTTCGACTTCAACCGCATAAATCGAACCCGCCGAGAAGGTTGTGTTGCTGACATTGATCGTCCCGATCGAATTGCCCGGTGCAAAGGTGCCGCCCGAAGCAATGGTCACATTGCCTGCCGTGCCCGACCCGCCAAGCAGGCCGCCGGTGACATTGATCGCGCCGCCGAGCGAGCCGTTGACATAGAGGCCGCCGCCGAGAACGTTCGTCGTTCCGGTGAAGCCGGAGGAATTGCCGGTCAACTTGGTGTTGCCGGCGATCTGGTTGATCGTCCCCAGTCCGCTGATCGCCGAAGCGAAGCCATTGTTCGTGCTGGTATGGTTGAAATTGAGCGTGCCGGTGCCGGCGCCGAACTGGATGCTCGCCGCATCGAGCGTGCCCGCGGCCGCCGCCGGCGATCCACTCGCTGCACCGATGTTCAGCGTGCCGACGGAGCCCGCCAGCAAGGCGATGTTGACCGCGCCGCCGGCCGACACGGCGCCGCCATCCGAGACCGTCAGCGTGCCTGTGCCACCAAGGCCGATATCGAGATCTCCGCTATTGGCCCATGTCGAGCCGGGCCCGCTGACGTCAGCCTTGCCGGTGGACCCGGCATAAAAGCCTAGATTGCCAGTGGTGCTGGAGACCTTGCCGCCGTTCGAGACGGTCAATGAGCCCGTACCACGCTGACCGACGAGAAGGAGGTTGCCGCTGGTCCAGGTTGAGCCCGCGCCGCTGACTGCGGCCGTCCCCGTGGACCCGGCCTCAAAAGCCAGATAGCCGGCAGAGCTGGTGACCGTACCGCCGTTTGAGATCGCCAGCGTGCCGGTGCCGTTTTCGCCGAGATAGAGGGAAGAATTGTTGGTCCAGACCGAGCCGACGCCGTCGACCGTCACGGCGCCGATGGCGCCCGCGGCGGAACCTACAGTGCTCACCAGGTTGACGACGCTGCCGCCATTCGAGATCGTCAACTTGCCCGTACCGAAATAGCCGACGCGCAGGTCCGAGAAATTGGTCCAGCTCGAAGTCGGTCCATCTACCGTGACGGTGCCCACGGACCCCACGTCGTAGCCCACGGAGCCAGTCTGGTTGCTGACGGCGCCGCCATTGGTGATATCGAGCGTGCCGGTTCCTGATTGGCCGACAATGAGTTTGCCGGTATTCGCCCAGTTCGAACCCACGCCATCCACCGTCGCGGTTCCGCTGGAGCCCTGATAGTAACCCAAAATGCCGTCTACGTCGCCGAGGGCACCCCCTCCTGACACGGAAACGGTGCCTGCTCCGCCAACGCCCACAGTAAAGCCGCCGACGTTCATCCAGGTCGAGCCGATGCCATCGACAGTCGCCTTACTCGAAGAATCCACCGAACCGCTACCTGCGCTTACGACGCCGCCATTCGTGATCGCCAATGTGGAGATCGAACCGGCGCCGACCTGTAGATAGCCGCTGTTGGACCAACTCGAACCCGCACCATCTACGATACCGGTACCTACGCCGGCACCGTATCCAAGCACGGCATTGACATCGCTGACACTGCCTCCATTTGTAATGTTCAACGTGCCGGAACCATCAAGCCCGACCTGCACATCGCCGCTATTCGTCCAGGTCGAACCCGCGCCATCGACGAATGCCATGCCGGTCGAGCCTGCTTTCGCGCCAATGACCCCCGCGCCATTGCTGACCGTGCCGCCATTCGAAATCGTCAACGTGCCCGTGCCGGCGTCGCCGACAAACAGGCTCGACGCGATGCTCCAGATCGAACCTATGCCATCGACCGTCGCCGTGCCGGTCGAGCCCGCTATGGCACCGACAAAGCCGATGTTGCTGCTGACGAGACCGCCGTTCTGGATGTTCAGTATGCCAGTGCCGCCATTTCCAACGTAGAGGCCGTTCGTGTCGCTCCAGCTCGATCCGCTTCCGGTGACTGTAAGGGTGCCGCTCGAATCGGCATTGATGCCGAGGTAACCCGACATGGCGCTCACTGCGCCGCCGTTCTGGATCGTCAGCGCGCCGGCACCGTAATTGCCGATGGAGAGAAGGCCGGAATTGCTCCAGTGCGAGCCCGCACCGTCCACCGTCGCGGCGGCGGCCGGGCTGAAATTGTCACCGATATAGCCGTTGGTATTGCTCACCGTGCCACCGTTCTGGACCGTCAGCGTGCCGCCGCCGCTCCAGCCGACATAAAGCTCGCCGGAATTGGTCCAGGACGAGCCGGCGCCGGCGACTGTCACGCTGCCGGTCGAGCCGGATTTGGCGCCGATCTGGCCGTTGGCGCTGCTCACCACGCCGCCGCTCTGGATCGTCAGCGTGCCGGCGCCGCCCCAGCCGACAAGTAGATTGCCGGAATTGGTCCAGGACGAGCCGACGCCGGTGACAGTCGCTGAGCCACTGGAACCGGCCTGCTCACCAATCGAACCGAGGGAATTGCTTACTGCGCCGCCGTTGGAGATGGTCAGAGTGCCGACGCCGGCATGGCCGATGAAGAGCGACGAACTGTTTGTCCAGGTCGAACCCGCACCATCGACCGTCACCGCGCCGTTGGAGCCCGCATGCCAGCCGATAGTGCCTACCGCATTGCTGACCGCGCCGCCCTTGGTGATGTTCAGCGTGCCCGTGCCATGTTCGGCGATGTACAGGTCGCCGCTGTTTGTCCAGGTCGAGCCGATCCCGTCGACGGTCGCGGTGCCGGTGCCGCCGGAGCCGACATGACCCACCGTGTCGCTGACCGCGCCGCCGTTGGAGATCGTCAAGGTGCCGGTGCTGCCCGGACTGGCGGCAAGGAAGAGGTCCGAACTGTTGTTCCAGGCCGAGCCTGCTCCCGTAACGGTCACGACCCCGTTCGCGTCCGTAAGGTAGCCTACAAAGCCGGCACTGCTGGCGAGCGTGCCGCCGCTTTTGATCGTCAGCGAGCCTGTGTAGCTCGCAATGGTGCCAAGAAGGAGATTATGCGCGGCCGCATTTGCCCCATCTATCACGGTCGGATTCGGAAACTTCGGATTGAGCACGACGTCGTCACCCGAGGTGGGAACAGTGCTGTTTTTCCAGTTTCCGGCGGTGAACCAGTCCGTGGAGGCAGCGCCGGTCCATATCGCGTCTGCCGAGGCAGTGATTGGCTGGCCGAGACAGACCAGCGCGGTCGACGTCAGCGCCAGATACTTCAACGCCTTCGCCTTGCGGCTTGCAAATTCGTGTTGCGGCATTCAATCCCCTGATATGGCAGTCGTTTCGCCCTGGCGCTGACATGTCATCGGCGGCACGCTGTTGTCTTGGGCAGGGCCGCACCGGAATTGGACTGGAGCGAGGTGCGGTGGCTTTTCCCTGCACTGTGATGGTTTGGCATCATCGGTCGCTTCGGGCGCGGCTGAAGGACCGACCGCCGCCCCGGAAGGAAGGGGATCATGTCGCCCGTCCGCAGCGGAACCATCCGAATCTATCGCACGCTCGTTGGCGTGTGGCCGAAACGGCGGCGGAAACAGCGGTTGAAGTAGGACACGTCGCTGAAGCCGTTTATCAGCGCAATTTCGCTGACGCGCATGGCGTCATTGTGCCTTTGCGAGAGCATCTTGCGTGCTCCCTGCAAGCGCTGTTCGAGAACACGTTCGGAAAAGCTGACGCCTGTCTCCTGGAGCAGATCCTGGACATAGCGCGCCGACAGCCCGAGTTCCTTCGCGACGCCTTGCGCGGAGATGCCGGGGTTGGCGAAATTGTCGGTGATCTTGGCCAGGATTGCCTGCAGTCTCGCCGCCCGCAGGCCGCGCAGGCCGGCCAGTTCGGCAGCCTCGCCCTTCGCGCCGGTCACCAGCCCGATCAGGTCGACGATCGTATCCGTGGCATGTGTTATGAGATCGGGCGAGGCGAGAGGGGGGCCGGTCTCGAGCAATTGGCAATAGCGTTTGAGGAAATCGAGAGCTTCGTTTTCGGCGCCGATCTTCAACGCCAGCCTGTCATCGATCTGCGGGAAGGCCTGGGTGAGGACTGCGCGTGGCACGACCACGTTCGTCCACACATTCCAGTCTGCGCCGGTCATTTTCAGCGCTTCCGCCGCGGTGACCAGGACGGCTTCCCCCTGACCGACGCCGTATTCACGGCCGGCCTGCGCCCCGCTCAGCACGGTGTCGGCCTTGTTGATCAGCAGCAGGTAGCCGTCATTGCCGTCATCGGCGATGTTGCTCGCCTTCCGCGTCGCCTGCCGGATCGTTCCGGCCATCTGGCCAAGCACCAGCGATCCGACGGCCGTGGCTTCGATCGCGGCCTGGAAAGGCAGTTTTTCCGATATGCCGTATTCGACCGACCAGATCTCGGCGACATGGATGTCCTGCCAGAGGGAAAAACGGTCGCTTTCGCCAAGATGCGGCGGCAAATCGGTCGATGAGAACACCGTCTTTCTTGACAAGGAAGCGCCCCCGCTAAACCCGCAGTCTCAAAAAAATCGAACGCGGCGCTTTCCATTCCAGGAATAACCAGCGACATAGGTCGCCAAGCGTTCAACGGATCGAATTGGACCTTTAGTCGAGCTCAATCACGCTTGGCGTCACCCGAAAGTATGACGCCAGCAAAATCGTCCAGACGCGGTCGGCGTCCTTGCACCGACCCGCCGTCCAAAATTGCTGGTTTCATCTTTTGCCCACCATCCATCATGGGAGGGCGGGCATGCCGGGGTGTAGGAGAAACGGTGGAAAGGCTGAGCAGCGAAGTCCTTTATTCGATTGTCGGCGATATCTACGACTGCGTGTTGAACCCCGACGGGTGGACTGGGGTAATGGTCCGCATCACCGAAGCCATGGATGCGGCCTATGCCACCATCGCGCTTGCCAGCACCGCCGGCAATCACGGCCGCTTCGCGGCCCAATCACCGTGGGATCCGGAACGGATGCGCGTGCTCCAGGAGGATTATGACTTTGACGCGATTCCCGGGCTGAAGGCCGCGGTCGTCGGCGATATCGACACGCCCGTCGCGACACTGTCGCATATGAGCGAAGCTGACCTCCAGCGGACGCCCTTTTTTCAGAATTGGGCCAAACCGCAGGGATTGCGTGAGGGCTGCATCACCAAATTCGTTCATACGCCGGACCGGATCGGGCTCATGGGTTGCACCACGCGGGCAAGCAGGGGGGTGATTTCGGCCGAGGAGCAGCGCTTCCTGGCAATGCTCTCGCCGCATCTGCGCCGTGCGTCGCTGATCGGCGATCTGCTCGATCAGGCTCGCATGGCCGCCAATCTCTATCGCGCGGCGCTTGACCATCTCGCCGTGCCGGTCGTTCTGACCGGCGCCAACGGCACGATCCTCCATGCCAATGGAGCCGCCGAGCTGATGCTGTCGGGACACGGTCCCATTCTTTCCAGGAACGGTGTACTGCAGACGGAGAATGCGGCGGTTGCCCGCGCCTTGCTGGAAGCGATCGCCGGCGCCGCGGACGCGGATGGCTCGCTTGGGTCACGCGGCATCGGTCTGCCCATTTCGGCCCCGGGCCAGCCGCCCGCCGTCGCCTATGTGCTGCCGCTGAGCGAAGGCACCGCGCGCGCGGCTTTCCGGCCCGCCTGTGCCGCTGTCTTCGTCTCGACCACGACGTCCTCTTCGCCACTGCCGGAGGCCGTCCTGACCACGCTGTTCGATCTCACGCCGGCGGAGGCGCGGGTACTGCTGCGCATCGGCAGCGGGTTGTCCGCGTCCAGAAGCGCGTTGTCGCTCGGCATCGGCGAGAACACGCTGAAGACCCACCTCAACCGCATCTTCGCCAAGACCGGCACGCGCCGCCAGGCCGATCTGGTCAAACTCATTGCGGATATTGGCACGCCCGTCGCGGCTCCCGGATCATAGTGCGGGGCCGGCTGAGGTTGCCAATCTCCGCCTCGCCGAGGAATCAGCGATTTCCTGAGGCGCCGATCGGCCGCGGCTGATCGGCGACAGCGGTCGGGAAAGCGCGGGGGCGCATTCCAGGGCAATTCCAGTGCGATCCAGCCCAAGACGCCAGGCGCGAGACAATGCAACACCGGCGCGTCGCCGAACGCCCCTCGCACGTGCCGCGCGGGAAACGCCATTCGCCGTCACATCGGCCTTCGCCCCAATCGACGCCATCAGCTTCCCATTGGACTTCGCCGGGACACCACCCATATTGAGTCCATGGAGCGTTGAGCGTGTCCTTCGCGCGGGTGGCCTTTCTTGCCGTGGCTTTTGTCGCCGCGGCTGCGTTTTCTCCCTTCGCCTCGGCTGGGAACGAGAAGGTTGCGCTGAGCGTCGCCATTGACGGCGCCATCGGGCCGGCGAGCACCAGGCAACTCGAGGAAGCGCTCGATGTCGCCGCCAAGCGGGACGCCGCAGTCATCATCCTGCAACTCGATACGCCCGGCGGGCTGGTCACCTCGATGCGCGAGATGATCGCCGACATCCTGGCCTCGCCGGTGCCCGTCATCGGCTATGTCGCGCCGGCCGGAGGCCATGCGGCGAGTGCCGGCACCTATATCCTCTACGCTACCCATATCGCGGCGATGGCGCCCGGCACCAATCTCGGCGCGGCGACACCGGTCGAGATCGGCGGGCTGCCGTCGCTGCCGGGCGGCGACAATGGCGACCAGAAGAACCAGGGCGACCAGAAGAACCGGGGCGACCAAAAGGGCCAAGGCGACCAGAAGGGTGAGGATGGTCGGCCGGCGGGCGACGCGATGATGGCCAAGGTGACCAATGACGCGGTCGCCCTGATCCGCTCGCTCGCCGAACTGCGCGGGCGCAATGGCGACTGGGGCGAGAAGGCGGTGCGCGAGGCGGCAAGCCTGTCGGCCAATGCGGCGCTGCAGCAGCATGTCATCGACTTCGTCGCACACGACACCACCGAGCTGTTGCAACTGGCCGATGGGCGCACCGTCGATGTGGCCGGCAAAAAAGTGGTGCTGGCGACCAAGGGGCTGCCGGTCGAGACGCTGGAGCCCGGCTGGTTCATCCAGCTTCTTTCGGTCATCACCGATCCGAACATCGCGGTCATCCTGATGCTGGTCGGAGTCTATGGCATCGTCTTCGAGTTCACCAGTCCCGGCGCGGTCGCGCCCGGCGTCATCGGCACCATCTGCCTGGTGCTCGGGCTCTATGCGCTCAACCTCCTGCCGATCAACTATACCGGCCTTGCGCTGATGCTGCTCGGCATCGCCTTCCTCATCATCGAGGCCCTCAATCCCACCGTCTTGCTTGGGGTCAGCGGCGTGGCCGCCTTTCTTTTCGGCGCCGCCATGCTGCTGAGGGTGGAGGGGCCGGGCTTTGCCATGTCATGGGCCGTCATCGGCCCCGCCGCCGCGCTGACGCTTGGGCTGGCGCTGCTGACCGGCACCTATGTCTGGGCGGCACGCAAGAACCCGCCGCGCGTCGGCGGCGAGGCGATGCGCGGCCTGCCGGTCGAGATCCTCGACTGGCAGGGCGGCGAGGGCCATGTGCTGGCTTTGGGCGAGCGCTGGCGGGCAAGGGCGGACGAACCGATCGCAGCCGGCGACAGCGTCGAGGTGACCGAGATAAGCGACCTCGTGCTGACCGTGCGGCGGCGCGATGCGGCAAGGAATGGAGCAAGACAATGATGGTTGGTTATGTGGCCTATCTGGTCGTTGCGCTGGTCGTGATCATGTTCCTGTCGGCGGCTGTCCGTATCCTCAGGGAATATCAGCGCGGCGTGGTCTTCACGCTTGGCCGCTTCACCGGGGTCAAGGGTCCTGGCCTCATCATCCTCGTCCCCTTCGTGCAGCAGATGGTGAAGGTCGACCTGCGGGTGGTGGTGCAGGATGTGCCGCCGCAGGACGTGATTTCGCGCGACAACGTCTCGGTGAAGGTGAACGCGGTGCTCTATTTCCGCATCGTCGACGCCGAGCGCGCGATCATCCAGGTCGCGGACTACATGGCCGCCACCAACCAGCTGGCGCAGACCACCCTGCGCTCGGTGCTCGGCAAGCACGAGCTCGACGAGATGCTGGCCGAGCGCGACAAGCTCAACAGCGACATCCAGGAGATCCTCGACCAGCGCACCGACGCCTGGGGCATCAAGGTCTCGAATGTCGAGATCAAGCATGTCGACCTGAACGAGAGCATGATCCGCGCCATCGCCAAGCAGGCCGAGGCCGAGCGGCTGCGGCGCGCCAAGGTGATCAATGCCGATGGCGAGCAGCAGGCGGCGGCGAAACTGGTCGAGGCGGGCCGGATGCTGGCGGCCGAGCCGCAGGCCATGCAACTGCGCTATTTCGAGGCCCTGCACGACATTGCCGGCGAGCGCTCGTCGACGGTGGTGTTCCCGCTGCCGGTGGATCTGCTCAGCCAGTTCATGAAGGGGCAGGGGAAGTGAGGCATTGACGCTGCCGGTCTCTTCCCTCGTCGGCAGAGTCAATCGGCCTCGCCGCCTTCGTCCTCCTCCATCCGGGCGACCAGTCGCAAGGTGCGGCATGGGCGAAAGGGGTGGCTACAAGTGCTAGTGCGACGATTGCCAGCGCGCTTTTCATTATCGGTCCCCACCGTGGCGGGGGGCATCATATAGAGATTGGTGAAAACCGGCGAGCTGCCAATCTCCCCTGAGTGGATCGCTTATCTGCTCTTGGCCGGCTCGAACAGTTCCACCAGATTGCCGGAAGGGTCGACCAGCAAGATCTGCGAGCCGCCTGGCCCCGTCACGATTTCATTGCGGAAGTTGAGGCCCGCAGTGCGCAACCGGGCGACCTCCGCCGCCAGGTCCTCGACGATCAGATGAATGCGGTTCCAACCTCCGGGTCCCGGCTGTTCACCGTCGGGCATCGGTCTGCCCGCCGAGCTGGTCGGACCGCTCAAAAGCAGGCGAAGCGCTCCGCGTCTGACGTCCACGAACGCCGGCGCATGGTTCGAAAGTTGCTCAAACCCCAGATGCTGCGTGTACCAGGCCACGGCGTCATCGACATCGCTGACCATATAGCGGACATTGACAGTCGCGGACGCGGACATGGTCCTGCCTCTCTTTTTTCACGACGAAGCCAGGCTACCGCCAAGCTGCTTCATTCTTCTGCTCATAATCCTGGAACGCCTTGATCAATCCGCCCAGAACCTCCGCCGACGTCTCGAACATCGCCTTGAACTGGGGCTCATCGACCTTTGCGACATCTTCCCGCAGGTGGTCCTGAATCTCCTTGAATGCCTTCTGCATCTTCTGTGTGTGGTGCCGCGGATCGCGGTCAGCTGCGCTTGCCATTGTCCTTCTCCATTTCGTGGAGTCCTCCGTCACAAAACGCGGGCGATAGCGCTCGGGTTCCGCCTGCGGCGTTGCTGGCGAAGGCGATTGCACTAGGTATTTACGACAATCCGATCGCCGACGATTGCAAGGAGATAAACCGATGACCGATGACGCAACCGCGATCCGCCACGTGGTCGAGACCTGGATGGCGGCGAGCCGGAATGGCGATCTGGAGACCGTGCTTGGCCTGATGACGGACGATGTCGTCTTCATGGTTCCCGGCAAGGAGCCCTTCGGCAAGGAAGCCTTCGCCGCCACCTCCAGGAGCATGGGAGAGACCAAGATCGATGGCGACAGCGAGATCGTTGAGCTCAAACTGCTCGGCGACTGGGCCTATATACGCAACCGCATCGATATGACGGCGACACCGCCCGGCGGCGAGCCGGTGCATCGGTCGGGCTATACGCTGACGTTGCTGCGCAAGGAGAATGACGGCCGCTGGCGGCTGGCGCGGGATGCGAATTTGCTGGCGGCGAAAGGGTAGGGCGCGACCGCCGGAAGTGCCTATCTCCCCTTTTTTTGGGGTGTGTGCACCGCGTTCGATCGCCGGCGCGAACGCCCGCTACGTCGCCCTTACCTTCGCCAGGGTGGCTCCGGCGAAAATCGCTTACCGATCCAGTCGGCGAAGGCGCGGGTCTTGGCGGCTTGTCCCTTGGCCGAGGGCACGACGACATAGACCGCGCCTTCATCGGCCAGCGTCCACTCCTCCAGGACAGGCACCAGCCGTCCGTCGGCGAGTTCGCGTCCGATCAGCCAGTCGGTGCTCATCATCAGGCCGAGGCCCTGCACCGCGGCCTCGACCAGCACCTCGGCATCGTCGCTGACCAACGGCCCGGAAACCTCGACGCGTGCGCGCCGGCCCTCGTGGTCGGTCATCTCCCAGGCCGGAAAGGTCTGGAAGCCGCTGAAGCCCAGGCAGGAATGTTCGAGCAGCGCCTGCGGCGTCCGTGGCCTGCCTCTTCGGGCGAGATAGGCGGGGGCGGCGCAAAGCAGCCGGCGCCGCGTCGCCACCTTGCGTGCCACCAGGCGCGAATCCTCCAGCGCGCCGAGCCGCACGGCGACGTCGAAATTCTCGGCGACCAGATCGGCGAAGCGGTTGGAGAATTCGGCCTCGATGCGGATATCGGGAAATTCGGCAAGGAATTGCGGCAGCAGCGGTCCAATCCACATGCGCCCGAACGTGCCAGGCAGCGCCAGCCTGAGCAGGCCGCGCGGGCTGCCACCGGCATGCGCCGACGCGGCGGCCTCGGCCTCGTCGACGGAGGCGAGGATGGCGCGCACGCGCACCAGGAATTCGGCACCGGCTTCGGTCAGCGACACGCTGCGTGTCGTGCGATGCAGCAGCCTGACCCCCAGCCGCTCCTCCAGCGATTGCAGGCGCCGCGACAGGATGGTCGCGTCGCGCCCGACACGCGCCGCCGCCCTGGTGAAGGAGCGCGCCTCGGCGATGGCCGCGAAGGCCGCCATTTCGGCAAGGGCCGCCGGTTCATGAGATTGCTGCATGTTTCGCATTACTCAAATGCAAAATGGAACGATTATCCATAAATAGCGCAACAGATAGGTTCACTCAACCCTCAATCATCTCACCGGAGTGAAACCATGAAAGCCATCGAACTGAGCCAACCCAGGCTCGACGCCTTCCGTGCCGCCACCGTCGCCACCCCCGAACCGCAGCGCGGCGAGGTGCTGATCCGCCAGCGTGCGGCAAGCCTCAATTTCGTCGATGTCGCGGTGGCGAGCGGCAATTATCCGGGCCCGAGCTTTCCGCTCATCCCCGTTGCCGACGGCGCCGGCGAGATCGTCGCGCTGGGCGAGGGCGTTACGAGTTTCAGCACGGGCGATCGCGTCGTCGCCCATGCCAAGCCGCGCTGGATCGGCGGCCGGCCGCGGCCCTACGAGATGACGCAGATGCGCGGCATCTCGCTGCCGGGGTCGCTGGCCGAATATGTGGCGCTGCCGGCCAATTCGCTCGTGCCGGTCCCGGCGCATCTCTCCTTCGAGGCGGCGTCGACATTGCCGATCGCCGGCACCACGGCATGGAACGCCATCCGCGCCGCCAATGTCGGGCCGGGCTCGGTCGTCGTGCTGCTCGGCACGGGCGGCGTCTCGATCTTCACCCTGCAGCTGGCGAAAGCCGCAGGCGCCACCGTCATCATCACCTCGTCGTCGGACGAGAAGCTGGAACGGGCGAAGGCGCTGGGCGCCGATCATCTCATCAACTACCGCGCGACGTCAGACTGGGACGGCAAGGTGCTTGAGCTGACGGGCGGGCTCGGCGCCGACCTCGTCGTCGAGACCGGCGGCACCGCCACCTTCGCCCGCGCCGTCAACGCCACCGCGCCCGGCGGCACGCTGTTCACCATCGGTTTCGTCACCGGCGCCGAGGCCACGATCAACCTGCTGCCGATCATCATCAAGGCGCTGAAGGTGATCGGCAACAACACCGGGTCGGTGTCCGACCTTCGCGACGCCGCCCGCGCCATCGGCGCCGCGGGGATCAAGCCGGTCGTCGACAAGGTGTTTTCACCTGACGAGGCGACCGAGGCCTACGCCCACATGGCCGCCGGCGGCCTGCACTTCGGCAAGCTGGTGTTCGGGCTGGAGTGGTAGGGGCGAAAGTGACCGAGCGCGTAATCTCCACCGCAAAAGGAGATTACGCGCTCCATTTCAGATCAGCTTCTCCAGCGTGATCGGCAAATCGCGTACCCTCTTCCCCGTCGCGTGGAACACCGCATTGGCGATCGCGGGCGCGACACCGACGATGCCCAGTTCACCCACACCCTTGCCGCCGAGCGCCGAGGAGTGCGGGTCGGGAATGCCGACCGAGATCACCTCGATGTCCGGGATGTCGGCATTGGTCGGCACAAGGTAGTCGGCGAGGTTGTTGTTGACGATGCGGCCATGGCGGCGATCCATGATGCCTTCTTCCAGCAGCGCCTGGCCGATGCCCATGATGATGCCGCCCTTCCATTGGCTTTCGGCGAGCTTGGGGTTGTAGAGCCGGCCGGAATCCAGCGCCGATACCACGCGCGAGACGCGCACCGTGCCGAAATCCTCGTCGACGCGGACCTCGATGAAATGCGCGCACCAGGAATAACGCGAATAGTCGCCCTCGGTGTGCGGCAACGCCATGGCGATGGTGGTGTAGTTCTTGTAGCGGTCCTCGGCGGTCGAATTGGCCGGCATGGTGTCGCCGGTCGCCTCGATGCGGTCGCGGCCGACGCTCTTGAGCAGTTCGGCGATCGAGACATCGGGACCGTCGCCGCGCGGCGAGCCGATGCGGCCATTGGCGACAACCAGAGTGTTGGCCTGCAGTGCGTGGAAGGGCGAGCGCGGATCACTGATGGCGAGCCCCACCAGTTGATCGAGCGCCGAGGTCGCGGCCTTGTGAACAGCACCCGTCATCACGCCGGCCAGCCGTGAGCCGCCGCTGACGCCGGCGCGGGCAAAGCGGGAGTCGCCGAGCTTCACCACAACATCGTCGGCCGGCACGCCGAGCGTCTCGGCGGCGGTCTGCGCCAGGATGGTGTAGGTGCCCTGGCCCATGTCGATCGAGGAGCTTTCGACCTCGACCGAACCGTCGGCCAGGATGCGCACGACAGCCTCGCCATAGGCGCGCCGCACCGGATAGGTGCCGGCGGCGACGCCCCAGCCGATCAGCTGGTTGCCGTCGCGCATCGAGCGCGGTTTCGGCGAGCGCCTGGACCAGCCGAAGCGTTCGGCGCCCGCGGCAAAAGCCTCGCGCAACTGCCTGGTCGACCAGGCCTTTTTCGTGTGCGGATCCTGTTCGGCATAGTTGCGCAGGCGGATTTCCAATGGATCGATGCCGACCTCATAGGCGAGCTCGTCGATGGCGCTTTCGATGCCGAAGGCCGAGGGATTTTCGCCCGGCGCGCGCATGGCGCCCGGCACCACGGAATTGACCCGCACGACATTCTGCTTCGAGGAGAAATTCGGCGTCGCGTACATGATCGAGGTGACCGAACCCAGCGGCTCGACCCACATGCCGTCGATGGACGTTTCATTGACGCCGCGATGCACGATCGACTGGATCACGCCGTCGCGGTCGGCGCCGATGGTCACGGTCTGGCGCGTCGCGGCGCGGCCGCCATAGCCGGTAAAGGTCTGCGGCCGCGTCATCACCAGCTTCACCGGGCGGCCGATCATTTTGGCGGCACTTGCCGCCACCGCACCGTGGCTCAGCGCCAGCGCCTTGGAGCCGAAGCCGCCGCCAATATAGGGCGAGACCAGCCGCACATTCTCGAACGGCACTTCGAACCATTCGGCATAGGTGCGGGCCATGCCGTCGAGCCACTGGCTCGGCTCCCACACGGTCAGACGATCACCTTCCCAGCGCGCAATCAGGCCATGCGGCTCCATCGGCGCCTGGTATTCGCGCGGCGTGTTGTAGGCGGCGCAGATGCGCACCGGCGCGGCGGCGAAGGCGGCGGGCGCATCGCCCCATTCCTTGGTCATGGCGTCGATCGCAATGCCGTCACCGGCCTTGCCGTCGCTGAGGTCGACGATGGAAGGCGTCTCGTCGTAGCTGACGTTGACCAGGGCCGCCGCGGCGACCGCCTGCTCGAAGGTTTCGGCGACAACCGCCGCGACATGCTGGCCCGAGAAGGTGATGTCGCGGGCCAGCGGGCAATAGGGCTTGTCCGGCGGCGGCGTGCCGAGCCAGTCCGACGCGGTCCTCAGGCTGATGATGGTATCCGGCGTCAGCACTCGCAGCACGCCGGGCGAGGCTTCAGCGCTTGCCGTGTCGATCGCGCGTACCTTGCCCGAGGCGATCGTGCTTTCGACCAGCACGGCGTAAGCCAGTCCTTCGAGCTGCTGTTCGACCGCGTATTTCGCGGCACCGGTGATCTTGGCCGGGCCGTCGACGCGCGACAGCCGGCCGCCGACGGCCTCCGCCAGTGTGCCGTCGGAGGCGTCGCCCCGTTTCGATTCACCAACTCTGATGTTGTGAACGGTCATGCCGTCTCTCCCAATTTGAGGATGGCGCGCGCGACAGCGCGCGGCGCGAGCTCGATCTTGTAATGGTTGGCGCCATGGTCGACGGCGCCTTCGACGGCGAGCAGGCTGGCGGCACGGACGGTTTCCGGCTCCAGCACCTTCCCCTTCAGGGCGTCTTCCACGGCACGGACGCGCCAGGGCTTGGTCGCGACGCCGCCGAGCGCGACGCGCAGATCGCGGATGGTGCGGCCATCTGCTTCGAATTCGATGCCGACAGCGGCACTCGCGGCGGCGAATTCATAGGATTGCCGGTCGCGGATCTTCAGATAGGTCGAGCGGCGGGCTGCTGCGGAGCCGGGGATTGCAATTGCGGTGATCATCTCGCCCGGCTCGATCGCGTGTTCCCTGTCGGGCGTGGTGCCGGGCAGCAGGAAGAAGTCGTCCACCAGAAGCTTGCGCTCGCCCAGATGAACTGTTGCGTCGAAGGCGACCAAGGCGGTGGCGAGGTCGCCAGGGTACGTGGCGATACAGGCCTCGCTGGTGCCGAGCACCGCGTGTCCCCTGGTGACTCCGCCGATGGCCGAACAGCCGCTGCCTGATACACGCTTGTTGCAGGCGGCAAAATTCACGGGATCGCGGAAATAGGGGCAGCGCGTGCGCTGCATCAGATTGCCGCCGATGGTCGCCATGTTGCGGATCTGCGCCGACGCCGCCTGCCACAGCGCTTCCGAGATGGCGGGGAAGCGGCTCTTGATGTCGGCATGGTCGGCGACATGGCCCATTCTGGCGAGCGCGCCGATGGTGGCGCCGCGCTCGTCGACCGCGATCCGGTCGAGCCCCTTGAGATGGGTGATGTCGACCAACGTGTCGGGCTCGGCGACGCCGCATTTGGCGAGGTCGATCAGCGTGGTGCCGCCGGCCAGCAGCATGGCGCCGGGCAGGGCGGCCGCCTGGCGTGCGGCGTCAGTGGAAGTGGCGCGCAGGTATGAAAAATCCCTCATGATGCGAACTCCTGGGCTGCCTGGCGGACGGCGGCAACGATGTGCGGATAGGCGCCGCAGCGGCAGAGATTGCCGGCCATGTATTCGCGGATTTCCTCGTCGGAGCCGGCATGGCCCTCGCGGATGCAGGCCACCGCCGACATGATCTGGCCGGGCGTGCAATAGCCGCACTGGAAGGCGTCCCGTTCGAGGAAGGCAGCCTGCACGGGATGCAGTTCGCCCTCCCGTGCAAGCCCCTCTATGGTGGTGATGGCGCGGCCCTCGGCTTGCGCGGCCAGCGTCAGACAAGCCAGCACGCGCTCGCCGTCTATGTGCACGGTGCAGGCGCCGCACTGGCCATGGTCGCAGCCCTTCTTGGTGCCGGTCAGGCCGAGCCGCTCGCGCAGAGCATCGAGCAGCGTCACGCGCGGCTCAATCTGCAATTCGTGGTGCCGGCCGTTGATGTCGAGATGGACGGGGATTTTCGTCATGGGCGTCTGGCTCCAGTTGCTTGACGCTGAGGGGAATGATCTGGTGTCGGGGCGGGGGAGGGCAAGGGCGTCTTCGTCAATCCCCGGCTGGCAGGGGAGCTGTGGCTTGCGGCTTTGAAAGACGTGACATACCCGTTCCCCTTCTTATATGATGAAGGCACTCCACTAAAGCGGAGGTGCCTCCGTTTATTACGTGGGGGCTGACCCGGCCGGGTTCAAGCCCCTGACACAATGTGGAGAAAAAATTGGCCGTCGAGCCGTCCGCGATCGCCGAAACGAAGACCGCCGCAGAGGAAAAGCCGCTGCGCGCGGATGCCCGGCGCAACCGCGACCGGCTGGTCGAGGTGGCGGCTTCGGTGTTTGCCGAGCGCGGCATCGATGCCTCGCTGGAGGAGATCGCGCGTCGCGCCGGCGTCGGCATCGGCACGCTCTACCGGCATTTCCCGACGCGCGAGCATCTGGTCGAGGTGGTCTACCGCCGCGAGGTCGAGGCGCTGTGCGCCGCCGCCGGCGAGCTTGCCGCGAAACATCCCTCCGATGTCGCGCTGGAAGAATGGATGCGGCGCTTCGTCGACTACATCGCCACCAAGCGTGGCCTGGCGACCAGCCTGCGCATCCTGCTGACAACCAATTCCACCCTGTTCTCCGACACGTCGGGGCGGGTCTCGCAGGCCTTGCGCCAACTGGTCGAGGCGGCGGTGGCCGACGGCACCATCCGTGGCGACGTCGATGCCTCCGACGTGCTGTACGCGCTGTCGGGCATCTACTCAGCGCCCGATACGCCGGAGTGGCGCGACCGTTCGCGGCGGCTGGTCAAGCTGTTGATGGACGGGTTGCGGTTCGGGGCGGGGAAGGGCTGACATCGTGGACGACCTCAGCTTGCTGCTGACAAGGTTCGTCAGCGGGGAGGACACCAGCCTGGCAGCCGACAACAATCTGGAAGCGTTGCTCGACGCGGCCCATCCCGACGATCAGCTTGTTCAAGACGTGGTCATAGATCTCGCGAGCTATAGACCCGGCGGCGGCCCATTTCTCTTCGATAAGCTGGAGATTCAACGGCGCTTGCATCGCCTTCGCGATTATCTTTCGCGCCGCACCTAAAGAGATCTAGAGCGAAGCGGGACGCAGGGCTTGCAACCAAATGCGAGCGGTTGTTAAAATCCTCACATTTCAAGGGATGCACAGGCCCACGCATGACGGCTCGCAAGGCGCAAAGGACGGCACGGCTTATCGATCTGCTGTCGCAGCGGCGGGTTATCCATCTCAGCGAAGCGGCAGCGCTGCTCGGCGTTTCCGAGATGACGGTGCGGCGTGACATCGCCACCAACCAGGGGCAGATCGCCTATCTCGGCGGGCACATATTGGCGGCGGCCGAGATCGAGGCCGATATTCCCTATGAACTGGCGACCGCGGCCGACAGCCATGCGGCGGCAAAGCGCGAAGCCTGTGTGCATGCGGTGCGCAAGATACGGCCCGACGAGACGATCTTCATCGACTGCGGCACGACGCTGATCCATCTGATCGATCTCATTCCCGACAATTATCAAATAACGGCAATATGTTACGCCATGAATGTCGCGGAACGCCTGAGCCGCAAGCCCAATGTCACCATCATCATGCTGGGTGGTGTCTATCATCCGGCCTCGGCGTCTTTCTCGGGCACGCATGATTTCGACATTCTGAACAGCGTCGGCATCAACGCAGCCTTCCTGTCGGCCGCCGGCGTCGACGCCAAGCGCGGCGCCACCTGCGAGCATTTCCACGAAGCGGTGGTGAAGCAGAAGGTGATGAGCCTGGCGCGCGAAAATTATCTGGTCATCGACTCGAGCAAGATCGGCAAGCTCAAGCGGGCCTTTTTTTCGGCCATGGACGGCTTCGACGCCATCATCACCGAACATGGCGAGGTCGGGCCGGATTCATTCCTGCCGCAGGCCGTTTGACATTTTACTGGTCTGATGGAAAAGTCACAAAAAAAGTAAGAGAAGTCTCAAAAGGGACTCGACGGGGGTAGGGGACGCGTCAACGGGAGGAAGTGCGGGCGTCATGGTCGAACAGGGTTCGATTGCGCTGATTTCCGAGGCTCCCTTGCTGCGCGTCGAGGGCGTCAGGAAGCGGTTCGGCGGCGTCAATGCGCTGCGCGGCGTCAGCCTCGAGATCCTGTCCGGTGAAGTCCACGCACTGCTCGGCGAAAACGGCGCCGGCAAGTCGACGCTGATCAAGATCCTGAGCGGCGTGCACGTGCATGATGGCGGCTCGATCGAAATCGACGGGAAGCCTGTCTCGTTTTCTTCGCCCGCCCAGTCGCGCGATGCCGGCGTGGCGGTGGTTTACCAGGATCTGAGTCTGGTCGAGTCGCTGTCGGTCGCCGACAATCTGCTTTTGGGGCGAGAGCCGCAGACGCGGCTCGGCTTCCTGAAAAAGCGCCAGCTGGTGGCGCAGGCCGAGGCCTTCCTCAAATCGCAGAACATTCCGCTCGATGCCCGCGCCATGGTCGGCTCGCTGCCCTTCGCCTATCGCCAGATGACCGAGATCGCCAAGGCGCTGATGGGCGATGTCCGCCTGCTCATCCTCGACGAGCCGACCTCGGCGCTGACCGATGATGAGGAGAAGATCCTGTTCGAGGCGATCCGTGCAGTCGCAGCACGCGGCGTCGGGGTGATCTACGTCACCCACCGCCTCAACGAAGTGTTCCGCATTTCGAACCGGGTGACGGTGTTCCGCGACGGCCAGAACGCCGGGACTTTCGTCACGGCGCAAACCAATATGCGGCAATTGGTCGGCGCGATCGTCGGGCCGGATCACGCTGTGCTGAAAGCAGATGGCGCCGCATCCGGACAAGGGCAGGCGCCGTCCGCCGGTTCCTCTGAAAAGCCCGTGCTCGAATTGAAAGGCGTCAGCAATGACCGGCTCGACGGGGCCAGTCTCGAATTGCGCGCGGGCGAAATCCACGGCCTTGCCGGGCTGATCGGCAGCGGACGCACCGAAATCCTGCAGACCATCTTCGGCCTGCGGCCCATCCAGTCGGGCGAGGCCAGCCTGGACGGCGTGTCGCTGAAGGGAACAGACCCGGCGGCGGCGATCGGGCAAGGCATCGCACTGGTGCCGGAGGACCGGCACGTCCAGGGCCTGGTCCTCGAACATTCGATCGAGCGCAATCTGACCCTGCCGCGGCTGCCTTATTTCTCGCGCCTTGGCTGGCTGCAGCGCCGGCCGGCGAGCGAACACGCCAATGCGGCGATGCGCAGGCTAGCGGTAAAGGCGCCGAGCGCGTCGACCATGGTGAAGAACCTGTCGGGCGGCAACCAGCAGAAGGTCGTGTTCGGCAAATGGAACGAGCCACGACCGCGCGTGCTGTTGCTCGACGAGCCGACGGTCGGGGTCGATGTCGGCGCGCGCGAGGAGATTTACGGCGTCATTCGCACTGCTGCGGCGGCCGGCAGCGGGGTGCTGCTGGTGTCTTCGGATCTCTCCGAACTGCTGCAGCTCTGCGACCGCATCTCGATCGTCGTCGATGGCCGCATCACCAGGACGATCGCGCGGCCGGAATTCGGCAGCGCCGAGGACCTGCATCACCTCATTCAACTTTCGCAGCCATCGGAAGAGCACGCGGCATGACCGACATCCAGAGCCCGGCAAAAGCCGCCACCAACCAACCGAGCGGGCGCTCGGCCTTGCAGCATCTGCTCAAGGGCGAGCGTCCCTACATGCTCTATGTCGCCTTCGCCGTCATGCTGATCGTTTTCAGCCTGGCGTCACCATGGTTCCTGTCTATCGACAATTTTCTCAACATCGGCCGTCAGACGACGCTGGTGTCGATCATTGCGGTGGGCATGACATTCGTCATCATCTCCAGGCAGATCGACCTGTCGGTGGCCTCGACGCTGGCACTTTCGGGCATGAGCGCGTCGCTGGCGATGGCCTTTGTCGCCAACAACTGGGTCGTCGGCGCCGTGGCCGGGCTGGGCACCGGGGCGCTGATCGGGCTGCTCAACGGCGTCTTGACCACGCGTCTGGAAATCCCGTCCTTCCTGGTGACATTGGGCACGCTGAGCGGCGCACGCGGGCTGGCGCTGATGGTCACCAACACCAAGCCGGTCATCATCACCAACGAGTACTATTTCGCGATCTTCGGCGAAGGCTCGGTGCTCGGTATCCCGGCGCCGATCCTGTGGACGCTCGGCGTCACCATCGCCGGCATCTTGCTGCTGCACTACAGCGTCTATGGGCGGCGGGTTTACGCCGCCGGCGGCAACCCGACGGCCGCGCTCTATTCCGGCGTGCATATCAAGCAGGTCACGACGCTTGCCTTCGTGCTGACCGGGACGCTCGCCGGGCTGGCGTCGCTGATCCTGTCGGCGCGCTCGCACGCGGCGCGGCCCGATGTGGTGCAAGGCATGGAGCTCGATGTCATCGCCTCGGTCATCCTTGGCGGCTGCAGCCTGTTCGGCGGCCGCGGCTTCGTGCTCGGCACGCTGCTCGGCAGCCTGATCATCGGCACGCTCAACAACGGGCTGGTGCTGCTCGGCGTCAGCTCGTCACTGCAACTCGTCATTAAAGGAGCAATCATCGTCGCCGCTGTCGCGTTCACGAGGAGGTAAGGCGCACGCGGAAATCAGCAGAAGCCGCCGGCTCCAAACGGCAAGACAATATCAACAATCAACGGAGGAAGTCATGAAATCGGTTCACTCGCTTTTCTGCACATTGAGCCTCGCCGCCAGCGCCTTCGCGCTGTCGACGACCCTCAGCCTCGCGCAAACGCCGGACACCTGCGTTAGCGGCGTCGACATGGCGACGCTCGGCCCCAAGGGCATTGTCGGCCAAGGCCCGCACGGTGAAAAGGCAGCCTCGCCCGACGAGCTGAAGCTGACCGATGACGAGGCCGCCAAGGTCAAGGCCGGCAAGTTCAAGGTCGGCATTTCCATGCAGACGGTGAACCTCGACTGGTCGCAATTGCAGGTGCAAGGCATTAGCGAAACGCTGGCCAAATATGGCGTCACCGTCACCGGCGTGGCGTCGGCCGAATATCAGGTCGACAAGCAGATCGCCGATATCGAGAACACCATCCAGCAGCATCCGGACGGCATCATTTCCATTCCCGTCGATTTCACCGCGACGGCGCCGACCTACAAGAAGGTGGGCGAGGCCGGCATCAAGCTGGTGTTCATGGATAGCATCCCGGTTGGCCTCTCATCTCCAAAGGATTTTGCCTCGATGATCTCGGCCGACAGCCAGGGCAACGGCCAGATCGCTGCGCAGATCCTGGCCTCCTGCATGCCCAAGGGCGGCACGATCGGCCTGGTGAATTTCGGCGTCGACTATTTCAGCACCAATGAGCGCACCAAGGGCGTCGGCGAGTGGATGAAGAAGAACCGGCCCGACATCGTCATGAAGCAGGTCGACTTCACCGATCCCTCGAAGGTCTCGCAGATCTCCGGCGACTTCCTCACCGGCAATCCGGATGTGAAGGGCCTGTTCGCGGTCTGGGACCAGCCGGCGCTGGACACGCTGTCCTCGATGCGGGCGCAAGGCATCGACATTCCGATCACCACGGTCGATCTCGGCCTGCAGTCGGCGATCGAAATCGCCAAGGGCGGCCCGCTCAAGGCTACCGGCTCTCAGCGCCCCTATGACCAGGGTGTGGCCGAAGCGATGGCGATGATGAAGGCGCTGATCGGGCAACCCACGCCGGCCTGGGTCGGCGTGCAGTCGCTGCCGGTGGTGCAGTCCAACGTGCTGGAATCCTTCAAGACCGTCTTCCACAAGGATCCGCCGGCCGAGCTCGTCGACGCCTGCAACAGCGCCAAGCCGAAGTGCAATTGAGGTAATTGAGGTGATTGCGTGGGCGCGGGAGAGACCCCGCGCCACCAGCCGGAACGACCATTCTGGGCTGGGCCTACATGTCTCTCGACCAGGTCGGCGAGGGCAGCGCCAACCCATTCGAAGGCAATGCCAACGACGTTCCGATCTCGCAGATCTGCCGCGACATCGAGATCGAACTGCGCGCCGGACTTGGCGAGGCTGACCTGCCCAAGCCCTTGCTGCCCGTCAACGACATCGCAACCTGAAGTGCCTGATCTGGCGCGGCTACGCTTTCGCTTCGACGAGGATCACCAGCGATTCCGGCACCACGCCATCGTGCGCCATGGCGTCGGCGGCCGCCTTGCTCTGCATCAGCGCGGCCATCTTGTCCATGTCCGGCACGTCCATCATCACGGCCACCCGCTTCGGGTTCTGCGGATCGACGAAGGTGCGGATGTTGGTGATCCCCAGCGAGCCGAAAAGCTCCTTGCGCTTGGGTGAACTGAGCCAGTGCTTGCTGTCTTTCGAGATGTTGTGATGGCCGATTACGGTTGGCATGGCATCCTCCCCAGGGTGACGCCGGCGGTCGATATCGCCCGCCTGATGCTGCGATCCACCTGTACGGGCCAGTGAGCGCTGTTTCCCGTAGACTGTCAATTAGCGGTTGCTGATATACGTCCGTCCCGGGGACTGAGCCACGACGGCCCTACTGGCGGCACAATCGTCGCCGACCTATGTCGATGTCCAACCGCTGGCGATCGCAAAGATGGAACAATGCGGCACGACAGGCTTGTCCTGACCCTGATTTGGCGCGAGCTCTCGGCTGGCCTGCGCTCGATGCGCCGACGCGACCTTGCATGGATCGTCGCTGGCGGCGGGGCGCTGCTCGCCTACGCCATTGCCGACATCGTCGTCGCCTTGCAGGCGGCATCCACCGCGCTGCGGCAGGCACAGGCGCTGTGGACGGCCGGCCTGCCGGGATCGCTTCTTTGCCTTGGCGGCTTCGCCGGCAGTGCAATCGCAAGACTTTGCCTGTCGTGTGCCTTCGCGCCGTTCCTGAAAGCACTGCCGCTTTCACTCATGGAGCGCCGGCGCATGGCGGCGGTGGCGGCATGCGCGCTGGGCGTTCCCCTTGCCTTCATCGTCGCGGCGACAGTGGGCCTTGGCTGTTTCGTCATCGCAAAGCCACTGGCGCCGGCCTGGGGTCTCGGTGCCGCGATGCTGTTTGGCGCCGGATTTGGCGCGGCGGCGGTGCTGCGCCTGCGGAGCGCTCGCGGCCTGGTCCACGCCGACAATACCGATCCGGTGAGCGATCCGGGCGGGCGCCGCCCGTCGCTCGGCGCCTTCGATCGATCGACGCCGGCCTGGCTCTCGAGCTGGGCCTGGGGTCTGCCCGCCGGGCGCGTAAGGTTTTCATGGCGGCTGGCGGGAGCAGGCATCCTTTTCGGCCTCGCGGCGGTCGTTGCCGGCTCCATCAGCCTTGTCCACCATGATGCCGTGCCGGCGGCCATGGCAGGGCTGACCGGGGGCCTTCTGGTGTTCATGCTGAGCGCTCGGTTCCATCCGCTCGGCTCGCCGGTGCTGCGCACGGCTCCGCTCGGCTTCGTCAGGGCCTGGCTGCGCCTGGCGCGGCTGCCGCTGCAGTTGTCGCTTGCCTTCTTTCTCTTGCCGGCGGGCGCCGCCCTGGCGGCGGAGCCGTCGGCCTGGGCGATGCCGCTCGCCAGCGGCTTCTGGCTGCTGGCGCTGAACGGCGCCTATGCGGTGTTTGCCGCCTATTTCATGACCGCGCCGTTCGTTGCCGCGCTGAGCTTCCTCGGCGCCATTGCCTACGCCAGCTACGAGACGCTCGAATATGGGCGCACGGTGCTGATCGGCTTTGCCGCCCTTGTCCTGTTTCTGTGGCACCAGGCGCAACGGAGATATCGCCATGGATAGCAGCGTCGATCCCGCCGAAATCCTCGCGGTTCGCGGGCTCAGCGCCGGGTATGGTCGTCGCGCGGTCGTCAGCGGCATCGATCTGTCGCTCGAACGGGGCGACGTGCTGGGCCTGCTCGGCGCCAACGGCTCGGGCAAGTCCACCTTGCTCAGGGCGATCACGGGCCAGATCCGGCCGCTCGGAGGGACCGTGGCGATCGACGGCGCCGACCTTGCCAGGGCACCGGAACGCGCCAAGTCAGGCTTCGGCCTTGCCGTCGATCCATCCGACCTGCCGGCGGCGCTGAGCGGGCGGCAATACCTTCAACTCGTCGCCTCGATCCGCGGTTGCGCCGAAGACGACTGGCCTGGCGTCGATGTCGCCGAACGGCTCGGGCTCAAGCGCTGGATTGAACGGCCGATCGCCGAATATTCACTCGGCACGCGGGCCAAGATCGCCATTGCCGCGGCCTTGCTTGGCGCGCCACCGCTGCTGATCCTCGATGAGTCCCTGAACGGCCTCGATCCGCTCGCCGGCTTTGAGGTGAAGCGCATCATCCTGGCCCTGGCTTCCAGTGGCCGCCATGCCGTCATCATCTCCACCCATGTCGTGGAAGCGGTGCCGGGACTGTGCAACCGCGCCGTCCTCCTGGCCGATGGCCGCATGGCGCGCGACTGGCACGCAAGGCAACTGGCCGAGGCTGGCCAGATGCCCGGCGCCTTCGAAGCCGAAGTCATGCAGGCACTGACGGTCCAGGCGGTCGATGGGTGAGGGCACGTTGCAGTCGTTTCGCGATCGCTGCGGTCACGCAGGGCTCAAACCTCCAGGCATACCTTGCCGAAATGCTTCCGCGCTGCGTAGTGCGTGAAGGCGGCGGCTATCTCGCGCAGGGGGAAGCGGCGGTCGATGACGGGTTTGATGCGATTGGCCTCTATCGCGCGGATCATGTCCTCCTGGTCCGCCCGGCTGCCGATCGAAATGCCGCTGATGCGGATCTGGTTCGAGAATATGGCCGGGATCGAGACATCAGCCGCAAAGCCGGTGAGCACGCCGATCAGGGCGATGTGGCCGCCTGTCCGGCAGGCGGTTAGGGATTGCGCCAGCGTGGCCGGGCCGCCGACTTCGATCACGTGATCGACGCCGCGTCCGTCCGTCAACTCTCGAACCTTGCGGCTCCAGTCCGGCACGGCCTTGTAGTTGATGACGGCGTCGGCGCCGAGGCGGCTTAACCGCTCCAGCTTTTCCTCATCGGAGGAGGTGGCGATGACCCTGGCGCCGGCGGCCTTGGCGAATTGCAGCGCAAACAGCGACACGCTGCCGGTGCCGAGAACCAGAACCGTGTCTCCGGGCTTGACCTTGCCGCACACGACCAGGCCTCGCCAGGCAGTGACGCCGGTGCAGGTGAGCGCCGCCGCTTGCGCGTGCGTATAGCCCGCGGGAGCTTTGGTGAAGGCCTGCGCGGGCATGCAGACATATTCGCTGGCGAAGCCGTCGAAACTTTCTCCCGGGATGTCGCGCCTGGTGGCGGGCGTCATGTCGCCATCCAGCCACCAGGGATAGAAGACACTGACGACGCTGTCGCCGGGCTTGAGCGCATCGACATTGCTGCCGACGGCGATCACGTCGCCGGCACCGTCGGACAGCGGAACGCGGCGGTCGGCCAGGGGTGTCTTGCCCTGCACGGCGAAATCGTCGCGCATGTTCAGCGAGCAGGCGCGGATCCTGACCATCACGTCGCCGGGTCCCGGCTGGGGCGGATCTTCCTCGACCAGGTCGAGCCTGTCCAGGCCACCCGGCGCTCTAAGCCTGACGAGCTTCATCTGCCTTCTCCGAAATGTGGGATGTTTGATGCAGGCGGCGCGCGCCGGCGCTATCGAATCTGGCGGCCGGAAATCACCCGCAGCCAGGGCGCCAGGTGGAAGGCGCTCATCAGGAGATACATGGCCGGCATCCCGGTTAACGGGCCGGTCAGCGGCGAGGCGCCCATGCACAGCATCGCCGCGTCGCCGCCTTGAAGGCAGGAGAGCAGGGCCATCAGGGCGAAGGTGGGTGCCGCCGCGAGGCATAGCCAGTCGGCGATGCCAAGGGTGCTGGTGTTTTCAGGGGTCGCGCTGCCGGTACCAGAATGGATATCGCTCATGATCTTGATCCCGTGATGGTTGCGGCCCGTCAGAACTTGGGTTCCTCGCCCCCGCTACAGGCGGAGGAGAGGTGTCCGCGAAGCGGACGGAGAGGGGACCTTCGGGCGCAGCCTCTCCGTCTCGGCTTCGCCGAGCCACCTCGCTCGAGCGAGGAACCCAGGCTGGACAGGGGCTTGGTTCTCGCCAGTTCCTGCTACTCACCCTTGTCCCTGAAGGCGGCTTCGCCGGCGGCGGCCACTTCGGCCCATTTCTTGTCGGCGCCAGCTTCGTAATTGTCGTGCCAGTTCCACCAGCTGTAGAGCGGCGTCTGGGGATAGCCTTCGGGCGAATCCTCCCAGATCTCCTGGCGGCCGAGCGGGGTGGCATCGAGATAGCTCCAGACCGTGCCCATCTGCTCGTCGCCGCGGATGCTGATGAAATAGGTACGGAAGACGCGGTCGCCGTCATGGATGAAGACGTTGTGGCCGTGCCATTCGTCGACGCCGAAATCCTTGTCGAAGCTGTCGGTGATCGTGTACCAGGGCATCTCCCAGCCCATCCGCGCCTTCAGCCTGACAATGTCAGCCTGCGGCGCGCGCGAGGCGTAGGCCAGCGTGGTGTTGCGGGCGTTGAGATGGGCGAGGTGGCCGACCTGGTCGGCGCCGAGCGAGCAGCCGCGGCAGGCATGATCGGGCCAACCATAGACGCCCGGCTCGTAGAAGGCGCGGTAGACGATCAGCTGGCGGCGGCCTTCGAACAGGTCGAGCAGGCTTGCCTTGCCGTTGGGGCCCTCGAACACATAGGCCTTGTCCACTTCCATCCACGGCATGCGCCGGCGTTCGGCGGCGAGCGCATCCTTGGCGCGGAGCGTCGCCTTCTCCTTCACCAGCATCTTTTCGCGGGCGGCGTCCCATTCCTGCCGCGAAACGACCGGCGGGGTCTTCATCGTCATGTGCTTGGTCATTGGTCTTCTCCTCTGTCAGTCATGGCGCCGTCGCGGCCTGCGATCGCGTTGGGATCCAGGGTAGAGCGATGAGGCGGGGTGGGGTGAGTTACATCCGCGACGGGATTGGAATCGTCCGGCCCGGCGCAGCAGGGGTGGCGGGGCCGTGCGGTGTGTTCGAGATTGTCGGTTGCAGGCATTTTCAACTATCCCTAATGAGATGCTTACTGTTAATACCTGAGATGCTCAGGCTAGCGAGTGCCGGAATTGGCGTCAACGGTGCCGATGACGGCCTCAGCCACATGGCTAGGTCTCCATCGCGCCGTTGCGACTTGCTGACCGGCGGTGGTGATTTAAGCTAGGGCGCAAACGTGCCGCGGTGGGAGTTACAAGTTTGACGGGATTTGCATGGACTCGCTGATCACCGCGGCGGCATTGGCGCTGGCGGCGGGCGATCCGCTCGGCGCGCTCGACCGCGTCGCCTTGCGCGAGGATGCGCCGGCGCTGGCGCTGCGCGGCATCGCCATGGCGCAGCTCGGCGACTTCGACCGCGCCAAGCTTCTGTTGCGGCGGGCGGCGCGCGCCTTCAGCCCGAAAGAGGCCGTCGCGCGCGCCAGATGCATCGTCGCCGAGGCCGAGATCGCGCTGGTCTCGCGTGACCTGGGCTGGCCGGCCAAGGCGCTCGACGCGGCGCGCACGACGCTGGAAAAGCATGGCGACCGGCTGAACGCGGCGCATGCGGGTCATCTCAAGGTGCGGCGCCTACTGTTGATCGGCCGGCTCGACGAGGCCGAGCATGTGCTGGCCGGGCTCGACCCGACGCCGCTGCCGCCAGCTGCACGGGCCGCGCATGAGCTCGCCGTCGCCGGCATCGCCATGCGGCGCCTGCGGACCCGGCCGGCGCGCGCGGCGCTGGAATGGGCGCGCAACGCCGCCCGCCAGGCGGGTATTCCAGGCCTCATGGCCGAAGTCGACAGCGCATCCCTGGCGCTGGAAACGCCGGCGGCGCGGCTGATCACCCAAGGCACGGAGCGGCCGTTGCTGCTCGAGGAGGTCGAGGCGCTGCAGGCATCGCCGGCGCTGGTCGTCGATGCCTTTCGCTACACCGTGCGCGCCGGGGACCGAACAGTCTCGCTGGCGAGCCGGCCGGTGCTGTTCGCGCTGGCGCGCGCACTCGCAGAAGCCTCGCCCGGAGATGTCTCGCGCGAGGAACTCGTGGCGCGGGCCTTTGGCGGCAAGCATGCCGATGAATCGCACCGCGCCCGGCTGCGCGTCGAGATCGGCCGGCTGCGCGCCGAGCTTGCAGCACTTGCCGACATCAGCGCCACCAAGCGCGGTTTCACGCTGGCGCCGCGCCTGGCGCGCGCGGTGATGGTGCTGGCGCGGCCGATCGAAGAACGGCACGCCGCCGTGCTGGCCTTGCTCGCCGATGGCGAAGCCTGGTCGAGCTCGGCGTTGGCGCTGGCGCTCGGAACCGGCCAGCGCAGCGTGCAGCGGGCGCTCGAGCCGCTCGCCGAGGCCGGCAAGGTGCAGTCTTTCGGCCATGGCCGGGCGCGCCGCTGGATGACGCCGCCGGTGGCCGGATTCACGACCACCTTGTTACTCCCGGCGCCGCTGCCGAACGGCTAAGTTGTGGCGAGATTCAGGTGAGGCCGGCCTGACCGGAATCTCGACACGCCTAAATCCCGTACCGAAGATCAGCGGATGACGACCACAATCGAGGATCAAGACATGAAGCATTCACCGGCCGAAATCCTGTGCGAATACGGACCCTTTCCGGGTGTGGAGCGGATACATGGGGTGAGCTATGACGGCGAGAACGTCTGGTTTGCCTCGGGCGACAGGCTGAACGCCTTCGATCCGCAAAGCGGTCAGACGCTGCGTTCGATCGATGTCGCCGCACATGCCGGCACCGCCTTTGACGGCCGGCATTTCTTCCAGCTCGCCAATGATCGCATCCAGAAGATCGATCCCGATACCGGCGCGGTGCTCGCCACGATCCCGGCGCCCGGCGGCGGCCGCGATTCCGGGCTCACCTGGGCCGAAGGCACGCTCTGGGTGGGGCAGTACCGCGAGCGCAAGATCCACCAGATCGACCCCGAGACCGGGAAAATCCTGCGCAGCATCGAATCCAGCCGCTTCGTCACCGGTGTGACCTGGGTGGATGGCGAATTGTGGCACGCCACCTTGGAGGGCGACGAGAGCGATCTGCGCCGCGTCGACCCGAAAACCGGCAAGCTTCTGGAGAGGCTCGACATGCCTGCCGGCATGACCGTCTCGGGGCTGGAATCCGACGGTGGCGACCGCCTGTTCTGCGGCAGCACTTCCACCCCGATGGTGCGGGCGGTGCGCCGGCCGAAATGAGCCGGTTCTCCTGACGAAGACATCAAGTCCGTGAGTCGCCGGCGAATTTATCCGCCGGCGACTGGTCGTCGTCCCGGCACGTGCCTTAGATAGGCTGGGTCGGGCGACCGCCCGGACATTTCTTCGCAAAGGATCCGACCATGCCCGAACCGATCACGCTGAACGACGGCACCGCCATTCCCCAGCTGGGCCTTGGCGTGTGGCAGGTCGATCGCGGCATCACCGCCGACGTGGTGGGCTGGGCGATCAAGGCCGGCTACCGGCTGATCGACACCGCGCAGGGCTACCAGAACGAGGAGGGCGTCGGCGAGGCGATCCGCGCCGCCGATGTGCCGAGGAGCGAGCTGTACATCACCTCGAAGCTGCGCAACGGCGCGCACGAGCGCGACGCGGCGCTCCGCGCCTTCGACGACACGATGAAGAAGCTCGGCATCGAGCAGATCGACCTGTTCCTGATCCACTGGCCGGTGCCCAGCCGCGACAAATATGTCGAGGCCTGGAAGACCCTTGTCGAGCTGAAGCAGGCGGGGCGCATCAAGTCGATCGGCGTTTCGAATTTCAACAGGGACCATCTGGAGCGCATCATCGGCGAGACCGGCGTGGTCCCGGTGGCCAACCAGATCGAGCTGCATCCGCGTTTCCAGCAGCGCGCGCTCAGGGAATTTCATGCCGGGCATGACATCCAGACGGAGAGCTGGAGCCCGCTCGGCAGCGGCCGGCTGCTCGGCGATCCGACGATCGCGGGCATCGCCCGCAAGCACGGCAAATCCGCCGCGCAGACGATCATCCGGTGGCATCTCCAGCAAGGGCTGATCGTCATCCCCAAATCGGTCCGCCAGGACCGCATCGCGGCCAATTTCGATGTCTTCGACTTCGAGCTGGACGCGCAGGACCTGAAGACGATCGCGGGCATGGATTCGGCCGATGGCCGCGACGGACCGAACCCGGCGACGGCGGCATTTTTGTTTTGAAGAGCCTGCAGGGAAGCTGCCGATCTCCCCCCTTGTGGGGGAGATGTCCGGCAGGACAGAGGGGGGCGCCGTAGGGCGCTAGCGTCAATCTAAAAGGCAGCCATGCCTCATACTCCATTGCCTCCACAGAATCGATTGCACGCACGGTCCATGCGCAAAGCCATGACCGATGCCGAGTTAAAGCTCTGGAATGCGCTTCGCGCACATCGGTTGATGGGGCTTGGCTTTCGCCGGCAACTCCCGATCGCCGGCCATATCGTCGATTTTGCCTGTCCGCAGAAAAAGCTCATCGTGGAGCTCGATGGCTCTCAGCATGCTGATGCAGACCTTGCAGCCGCCGACGCCTCAAGGACAAAGCGCCTGGAACAGGATGGCTGGACTGTTTTGCGGTTCTGGAACGACGATGTCATCCGCGATATCGACAATGTCTGCCAGCATATCATCATCGTTGCAGGGCTAGCTGGCACACCCTGATAGGCTGGCGGGACAGCGCCCCCCTCTGTCCTGCCGGACATCTCCCCCACGAGGGGGGAGATTGGCGGCTTCGCCGGCCGCGTTCGCTAAATCCCGGACCCATCCAGCTGTTGTGCGTCGTCGCCTTCCCAGGGGGCGGGCATCGAGCCGCCGCGGCTGAGGTTGGCCGAGGGCATGGGCATCCAGCACTTCAGCTCCGGTTCGGCATATTCGACGACGCGGCCGGGCGAGGAATCCGATGCCCGCCAGCCTTCACCGGCGAACTGGTCGCCGCGCGACCAGTAGGCGAGGTCGACTTCCGCCGGCCCCTGTTCGGAGGGACGGACCGTGACCAGGATCCGGCTGCCGTCCTTGGGTGCCGTCGACATGTGGCGCCACCGTTCGGGCTCGTCCATCGCAATTCCTCCTGCCTTGGTGCGATATGAAGTGTCGCCTCGCCATCGATGGTGGTCAACCCACACTTTGTCGGATTGCGCCTGCCAGACGCGTCCTTGGTCTGGCATGTTCGCCAGGACGAGGAGAGACACTCATGAATGACAAGATCGAGCCGGCCGTGGGCGAAATGACACTGTATTTCAGCCGCAATCCCAATCCGCGCCTGGCGGTCGCGGTGGCGCGCCATCTCAAGGCCGAGGTGGCCTTCGAATTCGCGTCACCCTTTGCGCCGGAGCAAGCGGAGCGATTCCGGCCGCTCAATCCCAACCTCTCCATTCCCATCCTGGCATGGCCCAGCGGCAGTCTGTGGGAGGCCGACGCCATAGCCTGCCGGTTGTCGCGCGCGGCGCGTTCCGATTTCTGGCGCACCGGCGAGGACGAACCCGACATGATCCGCTGGCTGAGCTGGGGCAAGGAGAATTTCATGCGCGCCTGCGACACCGTGCATTTCGAGCGCGGCACCAAGCAGCGCTATGGCATCGGGCCGATCGACGAGGACAAGGTCAGCAAGGGGCTGGAAGAGTTCCACAAGGGGGCCGCGATCCTGGAGGCGGAACTGGCCGGCCGGCAATGGCTGGTCGGAACGTCGCTTTCCTATGCCGATTTCCGCATGGCGGCCTTCCTGCCGTTCAACGATGCCGCCGGCCTGCCGCTCGGCGACTATCCCGCGCTCGACCGCTGGTATCGCCGGCTCGAAGCCATCGACGCCTGGCGCGACCCTTTCGAGGGCCTGGATGCACCGCCCCTGGCACCGATGCCGCGGCAAGGTGCGGCGCTGTAGCTGACAAAACTGACGACCGGCGCATACAGAAACGAAACTTGAAGACGCCGGCCGCCGTCTGGGGCGTTGGGGTGCATCTCGTTGGGGCGCGATGCAAGGTCAGGCTAAACGGATGGCCGGCCTCCGCAACCGCAACGCCGGCCCATGGTGAATGAGTGGTTACTATCCACAGGGGCGGCTGACGGCGGCCGTTCCTGGCGGCCCTTTCCTCACAACTGTGCGCAACACCGGGCCGCCGGCCATCGGTGCTCGACGGGCCGCGCCTGGGTTGCTAAGCCCCATGCCGCGCAGGAGACCTTTTTGAGTCGAGACATGACCGTTGCGATCGAGATGGGACACACCACGGCGGGCGCCCCAGCGAACCTCGATCTCGAGGAACTGCTGGCGACCCGCCTTCTGGTGCAGGGCAATTCCGGCTCCGGCAAATCGCATCTTCTGCGCCGGCTGCTGGAGCAGAGCGCGCCCTGGGTGCAGCAGACCATTGTCGATCCCGAAGGCGACTTCGTTTCGCTCGGCGAGCGCTACGGCCATCTGGTGATCGATGCCGAGGAGCACACCGAGCGCGGCCTGCAGGCGGCCGGCGAGCGGGCGCGCATCCACCGCGTCTCCACCGTGCTCAACCTCGAAGGGCTCGACGCCGAAAACCAGATGCGCCGCGCCGCCGCCTTCCTCGGCGGGCTGTTCGAGGTCGCCCGCGACCACTGGTATCCGATGCTGGTGGTGGTGGACGAGGCGCAGCTGTTCGCGCCGGCGGTGGCCGGCGAGGTTTCCGACGAGGCGCGCAAACTCTCGCTCGGCGCCATGACCAACCTGATGTGCCGTGGCCGCAAGCGCGGGCTGGCCGGCATCATCGCCACGCAGCGTCTGGCCAAGCTCGCCAAGAATGTCGCGGCCGAAGCCTCCAATTTCCTCATGGGCCGCACCTTCCTCGACATCGACATGGCGCGCGCCGCCGATCTGCTCGGCATGGAGCGGCGCCAGGCGGAAGCTTTTCGCGACCTGGAGCGGGGGCAGTTCATGGCGCTGGGGCCGGCACTGTCGCGCCGGCCGCTCGGCCTGCGCATCGGCCCGACCGACACCAGTCCGCGCAACGGCACGCCGCGGCTGATGGCGATGCCGGAGGCAGCGCTGGAGGATGCCCGCGCGATCATCCTGGCGGCGCCGCCGCCCGAGACGGTGCGCACGCCGCGCCGGGTGGCGTCGCCGGACCTGCTCGACCAGCTGATGGCGGCGAAATCGGCGGCGCTGGAAATCCGCCCCGAACCGGCGGAGCCGCAAATCAGCGCCGAGGACCTGGCGGAACGGCGCGAGCGGGTCGACCGCGTGCTGCGCGCCATCCTGGCACAGCCCGATGCGGGTTTTCGCGTGATCGGCGTGCTCTATCAGGAATTCGTGGTGCGCTGCCGCATCGAGGGCCTGGCCTCGGTGGTGCCGGACCTCGCCGAATTCCGCCGCATGCTGACGCGCGCCCGCGCAGGCCTCGGCTCCGAAACGACGCAGGACGACGCTTGGCGGGACGTTTCCGTGCGCGCCTCGCTGCTGCCCGACGACATGCAGGGCGTGTTCATGATGATCGCGCGGGCGGCGAAGGAAGGCTGGCCGTGCCCGAGCGACGCCGCGATCGCACGCGCCTATGGCTCGCACTCGCTGCGCCGCGCCCGGCGCCTGCTGACCTATATCGAGGAGCAGGGGCTGATCGTCTGCCAGCTCGACGGCACCGGAAAGCGCACCGTGACGCTGGTCGAACTCGCCTGGGCCACCGCCCCCGGCGACCCCGATGCCGAGGAGGCGGAGCAGGGGAGCCTGGCGCTGTGAGGGCGGCCATGGCGCCAGGCAAGTGCGGCGCGACATCGATGAACGGGGCAAGATGACCCTGGGCCGGGCAGCCTTGCAGGCTGGGTTCCCTGCAAGGCCAGCGGTCAAATGAACGCGCGGCCGGTGCAGGCCGGTCAGCCTGCGGCCGCGATGCCGGCGTGGTGGCTGCCCAACTGCCATAGGGGCAGGGGAAACCGGCCGTGCTGCACCTCGAGCAGGCGAAAACCCGCCCCGCCGATCAGGCTCAGCGGATCGCGGTTGAGGTGGCAGCCGCCGGCGATCGAACCCCACAACCGGTTCAGCCGCTGCTGCCAGCGGCGGCAGCGCGGTCCCTCGGCCTGGCCGTGCTCGATGAAGATCAGCCGGCCTGTCGGCTTCAGGACGCGGCGGATTTCGCTGAGCGCGGCCTCGGGGTCCGGAATGGTGCAGAAGGCATAGGTGACGACCACCGTGTCGGCGATGCCATCGGCCAAAGGCAGGCTTTCGCCGCCGGCGCGGATGCATTCGACGGCGAACGGCATGGCGCGGCTCTTCGGCGCGGCGAGGCCGAGCATGGTGCCGTCGGGGTCGACGCCGACCAGCCGCTCCACCCTGGCGGCGTCGTAATAGGGCAGGTTGAGGCCCGAGCCGAAGCCGACCTCGACGACGACACCTTCAGCCCTCGGGATGACGCGACTGCGCATCCGCGTGAATGTGCCGGCCGAACAGCCGGCATGGACGAAATAGGGGGCGACGCAGCGCGCATACCAGGAGAGGCAGGTCTGGCACATGATTCAGCCTCCATGCCCGGCGGCAGGGACGCGGCAGCCGCCAAGCGGTTCTGAAGTGCGATGGCTTGATGTATTGACCGGTGACATTTCTCGCTCCAAGGGAGTTGATCGGGCCGGATCGGCGCGAAACCGGGGGGTGGATAGAAGGCCGGCGTCCCCTCAACGTCCTCTCCTTGCGCGGCCGCGTGCGGATCGATGGAGCCGATACAACTCAGACTTCTGGGTTTTCCGGAGTTCCGGCTGAACGGGCGGCGGGTAGAGCTCGCCTTGCGCAAGGCGGCCGCGCTTGTCATCTACCTTGCCGAGGCCGGAGGACCGGTGGCGCGAGAGGTCGCCGCCACGCTGCTGTGGCCCGAGGCCGACGCGCAAGCCGCCCGCGCCCGCCTGCGGCGCACGCTGTACAAGATCCGCGTCGCGTTCGGCGAGGAGATGATATCAGCCGGCGCGGCGTCGCTCAGCCTGCGCCCGGGGCTCCCGGTCGAGGCCGACGCCATCGCCTTCGACCATGCCTGCGATGCCGGTCTGCTCGACGAGGCCGCCGGCCTCTACACCGGCGACTATCTCGCCGGCTTCGCGCTGCCGGATTGTCCCGAATTCGAGGAATGGGTGTTCTTCCGCCGCGAGGCCTTGCGCAGCCGGCTGGTGCAGGCGCTGGAGCGGCTGGTGGAGGCCAGGATCGCCGGCGGCGACGCGCGCGGCGCCGTGATGCACGCAACGCGCCTTGCCGCCCTCGACCCGTTGAGCGAAAGCGCACACCGCCATTTGATCCGCGCCCATCTGGCCGCCGGCGACCGGGCGGCCGCCGAGCGCCAGGGCGAGACCTGTACGCGGCTGCTGCGCGACGAACTCGGCGTGGCGCCCGACCCGGCGACGCTCGCTCTGCTGCGCGCCAGCGATGCCGAAGCGGAGATGCCGAGAACCCGCTATGTCGCCGTGGACGGCATCCATATCGCCTACCAGACGATGGGCAGCGGCCCGGCCGATATCGTGCTCGTTCCCGGCTTCATCTCGCATGTCGAGCGCATCTGGGAAGACAGGAGCTGCCGCGCCTGGCTCGGTGCGGTGTCGCGGCTCGGCCGGCTGATCCTGTTCGACCGGCGCGGCATGGGCCTGTCCGACCGCGTCGGCGCCCGCCCGACCGTCGAGGCCACAGCGCGCGACATACTGGCGGTGATGGACGCGGCCGGCAGCCGCCGCGCCGTGCTGGTCGGCGCCTCGGAGGGCGGGCCGGGCTGCATCCGCTTCGCCGTCGACCATCCCGACCGCCTGACCGGCCTGGTCCTGTGGGGCTCGCTCGCCAAGGGCAGCCGCGCGCCCGACTATCCCTTCGCGCTCACCTCGGCGCAATATGATCTGTGGCAGCAGCGCCTGCTCGCCGGCTGGGGCGGCCCGGCGGAAATCGAAACCTTCGCGCCCAGCCTCGCCTCCGACCGCCAGGCGCGCGCCTGGTGGGCCGGCCTGCTCCGGGCCGCCTCCAGCCCCGGCGCGGTGGCCGGCCTGCTGCAGGCGCTGCGCGACGCCGACGTGCGGCCGCTGCTGTCAAAGGTCAGGGCGCCGACGCTGGTGCTGCACCGCACCGGCGACCGGGCGGTGCGGGTCGAGGCCGGGCGGTATCTGGCGGCGCGGATAGCGGGGGCGCGGTTTGTCGAGGTGGAGGGGGAGGACCACTGGTTCTGGGTGGGCGAGCAGAGGGCGCTGCTGGAGGGGATTGCGGGGATGGTAAGGGG
>NZ_VFTB01000013.1:0-199262 GCF_007003945.1 Mesorhizobium sp. WSM4307
ACCTATGTGACGACGAAAAATTTTCTCTCGCAGTTCGGGCTCGACACGCTGCGCCAACTGCCGGATTTCGAGGCGCTCGAGGACGCAGGGCTGCTGTCGAAGGAGAAACTCTTGGCCGGCGGTATTCCTGCCGACTTGCCTAGCGGCGAGGACGATGTCGTTGAGGACTAGGAGGTGTCATCAGCGGGGCTTGCCGCGCTGCGACCACAAAGACAGGCGATCACTCAGGGCCAGGACGACTGGTCGTGCGG
This sequence comes from Mesorhizobium sp. WSM4307, assembly GCF_007003945.1. NCBI lineage: Bacteria > Pseudomonadati > Pseudomonadota > Alphaproteobacteria > Hyphomicrobiales > Phyllobacteriaceae > Mesorhizobium > Mesorhizobium sp. WSM4307. The sequence goes on from NZ_VFTB01000013.1 coordinate 252, forward strand.
TAGCCGGTGATCAGGATCGTGAACCGCGACACGATCGCCGTCGACAAGATTGGCCGGAAAGATCACCAGATTGGTACCGCCGGCGTGACACAGCGACGGGAACAAGATACCGCGCAGCCCGGCCGTGATGACCACGTCCGCGAGCTTCCACGATGGCGGGATTTTCTTGTCGATGCGCGCGATCTGGCGCCATGCACAATCCCATTCCTTCCACGCACTATCCCAGATGTCCGGGTCAAATCCTTGCGAAAGGTTGGCAGATAGCGATGGAAGATCTCGTCCGGCCCGACGCGGGTGACCTTCACCCGCGCGCCCCGTTCTCGAGATCCCGGATGAAGGCTAGGACTGCTTCAACTTGGCCGTCCGCGACGAGCTCGGCCGCCGTGCGATGGCCATAATCGGCAATCGGTTCGTTGCGATACCAGTAAATCGCTTTGTCGACGTCGCCGGTGAGTTCCGTCGCGGCCGAGATCACTTTCACCATCTCGCGCATCCGGCCCTGCAGGCGCTCCGATGCGGGATTGCGCAGCGTGTTGCGGTGGACACCAGTCAACTGGGCGAGGTTGGCCACCTTCACGCCGAGCGCCTGCGACAGGCGCTTCGGCGAGATATAAGGTGTGCGCGGCTCCTGCAGGCTGTCGACGAAGCCTGAGACCACTTTCGACGATGCCAGCTGTGCGTGAGTCATGACAAATCTCCGACCATACGCACAATATATGCACATTTGGGCGCATAGCAAGTGAACAGAGGCCTGACGCCTTCCAGCGCACTGCTTGTCCTTCCTCATCCGTAGCGGTTGTTAGCTGGCGGCGGCAATGCACCTTCGAGCCAGTCGTTCGACCTACATTACAAATGGCCCGATTGCGGACATCGGAAATTCACTTCACTGCACCGGCGCCGACCAGAACTGGCCGATCAGATCGGGTTGCAGGGATAGGCGTTTCTGATTTCAGCATTGAAGAATTGTCCGATAGAGGAGGCTTCCAACAGCCGATCGTACATGAACTGGGGGACATTGTAATATTCGTACAAGAGTTGGTGGTAGGCGATGTTCACCCTGGGGACATTCACCTCAGTCGTCCTGACGGCACAGTCGCCACTGCTAGACTGAGCGGCTTCTTAGACTGGGCGGCGCCTCTGGATGGGGCTGATCTTTTTCGAAAAGCGCGGCGGCGTGCAAAACCGCGACGTGATCGCAGCCATGATCGAAGCGTGGGGCATGCCGCAGTCGCTCTATTTCGACAACGGCAAAGAGTTCGGCTTCGCCGCCTGCGCGACCTGTATCTGGTGGCGTTCGATCTTCTGCACCTCAACGGGCACGATTTGCGCGACATGCCGGTGGAAGACCGCCGCGACATCCTCCAGGCACTGATCCCGACCGGTGGCCGCATCCAGTTCAGCGAAGCAATGCCGGGAACGGGCGATGCCGTCTATCATCTTGTCGACCAAGCCGGCTTGGAAGGCATGGTTTCAAAGCGCAAGGGCAGCAGCTATCGCAGTGGTCCGACGATGAACTGGCGAAAGATCAAGTGCTATACCGAAAAGGAAATGGACATCATCGGCGTGCAACGGGAGGCCGGTAAGCCTGCGATGGTGCTGATGGCCGACAACGGCCGTTATGCCGGCGGCGCGTTCGTGGCGTTCAAAGCAGACAAGCGGCAACGCCTCTGGGATCGGGTGCAAGGCAAGATTGGCGGCCCGACACCGACAGGTCTGAAAAAGGCCAAGGCTGAGTGGCTGAAGCCTGGGCTGGTCGGACGCGTTCGGTTCCTCAAGGGCGAGGAAAAGCTACGCACGCCACGCTGAAGGATTTCTGGGAGGGCTAGCCCTGATCTGATAGAGTTTCCCGGCGAGCGTGGACGGACGCCCCCACGTATTGCCCGGGCTGCATTGTCAAGTATTAGCGCAAGCTTAATTAGTCTCTTTCGACCGCGAACTTGAAAACTTCTCGCCGCCCCTCATCCGCCACCCGGAACCAATGAGCCTGCACAGTTCTGACGACGAACGGTCCGGTCGTAACTTTGCTTACAGCCTCCAAAGCTGTCGCGCCGTGGGCAATATGCAGGGCTACAACTTCGTCACCCTGCATTTCATCGATGTGGTACTTCGTCGTCATGGGCTCCTCGCGGATGAGCCGAAACGTCATTGGTCAGCGCAGGTTCCTCGTGGCTCAATCTGGCCTTCCGCATACGCGAGGGCAAAGGATTCCATATCGTAGGTAAGGGTCGGTTCCTTGTCGGCCTCGACCACGCGGACATGCCATTCGCCCCATGCTTCGACCACTTCAACGCAAGGGTGGACCTTGCCGTTTTCGTCTCGCTATGAAGGTCGCGACATCGCACACGTCAAGCAGTTAGGGCGTTGCTTGATGCTTGGCGAGTCCCTGCCAGACGGCGATCACCACCGCCTATCCTTTCGGGCGCGATGATGGGGTAACTTGGTGTTGCATGTGGCCTTGCAGTTTGACGTCGAGGCAGACATTCGCTCAACCGGTTCATGCCCGACACTGCAGGATTACCACCCGCCGGAAGGCCCGCTGTGGGCGCGTGCTGCGATTGCCGACTGGCTGAAATCCGTCGCCGGCGATGGCGAACCCGGCCGCGTTGTGCTGGCCGCCGGCGCGCAGCATGGCCTCGACTGCGTGCTCGGCGCAGTCGCCAGGCAAGGCGAGGTGGTGCTGGCCGACGAGGTGACCTATCAGGGCATTAATGCGCTGTGCCGCGTGCACGGGCTGGATCTGCGAGGCGTCGCCATGGACCGCGGCGGGATGCGGCCCGAGGCCTTCGACGCTGCCTGCGCGCAATTGCGTCCGCGCGCGGTCTTCCTCGTGCCGACGCTGCACAACCCGACGACCATTACGCTGAGCGATGAGCGCCGGCACGAGCTCGCCGCAGTCGCCCGCCGCCACAATGTGCTGATCATCGAGGACGACGTCTACCGGCAGCTGGCCGACGATCCTCCGCCATCTTTCGCCAGTCTCGAGCCGGAGCTGACGATCCATCTCGGCGCGCTGTCAAAATGCCTGGCGCCTGGCCTGCGTCTCGGCTTCGTCATCGCTCCGCGTCCCATTGCTGGCCAGGTCGCGGCGGCGCTGCGTATCAATTGCTGGAGCATCAGCCCGCTGACGGCGCTGATCGGCGCCAGATTGATCGAGGAAGGCGCGGCAGCGCGCATCATCGAAATCCAGAAGCAGGAATTGCGCCAGCGCCAGGCCGTCTTAAGCGAAATCCTCGGGGGCTTCGACATCCAGAGCCATCCGACCTCGACCCATGCCTGGCTGCGTCTGCCTGAGCCCTGGCGTGGGGCCGGTTTCGCCCGCACCTGTCTCGAGCGGGGCGTGGCCGTTCTACCCGGCGACGCCTTCGCGGTCGGGCGCGAACCGGTGCAGCACGGCGTGCGCATCAATGTCGGCGCGGCGCGATCGCAGGACGATTTGCGCACGGCGCTTACCACGATGGCCGAATTGCTGGCCGCTGGCCATCTGCAACTGCCCGGCTTCGTCTAGGAATATCAGGTGGCGACAACCAGCAGCGTTGAAATCGCCGTTGTCGGCGCCGGCGTCGTCGGCCTGGCGACGGCGTTGCGGCTCGCCGGCGAAGGCCGCGAAGTCGTGCTCATCGATCCCAACGAGCCAGGTTCCGGCGCTTCGTTCGGCAATGCCGGAACGATCGCCGAATATGCCTGCATGCCGGTCGGCAACCCGGGCGTGCTGCGCGCGCTGCCGAAGCTGCTTCTTGATCCCGACAGTCCATTCGCATTGCGCTGGGCAGCACTTTTCCAGCTTGCGCCTTGGCTGGTCCGTTTTGTCAGGCAGTCGTTCCCCGAGCCCACCCGCGCCAACGCGCTGGCGCTCGCCGGGCTGCTGGCAGAAGCCCTTGCCGGCTTGGGAGGAAATGGTGCAGGAGGCTGGCCTGCAGGACCTGATGCGCCGCAATGGCTGCCTGTACATCTATCGGCATGAGAGCGATTTTGCCGGCGCGGCCGCCGGTTGCGTGCGGAACTTGGCGTCCACCAGGAGGTCTTGACTGCCGAACAGGTGGCGGGCCTGGAGCCGCGGCTGGCGGACATCGAGGCCCGCGGTCTGTATTTCCCGGATTCGATCAATGTCAGCGATCCGAAAGCCATGCTGGCGCGGCTAGCCGCCGCCGCGACTGCCCGCGGCGTCCAATTGCTGCGAGCGAACGTGGCGAGCCTCTCGGCGGAGGCCAGCGGGGTTCGGCTGAGCGGCCCAGGGCTTGGCATCACCGCGCGGACGGTCGTGATCGCGGCTGGTGCCCGCTCGCGGGCACTTGCCACGCAGGCCGGCGATCGGATCCCGCTGGAAACCGAGCGCGGCTATCACCTGGAATTTCCCACCGACACGCCGCTCCTCAACCGACCCGTGTGTCCGATCGATCTGGGATTCTACATGACGCCGATGGACGGCAGGCTGCGCATTGCTGGTACGGTCGAGCTCGGGGGGCTAGTGGCGCCGCCAAATCCGCGCCGGCTGGCGCTGCTGGATCGCGGTGTGCGGCAATTCTTTCCCGAGCTTGGCCGGCCATCCTCCGAATGGCTGGGCTTCCGGCCGTCGCTGCCGGACTCGCGTCCGGTCATCGGCCGGTCCCGCCGTAGCCCAGGCGTCGTCCATGCGTTCGGCCACGGCCATCTAGGGCTGACGTTGGCGCCGATCACGGCGCGCCTTGTCGCCGACCTGATCGCCGGGCGAGGCGATCCCGTGTATTATCAAGCTTTTGCGCCAGACCGATTCAGCGTATGAAGTGAGGTTTACGCGCCCCCGTCTGCTCTTTGGCCTCGTAATCGCCCCGGCGCGGCACACTTAGGAAGCCGATCAACCCTATCGGGCTGATGCTTTTACTTGGGGTCAGTGGTTTTAGGAATCTTTTTCCAAAACCACTGCGCACTTTGAAGGATATGCATTAGGTCGCATGGCAGATGCCTGACAGGCTCGGGCCTGTCGCGGAACTGCGCGTTGCCACCAGCGAAGCATCCCCATCGCATACTTCCCAACGCGTGTGAGCGCCAGCGCGCCAAAACCGAAGGTGGAGAAGGTTCTTCCCCAGTCGCAGATCCCTTAAGGTCATCTCGGGCATCCAGTCGGGCAGTTTCGGGTCGATGTACAACCTCCCGTTCGCAGCGTCCGGTTGGATCCCGCCGATCGCCTGTAGAAAGGAGAAGCATGAGCCTGCAGCCCATGCCTGCGGAACGTTCGCCCTCTTGTACTGGACTGGAAACGTCGTAGGCGTCCGCGTCGCCCCGGCGTAAAGTTCGGGCATGCGATGCTGCATGAAGTAGCTCGCTGCACCGCTCACGTCTCCGGCGATACGAGCAGCTTCTTTGAAAAATCCATAGCGCCGAAAACCGAGCGCGATCAGCCCGTTGTCATGGGGCCAGACGGAGCCTCTTTGATAAGAATGCGGATTATAGGCTCGATGTTCGGCCGAAAGCGTCCGGATGCCCCAGCCGCTCCACATGTCGGGCATCATCAATCTCTGCACCACCCTGGCGGCCCGCTCGGGTGCGACAATACCGGACCAAAGACAATGACCGGGATTGGAGGTGACGCTCAGAACCGGTTTCTTCTTCCCATCCAACGCGAAGGCATAGAAACCCGACGCCTGATCCCAGAACACGTCGTTGAACCGTTCGAACAACGTTTTGGCCTTGGCCCTAAGCTGCCTGGCGCGATCATGGTCGCCTCTGGCATCGTAGATTTCAGCCATGCGCTGCCAGGCATCGTAGACATAGCCCTGCAACTCGCAAAGAGCCTTCGGTCCCTTGACCGGAGTGCCGTCGGGATAGACGACGGCATCGTCGGCGTCCTTCCAGCTTTGGTTCTCGTAGCCTGCGTTTGAGCGCGTTCCATATTCCTGGAACCCATCGCCGTCGCGATCGCCATAGCGATCGATCCAATCCAGGCACCTCTCGGCGGTTTCGATGTGCCGCTCTATCAAACTGTCATCCCCCGTACAGCGCCAAGCGTTGTGAAGCACAATCAGATAGAGGGGCGTTGCGTCGGCAGTGCCATAATAGGGTGTATGTGGAATGAGATTGAAATGTGCGAGTTCGCCGGTACGAAGCTCATGCATGATCTTGCCCGGCTCCGCATCCCGATAGTCGTCCAGTGAGGTGGCCTGGAAGCGAGCTAGAACATCCAGGGCACCTCGCGCGAAATCAGGATAAACAATGGCATTCTGAAGCGAGACGATCAGACTGTCGCGACCAAACAGCCCGATGAACCAAGGCAAACCGGCGGCCGGAACATACTCGAGCTGGTCCGTGCCTTCGATCGGCAGTCGAAGTGCCGCCATGTCTTCGATCGCCTGATTGTAGAGCTGCTGGAATTCGCCATTCGGGGTGCTCAGCTTGCATACCATGCTGCGCCAGGCGGAGACCCGTTTTGCGGCTTTCGAACCCAAGCAGTTGTCGACGCAAGCGCGTGGAGCACGAGACCTCTTCCTGCCTTGCCCAAAGTCGTAGAGCAGGCAAGCATGCCAGGTCGCGCCAGGGTCGAGCTTGACGTCGAAAGATACCCTCCCGTTGGCATAGACAGGCTTCGTTGGAGTTCTGTGTACCGTGATGGTGATAGCCCGTCTGAAATCCTGGTTGATGTAGGACGTGCGAAGGCGCGCGCTTCCGGGCGTCCATTTCGTGGCGATCCGACCACGGCGAACAACTGAGTCGGCCTCGACTTCGAAGAGATCGGCGAAGTCACAACGTATGCCGACCTCCAGATTGAATTGCACCGAATCTGTCCCGTGATTCACCAGGTCAAAGTCTTCATGCAACCCACCGTGACCCAGAGCCCGACCGAGGGTCAGCCCCAGATCACCGGCCTCTACTGGACCGGTTTCGGTCTTGAAGGGCCGATTTACGAGATAGATCTTGGCGGCGAAGTGGGTGATGTTCCCGGAGTTGAGCAGATCCCAAGGCTCTCCGTTGGCATAGAGCTGCCAACTGGAAACCAGGCGGGTATCCGAGGCATACAGACCTTGGTGTGTGGGCCAGGTGATCTGGCCATCCTGATCGGTGACCAAGAAGCCAAAGCCGTCGTTGAGTGCCAACCGCGGCGGTCCGATCGCAATTTCCAGGCTCATGTTCGAGGTGCCTCTTTCTCGGCCAGAACAGCGGTACTGGCAGGGTAGGTGGGCCAGGCAAAAAGCACTCCGCACTCAACGGTGAGGGTTGCTCACGGCCCTCCGCCCTCCAAGAAACCCACCCTTCCGGTGCGCCGGCTCCGAGGAACCGGCGCACCGGAAGGTCAAACTGTCTCCAAAACTGATCCCCAGTTGTGGAACCAGGGTCAGCCCTTGGCAACAGGCAGGGCGACAAAGCGGTTGCTATCGTTGCGGGTGATCTGCATCAGCACTGCCTTGCGCCCGGACTTCATCGCATCGGCCATCGCCTTGGTGACGTCGTCGGTGCTGTTCACCGCGGCCGAATTGATCGTGGTGATGACATCGCCGGGCTGGACGCCGCGGTCGGCAGCGGCCCCGTCGGGATCGACATCGGTGACCACCAAGCCCTTGCCATCATCCGACTTGGTGACGGTGAGGCCCAGATCGGTCAACGTCTCAGCCTTGGCGGCGGGGGCCACCTGCTTGCTGTTGTCGTCCGAGGCCTGCTTGTTGCTCGAAGGCAGCGTGCCGAGATCGACCTTGACCGTCTCGTTCTTGCCGTTGCGCCAGACGGTGACGTCGACCGACTTGCCGGGCGCATAGGCGCCGATCATGCGGGCGAGTTCCTTCGGCGACGCGACGTCCTTGCCGTCGACCTGGGTGATCACGTCGCCAGCCGTGATGCCGGCCTTCTTGCCAGGACCGGCGTCCTGGGCGCTGGATACCAGCGCACCCTTGCCAGATTTCAGACCGAGCGACTCGCCGATGTCCTTGGTGACCGGCTGGATCTCAACGCCGAGCCAGCCACGCTGGACGGAGCCGTTCTTCATCAGGTCCTGGACGACTTGCTTGGCGGTCGAGGCCGGGATGTCGAAGGCGATGCCGACACTGCCGCCCGAGGGCGAGAAGATGGCGGTGTTGATGCCGACCACCTGGCCGTTGAGGTCGAAGGTCGGGCCGCCCGAATTTCCGCGGTTGACCGGGGCGTCTATCTGGATGAAGTCGTCATAGGGACCGGCCCCAATGTCGCGGCCGCGAGCCGAGACGATGCCTGCGGTGACGGTGCCGCCTAGGCCGAACGGATTGCCTACGGCGACCACCCAGTCGCCGATGCGGATTTTGGAGTCGTCGGCGAAGTCGACATAGGTGAACTTGTTGCCGCCGCCGTCGACCTTCAGTACGGCCAGATCGGTGCGCGGGTCTGCGCCGATGAGCTTGGCGTCCAATTCTTTGCCATCGTCGGTGACTACGCTGAAGTCAGAGCCTTCCGACACGACGTGGTTGTTGGTGACCAGATAGCCATCCTCGGAGATGAAGAAGCCGGACCCCTGAGCGATCGGGCGCGGCTCGCCATGGTCGCGATGGTCGAAAGGCCGCATGCCGAATTGCTGGCCTCCCTGGCCGCCAAAGCCGCGGAACTCCTTGAAGAAGCGTCGCAGTTGCGGATTGTCGGGAAGATTGTCCATTCCCTCGGAACCCCAGTCGGAGCCATTGTCGGCCGTCGGCTGAATCTTGGCCTTGACCCTGACACTAACCACGGCAGGCGAAACGCGTTCCACGAGATCGGCGAAGCCGGGGACCTGCGCGGTCTGGACGTGTACGGCATCGGCCAGAACGGGTGCTGTACCCGTGGCAAGGGCGCCTAAGCCGATCGCCCCGGTAATAGCCAGGGAAGCAGCGGTAGCCATCAAGCGTTTGCGGGTGCTGGAAGATACACTGGAGAAGGTTTTCATGATTTCGCATCCTCTATCAATAACCTCGCCCTGAAAGGGCGTCGTGCTGAAAAGAATAGAGAGGCGCACATTACGACGTCATTGCCATTGCATGAATATTTCGTAACGTTGGCTGAATAATCTATCCAGGCGTTCCCTTGAGATGATCGCATGCTGACGACTGCCGCGACGGTCGGAATCTTCCATTGCTGAGTTGCTTCCCGTGCTCGAATGTGAATAGCAACAGAAGTGCTGCGATCATGCCGTGGCCGCGTTTGCCGCGTGGCTGCGTCGGACTCCAGCCCGGTGTGCTGTCGACGAGCGCTACATCCTGGCAGCGACCCTCCTGTTGAAACCAGCCAGGATCTGCTCGGCCAAACGGGCATAGTTGCCATCAAAGTGATAGTCGCCGCTTGTCTTGATCACCTCGACACCTCTCGAGGAGAGCGCGTCGCAGAATGATGCCAGCGGCCAAGCTCTCCTCTTCGAGAATATCGGCGACATCACCGACCCTGACCCCCGAGTTGGTGTGAGCCCTCGCCAGTTCCCGTGCCTTGGATCGCGTCTGCGATCTCGCCCGGGTGAGTGCCGGCAGAGAATTTCTCCCGAATACCGCAGCCTTTACCCCAAATTTGGCAGACATTCGGCCTACCTGTTATCTCGCAGCTTTGGCAGGTTCTAATTTGAAGCTCGCCCGTCATCAGCGCCAGCTGGTGAATCGTTTGCTGGCCGCTTCTGCTCAATCCAATCGCGCCAGTGGGTCGGGTGAATATCGACTGGAACCCCGATGATGGCATTCCTCCATCCCATTTCGGTTCGCTCACACGGAAACACAAGCGAGTGCGCGCCTTCTTCGTCCAGAACTGCCAGTTCCAGAATCCGTGAAAATGGTGCGGTGACGATTGGCTGCCACATGTTCGCAGAATGTGCCGAATTCTTGCGCCGGCTTTGATTCCGATCAATCGCGACAGACGTTCCGCGGGACATGGGCGATCTGCGGAACGCTTCCCTCACGGGTGAGTGCCGTCGTTGAGGCCTCGATTGGATGCCCTACCCGATGTCACCCTTAACGAGTCGGCCCAAGCCTTCCGGCAGTTGATCATTTCGGAAGACTACCGTCGAACCTTGCGCAAGCGGCTATCGGACCGTGGCCGATCCGTGGTCCGATTGGCGGTGTCGTCACACCGCATGCTTAAGCAATTCCGGGAAAAGTGTGAACCGGTCCTCCGTCCGGAATTGGGTCAAGACAAAGATAGAGCGGTTCGGCGATTCCGTGAGTTTCCGTGAAACGCCGAAAACCGCTCTTAGGCCCTGGCCACACGCTTTCTCTTTGCTTCGGCGCAGCGGGCCCGGAACTCGTCGACCTCGGCCTCCGTGAGGTGCTCGATACCGATAAAGTCGTTCTTGGCTCGGCCCGAACGGATCAGCTCGTCGAGCTTGGCCTGAATGGCCGCCCCGTCGCGGTTCTGGGTGTTCTGGATCAGGAACACCATCAGGAACGTGATGATCGTGGTGCCGGTGTTGATGACGAGCTGCCAGGTTTCGGAATAATGAAAAATCGGCCCGGTTGCTGCCCAGATCAGAACCGAGACCAGGCAAAGGGCGAAAGCCCAAGGCCTGCCGGTGGCGTGCGCGACGGCCTCCGCCATACGGTTGAATGCTTTTTCCATACCATGATCTCGATTGCAGGCGTGAGCTCCAAGGATGTGAATGTCGGGGCTCGGGGACGACAGAGTTGAGGGGAGACTCCGCCTCCGCCCTAGGCCGCTTCGGCGGCGACGTTGACGGCGGATTCGGCAAGCTGGGTGAGCACGGCGTCCGTCTCTTTCTCCTCGCCCAGCGTCTTGTCGAGAAGATTGACTGCCTCGGTAAGACCGAGCTCGGAGGCCCAGGTTCTGAGCGTGCCATAGCGCGAGATTTCATAGTGCTCGACCGCTTGCGCCGCCGCCAGCAAGCCGGCATCGAGCGACGGCGAGCCCTTGTATTCTTCCATGATCTCGGCGCCTTCCTCTGCAATGCCCACAATGGCGGCGCACGTCTTGCCGACCGGCTTCTTCTCGATCACCTCGAACACCTCCTCGAGGCGTGCGACATGCTCCTCGGTCTGGCCGCGATGCTTTTCGAAGGCAGCCTTTAGGTCATTGCTTTGCGCCGCCTTGGCCATCTTGGGAAGCATCGCCAGAATCTTCTTCTCAGCGAAATAGATGTCCTTCAACGTGTCGTGAAAAAGTTCATTCAGGCCCTTCTTCGAGGCCGTTTTCGTGGTCGCCATGTCTCGAATCTCCTGGTGGGTTGGTCAGCCTCAACTCGATGCGAGACGACTTGTTCCTAAAAGAATTCAGCCATGGGAAAGGCCGAAAACCATCATTTGTTATTGACTATGATCGACCGTCATTTCGGCTGAGGTCTGGCGCGGGGGAAGGAATACTGCTGGCGTTTGTCGAAGTGTTCATCCGGTTCCGAAAGCCGATTCATCTGAAGTGCGACGTCATTTTCCGACGGGCGACGCTCTCGGTCAGGGGCGGCGTTTGGTCGGATGCTTTTTCGTCCCCCCGGTCTCAATATCTGGCATACCTTAATAGGCTAGCGCCTTCGCGAGCGCGGCCTCGATGCGCACGGCGATGGCACCATCGGGAAGTCCCATTGGCGAGAAAATTTGACAGTGCCTATGTCGATTTCCCGCTGTCTTGATGCTTTGGATCATACCGTTCAACGAGTTACAGCGATGCTTGGACCAGGCTTACTGTTCCCGTCGGCATCGGGAGGAATATTGACGAGAGATAGGTGGCCGGTAAGGCAATCCTTTTGCCCGTTTGCCGTGCAGATCGACAGTTGAGGAGATGATTTGACAGAAGGTGACGAAATCCAGGTCCCATACACAACTGCGACGACGGCTCTTGGATATTGAGCTCGTAGGCAAGCCACTCGGCTTATGCTTACGAAAGCCCGATCAACAGACGGTTACCCACTTGGGCAGGCAGATTGGTGAATTGGTCGAACACCAGCCATTGATCAGTCGGATCTTAATGACGACGAACCTCATTCCCGTGCATCCTTATGTTAGTGAGTTCCTAACTTACGCCTGGGTCCGGAAGTTCCTGCAATCAAATTATTCGGAGGAGTGGCCCTAGGTGTGCTCGCTGTGCGGGAAAAGAGGTGCGCCTAGAGCAAAATCGGCAACCGACGGCTGCGGGCGGGGGGCACGGGGTGTGCCGTCGGTCACCAGGGAAAGGGGCCATCGAATCAATGAAATGCTTAGGCCCTGTCTTCCATTAGCATGAAACCTGCCGGCTCTAAATCTCAATTGATTATCGGGAACTGGCCCCCGCAACCAAGGTCGAGTGTTTCAACGGGTTCAAAAACGATCCAGACAAGCCAGTTCTCATTCCAAATATCTACCGATTTCTCAGCTGCCGGAAATCAGCCAAGCCTGGCTGAGCCGAACTTACCAATTGGCCAGGACACTTGTGGCATCAGACGTCCCGCGAGGCCGAGATGGGTGTTTTCGTGGATCTCATATTGCCGGGTGACTAGAAAGGCTCATCGAAGCAGCAGCGTTCTCACGGGTGTCACTTGTCACTCCTAAATCCCTGATCCGCGTGGACAGCCATTGCGGCCACGTGATCGAACATCTTTTTTCAGATGCTTGCTCATGAGCACTGTGTGGTCTTCGGAGCCTCCCTGGAATCGTAGACGAAGCCTTCGATGGCTCCCCGGAACTGCTTCACGGCGGCGCTTGGGGTAGTTCCAGCGAGATGGACATAGTTGCTAGCCAAGAACAGGCCAGCGCGTGAAAGGCGTGCTCAAGAGCCATCCGTCGCCAAGGCTATGAAGTACATATCACCGACTTTTCGCCGGGTCGCTGCCTGCCACATCGACCGACCACTGCCGATCAGTCGAGGCAATCGCCTCTCTGTCAATATCCGCCGACGACCGGCAGTATCTCGCCGGTGATGTAGCTCGAGCAATGTGGCGAGGCGAGAAACACATAGGCCGGTGCGAGTTCTTCCGGCTGCGCCGGCCGCTTCATCGGTGTGTCCGCGCCGAACTTTGAAACGTCACCGGCCTCCTTGTCCGAAGGGTTGAGCGGGGTCCATACCGGACCCGGTGCAACCGCGTTCACCCGGATGCCCTTGCCGAGAAGATTGCCGGAAAGGGCGCGGGTGAAGGCATGGATGCCGCCCTTGGTCATGGAGTAGTCGACCAGCGCCTTCGACCCGTCTATGCCGGTGACCGAACCGGTGTTGATGATGGCCGAGCCCGGCTTCATATGCGGCACGGCTTCCTGTGCCATATGGAAATAGCCGTAGAGGTTGGTCTTCAGCGTCGTGTCGAAATGCTCTTCGGTCAGTTCTGCGAACTCGCTTGAATGAATCTGGAATGCCGCATTGTTGACCAGCACGTCGATGCGGCCGAATGCCTTGACCGTTTGCGCCACCGCGTTGCGGCATTCGTCGCGTTCGCTGACGTCGGCCTTCACCAGGATACAGCGCCGTCCCTCCGCCTCGACGGCGGACTTTGTCGCCCTGGCGTCCCTGTCCTCGGCCAGATAGACGATCGCAATGTCGGCGCCCTCGCGGGCGAACAGAACCGACACCGAACGGCCGATGCCGGAATCGCCGCCGGTGATCAGGGCCACTTTGCCGTCGAGCTTTTTTGATCCGAGATAGTAAGGCGCGTCGTAAAGCGGGGCCGGCTCGATCGCCCACTCTTTCCCAGGCTTTGGCTGGTGCTGCTCCGGGAAGGGCGGCTCCGGATATCGTCTGGCACCCGCTTGCATGGCGCCTTGTTGTTTGGCTTTGGATTTCGATTTGTCCTTGGCATCGATGTTGCGCTGGATGTGACGCTGCTTGGCCGCCTTGCCGGCGATTTCCGATTTCATCTGCATGACTGTCTCCTGATCTGGAGAACGAACAACGCCCATCATACAAAAAGGTTTAAATCGTTTACGTTATTCCTTTGGAGTTCGCCGGGTCGTCAGCGCCCTGTTCCTATTACGAACAACAAGCAGTCGCGGGTCAGTTTCCCGGAGCGCTGCCTGGATTCGGGAACCCGACGGCGGGGCACAAGCGACCTTGTTTCCGCATTTTTCGGACCCAAGCGCGCCATTGCTCTCACATAGCTTCTGGCACCAACAGGACGCCTCGAAGCGTTTCTCCCGGGCAGCCGGTCGGGCTGTGCCGGAGGAATACATCATGGGTTTGGCCACGATCCTCATCATTATCTTGATCCTCGATGCCGGGCGCTCTCAGTGGTCTGGGAGGCGGTCCGTTCTACGGGACCGGCTAACTAGGTGTTTAGTCCCGGCATTTGCTGGAGCGGATTAAGCCTGAAGCGTTCGGGCTGTGTGGCCCACGCTTTGCAGATGAACTCGTAGGATGTGAGACCATTGAGGGTCTTGAGCCTACGAGCAAAGTTGTAGGCCGAGACGAAGTCGGCGAGGTGCTGACGGAGCTGATCGTGGCCCTCCTAGTAGAAGCGCTTGACGGTAGCGTCCTTGATGGTCCGGTTCATTCTCTCGACCTGGCCGTTGGTCCACGGGTGCTTGGCCTTGGTGGTGCGATGCTCGATGTCGTTCCTGGCGCAGGCGAGCTCGAAGGCATGGGCACGGAAGAGCTCGCCGTTTGCGATCGCCTCCTTGATCAGCGGGACAGGCTTCCGACCCCTTCGCACTGACCACACGCGGCCAGTACACAGACGTTACAGCCGGCAAAGGGTGGCGAGGTCCTCATCGCGACACAGTGGGATGGCCAATCGAAGGTCGCGGACAATTGTCGAAGGGCGCGCGTTTGCAGCTCTGCCTGGCACAACGCCTCTTGGCGCGCATCTATCGGCCCACCCGTTCGATCATGACTTCGGCGCGGGTTGCGTGCTGGCACTGGCGCAGAAGCGATGGTCTCGCCACGCTGACAGGTGTTGGTAGCACCAGAGCATTTTTCGACGCAGTCGGCGTCTGCCGCGGTGGTGCCGGATTGCATGCACTCTCCTTCCCGTGAAGGGAACCACAATGCATTCCGGTAGTTAAATAGGCGGATGAGCCGATTGGCAGCCTGTCGAGGCAAGGCATCATGCGCGAGAATCAATCAGACGTCTTCGATCTGTTTTCGGAGATTTATTCCAACGCGGCCCAGGAAGAGATCAGCCTCCAGCAATATCTGTTAGCCTGCCGCGAGGACAAATCCATGTATGCCTCGGCCCCGGAACGCATGGTCGAGGCAATCGGCGAGCCAAACCTGGTTGATACCAGCAAGGACGAGCGGCTCGGCCGCATTTTCTCCAACCGCACCGTCAAAGTGTATCCCTCCTTTTCCGACTTCTACGGAATGGAAGACACGATCGAGCGCATAGCCGGATATTTCCGCTACGCCTCGCAAGGCCTCGAGGAGCGCAAGCAAATCCTCTATCTCCTAGGCCCGGTCGGCGGCGGCAAATCCTCGCTCGCCGAACGGCTGAAGAAGCTGATGGAGCAGCGCCCGATCTACACGCTCAAGGTCGGCAACCAGATCAGCCCGGTCTTCGAATCGCCGCTCGGCCTTTTCCATCCCGACCGCATGGGCGATCTGCTGGAAGACAAATACGGCATAGCTCGCCGCCGCCTGAACGGACTGATCTCGCCCTGGGCGGCCAAGCGCCTGGACGAACTGTCCGGTGACATCTCGAAATTCAGCGTCGTCAAGCTGTTGCCGTCACGGCTCCGCCAAATTTCCATAGCCAAGACGGAGCCCGGCGACGAGAACAATCAGGACGTCTCGGCCCTGGTCGGCAAGGTCGACATCAGGCAGCTGGAGAACTTCAGCCAGTCCGATCCGGATGCCTATTCCTACAGCGGCGGCCTGAACCGGACGACGCAGGGCCTGCTCGAATTCGTCGAGATGTTCAAGGCGCCCATCAAGGTGCTGCACCCGCTGCTGACGGCGACCCAGGAAGGCAGCTACAACGGCACCGAGAATTTCGGCTCCTTCCCCTACCAAGGCATCGTCGTTGCCCATTCCAACGAATCGGAATGGCAGCAATTCAAGAACAACAAGAACAATGAGGCCTTCCTCGACCGCATTCTCGTGGTCAAGGTTCCCTATTGCCTTCGCGTCACCGAAGAAAGGCAGATCTACGAGAAGCTGCTGCGCGAAAGCGCACTGGCAAACAGCCCCTGCGCGCCCGAGGTGCTGGACATTCTCAGCCGCTTCACCGTCTCGACCCGGCTTGCCGAGCACGACAATTCGCCGCTCTACACCAAGATGCGCGCCTATGACGGCGAGAACCTCAAGGAGATCGACCCGAAGGCGAAGTCGGTCCAGGAATATCGTGATGCCGCGGGCGTCGACGAAGGCATGACCGGTGTCAGCACGCGCTTCGCCTTCAAGATCCTGTCGCAGACCTTCAACTACGACACCAAGGAGGTCGCCGCCGACCCCGTGCACCTGATGTACATCCTCGAGGAGGCGATCAAGCGCGAGCAATTCCCGAAGGACACGGAAACTGCCTATCTCGAGTTCATCAAGTCGGAACTCGCGACGCGCTATGCCGAGTTCATTGGTCATGAGATCCAGAAAGCCTATCTGGAATCCTATAGCGAATATGGTCAGAACCTTTTTGACCGCTACATCGCCTACGCCGATGCCTGGATCGAGGATCAGGACTACAAGGATCCCGATACGGGGCAGATCCTCAATCGCGAGGTCCTGGACAAGGAATTGTCGCAGGTCGAGAAACCCGCCGGCATCGCCAATCCCAAGGATTTCCGCAACGAAGTTGTCAAATTCACCTTGCGCGCCCGCGCGCGCAACGAAGGCCGCAACCCGTCCTGGACGAGTTATGAAAAGCTTCGCGAGGTCATCGAAAAGCGCATGTTCGGCCAAGTCGAGGACCTTCTGCCGGTGATCAGCTTCGGCTCCAAGCAGGACAGCGTCACGGAGAAGCGGCACAACGAATTCGTGCAGCGGATGGTGGAGCGCGGCTATACCCAGCGGCAGGTCCGCCGGCTGGTCGACTGGTACATGCGCGTGAACAAGGCGGGTTGAGCGACGCCCGAACGGTGCCATGCCGATCTTCATCGACCGCCGCCTGAATCCGAAGGACAAGAGCCTTGGCAATCGCCAGCGCTTTCTCAGACGCGCGCGCGAAGAGCTCAAGCGCAGCATCCGCGACAAGGTCCGCACCGGCGGCATCGCCGAACTGGGCCGCGAGCATGCGGTGCCGATCCCTCGCAAAGGCACCGGCGAACCGACCTTCGGCGACGACAAGGAAAGCGGCCGGCGTCAGCACATCCTGCCCGGCAACCGGACATTCAGCTCTGGTGATCTTATCGCCAGGCCGGGCGGCGGCGGCGGCTACGGATCGGCGCCGGGTACCGCCGAATCCGAAGACGACTTTCGTTTCGTGCTGTCGCGCGAGGAAGTGCTCGACCTTTTCTTCGAGGATCTCGAGCTTCCGGATCTGGTCAAGCTCAACCTCAAGCAGGTACTGAGCTTCAGGCCGAGACGGGCAGGTTTCACGGCAAGCGGGGCGCCGACCAACATAAATGTCGGACGCACAATGCGAAACAGCCACGGGCGGCGCATCGCGCTCAGACGCCCCAAACAGGCGGAGCTCGACGCGATCGTCCACCACATTGCCGAGCTGGAAGCCAAGCCGGCAAGCGCCCTGGTGCGCGAACGCATCGCCGCCCTGCGCGAGGCACTAGATCGGCTCGAGCGCCGGCGCAAGCGAATTGCCTATGTCGATCCGGTCGACATCCGTTTCAATCGCTTCGATCCCCAGCCTGTGCCCAATGCGAACGCGGTCATGTTCTGCCTGATGGACGTCTCGGGATCGATGGGAGAGCGCGAGAAGGATCTGGCCAAACGCTTCTTTGTGCTACTGCACCTTTTCCTGACCCGGCGCTATGAACGCACCGACATTGTCTTCATTCGCCACACCCACGAGGCCCAGGAGGTGGACGAACATACCTTCTTCTACCACACTGAAAGCGGCGGGACCGTCGTCTCCACCGCCCTTGAGGAAATGCACCGCATCATCGAGCAGCGATATCCGGTCGCCGAATGGAACATCTATGCCGCCCAGGCCTCCGACGGCGACAACTTCGCCGCCGATTCCGAGCGCTGCATAGAGCTGCTCGACCGCAAGCTCATGCGGCTTTGCCAATATTTCGCCTATGTGGAAATCATCGACGAGCGGGAAAGCCACATTTTCGGCGCGACCGAGAACGGGACATCGCTCTGGCGCGCCTATAACGCCGTCGACGGCAAATGGCCGAACTTCCAGATGAGGCGCATTGCCTCCCCGGCCGACATTTATCCGGTTTTCCGCCAACTCTTCGCCAAGCAGCCTGATCTACGCAAGAGCGCGTGAGGGACTTCGGCAATGGTCAGTCAGGCGCGTAAGTCCGAACTACTGTTTTCCGGGTCGGACTGGAATTTTGCGAAACTGGCGCGAGTCTACGACGAGATCGAGGCGCTCGGCCTCGAAGAGCTTGGACTCGACATCTATCCGGTACAGATGGAGGTCATCTCTTCCGAGCAGATGCTCGACGCCTATTCATCCGTCGGCATGCCGCTGATGTATCGGCATTGGTCGTTCGGCAAACGTTTCCTCCACGACGAACTTCTCTACCGCAAGGGCGCGCGCGGCTTGGCCTACGAACTGGTTATCAATTCTAATCCCTGCATCGTCTACCTGATGGAAGAGAACACCATGGCCCTGCAGGCCCTGGTGACCGCGCACGCAGCCCTGGGCCACAACCATTTCTTCAAGAACAATCATCTCTTCCGCCAATGGACGGATGCCGGTGGCATCCTGAGCTATCTCGATTTTGCCAAGAGCTACATAGCCCGATGTGAGGAACGGCATGGCCTGACCGCAGTGGAGGCCATCCTGGATTCCGCCCACGCGCTGATGGAGCAAGGCGTCTTCCGTTACCGGCGGCCGCCGAAGCTGTCATCGGAACAGCAGCGCGAAGGGCTGCGCGAGCGCCTCGAATATGAGGAGCGTTCCTTCAACGATCTCTGGCGAACACTGCCGCCCTCGCCGGGAAAGAGTAAGCCAGAAGCCACCGACGAAATCCTTGCAGAGCGGAAGAAATCACTCAAACTTCCGGAGGAAAACCTGCTCTATTTCCTGGAGAAGAACAGCCTCGTCCTTGAGCCCTGGCAGCGCGAGATCATCCGGATCGTGCGCATCATTGCGCAGTATTTTTATCCGCAGCGGCAAACCCAGGTGATGAACGAAGGCTGCGCCACCTTCGTGCATTACACGCTCATGAACACGCTTTTCGACCGTTGCCGCATCAGCGAAGGCGCCATGCTCGAGATCTTGCGCAATCACTCGAACGTCGTCTTCCAGCCGGCCTATGACGACCCTCGCTATTCCGGCATCAATCCCTATGCGCTGGGTCTGGACATGATGCAGGATATCCAGCGCATCTCCACCGCGCCGACTGCGGAGGACCGCGACTGGTTCCCCGACATCGCCGGCCGCGGCGACTGGCGTGACATCTTGCTCGATGCCTGGGCCAACCACCGCGACGAATCCTTCGTCCGCCAATATCTGAGCCCGACGCTGATCCGGAAATGGCGGCTATTCATGCTGGCCGACAGCGCCGACGAGCCGCACTACGAAGTCGCCTCGATCCACAACGAGCGTGGCTATGCCAAGATACGCTCAGCGCTCGCTCAAACCTACGACGTGGGCGCGAGCCGGCCCGACATCCAGGTGATTGACGTCGATCTGCTGGGCGACCGGCGCCTGAGGCTTCAGCACACGGTGAAGAATGGCATCATGCTCGAGGGCGGAAGCCGCGACGCGACCTTGCGCCATATCCGAAACCTTTGGGGCTACGAGGTCAGCATGGTGGCACTGGATGCTGAAACCGGTGCGACGCTCAGCGAACGCTCGACAAAGGAAACTTGAGATCGGAGGCCGCCACCCTCGCCGTGTTTGGCGTCGGCATAGGCGACGCAGCGTTGTCTCAGTGCGCTTGCCTTCTTCCGGCTTGGTCAGCATGTCTTGTAGCCAATGCAGAGCCTGGACGGCTAAGCATTCCTGGTCGGCTCCTTGGGGACATGCAATCAGACTCGTCGAGGGCACAAAGAGCAGCGAGCAACGGCTTTGCTATGCCCGGCAAGCTGTCGAACACAGCTGAAGCCGGAACGTCCTGGTCCACCAAATTGAAAGTGAGCTGTTTGGTCGGAAAGGTAAGACGCTCACCAACTTCACGCTCACGCTTTCCGCCCTCAGTCCGATCTCGTGGCTATTTGACCAGCTACGTCTGCCCGATCTGCCATCAGGTGGTCGATATCGAAGACATCCGGCAGATCATATGGCACCAGCAACCTAAACATGAACTGTTGCAGATGGACGAAAAGCCGTCCGACCGGTTGGCGACCAGGAGCTTCGCCCTATAGTTGTTGTCGCTGAGGTTCTCGATAGGCCGCTGCGCAGGAACTCCTCCCCTCTTGCGGACTGCGGCCTGTCGTTTCAGCGCGGGGCTGGTGGGATGACATAGTTCGTCCGCCAGCCCCATTTCTATCTGCTTGCAAAGCGCCGTTACTATCGCTGGATCGAGGCTGGCGTGTTCGACCGTTTGGTCAAAGCGATCAGCAGTGATCCAAATCTGGAATGGCTGATGAATTGACGCGACTCTTGTTCGCCCGGGCTGCGGGGGCCCGGCGTAAAGGAGAATTTGGAGCCCAGGCTCTCGGCCGCTCGCGAAGCGGATTCGGCACCGTCGTAGGCGCACTCGGCTTCCCGGTCACTTCGAGATCGGGCCCGGCAATCAAAACGACATGGCCTGCCTGTGGACTGGCCGAGGGGTTTGCTGCAGGCCAAATGATCGCCGACCGCTTATGATTTCGATCGACTGCATGATGTGATCCTCGAAGGTGGTGAACCTGTCATCCAGCCGCGGCGCCGTGGCAAGCACCAACACACCTACGACAAGATCGCCTACAAAAACCGCTGGGGCATCGAGGCGTTCTTCGCCCACGTCAAGACGGCGCATCGCAACGGGCTACGGCAAAATCGCTGCCAACGTCCTCCGCTTCCAGCGTAGGTCCGCCGGGAAATGAGAAATAAACGTCGAAATAGGGGATCTGCCGATGGGCAAAATAGTCGCAATCGTCCTCGGCTACCCGCGCCAACGTCAGGGGCGTTTCAATGTCGTAGAAGCAGAACTGTCCCGTGCTCAGCGAAGCAAGATCGTCGAAGATTGCTCAGCCTTAGCATCCGCACAATGGCGTTCCAATGGGAGGGGTGCGTCGTAGGCTGTGCTTTCCAACGCCACAGATGGCCAAACAAACTTCTCAAGCTTGGCATCGCAACAACCTTCTGCGTTATCAAGCCTGAAACGGAGAATGATGTTCCTTCCATTCCTAGCGGAGGGCTGCGGCGAACAGGAAGGCGAGCGCGGGCAGGACAACCAGCCCCAAGATGACCAGGACCGGCCCGTTCCTGCGCGGCTTGAGGTGGGGCGCGTTCTCCGGCGGTCGCATCGCGTTGGCAAAGCTCGCCTGGTTGGTGAAGTTCGGGTTGCGGGTCGCAGCCGGTGCAGCAGAGGTCGAGACACCGCCCGCCTCGGCGTCCGCTTCCTGCGGCACTGCCGCCGGATCGAACCCCGGGGTCTTGTCTTGCGTCCTGCCGGCCTGGATTTCGCCACGGGCCTCGGCGGGTGTACGTTCGTCAGGTGACATTCGGCGCCTCCTTTGCTACCTAAACCCGCATCCGGCCCCGCCGTTCCAACCGCCCTCCTTGAAACCCGGAGGGAACTTTCGGGACTAGGGCAGCTTCCATCCTCGACACCAAGAGAAGGAGGCGGGAATGCAAGTTCTCGACACAGCGATACATGCCAGCCCCGGAACTGTGAGGGTCGAATTTGTCGGCGAGGACGGTGAAAGGTCTCTGTCACGATGGCCGTGTCCGACCCGTTGCTTGACCACGGCGCCCTTGTTGATCGTGCCAAAGAGTTGATGGTTCAGTGCGCCGCGTTTGGCGGCCCGCCTGCACAAGACCTGCGGCGCGAAAACAGGATGGCGGCCGGCCCGGCATCGAGCCGCCAAGCGATACGGGCCAGGATCTCTATACATTCGAATATCGCGAGGGTGGCAGTTTGAGGCGTCTCGAAGGCGTGGAATTGCGCAACCTGGAAGCTGTTCATGATGAAGCGTTGCGGTCGGCGATCGACCTGCTCGACGATGCGGCTGCCGAACCTCTCCAGGACGGCTGGGCAGTTCGGGTTCGTGGCAGCGACGGCGAGATCGTGCTGTCCGTCGGTTTCGATGAGGCAAGGCGAGAAAAGGCAGGAGCCGCCGCAATGGATGGAGCCTAAGGCCATGGACCACCCGACGATGAATCCCTTTATGTCGCTGCACGCGATGTCCGCCGCAAAGGGCGACGGCCAGAGGCCCGAGTTCCTCATCTGCTTGATGCTCGGGCGGCTTTGTTCCACCTGTAATCGAACTTCACCAGGAGACGGGTTTGACCCAGGCCGGTCCAAATCCTGTTAGGGACTTGAAACAGCTCCGAAGCAAAGTGTGGTGCGTTTCCGTGCCGGCGGAGTACGATCAGCCGTGCGACGGAAGAGATGCGCCCGTCAGGGGTCGCCATGGCAGCGCCCTTGGCAATGATCATTGAAGACGTATCTGATTGCGTCGGACGTGGCGAACGGTCTGAAGGAGCGAGGCGATGTCGTCGTGTCCGCCGAGGAACACGAAGGGCACATCGCGCAGCATCAGATCGTCCGCAACGGGGAAAATTTTGCGGCCGTGCAGGTCGATGCTTTGGCATACCCTCGGGCCTGCTCCAGCGTGCCACCGGTCGTCCCAAGATGATCGCGCCCAAGTCGGCGAAGACCGTCGCCAGATTGCTGGCGAGCAGCCACTCGTCCTGCGCGCTCAAAGCTGAAGTCCCCTCAGCGTCTCACACCCGAGCCCTTCAGTTCGCATTCCGACATGGCGAAGCCGTAGCCATAACGCGCCAAAACCGAGGCGCATGACGATGAGGTCATAGGGAAGCACATGCTAGAACGCAGCGACCGGTGAACCGTTCCGGCCGTTCGCTGCATGCACTTCCATCTGGTCGCGGAGGCATGGAACCATTTCGCCGGCGTGCGGTTCGATGGATGGAGGCAAATAGGAGCCGCGTCGTGCTTACCGATCCGATGGTTCTCATCCTGATGTATTTCGTCTTGCCGGTCTGGCTGATCGCTGGCTTTGCCGATTGGCTCTGCCACCGTGCGACCCACATTGAATCCACGACTGGTGCGAAGGAATCGCTCATCCATCTGCTGATGTTCGCCGAGGTCGGGATCCCGCTGCTTGCCGCAATGTTCCTCGAGGTGAACGCCTTCGTGATCGCCGTGATGATCGTCTCCTTCTTCATCCATGAAGGGACGGCGATATGGGACGTGCGTTACGCGACCACCGCGCGCACGGTGAGCCCGATCGAGCAGCATGTGCACAGCTTCCTGGAGATGATCCCGCTGATGGGGCTGGTCAGCGTGGTGGCGCTTCATTGGGGCCAGTTCCTGGCGCTGTTTGGCGCCGGAACGGAAAAAGCTCGCTTCGACCTGATTTGGAAACATCAGCAACTGCCGGTGACATATATTGCCGCCGTGATGATCATTATCGTGCTGTTCGAACTGCTGCCCTATTTGGAGGAGTTCTTCAGAGGCCTGCGCGCCAACTCGGGCGGATTGGTTCCAGCCAAGGCAAAGCGGCACAAGGCCGGCGACACGGCCGCGCGATGAAGCGTCTGATCCTCTCAGCCATTCTGGTCGATAGCGTGCGGCGAAGGCTGCTGGGAACCGCCAGCCGGACGCCCGCTATTCTGGCCAGCCCAAATCCAGAGGGCGATCAGAACGACCACCAGAATGCCGAGCGCAATTGTGATAAGACGCATGAGCGGCTTCCGCCGCCTGGCCTGTTGGCGGCCGAGTCCGAGCCGACGCCAACCGCCGGATCGGGCGCCACTGGACCGCGCTCGGCTTCCGGACTTTCCGGCTCGATCTCCTGGACAGCCGGTCCCAGTGTTTCTGCTGGCGTCGCCCGTTTGGCGTCATCGTCCGGTTATCTCGCGTCGAGGAGGTGATCGATGAACGCGACGAAGGAATTCCTGCGCAGCTGGCTGGAGGAGAATGTCGGCAACTTGCCTGCCGAAACCGAGGTCAGTGTTTCGATGCTGGCGCAGCAATTTGAGCAAGACGCCGATGCCGCCGGCTACGGTCGCGAGGTGCGAGAGCAGGAGGTCGGCAACATTGAAGACGCCATTCAACGTGCGCTGGACAAAATCGGCGAAGATAACAGAGGAGCGGAATCCGGTCCCGAGAAAGAGAATTCATTGGCGCCTGTCGTTGATGCCTTGGAAGCTGTCGATCCCGAACAGGATAATGTCGAGGGCTCGGGGAAGCCGGCTGGCTAGCGGGTCTCCTTGCTCTGCGTCGAGACCACCGCGTCAATAGGTGTCTCCTTCGCGCAAGGCTTCGGACAAAGAGACCACCAACCTCTCCCAGCGTTCCGCCATGATCCTTCGACAGTTTCGAAACTGCCTGGGTGAGCGCTTCGAACTCCAAAAGGCTGAGTGGAGAGTTGCTTCATAGTTCCTTTGTCGCGAGGCGGACGCAACAGGCAATCGGACGCTTCCCACGCTCTTCTGTTCGGTGAGCGCGATAGTCCAGCTTCTGGCGCGCTCAAGTCTTGGCAAGGTCGCGGCTCATGATTGTCCCGATGAGTTGAAAACATTTGCGAAGCTAGGTCGGGCATGGAAACCGGCCCGCCTCGATTGCGCAAATCCCGAGCGCGGAGGCACTTTCCCACGGCTGCGGCTTTCTTCGTGATTTCAACGAGGGGAAGATGTTGCGCACCGTTGCCCGGCCGAGCCGGGCCTTCCTGCCCTCTGCTGGTGATACCGTCGACCATCATTCGAAACTTGCAACCTCGACGGCGAGGCGGCGGTGCTGCTGAGTGATGCCTGGCTGTCCGGCGCCGCTCCGTCCCGCTACGCATCCTCTGTCTTGAAATTTTTTGCCAAGACACTCGCCGACCCCGGCCGGCAAGTGGAATCAGCATTTCAGTCCGACCGGGCAAAGCGCGATGGGCTGGCAGAGGCTCTCACCCAGTGTCGAACGCGGCAAAGCGGGCCAAGGACGGGGTCGAGGCCGAACAGCACGCCGAGGCCGGACAGCCGCAACAGGAGCTTCGCGCCGCGCAAGGCGACTTGGCTACTGCCTATCGACAATATTCCTCGCCGAGCCGATGAAGAAGCTGCTCGAGATCTCGCTCGGTGTCGTCACCAGCGTCGGCGGCTTCTGGACGTCGGGTCGATGGCGGCGGCGGCACAGGCCGGCGCGCTGTTCGGCTTCCAGCTCATCTGGGCGGTCGTGCTCGGCACGATCTGTATGATCTTCCTGGTCGAGATGGCCGGCCGCTTCGCCGCGATCATTCATCACACCATCGCTGACGGCATCCGTGAACGGTTCGGCTTCAATGCGTTTATCTGGCCGCTGATTGCAACCTTGCTGGTTAACTTCCTCGTGCTTTCCGCAGAAATCGGCGGTGTTGCATTGCTGTCGAGCTGGGTAGTGCATCAGTTTGAAATTCTGAAGCGCGGGTCTACTTCCGCACAATCCAGTCCAGCACGCCGGACTGAACGCGTTCGCACCCGGTAAAATCGTAAACCAGGGTCTGGGCGAGATCGCGCCATTGACACTCCGGTGTCTTCATTTCCAAGACCAACTTCTGAAAGACGTTGCGGAGAATGTCGGCATCGAACGCGGACACCGGGTGCTGCTCAACGTTTCTGGTCGCCTCGTCTATCTTGCGCTGGCGCAGCCGCTTTAGAAGGTCGCGTGATGCAGCGACTGCCCGCCGGGACTGGTCCAGATCGCGACGAATTTCGGCGATGTCACTTATAGAGCGATGGCGCGAGACAAAGGTGGCGTCGATCATCGCCCGCGCGATGTCTGTACGGCTTTCGATCATAGCTACCTCCCAATAGCTAGGATTTTAAGTACCTCTATTTAAAGCGGGTCTCCAAGGGATTCAACGTCGGTTTGATACCAAGTAGGCCGGGAGAAGGCGACATTGCTCCAGCAATTTGTCCGTCAAAGCCGGAACCGGATGGTAACGAACGTCGCCGATTTGCAGCAAGGCATCCAGGTCGGGAGCTTCTTCATCCAGGCGCCGTTGCATCATCCTCGTGGCAGGTCGCTGCTCTCGTGTGATCAGCGAACGCCTCTCGATAGATCTGAGCTATGAAGTCGATAATATCACTGGGGCTGGCGCTTGCCGGCGGCAGCATTCGGGCAAGGTCATCGCCTGGATCGGCACCGCGATGTTCACCGCGCTGGCCCTCGGCGCGCCCGACGGATCAGCGCTGTGTACCGCCGGAGGCTTCGCCGCGATTGCTTTTCGCCACCATCGTTCTGCCACTTGCAACGTCTCGCCACGCTTCCGATGCGCGGTATCAGGCCGGCCGGCGCGATGAAAGCGGGGCATCAGAAGTGGGATTTGAACGGCCTCGTAGGCGAGTCGGGTTCACTTTCGGTTTTTGGAGTTGATCAGAATCGCAGCCTCGGGCCGACTAAGCCCGATAGGGGAGCGAGGATAATTTGGCTGAGGAGCAGGTGTCGTGAGCGGGCGTTGTTGCGTTGTGACCACAGAAACAGGCGGGAGCCGGTCAGCCTCGGCTTCCGGCTCCAGCGGCTCATGCCGCCCCTCTATACTACTGCCGAGCACCGTCGATTTAGCGTGTTGCGGTCGATAACCCAGACACCACGCGCTCGCTTGCGCTTGAGAAAACAACAAAGGCGAATACCAGCACGGCGGCAGCCACGATCAGTGAACCTACGGCGACGACGGGTTCAATCGCCGTATAGCCTTGGTGCAGCATCAGATACAGAGCTGGCAGCATTACCACCAATCCGACGTTGTAAAGGCCGTAGTGGACCATTGCGGTTCTCCGCGCTGCCTTTACCGGATTAAGAGCGTAGTAGCCGCCAAAGATAGCGCTTGTGACCCACCCGAGCAGATTGATGTGTGCATGTGCAGGAAATGCACCGTGGTCGCCCGAGATCGCCATCTGCAAGCCGGCGCCGATCCCCAGAATAAGCCATACGATAGCTGTTTTAAAGAAAAGGTCTGAAACCCTAGGCATGACACTTCCTCCCCAGAATGCCGATTTTAACAGGCTGATATTAGAGGTTGCTGAAAAAGCAATGCAATCAAAATCCAAGGACCGTTCCACAAAACCACAAAGGACGGAAACTGGCATAAGTTGCATCCGAGATTGTCGAATTTTACCTGAGCGACCGAGTCTCAACGGCGACGCAGTCTTTCGGGTGACCTATAGGTCACCGGGCGTTGCCGGCACGTAATAAAGCAGAACCAACCTACGGGGTCTTCGTGGCCGGGTCGATTTAGACCGCCGTACCGCGGATTTAGTCCTACGCGGGTCCGACCGGACTGGCCAGGAGACCGCCAGCAAACTCGTGATAAAGCGCCAGGACGACCTCGTGCTGTTTCCAGATCATCAGCGCGCCGCTTACGACCATCAGCGCCACGACGGCCGCGCGGAATTGGCGGCACAACTCATCCGCTCGAGCCATGGACTTGCCGCAAGCGTCGAGAGTGCCGCGCCAAGGCCGGTCGCCAGGCCGAAGAGACCAAGGCCGATCTTCATGGACACTACCTCACGCCAATGCCGGCGGTCAGGCCGCCGTCGATCCTGTAATCGGCGCCGGTGCAGAAGCCGGCTTTTGACGAGCACAGGAAAGCGATGAGCTCCGCCACTTCCTCCGGCTCGCCGATGCGGCCAAGCGGATGGGCAGCGCCGAAGCGCTTGTAAGCTTCCTCGACATCGGCGTCGCTGCCGTGGTCGCCACGCGCGGCCTTTTCCAGGATCGGCGTGCGGATCGAGCCCGGGCTGACCGAATTCACCCTTATGCCTGCTGCCGCGTAATCGAGTGCGAGCGAGCGCGTCAACGTGTGGATGGCGCCCTTGGTCGTGGCATAGGCGGCAACGTTCTGCTGACAGGCGAAGCCTTGCACCGAGGCGACGTTGACGATAGCGCCGCCGCCGCGCTTGATCATTTCCGGAATGCCGAAATGGGCGGTCAGGTAGATCGAGCCGACATTGACCGTCATTGCCCGGTTCCAGGTTTCCCAATCGGTCGTCGTCGCGGTCCCGTAGGGATGGACCGCAGCGGAATTGACGATGATGTCGATGCCGCCGAATCTCACGACGCCGGCGACTACCGCGTCGCGAACCTGATCGGAAACGGACACGTCGACCGTTTGCACCAGCGCATCCGCTCCGGCCTTGGCAAGGCTTTCCTGCATGGCTGCATTGGCGGCCCTGTCGATGCCGCAGGCGACGATCGCCGCACCTCCCTGCGCCAGCCGCCTCGCGGTGGCGAGCGCGATGCCGGTCGTCCCCGTCACCAATGCCACCTTGTTTTCAAAGTCAGACATTGTGCAAATCCTTGGAAGAAGTCGGGCCTGGCATTGCCGGCGAGGTCCGTGCGTTTTGGAGGTCGTCGGGAACGAAGCGCAGCCCGAAGTCGAGATGCCGGCTCATCAAATAGCTATAGGCAATGCGGTCGCGCGCGTGAAGCGCGGCAATGATCTCGGCATGGGCGTGGCGCGTTTCTTTCAGCACCGGCCGGATCGATTTGCCGGTTGTCATGATGTGCAGGATGACCGGCGACAGAAAATGGTAGGTCTGCACCAGCATGCGGTTGCCGGCGAGCTTCATCAGCGCCAGGTGGAAGTCGAAATCGCGCTGCGCGGCTTTCTGGACATCCTTGCTGGTTTCGATCAGGCCGTTGACCTCGTCCAGGGCGTCGAGTTCAGCGGCGCTGGCATTGAGGATGATGTGGTCGTCAATGCTCACCTCGATGATGCGGCGGGACCCCTGTATGTCGTGAAACGAGGTCCTCGAAATATCCATCTGCGCGGGGAAGAAATTCTGGGTCGCGACATTCTGGCGGTCCGCCAGCACCGCGCCGACACGCGGCTTGGGATCGATAAGGCAATAGGTGCGGATGGAGCGCAGCGCTTCGCGTATCGTGTTGCGGCTCGCGCCGAACAGTTCGCCAAGTTCCCGTTCGGTGGGCAGGACGTCGCCCACCGACATGGCGCGGGTGCTAATAGGGTCGAGGATCTGCCGGACAGTCTGGTCGACAGCCGAACTGTTGCTCCCGGGATCTTCCGCCGCTTTTTGCTCCTTGCCGCATAAACGTCAAGGAGGCTTCATGTCAGGCAGGCTGGTGCCACCGGCGCGCCAAGGCAGGTGGGAATTTGCAACCAAGTGGTCGATCCCGCCTGACGCCCGAGACTACGGAAGGAACAATTTTCGCGAGCGATGATTGCATAGGTCAGTTAGCCATGGGAGGCGCTCTTGACCCGACGACTGATGGACAAAGAGCGCTTCGAGCGCGCTGATCGAGAGGCTAAGCTATTCGTCGAAGCAGAGACGAGAGCATGCAATGCAAAGACGGCACGGTTAACGGGAACTCCGCCTTTCGGCACAGCCGACGGAGGTCAGCTCCGGTTCAAAGGCGCCGGCCGCCCGCCAAAAAGCCGTAGGGGAAGCTACGGATGGTCAAGCCGGGCCTGATGAGCAGGCCGATTTTTTTGGAGGTGGAGTTTAGCCAGATCACCGAAGCGCCGGACGAGAGATTTGCGGCATGCTTCCCTCCAGGACTGTGGGGAGGAATATCATGCCAATCCGGCGAAAGGCGCCTGACGCCGGTAGATTCGACGAAACCGAATTGGCACTTCTCGGCAGGGTTTTCGACAAGCTGAAACTTGAGCAACGGTCACCGGACACCCTCGATTCGATCGCATCGCGGATTATCGCAAACTATATGGCCTGCATCAAAGACGAGGCTGAACTCGTCTCGCTTTCGCTCCGTCGCTAGGATTGTCAAGACGGCCCGGCCAGCCTTCAGGTTGACACAGGGCGACTAGCCGGGCCGTGCCGGCCATTTGAGGAAGCCGGGCGAAGAGTAATTCTACTCTCCCGTCATCTCATTTCAATTGAAAATGAATGTACGATTTTTACCGAGTTGTGATTACCTAAGACGGCTTACCCGCGCGCATCATGGCCCTGGCAATGGCAAGCTGTGTTCCGTCCTAGCATTCTCTTTCTGGGTCATGTTGTCCCCCGCGATCAGCCGCTTCAATGACCGCAGCGTTTCGCCCCGCGACCACCCCGCCTCCAGCATGCAGTCGACGATGGCTTGGAAGCCGGGCTCCATCGCATCCTGGCAGTCGATGACGCGGTTTCGATAATCGTTCTCTTCCCTTGGTCGACTTATCATCTCGCCCCCGCCAAATAGCTGTCGCCGTGTTCGCGATGATCGAAACAGAACCAGTGCAACGACCCCGATAGCAATTCAAATGGATGTTAGGACGGCCCGGCGGCCATGGCTTTGACGGGGACACAGTGCACAACCGGGCCTGGGCGAGGAAGCAGCCCGCCTTACCCCTAAATACCACCTCTCACGAACAATTGCATCTGGAAACACTTCGCGAACCGTGGGGCGCTTGGAAGATCGGTTGTGGGGAGGGAATCCTTGGCTGGCCGACTTTCAAGTCAAAAATCTAGCGCCAAACTCTCCTCGCCAAGCTGGAGTCTCAAGTTTCTGTCGCCTGTTGAGCGATCGCCAAGCGCCGAGCCAACCAGGGCATCGTCAATCCCTGGACAAAAATCGAGAAGGCGACGACGGCGAACGCCACTACAATGATTTCGCCCCGCTCGCGAATATCGGACGGGAGCGCTAGCGCCAAGGCGAGTGCGAGAGCCCCACGTAGCCCGCCCCATACCAGTAGGTGCTGATATCTCAGGTCCACTCTCAGCCGCGTCGGAGCCACTAGCCCACAAAGCGGATAGATCGCGGCAGCCCGGCCGATCAGCACGACGACAATAGCGAGCGCTGAGCTGCCAACGAATATCCCAAGAGGCTGTTGCGCTTCGTGTCCACCGATCAAGATGAATATGATCGAATTCGCTAGAAAAGCCGCATATTCCCAGAAGGCTAAAACATGCGGTCGTCCGGCGGTGGAAATTGCGCCTCTCCAGCCGACATTCCCGACAAGAAGGCCAGCTGTAAGCGTGGCGAGGACGCCCGACATGCTAAAATTCTCCGCGACCAAAAAGGAGCCGTAGGCAGCAATCGTCGTGAGCGTGATCTCGACCAGGTGGTCTTCGGTCCGGCCAGCGATGAGAAGCAAGAGGGCTGATGTCAGAGTCCCAACGACGACACCACCCGCAACGGTCCATGCGAAGGACCCGACGACGGCTAAGGGCGTCGCGCCCGCGCCCGTTGCGGCTGCCAGCAGGATAGTGAAGCCGACTGCTGCGGCTCCGTCGTTCAGTAGGCTTTCCGATTCGACAAGCAGCCCCAGACGTGGCTGGACCTTCATCTCTTTGAAGGCCGCCAGAACGGATACTGGATCCGTGGCGGCTATCAGAACTCCGAACAATCCGGCTCCGATCCAACTCCAACCCAGCGCCAGATGCATGGCGACGGTAACCACCACTGCCGCAATCGCCACCCCGGGGAACGCAAGCAACGCACTCACGGGCAGGTTAACACGAAAATGGCGCCACTCGATCTCGAGCGCCGCTTGGAAAATGAGGGGCGGCAGGAACACGGTGAAGATCAGATCTCGGCTTAGCGGGAATTCAGCGACGCCAGGAAAAAACCCGAGCGCTATACCTGCAGAAACAAGACCAACGCTATAAGGCAGACGGAGGCGCCGCGAGATTATCGCCACCATTGAAGCGGTAAGCAGGATTATACCCACCGCAAGAACTGAACGCTCACTCATGAAAGGCTGGTCTAGCACCAGCGCGATATGCTCGCGTCAGATTGGACATGCTTGTCCCCGTCGATGGTATCAAAGGTAACTATGAAGGTCCGCGAGTATCAACGGGCTTTCAAGATTGCCCGACGGATTGGCGGCCGGAAGAGCACCCGTGATTACATCGCGTCCTATCGAATGTATCCTCTATAACAGAGGATTGCTGCATGGCAACATGCGGCCGCGCGCCATCCGCGCAACAATCGAGCGCAGGGAAATCTTCCGAGCCCATTCCTTCGACGTGGCCTGCGCCCGCAACGATATGGAGCACCGTCTGCGGAGCCGAACCATCCGTGGACGAATGGTCAGGTCGAAAGGATGAACCGCACGATCAAGGAAGCCACCGTGCGACGCTACTACTATGAAAACCATGATCAGCTGCGTGCCCCCCCCGGGCAACATTCCTCGACGCCTACAATTTCGCCAAACGCCTGAAGATCCTTAGCTGCCTAACCCCCTTCGAGCATATTTGCAAAATCTGGACTGAGCAGCCGCAAAGGTTCAGGCTAAATCCAATCCATCGCATGGCGGGTCCGAACATCTAGCCAAAATCGAGCCGTTCAAGGAACAATCGTCTGGCCGGTTCAGGGTTGGCGACAAGTTACTGACGTTTGGCGACGAGCTTCGATCGATGCAGAAGTAATTACGTCTCGTTGAAAGCCGCGATGTCATGACATGCCACCTCCTATATACCAAGGCCAGTGCCAGGTGGGCCCGCGCGCCACAACTTTGCCCCAACAATCACTGTATCCCAGCGAGACCCTATTGGGGAATGTCGATATGGAGCAATAGAATGGATAAGTGTTCGTACCTCGTGGCGTTTTCGATCGCGGTACTCACCTCAAGTGGCTCTATTGCGAAGGCCGACGGGTTTGCTGAGAAGGCGCAGGCTTCATTCGAACCCGTGGTAAAGGAATACGATATTCCCGGACTCGTCGTTGGAGTTACCAGGAACGGCAAACATGAGTTTTTTGCGGTCGGGTTGGCATCGCGGGCCGACAACCGTCCGGCCACCCCTGATACGCTGTTTGAGCTTGGCTCGATAAGCAAAATTTTCAACGCCACGCTTGCGGCGTTGGCCGAAGAACGCGGAAAGCTAAGCCTCAGTGATACGGTGGCACATTCGTCTGTGTCGACGGATGTTCAATTGGCGACAAGCTTACACTCATGGATTTGGCAACACACCATTCGGGCGGACTACCATTGCAGGTGCCGGACAACGTTTCGAATGTAGATGGGTTGGTGAGCTGGCTGATGGATTGGCAGCCGCCGCAACCGGGAACTCGAAGCTACTCTAACGTTAGCATTGGGATGCTCGGCTACATATCTGGCAAAGCCATGGGCTCAAACTACAAGCAAGCCGTGGAGGGCGTGCTCTTCCCTGCGTTCGGGCTCCGCCATACGTGGATAGACGTTCCTAAGAGTGACATGAGCCAGTACGCTTTCGGCTATGACCGAAAGACCAATGCGCCAATTCGGGTGAGCCCTGGGGTTTTGGACTCGGAGGCCTATGGCGTGAAGTCGAGCGTCCGAGACATGCTAACAGTTCTTGATGTGGAGCTGGGTCACGGGAAGGCCCCCGACGAATTGCGCAAGGCGGTCGCGAGAACCCATGAAGGTCAGTACAAAACTGCTTTTTTCACCCAGGATATGGTTTGGGAGCAGTACCCATGGCCCATCGACCTGCAGACAATGAAGTCTGGCAATGGCTATGATTTCATCATGAAGCCACAGCCAGCCGAAAGAATCAGCCCATCGCTTCCTCCCCAGAAGAATGTGATCCTGAATAAGACCGGCTCGACGAACGGGTTTGGCGGTTACATCGCTATGGTGCCAAGCGAGGACATCGGCGTGGTTGTGCTCGCTAACAAGAACTACCCAAACGAAGCCCGCGTGAAGGCGACCTACTCCCTGATCGAAGCGCTACTCTCCAAAAAGTAGATGTCATTTTTGACCAACAGGACTCGACCTAAAGGTCCGCTTCGGCCGAATTGCATCTTCCCTGCGCGCCATTATGCCGAGCTTTCATTCCTGGATTGCCGTTAGGGAATCGGCGTAGTTTCAGGCCCGGATACATCCCCTTATGCCGAGTGCGGCATAAGGAAAGGTAGATGTCCCGGGTGCGAAGCCCCTTGGGTGGCAGCTCGCGCGGATCGGGTCCCGAGCCGCCATTGCGCACCTGGTCGCCGCAGGCATGCGGCACCCGGAAGCTCCTCTCGCGCTCGCCGACGCTTGCCAGTTCATGCGAGAGATCGGCAATCTGCCGTGCCACGAGGTGGACGACGTCGTCCTCGCAGGACGTTGAGTTGGCTTTGGGGCGTCCCAGAAGTGCAACTACGAAGTGTTTCGTTTCTCATTCTGTATGGGCTACGGTCGGCCCAACTGTCGGAGAGCTAATGCCTGATGCCGGACATGTTGTATGGTTTCGAAAGTAAAGTTGAGACATAACGTTTGAATTAGCTACCAGGAGAGAATCAGATGGTGAGGATCAACTTCGAGGCGCCTCCGGTGGATGGTTCCTCCCTCGACGTCCCGGCCTGCACGCGCGGCTGCTTGGCAAGCTGAAGGCTTCGCCGAAACCGTTTGCCGATGAGACGACGGCGCCCGTGCTCGATCCCGGCCGCGGCAAAACGAAGACCGGCCAGCTCTGGGCCTATGCCCAAGACGATCGGCCATGCGACGGAGCCGATCCGCCCGGCGTCGCCTATGTCTACGCGCCCGACCGCAAGGCGGAGCGTCCGATCGCCCATCTGGCAGGCTTCACGGCATCCTGCAGGTTGATGGATATGGCGGCTATCGCGTGCTCGCCGACAAGAGCGGGGTAACGCTCGCATTCTGCTGGACGCATGTGCGCCGGCGCTTCTATGAACCGGCCGCCGCAGGGTCCGCGCCGTTGGGGAGGCCTCTCGCGCTTCCTTGACGATGGCCGCACTGAGATCGACAGCAACGTGGTCGAGCGCTCCATCCGTCCGATTGCTCTCAATCGCAAAAACGCCCTCTTTGCAGGCTCGGACGGGGGCGCCAAGCACTGGGCAGTCAACGCCTCCCTGGTCGAAACCTGCAAACTAGCTGTGTCGAGCCGCTCGGCTATCTCGCCGACGTACTCACCAGGATCGTCAACGGCCACCCCAACAGCCAGATCGACGCCCTGCTGCCTTGGGCCTATATCCGGGTGGCCGAGCTAAAAAGCCCTGGCTTGAGAACATCGCTTACACAAGCCTGCGCCGCAGAGCAGTCCAAGTTGCAGCCAGTCCATCGGGCAGGAAACGCGCCCCGCGCTCGGCCGCGTGACAACTGACGCCAGGGCGGTACAGTCTTGCTTAGCTCCATTTATCCGCCTTCTTGGGAGACACCCATGATGATCTATGGGTGCCGCCCAGAGAGCGCTCGGGAGGTGCAGCGAATGTCAGTGGGCGTTGGCAGACGGCGCAGTCTTGCCCGTGGTCGCCGCCGACGGCATTGTCCTGAGCGAAGCACCTGTCTGCGTGTCGGTGGCCGACACGGTATGTTGCTCGGCACCGGACAGCGGACTACCCTGGCCGGGCACCGTATCGGCGGTCGGAGCGCTGTTGTTTTTGCCGTTATGGAAGGGTTGGCTTGAGGTCGTCAAACCGCCTGCCGATGTGGCGGTGAAGAGGTGGTCGGCTGCTGATGCGGGGCCAGCAAGCAGCGAAAACGCTGCAAAAATAATTTTAGTTCGCATAAGGGTTCTCCAATCGTTGCAAGGAGTTCAACATCCCGTCCGATGCGCGACCTTAAGGTGCTCGGGAGGTCAATAGCGGCGGGGACGGCTGTCCCTTCAATGTCTTCAGGATCGATAATCGAATGGGGGAAATTGTAGCTCGGGATCGAGACGCTTACGCGGTCTTCGGTGACGCGCTTAAGCACCGTCGCCATTATTGCCACCTCGTCGCCGACCTTGATGCTGAATGCAAGGATTCTGGTGCGGCATCCGAAAGCGGCAAGGATTAGCGGATGCTAAATTAATCTCGTTCGACCGAGAATTTGAAAACCGCCCGCCGTCCCTGATCCACCACCCGGAACCAATGAGCCTGCACGGTTCGAATTACGAACGGCCCGGCGGTGACCTTGTTAATGGCCTCCAAGGCAGTCGATCCGTGCGCAATGTGCAGGGCCAGCAACTTTTCGCCCTGCATTTCGTCGATATGGTATTTCGTGGTCATGGGCTTCACCGTAGCGCTTGAACCCCAACTTCATTGACCAGCAGAGGTTCCTCGCGGCTCAATTGCCCTGCAAGCGCGGCTCCTATCTTGGCTGGGCGCATCTGGCCTTTAGGTTCGCGGGCAATTGTCACTGTCCGTTCGCTGTCGCATATGACGCAGCGTCCACGATATCGCGCAAAATCCGAAGTGGTCCCCAACGCCTCAGTGGTTTGCGCGGCGTGCGCGTGAGAACTGAGGCGCAAGGCTTCGGCAATACACCTATCGCAAACGGCACCGGGATGCAGCAGCGTCACGAAATCGTTTATCATCTGCGCGACGATCATGGTGGCAGCACCCCTCACAGTTTGAAAACTGAACTATGCGCTCTTGGCGACGCGGCGCTTTGAAAGGCCCGCCACAAGCCCACCACTTCCTGCGTCCCATCATCAAAAATTTGGAAGACTTCGGCAGCCAGGTCTTCGCGTTGTTCCCAGTCTTTGCTAGCCGGCGTTCCTCGCACAGCCGGTCAAACACGCGCTGGAGCATGTCCAGGTCAGCGGGGCAATAGACTTCACAGCAAAGCGGTAACGACATGGCCGTCGCCTTAAAGCGAGCATTATTAGGATTATCTCATATAACCGGTTTAGATGCGAAGAGAATCCGTGTGCCATTGTCGAACGAATTTCACGTCCGGGAATTTTTAACCAAGTGGTCGATCCTCCTGGGGTGCACCCGCTCCGATGAGAAAGCCCTTCGCTTTAGCCGCGACGGGCTTTCTATTGACACGCTCGCGAGGCCAGCGAAGCGCGCCCAATGGGCGTCGTCCCTGGTCCTTGTGCTTGAAGACGAAGAGTTGATCAGGCGGGACCTGGATGTCTCGCTGGCGGAAGATGGGTAAGTCAAGCCTGCTGGAGCGCTCGACATCGTCGCGGCGGTCACGAAATTGGCTGCGGGAAGGCCAGCGAAAGGAACAATTCTAACGAGCGATAATTTCATAGGTCAGTTAGCCAAGGGAGGCTCTCGTGACCCGAAGACTGGTAGACAAAGAGCGCTTTGAGCGCGCTGATCGAGAGGCTAAACTATTAGTCGAAGCCGAAACGAAAGCACGAAATGCAAAGACGGCGCGGTTGCGGGAGCTCCGTCTTTCGGCGGAGAAGTCAGCTCCGGTTAAAAGGCGCCGGCCGCCCGCCAAAAAGCCGTCGCCTCCCTAGAAGACTTTCCGGACCGCATCATGGCCCGAGCAATGGCAAGCTGTGTTTCCGTCCTAGCGTTCTCTTTCTGGGTCATGTTGTCCGCCGCGATCAGCCGCTTCAATGACCGCAGAGTTTCGCCGCGCGACCATCCGGCCTCCAGCATGCAATCAACGATGGCTTGGAAGCCGGGCTCCATTGCCTCCTGGCAGTCGATGACTCGGTCATCGTCCGCTTCTCTTGGTCGACTAATCATCTCGCCCCCGCCAAATATCTGTCGCCGTGTTCGCGATGCCCGTGGCAGAACCACGCTACATCGTCTTCGGCTGGGCGCGATGGTTGTCTGGGGTTTGCAAATCCGAACGGTGCGGGCTTCCCGCACTCGTCAAACTCGCAGACGTGATTTCGATCCGTCCAGCTCGCCGATGCACTGCCGTATGTCACGCGATCCGATCTAAAGCCATCGCTTAACTCGACTGCATCTGTCGCCAATCGCTTTAGCCTCTTACGCGATTGTCATTGCAAGCCTTCTGCTACGTCCTGTCTATCCCAAAAGCATACTTGTGGGGCTCTTTGTAGGGTGCGTTTTGATCGCGACATACGGGACTTGGATATGCTTCGAGGGCTGGCAGCGATCGACTTCCATCCGCCAAAAGGGCGCCATTGTAGCGCTGCTTTCAATGTTCCTCGGGCTAAGCGCATGGGGCGGATACATGTCGTTGAGGGACATTCTCAGGTGAACCTGGAAGTTTTCGGCCGGGGGCTCAAGGCCCCTTTCCCTCGCCGTGAACGGTAGCGTCTGCGGCGAGCCTGATCGGTTCGTCACTCATAGCGGATTGATCGGTCCGACTGGGGCGGGGTGGTCGTTCGGTTGCTTGTTGATGACGGTCGAATTGACGTCGCGCCCGACACGGTTGAATTGCAACTGACTGCCGATATCGTGGCTGAGAATGTCTTTCAGGTATTCCTTCGGCGTCGACGGGTCGAGCCATGCGTCGTAATAGGCCTGGTCGAGAATGACCGGCTGCCGGTCGTGCAGATTCTTCATCGGCTCGCCGGCCGGCTGGGTGATGATTGTGCAGCTGGTGACATCGAGATTGGTGTTGTACGCCCAGAGCCCGGCGAACGAAAAAGGCGCGTGGCCCGGCAGGTAGATGTGCCAAGGATCCTTCTTGCCGTCGGCCGGCGAGATCGTCCATTCGTAGAAGCCATCGGCCGGGATCAGGCAGCGTTTCGACTTGAAGGCGTCCCGGAAGGCCGGTGCGGTATCGATGCCTTCAATCCTGGCGTTGAACATGGCCGCCCTGGGCATCTCCTTTGCCCAGAACGGGACGAGCCACCAGCGCCCCTCGCGCAATCGGTGACTGCCGTTATCACCGGCGGTGACGAAAGGAACGTCCTCTGTCGGCGCGATGTTGTAGCGCGGCTGATCATTGCGGCCGATTTCCGCCGGCGCCGTCAGGCGGTAGAGCCGGTGGATTTCCGACCATGTTAGATATCGGGTGTAACGTCCGCACATGCTTTCATCTCAGTTGAGGGGCGCCGCGCCTTGCTTATCACGATACGCCCTCTTGCGCGTTGGAAGTTGAGAATGGCGGCTTCTACGCTGCGTGGTTATTAGGTTGTTGTGTTGCGCAGATATTAGGGTTTTGTGTTGGATAGAGTCGTAATCCAAGGCTTACGTAGCCCTTTTTTGAAGTCTTGCCTTTTCAGCGCTGCCGAAACCGCTCCTGCTCTGGTAGTTGGGAAACCTGCCAATCCATACGCTCTGATGATAGAGCCAAATCGCTCTACGAAATCACGATACATAGGGAGCTCTGGATCAGCATTGATTAGGGCGATTGTGACGTGCCCGAACGTGGCATGCAGCCTACGAATGCCGTCTAGGAGCTCGTCATCGGAGTATTTACGACGAGCAGGGAACGTATCGGCAATTGTCGATGATCGCTGAAGACAGCTTTTTCTTTCCCTTAAGAGCCGTCTAAGTCCCGCAATCATGTCACGCTTCGCAAGAGCGTAGGTGCGTGTGTCGCCCCGGCATTGCTTCGCTGAACTGGATGCGGCCACCGGTCGGGATCAGCGCCTGGAGGATGTCACGGCGGTCTTCCACCGGCATGTCGCGCAAATCGTGCCCGTTGAGGTGTAGAAGATCGAACGCCGCCAGATACAGGTCGCTGGATGGCTTGCGGCTGGTGACGGCTGATTGCAGTGCGTGGAAGTCGGACAGGCCCGCCTCATTGATGGTGATCGTCTCGCCGTCGATGATGAAGTCTTTCGCTTCGATCGCCTCTGCCTCGCCAGCAAGCTGGATATAGCGGCCCGTCCAGTCGTAGCCATTCTTCGTGATCAGCCGGATCCCATCATCATCCTTGATGATCTGGGTCCTGTACCCGTCGTATTGATCTCGTGGATCCAGTCCGCGCTTTGCGGCGGGGTATCGACCAGTTCAGGCTCCATCGGCTTGATGAATTTCAGACGCATACCCAGGACTCGCAAACACGCGATTCAATTAGCTTGCGCTAAAATAGTTCCAGAACATTTTAGGTAAGTTGAATGTTTCACTCGCCGCAACATGAGGCACCGTATGTCGCGAGCGCCGAAAGTTGGAGACGAGATCACGTTGACAGCCACCATCCTGAAAGTGATGGAGAGCGGCGTGTCGAGCGTAAGCCTTCCGAGTTACAACTTCCCACTTGCGGTCGACTCGCCGGCAAAGGCCACGGCAGGTCAGAAAATAGAAGTCAGGGGATTTGTCACCCGGGTCGACAAGGAGGATGGTAAAGTTACCGTCCGCATCGATGGCGGCGGCCTCGTCACGGGGGATGCCGATTCAATCACGAACGTGTCGGCGACATCGCGGGTCAGCGTGCGCCAATAGCTATGGAGATGCTCGAACGCCCGCCCTAGGACTTCGGTTGAAATCCAAATGAAGGAAGTCGGTTCTGCGCGCGCTCGGGACGTCTCTTAAGGTTCCCTTCTGCGAACAGCCCGTCTCGCACCCAACCACCCGAGACGGGCTTGGAAGCTTCGGGGACAGGGTCACAACCCTTGACTTCCGGCGCCATAACTCAGGAAAGCAGAAAATGTTCCCTGCTGAGCCCAGGAACTTTCACCCAGGCGGATCGTTCGAACCGGCATGCACGAACCTTCCCGATCTTGGACCGCCTATTCCCGGCAAGCGACATGGCGCCGAGCCGGCACGGGTGGAGGACAATTTCTACGCCTGCTCCTACTGTGGGCAGTTGGTCGACCAGCGACTTGCGCCAGGTGTTCTGGCACGAGGAGCCGGGGCACCAGGCGCTGCGCCGGGTCCGCGAATAGACGAAGGCCGTCTTCACCCCGTTGGCGTAGTTGATCTCCTTGGTCTGGCCGTCAGCCTCATAGAGCGTCGAGGTGATGAAGGCGGGGGCGGAGATCTTGGTGCAGCCCGCGCGTATCAACGCGTCGCGGTGCAGATCGAGGTTCTGGTCATCCGTCGAAACGCGCGCGTGATGGTGCTGGCGGGCCTTCGCCCCTCGGACGCGCAAGGGGCTGCCGCGCCGAACCCGGCCAACTTTGTCCGCACCCTGCTTGATGCGCCCGCAGCCGGGATGGACTTTGGCCGGGCAAAGCTGGCGATCGACAAGTTCGTCGATCCCTCGACCGATGGTTGCCGCCTTGCCGAGATCGACAGCATGCTCGTTACGGTCAAAAAATGATCGCGACACTTCGGCCCGAAGCTGCCTCGACCAGCATGGAGAAGATGAAGGCTCTGCGCACCTTCCTCTACGAGGGCGGCTGGTGGAACAATAGCCGGCCGTTCGAATACGACCTGTCCGATTCCTATGGCCAAAAGCCCGGCTCTCAGTCGCTGGTCAACTACCTCGCGACCCGGAAAGGCAATTGTGTCTCGATGCCGGCGCTGTTCGTCACTCTCGGGTAGCGGCTCGGCCTCAATGTCACGCTGTCGACGGCGCCGCTGCATGTGTTCGTCAAGTTCACCGACGATGCCACGGCAAGACCTGGAACCTCGAGACGACCAGCGGCGCGGGATTCACGCGTGACGCGTGGTGTCGGCAAAAGCTCGAGATGACCGACGAGGCGATAGCCAATGGCGTCTATCTCAAGACGCTGTCCTGGCTGCATCCGGAACTCAAGAAACTCGGCCTTCCGGCCGTCTGCCTGGAGACGCGGCACGTGCGCGCCGCAATGTCGGCGCAGCGCAACAAAACCGACAAGGCCGATGCGCTCGGAATCGCCCACATCATGCGCACCGGCTGGTTCCGGCAGGCCCATATCAAGTCGGAAAGCTGCTACCGCACGAAGCTTCTGCAGACGCACCGGCGCAATCTGAAAGCCAAGTTCCGCGACCTGGAGAACGCCATCCGCCATCCACTGAAGGCATTCGGCATCCGACTGGGCAGGTCGGGCGAGGGGGCTTTCGAGCAGGCGGTGCGCACCGCGGTGGCGGACGATCCGCTGTCGTCCGAGCTGATGGACGCCATGCTGGCGGCGCGCGCAGCGACGTGGAGACAGTATTGCCGGCTGCACGATCTGGTCGTGAAAATGGTGGCACGCAGCGAACTGTGCCGACGCTTCATGGCAATCCCCGGTGTCGGCCCCATCACAGCACTTTCGTTCATGACGGCGATCGACGATCCGTCGCGCTTCCGTCGCTCACGCGACGTCGCGGCCTACTTCGGACTGACCTCGCGGCGCTGGCAGTCGGGCACCTCGATCGACGTTCAGGGCCGAATATCGGAGGCTGGCGATGCTGATGTGCGACGCTCGCTTTACGAGGCGGCATCGGGGCTGATGACGCGCTTCGAGGGCTCGGACAAGGTCAAGAGCTGGGGCCGGGCGATCGCCAAACGATCATGCCACCGCAAGGCCTGTGTCGCCGTGGCGCGCAAGCTGACCGACGGAGCGTTCTATGTCGGCGATTCCGCGGCGACCCGGAGAGATGTCGCCCGGCGCGCTCATCGCAAGGATCGCAGGCCGCTGGGGCGCATCGATGAGCGGTGCAACGGAAATTGAAACGCATGACGCCGACACGCTGACGGGCGCCACCTGACACAAGAGATCCGCTCCAGCGGATGAGGACCGATGCAGACCAGGAACGACGGAACGCACGCTATCTTTCCTGCGGCCGCGCCGATCGCGAGACGGCCGGACCGCGCCGGATTGCCTGTGACGCTGCCCCCCAGTCCGATGGAAAAGTACGCCACGACGGTTCCAGTGCTGCTTTCATGCAACTGGCAGACCCCGTCGCAGATCGCGGAAGACTGCACGGCGCATCGGGGGTCGACGCCAGAATACGGATCGTGACATAGAGCATAGAATAGTGTATTATCGTAGCATAGAGGAGGAACGACGATAGATAGCAAGTCTCGCAAAGTACGACCGATTTAGATGGCAAGATAAAAGACCGCACATACGGCGGTCGGTCGGTTGTATTCTCTGGGTTTTTCGCCCCTTGCTGCACATTGCGCGCTTTTGCTACAATGTGCGATTTGATATTAAGATATCGATTTCATGTTGGAATCTACAAGGTGCGCAGTGCATCCGCTGGCAAACACTGGGCTCGCAGCGTGCTCTTCAACGTCTGGCCTTGGCCAAAAGCGACCTGTCAGCTTGTTGCCGGACAGTTGAAATTCCGACACGTTTCCTCGACACGCCAACGACAGAATATGCGGCTCGGAGTTGGTGTTGGGCGATGTTTAGCAAACGGTCGTTTGGCGGACATCGCGGTGTGCATATTGGCCATCACGGCGACGTCGCCCTCGTGCTTCGAGTGCAGGCTTTGTGCCTCATGGGGTTGGGACCGGCTTTGCCAACTCCTGCAAGCAGGCATTGCTGGCGGTGAACGCTAGGGTGAATGGATGGGCCAGGGCCACGCATCGCACGAGACCAGCTTCTAAGTCTCTGCTGAAAAGCAATGTGCGGAGTCGTGACACCAACGTGTCAATTGAGTGCTGCCCATCCAGTCACAAGTAGGAGAAGAAGGGTGACGAGTGCGCCAGAGACGTACAGGATCGTCCTGATGCTGCCTCCCTTAGCGGCATTTCCGCCACGCAAGTAGACTCCCAGATGGAGCAGGCGTATCCCCAGGTGGGCGCCCACAAGCGCCGCCAAAATGGTCGGTTTGACGCCAACCATCATCGCTAGCACCGCGGGCACGACAAAGGGCGCCAGTGCCTCGACCGAATTCATGTGGACGCGATCGATCCTATAGAGCAGATTTTCGTCGTCTGCCGGGATCACCGGCCCGGAAAGTGCCCCCGCAAATCCCTTTGACGAACCAGAATAGATTGCCAACACCACCGACAGCAAACAGAGGGTGAGCACGCCGAGGATGCTTAACCAATAGACTTCCATTTTGTCTCCACTCCCAAGAATCGCGGTGGGTCCAACCGAGCTTCCGGGTCACGCCCCTTAACCGGCTGCGTTGTCAGGCCGCTCGACGGTGAAAAGGTCTTGGAACCGCTGCAGGTACAGCGGCCAGCCCTGATCGCTATCAACTCCACCGCGCACACCTTCCCAGCCTTCGCCGTGGCGTTCGAAATTCCGATGTTCGATCTCAACCAGGGTTCTTTTTTCTGTCTCGGCCGTGAACCGGACTTCCCATTCGCTGGTCTTGTTCAGGTTGGTCTCGATCTGCCATCGAGGGCTGATGTCCCAGCTCAGAACCAGCCGGTGAGGTGGATCGTAGGCCAGTACGCGGGCCCAGCGGCACTCGCTGCCGTCCACGCCGCGATCGTAGACGTGACCGCCGACCCGACGCTCGAAGATCGTCTCGGCGATAGGTACCGCGAGCAGATTGTGCTC
This sequence comes from Mesorhizobium sp. WSM4307, assembly GCF_007003945.1. NCBI lineage: Bacteria > Pseudomonadati > Pseudomonadota > Alphaproteobacteria > Hyphomicrobiales > Phyllobacteriaceae > Mesorhizobium > Mesorhizobium sp. WSM4307. Next base: position 44,098 of record NZ_VFTB01000013.1, read on the forward strand.
GCGCGGTTTGAAGCTGCCGAAATCCTCGGTGAACACTTTGAAGGCGCGCGCGATTGTCGCTTCGACGACCACGGAATGCCTAACGGGAGCGGGCCCTGGTTGCTTGATCATGTCTCGTCCTTAGTCGGTTCCTCGACGGCCAGCTTGTAGCCCGCGAGCGTCTTCACCCAGAACTGGTCGATCTCTGCCCGAAAGGCCGCGAGGCCATCCGGATCAATCCGGTAGATGCGTTCCTTGCCGGAGCGCGTGTCGGCGACCAGCCCGGCATCCTTGAGGACCCTCAGGTGTTGCGAGACCGCCGGCCTTGTCACGGGCAGCGCATTGGCCAGCCCGCTGACCGAACTGGGCTGGTCGACCAGCAGTTCGAAGATCGTGCGCCGTGTGGGGTCACCGAGCGCTGCCCAATATTTCGCGTTAGTAGCCACTAACGCGAACTTAGATCGACGGGGTCCCTTTTGTCAACCTGAGCAGTCGACGCTATGGAACCTTCCCTGACGCCGGGTGCCAGCATCACGCCCAAAAAGCGGTGAAACGCGCTCTCGAACTCGATGCCGACGCCACTCTCGAAAAATGGACCGATCCGATGCTCGCGCCCTATGGTGATGCCACTTACCTTGCGCGTTTTTCGCAAAAATCTGCGCAGGGTGGCCTGCCAGGGCTCACCTTTAAGGCCAAATCAGTAACCGAGCGCCGACACCGTGCACTGGAACAGGGCCAGCGAAGCTGTCGCGCCGTCAGCTTCGCCCTTCACAAAATCCCCGTCGATCCGCGTGTTCCATGCGCCATGAGATACCACAACTGTCTGCGCCGACGTCAGCCGTGCCTGTTGAGGGCAGGGGGGTCTGCAACTCGAATTAAACGAGAGCCGCCCGGGTACGACTTTCGAGCGCGGGCAGCCCGGCAGCTCGGCCATCCCGTTGGCAATGCATTCAACCTTTCTCGGATGGATCTCAAATCCCGCCACCTAGCAACGGCCGTCAAATACGGCTGCTCAGTGCGCAAAGCCGCCGCTCGTTCGCTACGGCGCCTGTTTTGAGGCGCGCTCGCGAGCGGCTATGCGCGGCCCCTAATCTTAATGACCGCTCTGCGATTTACGAATGAGAGCTTCGAGCCCCATTCCGAGCGCATCGGCGATGCGTCCGAGAACCGTGACACTGGCCGAAACGTCAAAATCGGCCGTCGGACACGATAGTGGGTTTGAAGTGGTAGCGGGAGAGCGCTACACAGCGAGACCCACTATCGAGGAAGCACTCTTCTCCTATCGGCGACGCTCAGCGAGGCGTGGCGCGCATGCGCCATTTTGCGAAACGTCGGCATTCCCCGCTGCTGTCTAGACTAGCCCGACTGTTTAACGAGGTTTACTCATCGGGGTCGGCTATGGAGCCTAACGAGCCTCAAATCGGGGCGCGGCATGATTCCGGTTATCTCGGCAATATCGAACAGGGAGGCCGATGCTCTCGGGCAGGTGCTGCGCGCAGCGATCCTTCTGGGAGATATGGCCGGCCCCTATTGGCTGTGATGCCATATAAATACTTGGCATGGTTGGAGAATTCTGGCTCCAGGACGGCGAACTGAGTCGTACTCATACATGTGCAATACATAAAAGTGTAAATTAGAGAAATTGCATGTATTGACCAAATTTTCTTTGATCTATTTCTTTCTCGAGCTCTTAACAGGCTTTCACGGATATGCTACCGGTTCAACTGCAGGGGCAATGTGGCGATCCTTGCTCCGGGGAGCTCGTGAAGGTGGCGCGGGATTTTCATCGTGTAGGGCGGCGTGTTTGGTGCTGCTTGACTTGAAGGCAGGGGCTTGATGGTATGGCTGTTGGTACAAATGAGTACCCTGCAAGCATTCGCGATGGTGGAAGATGCGTTTGGCTTATATCAATGTTTAACGTTTTATTTGTCACTGAAATAGTTTAAGTTATTTTGTATCGTGGTTTATTCCACATGCTTGGCAAACTGTGCCTTGAAAAATAGTTTATTTGCTGGCGAAATCCGCATTCATTTTTCTTGTTGGGCGGTGATGCGTCGCAGTTGTTTAGCTGTGCCGAGTTTTCTTTAATGTCTGTATTGACAAAAGCATTTTTGGCAAGTGTATTCAAAAATATGCGCGGCGGAGGAGATGTGTGATGGCTTTTTGTCAGTCACATGAGCTCGGTTTTGTATCATTTTCTAAATTATTCTTTTCTAAATCAATAATTGCTATCTCTAGGCTGACGGGGAGCTATTTCGTCGCTGGGCTCGGCCGGGGCTCGAGGGTCCGCGCCAGACTCCTAGCGGCGTTGTTCGTGGCCATCGCTCTTGGTTTTGCGACCGCTCCGGCCGCTCAGGCGACCCCGCATGGCGGATGGAATGGGACGTACCCCACTGCCAGGGACGCCTGCTATTCGATCTGGGCTTACTGGCATCTGCCGCTTCCCCATCCGGGCTACAGCCATTTCACAGGGGCGTTCCCCACGGAAGATCCCAATGTGCAGCGTTGCCATTGGACACACTATCAGGACGGCACCTGCCCCTATGGTCCATTTGGCTGCACGACCATTCTGCCCGGGACTGTTTCCTTCGCTTGTGACAGTGGCTACGAGCGTACGATCGATGATCGGTGTGTCCAAAATGTTCCGCCGGAAGTCCCTCCTGTGTGCTCAAACCCCACTGAAGGCAATCCGATCGTTCTGGGTTCAGGCGCCAAATATTATCAGGCTGAGGATTTTGCGACGCAGGACGGACTGTTCCGGATCGGGCGACAATATCGCAGTTTCGCCGGTGGCAGGGTCAGCAGCTACAATCAGCCTGCTTTGACACCGTCTGTCGGCTGGCAATTCAATTTTGACTATGAGCTGCATCTGGGCGCGTTTTCGGGGTCGCCAAGTGCGCCGACCGGCAAGGTCACTCTGCTGACGCCGGATGGGTCCGGATATAATTTTGAACTGCAGGCGAACGGTACATGGCAAGCCCAGGCTGCGATGGGGGCCGTCCCGGACGACTACCGGCTAGAATTCATGGGAAGCTTGCCGAGCAACCTTGCCGACATGAAGGCTGTGCCGAGGCAATGGAAGCTGACCGGTCCCGACGACCGCGTTTGGACCCTGACAACGATGTCGCCCGTCAATTTCAGCCCTGCGAGCTACAGAGTTGGCCGCCCCATAACCATGCGCGAGCGTGACGGTTATGGCTGGGAATTCAATTATTCCACGGATGGGGCGCTCACCTCGATCGTCGACAGCTTCGGCCGTACGGCGTCGTTCACCTGGCACATCTACTATCCGATGGTCGATCCAAATGCTACCTGGCCGCAGCGGATGCCCGAAGCGATCAAGGACATCACCTTCCCGGACGGTACAAAGGCGACCTATCTCTACGACCCGGCCCCAACGGATACGGCTCCGTCGCCTGATGTAATCCGACGCCTTGTCGGCGTGGAGTGGCGCGATGCATCCGGCACGGTGGTCGATTCCAATGCCTATCACTATGAGGACACGACCTATCCGAGATTCCTGACCGGCGTCAGCGACCATCGCGGCGTGCGCGTTGCGACTTATACCTACGATGCCGATGGCCGGGCGACCTCAACCGAAGGCGCCGGTGGCGCCAATCGGGTAACGGTTGTCTACGGCACGTCCGGCTCCCAACTCACCCGAACCGCCACCACGGCGCTCGGGCGTGTAAAGGTCTACAAATTCGACTACGTGCCCGGCAGCAGCTGGGACATCCGCTTTGCCGGCGTCGATGGCGCGGCCTCGACCAATTGTCCGGCATCCGCCAGCGCGCTGACCTACGACGGCGCGGGTTTCATCGCGTCGTGGACCGACGAGGAGGGCCGCGTCACCAGCTATGTCAGGGACAGCCGCGGCCGGCCGACACAGATCACGCAGGCCTATGGTCTGCCGGAGGCGCGCCAGACCACCATCACCTGGCACGCGACCGTGAATGCCCCGCAGCAGATCGTCGCGCCGGGCCTTACGGTTGACTACACCTACAACACGGCGGGCCAACTGACCGGCGTGACACAGACCGATACCAGCGCGCAGACGGTTCCCTATTCGACGAACGGCCAGACACGCAGTTGGGCCTACACCTATACGACGTCCGGCCTGTTGTCTTCGGCCGATGGGCCGCTGCCGGGAACCGGCGACACGGTCTCCTACACCTATGATACATCAGGCTATCTCGCCACCACCACCGACGAGGTCGGCAATGTGACGACAGTCAATGCCGTCGACGGCCGTGGCCAGCCGACGGAGATTCAGGACGCCAATGGGCTGGTGACCAAACTCACCTACGATGCCAGGGGCCGCTTGACCTCCAGGCTGGACGACCCTTCCGGCATCGCCAGCCGGACGGAATACGCATACGACAATGCCGGCAACGTCACCACGATCACCAATCCCGATGGATCGGTGCTGGCGATGGAATATGATGGCGCCAACCGTGTGACCTCAGTGACGAATGGCCTTGGCGACAAGGTGACCTACACCTATGACGCGATGGGCAACCGCACGGGCGAACAGGCTTCGGACGTCAATTCGCAGGTGTTTTTCGAGCGTAACACGACCTTCGACGAACTTGGCCGGTTGCGGCAGGTCATCGGCGTCGGCCCAGCGACGTGGACCTATGGCTACGATAAGGTCGGCAACCCGACCTCGATCACCGATCCCAACAGCAATGCTGCGACATCAGCCTATGACGGGCTCGACCGACTGATCAGCCTTGCCGATGAGCGCAACAGCACGACGACACAAGGTTTCGGCGCAACCGACGACCCGACCTCCACTACGGATCCACGCAATGTCGCCACCATTTATGTCCGCAACGGCTGGGGCGAGGTGATCCAGGAGAGCAGCCCCGATATCGGCACGACGGTTTATGTTCGCAATCGCGACGGCGAGGTCACCCAGAAGACCGACGCGCGCGGCGTCATTACGATCTACACCTACGACTATGCCGGACGGATCACGACGCGGAGCTATCCGTCGGAGACCGCTTCTAGTGTTGCCTACACCTATGACAGCGTGACCGGTGGCAATCCCGGCAAGGGCCGCCTGACGAGCGTCACCGATGCCGCCGGCACGGTTTCCTACCGATACGACCTGCTCGGCCGTGTCATTCAGGAAGTGCGCACGATCGGGGTGAAATCCTACACGATCGCCTACAGTTGGGACGATGCCGGCAACCTGTTGAGCATGACCTATCCGTCCGGCCGTGTCGTCGAATATGGCCGCGGAGCGGCAGGCGAGGTGCAACAGGTCCGCACCAGCCCGGATGCTATCTCGTCGCCGACGGAACTGGTATTGTGGGGCACGTACGCGCCCTTCGGCCCACGTTCTATCACGGCCTTTGCCAACGATCTGAGGGAAAGTCGCGACTATGATACCGATGGCCGCATCGTGAGCTACGGCGTCGAGGACCAGTCGCTCGGCCAGGATCTCATCCGGCGCGCGCTGCAATACCAGGACAAGCGCAACCTGACCTTCATCGAGGATCAGCTCAACGCCGCCAACAACGAGACCTACACCTATACTGCCAACGGCTTCATCGAGAAGGCCGACGGCCCGTGGGGCAGCCTCACCTATACGATCGACGGCGTCGGCAACATCACCCAGCGCATAATCACCCTGGGGGGCGTGACCTCGACGGATGTCTATACGCAACAGCCCGGCTCGAACCGGCTGACCGGCATTGTCACCAACGGCGCGCCGAGCCGCGGCTTCCAGTCCGACCTTGCCGGCAACATCACGCAGGACGCGACTGTGTCGCCGGCATTGACCAAGGCCTACACCTACAATGCCGCCGGCCAGTTGGCGGGCGCCACCACCAACGGCGCGGCGAGCGGCGCCTATGTCTATGACTATCAGTCGCGACTGGTCTCGCGCACCATCAGCGCCTCCTCGACCACACTGCATATGGTGCACGACCTCGATGGCAATGTGATCGCCGAATACGACGCCTCGGGCACCCTCGTCACCGAATATGTCTCGGTCAACGGTCGGCCACTGGCCATGATCGACAACACCGGTGCGACGCCGGCGCTGTACTATGTGCTGACCGATCATCTCGAACGGCCGATCATGATGACAGACGAGAGCCGCAACATCGTCTGGCAGGCGAGATACCTGCCCTATGGCGAGGTGGGCACGATCATCGGTAGCGCTACGCTCAACCAACGTTTCCCCGGCCAGTGGTTCCAGGTGGAGACGGGGCTTTCGTACAATTGGCATAGGCACTATGATCCGAGCACTGGGCGCTATCTACAGCCGGACCCGCTCGGTATGCCCGATGGCCCGTCAAGGTGGGCGTATGCGAAGAACAGTCCGTTTATGAATGTTGATCCGGAGGGGTTGCAGAATGCGATCCCAGTGCCTTTTCCCGCGCCGCTGGGGCCGTTCAGCCCAAAGCCGTTTCCACTGAAAGATGCGCAGCAGTGGTGTTATGACCATCCTATGCTCTGTAGTTGTGTGCCGGGGTTGCCTGGTCTTCTGGGCTCGCCTTGGCCGGATCCCGTGCTTAACAATGAAGGGGCGGGGCCGCCGGACTATACGCCGCCATTTGACGGCCCGGGTGATTGGGATCCAGGAACTCCTCCGCCGGGAGAAGGCTGGCAGTGGAAAGGAAAACCTGGGGCGCCGGTGGGCGGTAGAGAAGGGGGCTGGACACGCCCGGCTCCTGGCACGCCCAAGGGTAAGGAAAGCGCTCACGATGATCGCGATCATCCCGAAGGCAAACCACCGCATGTGGGCTGGGTGGATCCATCGGGCAAGCATTGGGAGAACTATGGAAACGGTTGGGTGCCAAAAGAATAAGGGATTTACAAATGACCGTTCAGGCTGACACGGAAAGAACACTGAGTAGGGACGAGATTGAACGTTTCATTGACGACCTTGGCGGCTGGGCTCCGTCATACACAATATTGACTTCAGTCCTAAAAAATAAAAATATTGAAGCGAGAGTTCTTCTTCGCGCAGACTATCAAATTAATATAATAAATGATTTTACATCGTGCCCCGTGTATCCAATCATTTTGGAAAAATATTATGATGTAAGAAGGAAGTATTTTAAACGTTTAATTGAAACAGATAACGCTAAGTCTATTATCTTTCTTGACTACACCGCCGATGTCGGCGTAGAGTCAAGGCATAGTATCGAAATTTCCGGCGGACACGTAATATCAGTCGGAGGTTTTCCGACTTATTTATTTCCAGTGGAGGCAGCAAAGTTTGAAACAATCGACGCCAATAGGGAGAATTTCTTTTCACCGGTGTTGGTAACATCGGACGGTGTTGAATCCCTTCTTTCGGATAGATATGTTTTACCATTTGAGAACATATTAGCAATGTATTGCAATGTGATGGACGATGAAACAATACTCTACATTGAAACGAAGGCGTGATATTGCGAATGGGTTCCCCCGGAGGCCTCACAAGCGGTGGGGCGATCCATTGCGAAGGTTTAGTTCCGCAACCCGCAGGCTTCGCCCTCGTCGCAGTCCTCGTCTTCCTCCTCATCGTCTCCGCCATCACCTCGACCTTCGCCCTGACCGCCTGGACCCGGCTCAAGATTGCTTCGAACGAGACCGAAAGCCAGCGCCTTGGCCTGCTTGCCGAAGGGCTGACCAATGTGCTGGCGGCGCGGTTGTCGGGAGACGGCGCCGATCTCGGGCTGCCGCTGAATTTCGAACCGATCTCCTGCGCGGTCGGCGACCTGGCTGTCGTAACGCGGCTGCAGGGGCATTCGGGGCTGATCGATCTCAACGCCGCCGATCACAATCTGCTCGCCCAAGGTTTCGCCTCGCTCGGCGTCGACTCTGAGATGTCGAACCGGCTTGCGATCGCGGTCGAATATTCCCGCAGCGGCGCCAGCATCTTCGCGGCGGCTGCCCAGGAGAAAATCGAGGTCGCGGGCGGCTTCAAGCATGCACCCTTCGAATCCGTGGCCGAGTTGCAGGATTTTTCAGGGCTGCGTACGATTCCCTTGCCGGACCTCTATGGAACATTCACGGTCAATTCGCGGCGCGGCGATCTGGTCATAGGCCGGGCCAACCCGGTTCTCACCAACTTCGCCAAGGTCGGCACGCCTTCGAGCGCGAAGACGCCCGAGCAGGCCTTCACGATCGAGGTTTCCGTCAGTCGGCGTGGGTCGCCGATCGCCGGTTCCGCGGGTTATGTCTTCGAAAGCCGCGCGGGCGAGCATGCTGGGCTGCAGCGCATTGCGGCCTATCCCGAAATCGCGGCCGATGAAGCGGGCGCGAAGCGTGATGCGGTCGGCGGGTGCGTCGAGATTTTCGGTGCGTCGGTCACCGATATGCTTGCGACCCTGCACTGAACCATTGCGGGCATCGAAGCGGCCCGCTCTCGTTCTCGGAGAGGGTAGAGACGTAGCCAAATCCTATGCCAGCTAGTGCCAGTAAACAATTCGGTAAGTATTTTTCCTGCTGAATCTTGTATGAGAAATAAATTTGTAATGCAGAGGCTTGGATTCCCAAAAAATTCGGTAATACTCACCTTAGTAAGAGTTTTATCGATCCAATACATTAAGTATATCTAATGTTTCTGGGCGGAAGGGGGATAGCCGATGTCAAGCGGGAACGACACCATCACCGGCACGAGCGGGGCCGACATCATTGATGCGGGCGAGGGCGATGATATCGTCAACACGCTTGCGGGCAACGACACCATCACCGGCGGCAAGGGCGACGATATCCTCAATGGCGGCACAGGCAACGACACCTATAATTATGCCCGGGGCGACGGCAACGACACCATCACCGAGCTGAGCCTGGGCGGTTCCAGCGACCGCCTGGTCTTCACCGGCATCAACCAGGCCGACGTCACGCTGGTGCGCAACGGCGCCGACGTTACGCTGGTCATCGCCGAAAGCGCGCCCAGCGCCGGCGATGGCGGTTCGATCCTGCTCAAGGACAATTTCGAGGACGTCACCGATCGCGGGATCGACAGGATCGTCTTCGCCGACAATTCGGCCTGGACACGCGCCTCCTTGCGGGCTGCCTGGCTCGCTCAGGTCTCGACCTCGGGCAACGACACCATCACCGGCTTCAATGCCGCCGACACCATCACCGGCGGCGCCGGCAACGACGTCATCGACGGCGGCAAGGGCAACGACATCTACAACTACGCGCGCGGCCACGGCAACGACACCATCATCGAGGCGGCTTCCGGCGGGACCGATGACCGCCTGGTACTGCAGGGGATCAACCCGTCGGCGGTAAGCCTTGTGCGCAACGGCAACGATGTCACGCTCGTCATTGCCGAAAGCACGCCGGGCGCCGGAGACGGCGGATCTGTCCTGCTCAAGGACAATTTCGAGGAATATTATGATCAGGGCATCGACAAGATCGTCTTCGGCGACGGCACGATCTGGACCCGGGCCGCACTGCGCACGGCATTCCTCGCCCAGTCCTCGACTTCGGGCAATGACGTCATCACCGGTTTTGCCGTCAACGACACGATCAACGCAGGCGACGGCAACGACCAGGTCTTCGCCGGCGATGGCGCCGACACGCTCACCGGCGGCAAGGGTGCCGACAGTCTTTACGGCGGCGCCGGCAACGACACCTACATCTATGCCCGCGGCGACGGCAACGACACTATCCAGGAAGACAGCGGCGGCGGTGCCGGTGACCAGCTGACCCTGACCGGGATCAATCCATCGGATGTGACGCTGGTCCGCGACGGCGCCAATGCGTCGCTGGTGATCGCCGAAAGTGCGCCGGGTGCCGGCGACGGCGGCTCGATCCTGCTCAAGGCCAATTTCGACGAAGACAATGGCCAAGGTGTCGACAAGATTGTCTTCGCCGACGGTACCATCTGGACGCGGGCGGAGTTGCGGGCGATGTACCTCGCCCAGGTATCCACGGCGGGCAACGACACGATCACTGGCTTCGGCAGCGCTGAGACCATCAATGCCGGCGCCGGCAACGACGTTGTCGATGCCGGCGCCGGCAATGACGATCTGCGCGGCGGCACCGGCAATGACACGCTCTCCGGCGGCGATGGCAGCGACACCTATCACTATGCCCGCGGCGACGGTGACGACATCATCATCGAAGGACCTTCCGGCGGTGGGCAAGACAGCCTCGTTCTCGAGGGGATCAGCCGCTCGGATGTGACGGTGGTGCGCAACGGCAATGACGTGACGATCTTTATCGCCGAAAGCGCGCCGGGCGCCGGCGACGGCGGATCCGTCCAGTTGAAGAACAATGCGGACCAGTATCCCAACAGCGGTGTCGACGGGGTTGTTTTCGCCGGGGGCACGGCATGGTCGAAAAGCGATCTGTTCGCCAACATCGATTTCGTCGGCGGCACTGCAGGAAACGACACGATAACGGGAACAACCGGCAACGATCTGGTTCGTGCCGGTAAGGGCAACGACACTCTTCTCGGTGGTGGCGGCAACGACGAGTATCACTATCAACGCGGCGACGGCAACGACACCATCGTCGAAGACATCAATGGCGGCACCGATGATCGGCTGGTGCTGGAAGGCATCAACCCGGCCAATGTCAGTCTGGTGCGCAACGGCAATGACCTGACGGTGATGATCACCGAAAGTGCGCCTGGCGCCGGCGATGGCGGTTCGGTCCTTGTCAAGGAAACGTTGGAAGACACTTCCAATCGCGGCATCGAGAAGATCGTCTTCGCCGACGGCACGACCTGGACCCAGGCGGACCTCCGGGTGATGGTGCTCGATCGGGCAGGCACGAGCGGCAATGACACGATTGTCGGTTTCAACGGCGCCGACACGATCCAGGGTCGCGCCGGCAATGACGCGTTGAGTGGTGGGGCCAGTGACGACCTCTACCTCTACGCCCGTGGCGATGGCAATGACACCATCACCGAAGACACCAACAATGGCAGCAATGACCGGTTGGGGTTCAGCAACATCGATGTGGGCGCCGTGAGCCTGGCGCGCAACGGAAACGACGTGACGGTTGTGATCGCCGAAAGCACGCCAGGCGCCGGCGACGGCGGCTCGGTGCTGCTTAAGAACAGCCTCGACGACAACTACGGCCAGGGCGTCGACAAGGTGGTCTTCGCCGACGGCACGACATGGACCAGGGCCGATATCAGGGTCAAGCTGCTGGATCAGGCCGGAACAGCCGGCAACGATGCCATTGCCGGCTTCAACACCGCCGATACGATCCAGGGCCGCGCGGGCAACGACGCACTCAATGGCGCCGGTGGCGACGACACGTACCTCTACGCCCGCGGCGACGGCAACGACACCATCACCGAGGACACCAATAACGGCGGCAACGACCGGTTGGTGTTTACAGACATCAATCCTTCGGCCGTGAGCCTGGTGCGCAACGGCAACGACGTCACGGTGGTTATCGCCGAGAGCACGCCGGGCGCCGGCGACGGCGGGTCGGTGCTGCTCAAGAACAGCCTCGACGACTATTACGGCCAGGGTGTCGACAAGGTCGTCTTCGCCAACGGCACGATCTGGACCCGGGCCGACATCAGGGCCATGCTGGTTTCGGCGTCCGGCACAAGCGGCGATGACACGATCAATGGAACGGGTTCATCCGATATCATCGCCGGCCACGCAGGCAACGACACGCTCAATGGCGGCGGTGGCGACGACACCTATCTCTACGCCCGTGGCGACGGCAACGACACAATCAACGAAGGGACCAACGGCGGCGGCAACGATCAACTGGTGTTCAGCGACATCAACCCTGCCGCCGTGAGCCTGGTGCGCAACGGCAATGACGTAACGGTTGTGATTGCCGAAAGCGCGCCGGGCGCCGGCGACGGCGGCTCGGTGCTGCTCAAGGATACGCTCAACGACAATTACGGCCAGGGCGTCGACAAGGTCGTCTTCGCCGACGGCACGATCTGGACCCGGGCCCAGCTGCGCGACATGCTGCTGACCGGCACTGCTGCCAATGAGACGTTTGCCGGGTTTTGGGGCAATGACACCTTCCGCTACGCCCGCGGCGGTGGCAACGACACGATTTTTGAAGACACGAACAGCGGCAGCGCCGACCGGTTGCTGCTGACCGACATCAATCCTTCCGCCGTCAGCCTGGTGCGCAACGGTAATGACGTGACGGTGGTGATTGCCGAAAGCACGCCGGGCGCCGGCGACGGCGGATCTGTCCTGCTCAAGAACAGCCTCGACGAGAACTACGGCCAGGGCGTCGACAAGGTCGTCTTCGCTGACGGCACGACATGGACCCGGGCCGACATCAGGGTCAAACTGCTGGATCAGGCCGGAACCACCGGCAACGACTCCATCACCGGCTTCAACTCCGCCGATACGATCCGGGGCCATGCCGGCAACGACACGCTCAATGGCGCTGGTGGCGATGACACCTACCTCTACGCCCGTGGCGATGGCAACGACACCATTTTCGAAGGGACCAACGGCGGCTCCAACGACCAGCTGGTGTTCAGCGACATCAACCCTTCCGCCGTCAGCCTGGTGCGCAACGGCAATGACGTAACGGTGGTGATCGCCGAAAGCGCGCCGGGCGCCGGCGACGGCGGCTCGGTGCTGCTCAAGGATACGCTCAACGACTATTACGGCCAGGGCGTCGACAAGGTCGTCTTCGCCGACGGCACGATCTGGACCCGGGCCCAGCTGCGCGACATGCTGCTGACCGGCACTGCTGCCAATGAGACGTTTGCCGGGTTTTGGGGCAATGACACCTTCCGCTACGCCCGCGGCGGTGGCAACGACACGATTTTTGAAGACACGAACAGCGGCAGCGCCGACCGGTTGCTGCTGACCGACATCAATCCTTCGGCCGTGAGCCTGGTGCGCACCGGTAATGACGTGACGGTGGTGATCGCCGAAAGCACGCCGGGCGCCGGTGATGGCGGATCTGTCCTGCTCAAGAACAGCCTCGACGAGAACTACGGCCAGGGCGTCGACAAGGTCGTCTTCGCTGACGGCACGACATGGACCCGGGCCGACATCAGGGTCAAACTGCTGGATCAGGCCGGAACCACCGGCAACGACTCCATCACCGGCTTCAACTCCGCCGATACGATCCGGGGCCATGCCGGCAACGACACGCTCAATGGCGCTGGTGGCGATGACACGTACCTCTACGCCCGTGGCGACGGCAACGACACCATTTTCGAAGGGACCAACGGCGGCTCCAACGACCAGCTGGTGTTCAGCGACATCAACCCTTCCGCCGTGAGCCTGGTGCGCAACGGCAATGACGTAACGGTTGTGATTGCCGAAAGCGCGCCGGGCGCCGGCGACGGCGGCTCGGTGCTGCTCAAGGATACGCTCAACGACTATTACGGCCAAGGCGTCGACAAGGTCGTCTTCGCCGACGGCACGACGTGGAGCAGGGCGGATCTGGTTGAACGGGCCAACGCGACGGTCAGTTATGCGTCGAATTCTGATGCGGTAACGGTCGATCTGGCGCTTGGAACTACGGTCGTGAACCATGCGGCCCTGGTCGGGCAATTCGTCCGCGTCTACCAGACCAATGGCAACTACCTTTCTCTTGCCGAAGTGCAGGTCTTCGAAAACGGGCAGAATGTCGCACTGACTGGCATAGCGAGCCAGAAGACGACCGGATGGGGAGGCGATGCCGGCCGCGCCAACGACGGGAATACCGATGGAGATTTCAGTCACGGTTCCGTGAGTCACACAGGAACGCCCAACGTTGGGGAATGGTGGCAAGTCGACCTTGGACAAACCGCTACAATCGACAAGATTGTCGTATTTAACTGGCCAGATTACTCATACAGGCTCAGCGACTTTGACATCGTCGTGACTAGCCAGCAACTGTCAGCATCTGCAACACTACAGGACGCGATCTCGCAGCCTGGTGCTCAATCCGTGCACTACGCAGGTACATTTCCCACAAGCGATACTGTGTTCGCGACCAGCGAAACGCATACGTTGACGAACATCAAATACGTCATTGGGTCCGCTTTCAATGACACCCTTCTTGGAGACGCATCGGCCAACATGCTCCTCGGTGGCGCCGGAAACGATGCGATTGAAGGGCGAGGTGGTCAGGACCTTCTGTCGGGCGGAGCCGACAACGACACCTTCATCTTCAAGGCCGGCTTCGGTCTCGACACCATCACGGACTTCACCGCTGGAGCCGCGTCCGACGATATTATCCAGTTCGGCAACGACGTCTTCGCCGACTTCGCCTCCGTGCTCGCTGCCGCCAGCCAGGTCGGCGCCGACACGGTGATAACCCACGACGCCGGCAATACGCTGACCCTGAAGAATGTTGCGCTGGCAAATCTTCATCAGGACGATTTCCAGTTCATTGCCGCCTGATGCCTGAACTGGAATTCACTTGAAGGCGATGCCGCAGTCCCGTCCATCAGAGCCGCCGCGAACGACCCTCGCGGCGGTTCTTGGCTCCTTCCGGCGTGCCTTCGCCGGCATTGCGCTGATGAGCGGTGTCGTCAACATACTGGCGCTGACCGGCTCGTTCTTCATGCTGCAGGTCTATGACCGCGTGATTCCCGGCCGCAGCGTACCGACGCTTGTCGGGCTTGCCGTGTTTGCAGGCACGCTGTTTGTTTTCCAGGGCGTGCTCGAGCTCATCCGGTCGCGGCTCCTGGTGCGCATCGGCATGGGGCTGGATGCCAGGCTGAGCGGCCAGGTCTATTCAGCACTCATGCGACTGCCCTTGCGCACCAAGCTCGCGGGGGATGGCCTGCAATCCTTGCGCGATCTCGACCAGGTGCGGTCGTTCCTGTCGAGCGCGGGGCCGACTGCGCTTTTCGACCTGCCGTGGATGCCGCTCTATCTCGGCATCTGTTTCCTCTTCCATTTCTGGATTGGCATGACTGCGCTCGCCGGCGCCATCATCCTGTTTGGCCTGACGCTGCTTGCCGAGGCCCGCACGCGCGAACCCGCCAAGGAAGCCAACCGCCAGGCCGCCGCACGCAACACGCTGGCCGAGGCGACACGGCGCAATGTCGAGGTACTGCAGGCGATGGGTTTTGGCTCGCGCATCGCCTCCCGCTGGGCCGATATCAACGCCGATTATCTCGGCACCAACGCCAAGGCGAGCGATCTCGCCGGCACGCTCGGAACCATTTCCAAGATCCTGCGCATGATGCTGCAATCGGGCATACTGGCGATCGGCGCGTGGCTCGTCATTCACCAGGAGGCGACGGGCGGCATCATGATTGCGAGTTCCATCATGATGGGCCGGGCCCTGGCGCCGATCGAACTGGCCATCGCGCACTGGAAGAGCTTCGTCACCGCCCGCCAGGCCTGGACGCGGCTCACCCAGCTCCTGGCGCTGCTTCCCGAGGCCGCGGCGACCGTTTCCTTGCCGGCGCCGGTTTCAGCCCTTGTCGTCGAAGGCATCAGCGTCACGCCGCCGGGCGAGCGGCGCGTGGTCGTGCAGGATGCCAGCTTTGCGCTGGAAAAAGGCGCTGGCCTCGGCATCATCGGGCCAAGTGCTTCCGGCAAATCCTCACTGGTGCGGGCAATTGCCGGCATCTGGCTGCCAGCGCGCGGCGCCGTTAGGCTGGACGGTGCAACGCTTGACCAGTGGTCGCCGGAGGAGCTCGGCAAGCATGTCGGCTATCTGCCGCAGGATGTGCAGCTGTTCGACGGCACCATTGCCGAAAACATCGCGCGTTTCGAGCCCGAGGCGTCCTCGGACAGGATCTTGTCGGCCGCCCGGGCGGCGGGTGTGCACGACCTGATCGTTCATCTGCCGGAAGGCTACGAAACACACATCGGCGAGGCCGGATCGGCCCTGTCGGCCGGCCAGCGGCAAAGGGTGGCGCTGGCGCGGGCTCTTTACGGCGATCCGTTCCTGGTCATACTCGACGAACCCAATTCGAACCTCGATGCCGAAGGCGAGGCCGCCCTGACCGAGGCGATCCAGGGTGTTCGCGCCCGCGGCGGCATCGCCGTCGTGGTGGCGCATCGCCCAAGCGCGCTGGCGAGCCTCGACCAGGCCCTGGTCATGGCCAATGGCCGGGTCCAGGCCTTCGGGCCGAAGAACGAGGTTCTGAACAAGGTCACCCGGCCGGCCGGTGTCCCGTTGAAAGTCGTGCCCGCGCCTGAAGAGAACGTGTCCTGATGGCTGTGGCTCCCACCATCGATCGCACCATCCGGCGCTATTTGCTTGGCGGTGTGGCCGCTTGCATCTTTCTTGTCGGTGGCGCCGGCAGCCTGGCGGCGGTGACCGAGCTTTCCGGCGCGGTGATCGCACCGGGCAAGCTGGTCGTCGATTCCAGCGTCAAGAAGGTGCAGCATCCCACCGGTGGCGTGGTCGGCGCCATTCTAGCACGTGAAGGCGATGCCGTGATGTCCGGGCAGGTCCTGATCCGTCTCGACGAAACCGTCACCCGCGCCAATCTGGCGATCGTCACCAAGGGGCTCGATGAATTCGATGCGCGTCTCGCCCGCCTCGAAGCCGAGCGCGACGACCATGCCGACATTGTCTTTCCCGCTTCATTGACATCGAGGCGCGATGACCCTGGCGTCGAGCGCGCCATGGCCGGCGAACAGTCGCTGTTCGAGTTTCGCCGCCAGGCTCGCGCCGGACAGAAGGCGCAATTGGAAGAGCGCATCGCGCAGCTTGCCGAGGAGGCCTCGGGGCTCACCGAGCAGCGGACTGCCAAAAGCCGGGAGATAGAACTGATCGGCACCGAGCTCGACAGCATCCGCATGCTCTGGCTCAAGAAGCTGGTCTCAATCGACCGCATGACGGCCTTGGAGCGCGACGCGGTGCGGCTCGATGGCGAACACGGACAACTGACGGCGTCGATTGCACAGGCCAAGGGCCGCATCGCCGAAACCCGGCTGCAGATCATCCAGGTCGACCAGGATCTGCGCAGCGAGGTCGCGACCGAGCTGCGCGACGTTCAGGGCAAAATATCCGAGTTCGTCGAACGCAAGGTTTCCGCCGAGGATCAGCTCAAGCGCATCGACATCCGCAGTCCGCAGGATGGCGTGGTCCACCAGCTTGCCGTCCATACGATCGGCGGCGTCATTTCGCCGGGCGAGGTGATCATGCTCGTGGTGCCGGTGGCGGATGATCTGACCGTTGAGGCTCGCATTGCCCCGCAGGACATCGACCAGCTCTCGCTGGGGCAGGACGTGGCCCTGAAGCTTTCAGCATTCAACCAGCGCGTGACGCCGGAACTGAACGGCGTGGTCAACGAGATCTCCGCCGATCTCAGCGTCGACGAGCGCAGTGGCGCTGGCTTCTACACGGTTCGCGTCAGCCTGCCGCGCACGGAACTGAAGAAACTGAAGGGCCTCACCCTGGCGCCGGGCATGCCTGTCGAGGCGTTCTTCTCCACCGGCAGCCGAACCATGCTGTCCTATTTGGTGAAACCTCTGGCCGATCAGATACAGCGCGCGTTCAGGGAAGAGTGACGCTCCTGCGTCGCCAGTTTGCGCTCTTCAGGCGGGCTGCCTTTGGGCCGCTTTGCTGATTGTCAGGCCGCGGTTTGGCGAGATTAGAAAGCGGAGCCGACGCCCGCCGATCGCCATCACAACCCGCTGCAGTCTGGCAAATTCGCGGCGATGTGGGCAAGACCATCGAGTGCTCCGCGCTCCAGCCATCTCAGCTTGCCGACGCGTCCCGTGGCGTTAATGTGGGCCGGCCTCGGGCGCCGTAGCCGACCGTGTCGGTCTCGGCTGCCAGAATGACCTGACGAGGATATCCTCGGCATAGATCGCGCCATCGAACTGACCCTGCCCGAGTTCCTGGGTCAGCGTCGGCCGATCCCCAAGCAGCGAGACGCCAAGGCCAGCCTGGCCATTCGCGGGCGGCACACCCAGCGCGTCGAGGATGGTGGGAAATATGTCAATCGTGCCCGAAAGTCCGACATATGTTCTGGACGGGATGCCATCTCCCGACAGTGAGAAAAAGTTGCGTCTTTCATACTTGTTCAGGCGGTCCGTCACCGCGCTTGGCGCACTGAGATGGTCGCTTTGCAGCGCCAGAACGGTGTTCGCCATCAGACCTTCGGCCTCGGCTTTGTGGATGAAGTCGGCAATGAGCATGTTGGTGCATTTCACGGCGTGGAGGATATTGGGAACTTGCGGGGAAAGTCCCGTCTTGCCGATACATTTGTCGGTCAGGTAGCCATCCATCGCATGCCCGCCACTGACGGCGATCGTCAGGGAGAACGGTTTGCCATCGCGCTGCGCGCGCCGCAAAATGCCGAAGCTCAGATCGAGGACTTCGGCGTCGTCGGCGCCGAAACTGTTGCCGCGCCCGGCGAGGGCGGCCACCACTTCGGGACCCCCGAAAAGCGATGAGTAGCCATGGGTGGAATAGAATGTCCCCTGACCGGTGAAGCTGAGTGGCCAACCGGTAACAAAGTTCTGCCGATAGCCCCGCGCCTTCAGGGCATCGCCCAGGCAGGTCAGGCCAGGCAGGAATTGCGAATGCTCCTCCAGATACCGGCGCGAGGTGAAGAACGTTATCAGCAGCGGCGTTCCACAGTTCGCGGCGACCATCCCTGAGATGGAGTTGTTGGTGTAGGCAAGCTGCACCATGTTGCTCGCCGAAACGCCACGCCTGTCGAATTCCAGCAGCGGCCCCATGACGTCGCCGAACTCCGCCTCGTTCATGTAGGTGCGCTCGGCGCTCTCGATGAAAATATGAACGAGGTTTTTTGGCGCGACCGTCACGGACGCTACCGCAACCTGCGGCTCTGCCAAAGCGATAATATCGACGAACCGTCGGGACAGGAAATCATGCAGCGGGTTGGTATGGATCGCCGCCGCGATCGGACGCGTCAGCATCGGGTTTGCCGCCAGGAAGAACGCCATCAAGGCAACGTCCAATCCTCTGGTCAGCGTGCCGCGCGCCTTCAGGGCGCCGAGACCGAGAAGAACGACCAAAATAACCAGCATCGTGCTTCCGGTATTCCACAAATACTCAAGGACGACACCCGGCGTAAGCATGCCGGCGCCGGCATGCATGAACATCGCACCCCAGTCGAAATAGCCGAAGACGCTTTCCAGATAGACATAGACAAGGAACAGAAGGCAGGGGAAGAGCGAGAAATAAGGTCTGAACCGCCTGCTTCCTTGTCGATCCGCCTTCCTGTCCCGGAAGCCGTCAAGCCAGAGAAGCGCGATCAAAACCCCCAGGCCGAGAACCGCAAGCAGCCCCTTCTCCTGAACATAGATAAGCGACGCGAGCCAGGTGAGCGATCCTACCGTCGCGACGCTAACCAATGGACCAACTGACCAGCAACGAACCGCAAGAAGTTTCGGCATACTTTGCACCCATGCGCCAATCGCAAAGTTGATATCCAGTATCACTTAAAACTATTATAATGAAATTCTGAAAAATCGCAGATATCTAATTGCTA
Source organism: Mesorhizobium sp. WSM4307 (assembly GCF_007003945.1). Lineage (NCBI taxonomy): Bacteria > Pseudomonadati > Pseudomonadota > Alphaproteobacteria > Hyphomicrobiales > Phyllobacteriaceae > Mesorhizobium > Mesorhizobium sp. WSM4307. Next base: position 63,413 of record NZ_VFTB01000013.1, read on the forward strand.
TTACTTGAGAAGGCGCTAATATACATCACCCGAAAATAGCCTCGGTTTCGACCCTCTGCCGTCTACAACGCCTTGCATAGTGCCCGAGCCAGGACTGATCCAAGGCGGTTTCCACCGTTACACCTTGGCCCTCGGCCAACCCTCGCCTCACACCTTTCATGACCATCAGCGTGCCCGACAAGTGCTCGCGGTTCAGGACCAACCTTGACGTTGGCATTTGATTTCGGCTCTCCGCATTTGCCAGGGGGGCACCAACAGCCGACAGTCTGCTTGCGGCCCCATTTCAGTCATCCCAATCGCGGGCCAGTGGGGCCGTTCTGAGAGCAATATATCGTTTCAGCGAGCGTCGATTGCCGATAGCTCCGGCGCTCAGCAGTTTGTCAAAGGTGCCGTGGCGCGAGATCGACACTGCGTTGTGGGGCAGGGAAGGGCGCATGTCTTGCGCCGATAACGCCCTCGCAGGTCGCTGGCTATATTTGCGATCTATCACCCGTCGCACGACGGTTGGGCAAACTGGCAAATCTATGATTTCAGGGGAAATTGGATCGAAGCGTGACCAACCGTGATCCACAATGGTCGTAGGGTGTCGAGCGGGATCGTTGTGCAACTCCCTCTCGCAGTAAGCTATCTTGTTGAAAGATATTGCAAAAATCTCTACACCCGAGAACGTGAGGGGAGGCTTATGGGGGCGGTGTTGGATGCTCCGCCGTCACTAGCCACGCTCACTCACCGCCGTTCATGCTGAATCGCTTTGACGCACGGCACGCCACTGTATTCTTGTGATCCCACGTCTCTAGTTCCTCAATTGGATACAACACGGCTTTGCCAAGCTTGACGTACGCCGGTCCAATCCTCTTGGCTCGCCAATTTCGCAGCGTTCCAACAGAAATGGTGCCGCGATAGCGTTCCGAGACTTCCTCAGCTGTCAAAAACTTCCTGTCGTCCATCAAGCTCCCCAAATGTCCGACGTCGGGAACATGGGAGCAGGCTCAAGCACGCTCCCAAACCCTTGGTCATGCAGTTGCGTGGCCATGAGTAGGTATGTGCATCGGAAATAAAAGCCGCTGAGTGGGGGAGTAGAAGCAGGGGATATGTCTGGATAGAAATCGGATCAACTGCCAACGGGTGTGCAAGGTCGGTCAACCTGGGCCAACCGAAACGCTCGGTGACCACGGCACGAGTTGCGAGTCGAGGCCGTCGTTGATCATCGCCAAGCGGCCCGATGACAGTTTCAGTTTCCGCCCCGCTAGGAAAAAGGCCGGCGCCCTCGCTGGGAGGTTGCCCGAATGGCGCCGGCCAGACGGTCCTTTTCAGGTCCGCCGCTCGCCAAACACAGCTGAGTCTTTCCGTTGCGTCAGGTAGTGGCGGACTACGCTTTGGCTTTCTGCTTCCCAGGTGCCTTCTTGGCTGGTGCGACGGGTTCAGCCTTGCGGCCAAGTCCGATGGACTTCGCTAGTTGCGAGCGCTGAGCAGCGTAATTCGGAGCTGTCATTGGGTAGTCGTGCGGCAAGTTCCACTTGGCGCGATAGGCCTCCGGTGTCAGGCCGAAGTCCGTGCTAAGATGCCGTTTCAGTGATTTGAACTTCTTGCCGTCTTCGAGGCAGATAATGAAGTCCGGCGTCACCGACTTCTTCGGGTTGACCGCGGGAGTTTGCGGCTCAGCGATCGGTGGGACCGGAGTGCCAAGTCCGGACAGCGAAGCATGAACCGATGCTATCACGTCCGGCAAGCCAGACACCGGCAATGGATTGTTGCTGACATATGCTGAGACAATGTCGGCGGTTAACTCAGTTAATTCGGCAGAGCGGGTATCGGATTCGTTGGTCATTGGTGGTCCTTTTTGCCTGATTTATCCCCTCTCTATGGGCGGATGATCAACGACGCAACCGTCGTCCTAAGCCTAATCTATCGAACTGCAGTGGAGCCAACGCAGAATTTGTAAGGTCTTCGGACAACCCTTTGATGTTATTTCCGAAGTAGTTCCTGCCGTCGAGCGAATGAAGCTCGTGGAGCGGAGCTGCCTGCCCAGCCTCCGGTTTGGCTGGGGTTCTTGGAAGCTTTTCGAACTTTCTGGGTCACGTCTCAGCCCGAGTTGCGCGCGCTTATGGACAAAGCGGGACACTAGATTCGGCTTTTGGATAATTTCGGTGGCAGCGACTTTCTGGCGCGTGTGACTTCCTGATAGCGCCGGTCAGCACGACGCCCCCAACGGCCCAAGTTCTGAATGGCAGCTTTGCGGCGGAACCCACCGCCCAATCCCGGCCGCTTGGCATTCCACCGTCACTATCTGAAAGCGGACATAGCGAAGTTCAGTTCGACGCTGCTCGAGTCGCGGCACCCGGCATCAACTGGCGGACGCTGTTGTCAGCAGCAGAACTTCGTAGCGGTATTGTCGGGCAGCATTGCCTAGAATGCAGCGCCTAATAGAGCGAGAGGAATCCGAAACCAACCTTCTCTGGCCTGGAGGTCATCAAGCAGCCATCGGCGAGATGACTGCAGAGCCGAAAAGGCAAAGCACTCCCCAGGTCGCGCGTTGCAGGCGCCACCTGGATCTTGCCGGCCTTGTGGCTGACGTTCGATGCTCTTCTTTAGCTAGTTGGCAGCTTGCTTCATTTTGAGTAGTTGCTGCGCGGCAGCCGCGTTGTCGCCGCCACCTGCCACATGTACGGTTGGAACGGCGAGCTTGATGCCGTTATCGTCAAATGCCTTCTTAATCATCATGAACGCTCTCCGCTTGATGCCGAACTGAGTTCCCGGCTTGGTCATCAGCTTCATCCTGATGTCGATCCCTGAGTCGCCGAAACTGTCGACACCTTGCATTTTCAGTGGCTCGATCGTATCGGCCGCGAATTCAGGATCCGCGGCCAGTTCCTGACCGATCTTCTTGATAAGCTTGCGAGCGAGGTCTACGTCAGAATCGTAGGTGATACTGAGAGCCATCTTGTCCATCACCCAGTCACGGCTCATGTTTTGGATAGCGCCGAGCGCGCCGAACGGCACGGTGAAAATCGGTCCGCGATGATGCCGCAGCCTGACTGATCTCAGGCTGAACGATTCGACAGTGCCCTTATAGCTACCGCTCTGAATATACTCGCCGACACGGAAGGCATCGTCCAGCATGTAAAAAACACCGCTCAAAATGTCCTTGACCAGCGTTTGCGAACCGAAGCCAATAGCCACGCCGAAAATGCCGGCGCCGGCGATCAAAGGTGCGATCTGTATGCCTAGTCCGGACAGGATTGTCAGCACAGTGACTACGGCGATGAAGACAGCGAGCGCGTTGCGGAATATCGGCAGCAGCGTACGCAGCCGGCCGTCGCGGGCAACGTCGCCGGCGTTGGACCCGGCCGCCGGCGAAAGCGCCATCCGGTAGGCGATCAGCGCCTTCGCCATCTGCCAAAGTAGGTCGGCAACCAGGAGAACGATGATGCCATTAAGCAGGCCTGAAATCACTAGCTCGCCTGTTTTACTGCCTGCAAGGGCTGCAGCTCTGATGCGCCAGAGATAGGCGAGCCATGCGACCGCAGCGCCGATCACTGCCGCCCTGGCACCCCTGACGATCAAAACGTTCCCTACGATGCCGAGGGCGCCACTGCGCTGCGCCCGGCCGACGAAAGCCTGTGCGACGCTGCCAACCCCACGTACGACGGCCGGCAACAGCAACACATAGAGGCCGAGCCATAGCACGCCAAGCAGTCCTGCCACCCAAACTAGCCAAAGCGCGATCAGATAGAGCGTCAGCAGCGATTGCCTGACTGCGGTAGCTGCGCTGCCCGGCCGGCGCCATACGATTTCGACAGCGACGGCGAGCATGCCCAGGCCACAAAGCAGTGCAACCACCCGCGCAACGTCGATGGAGAAACCGATGCCAGGCATGAGACTGGCCACGGCCCAGCCAAACAGCAGAAATCCGGCCATGAGGTTTACGCGCGGAATCCAGAAAGGCCGCGCGGTCTCATCTGTGGCAGGAACTGCCGTCGGCGTCTCATCCGACGTTCCGCTGCCCGCGCGGGCTACTCCAAACAGCAACATGGCAACTGCTCGGATGAATCGCACTGCGACGAAGGCGAGCAGCAAGGTCAGCACGATGCGGCGAAGCAAAGGCGGCCATTCCAGCGCGACAAACGATCCGATGGCGGCCAGAGCAAATGTCACCAAGGCAGCGACCTCGGACAGGAGTGCCTGTTTGGGGTCAACTTCTCCGCCAGAATGGCCCAACGCCAAAGCCCGGCGAACAAGCCACTCTGCGCCGAAGCCGATGACGGTCAATACTGCCAGGATCAGGATCACCAGGCCGGGCCTGCCAGTATTCACGTCCCGCGAGACGACGCCGGCGGCATTGGCAAGCTCTTGCGGGATGCGAGGAATGGCGTCACTGAGCGTGACGAGTCGTGCGCGAACGGCCAGTTCCCAACTAGAGATCGCATCGGCCAATGATGCGGCAGACGGTTCCTCGGCGGCTGCCGGTGTCTTTCCCTCGAGCCATACCTTCACCTCGGGGTCGGAGAGCAGGTCGAGGAGTTGCCGCGCCTTTGCTGGCGGCACGCCGTCCGGAGGCTGTTGGGCATGAGCCCAAGAGGTTGCAGCGAGCAGCCAGAAGAAAATCGGAACGACTGCCTTCACCAAAATACCAATTCGAGTGGGCAGTGCTTTGCTCATCGCGCCCTCCGGCAATTCTCGATCGACAATAAGATCGGACTATCCCGCAATCGAACGAACCATGGCGGATCGAACGCGGAACCTTGCTACTTGACCACGTCAGACTCGCCCGGCCGCCAGGACTGTTGGTGACTGGGCCATGCAGGTGGTCATGCCCTCACAACCCCACCATCGCGTCGACCTCTATGCCGGTCGAAAATCGGTGGAATCGATCAGCCTGACTTTTGTGCGGTCAGGCACTTGCGACCTGCTGCCATAGCCTTGAAGGTGCCCTTCAGATCGACGACAAAGCTACCCTGGGTTTGCGGAAAAACGGTCATCTTGTATTTCTTCGCCACGTCGCGTTTGAAAGATGGGTCATCTGTCAAAATGTAACCTCCCGAAAAGCCGCCTTTGAGTTGGCCGGTCGTTGTGGTCACCACGCCGCGGTAAAGATGGCCGTCGATATCGACGAAGATGTCCTTGACTCCGTTCTTGATGCCAATGTCCAGCTTTGTGAACACGCCAAGGTACCCGACCGCCTGGTTTGCGGCTACGCCCATTTGCACCGAACCTGGGCCAAACGCACTCACGATCAGGCAATCTCCGCGTGTTTTATTTGCGTAGACAGTCCAGCCCTCGACATCGTCCCCGTATTTGACAAGATTATCGCTAGCTTTGGGGAGGGGATTTTCTTGCGCGCAGACCGCCGTCGCAGAAAGCGCTACTGACGCTACCAATATGAGTGCTGTAAAATTTCGCATGGTTCTCCCTCAGATTTAAGAGTTTTTAGTTCGCGGCCTTTGAAGGCCGGGTGAAGCGACGGTGCTGCCCCCGAATGCCAACAATGCCCAGAAAGATTTGCTTTCGCTTCGCGCCGCAGTCGCAGCTTCCCTTCAACAGTCAGACAATGTAGTTCGTCCAACTTTTCATCCGCACAAGGATTCGTCGAACGACGGTGACCGACGCCATATGGTTGCTGTACACGGGGATCTGACCTGTCGATCCGGCAGGCAGCTGGTATGGCGATCTCGTAAGGGATTGCCCAGACAGCGATCGCGCCGTAGACGACCAGCAAAAGCACGATGATCACGGTAATGAGTGCGACGCTGTCGAGCATTGTTGTTTCCATCCGAGGTCGAGGCGCCCTTCTTCAGTCCACTTTCCCGCCGGGCTTCTTGCTTTTCCATCGATGCTGCCGGCGGGACCATGGTCATGCATTGACTGGAGCAATGCATGACCCACCTACGCTGGGGCATTGTCCCGTTGTTTTGAAGGTAACTAACTGTAGCCTACCCATTAAAAATGCGGTCTGGCCCGCTGCCGGTTCGTGGATACCGATAAAGGTTTGACGGAACTGGAGGAATGCAGAGCCGAGCGCAGGTCGCGCAAGGTCTAGGATGGCGCCGGGGCGGGCGTGTTCGGTTGCCTCAGGCGCTTCGATAGTCTTCCGCGACAGAAAACGAGCTATGCTAGCTCGACTGCGCGGTTTAAAATCGGCGCAGCCCACTCAATCAGGGATCACAAGACCTGCTTTTCTAAGCGAGCCGAGAATGGTCTCGACATCTTGCGGGCGGGCCAAACGCATTGACACTTGCCCCCTCAGGTTCTTCACCAATGCCGGAAAATTCTGTTGAAGCCATTCGCTTTCGCGGTGCGCTTCCGCAACATTTCCTGCCTCACCGTTTATCGCAGCGCCAATCAAATGATAGATCGGATTCATCGGCGAAGGAGCTTTCTTCAGCCAGTTCGCTGCTTGCGCATAGTCGCCGCCAAAATAGGAGCAGAGGGCCAAGACCGCTTCATAGTCGGCTGAGGTTCCGGGATTCAATTGACGCGCCCCCGCTATCATCGAGCAACCTTTCGTCCATTGTCCTGAAACGGCCAGGCGCTCGCCATATTCGCTCAAAAACTCGGTGTCGTTTGGGTTGAGTTTCAAGCTCTCCTCGCCTAGCGCCAACGCGGCATCAATCTGTCGGTCGAAATAGAGTGCCAGCATTTTTGCCTGACGCGCTGGCATATTCAGGGGATCGAGCGCCGCGGCGTGCCGGGCGGCAGCGAAAGCGCGCTCAAGCGCTGATGCCGGAGGCCTCCCATCGACTCCATACCGGTAGTCATCGACATAGACCAATGACAGGAGACCCCATGCCGAGGCGTAGCCGGGGAAGCGATCCACAGCTTTCTCAAGGCATGTACGGACAGCGGGACGGCGCTCCGGATCCATTTCCAACCGATACGCATAGAAAGAAAGTGTACAACCATAGGCTACCCAATCATCGGGGGCGTTGCTCACGTCGAGATCCTCGTCCGCCTGGAAGATCACGCCGTAAACCTGAGCCAAATTTTGTGATACGCTGTGCGCAATTTCCTTCTGGGCATCCCGAAATACCGAGACTTTCAATGGGCCGTCGTAGGTATTTGCCCAAATGACCGACCCATTTCCGCGATTGATGAGCCGGACCCGAAGCTGAAAGGCCTCATCCGACAGCGTGACACTTCCAGCGACAACAAATCGTGGTGGCGCCAATGAGGCATCTTCCGGCTTCGGGGCTGACTCCATAACCAGCAAGTCTCTGAACTTGGAAAGCTGCTCGACAATTTCCTCCTTCAATCCACTTGCAACCACGCCTGCGGCCTGAGTGCCGCCCGGATTGTCAAACGTCTGCACGAGCACTCGGGGCCTTGCTGGCTCGGTATATGTGGAGGGCGCCCACCACCACCAGACCGATAGAGATGCCACGATCGCCACAAGAGGCATGAGCACGGCTGCCAGCACTCGCGGCCGAGTTCTCCACAGGGTCGGGCGCTCCGAGACTGGCTGCGCGACAAGTGGGGCCGGGAGCGGTGCTAACTCAGTTTCGGCCTGGCGTGCGAACGAAGGAACATATCCGCCCTTGGGAATTGTTATGAGTATAGGATCCCTTTGTCCTGAGGTCAGGTAGTAGCGTTCCAGCGCCCGACGAAGGTGGCCGGCCTCAATGCGGACGATTGGGTCCGTCTGAGGGTCAAATGATTGGCCACGGCCGAACACTTCGACCGCGATGGTGTAAGCCTTGATGCGATCGCCACGCCCGGATAAGGCTTCCTCGACCACGTAGCTAAGGAAACGGTGCTCACGGCCCGTGGCATCGAAGTCCGCGCTGCCGAGGATCAGGCCAAGCTGGGCGCGACAACTCTCGGCAGGGAGAACTGGCTCCGCTGTGAAGGATGATTCAGGCTTATTCACTGCCCCTCGCTCGACCAGTGACTACATGGTCCCCCACGTAATTTACATTCCCCAGCCGGTCGTGGGCAATATACAATTCACTCAGGTCGCGAACTGGCGAATTGAAAATCGAATTGAAAAAATCGTTATTTCGGTCGGATTTATGTCAGATCAACGAATCATGGCCACGCAACAGGAATCATCCGAGAGACAAAGAGCGATCCTAGCGGCGGTACGCCGCTTTCCGCAGTTTGAGTTGGCGATCCACCGACTGGTCGTTCGGAGTGAGAGCTTTCTGGAAATATGCGAGGAGCTTGCGGACGCCGAGCGGGCGCTCTCAAGTGTCGACCAGACCACAACGACATTGGTCGAGGCCAGACGAGCCGAATGGCAGCAACTTGTTGACCGGCTGGTTGGAGAGGTCGGGGCAGCGGTGCGGGACTCAGAGGCTCCCCGCAACCTGGGCGTCAATCCTCGGCCGCCATGGTAAGCGCCACGGATGGTCAGAACTGGTCGGTGGTCAGCCTCCCGCCATACGGGGTTCGATTGCAATTGCACAACCCTGTTAACGATAGGATGCTGTCGCAATGCGGTTGTCTAACAATCAGCCCTACGGCGCTACGTCGTGGTCCAATGTCGACTAAGCCTTCTAATGAAACCGGGACTGAGAGTCGCAACCCACAACCGAGCAAAGATCAATGAAAATTTTCTGTCGGACGGTGACTACCGGCTATGCCGCGCTTTGTATCCTGTGCCTTGCTAACAACGCGGGCGCGGCCGATCTGGTCTCCCCGGTGACGCCGGACCTGAAACCCATAGTGACCGAGCAGGGATGGACGTTCAGCGTCGCGCCGTATTTCTGGGCTGCTGGCCTCTCGGGCGACGTGGGGCAGTTCGGTTTGCCCGCCGTCGAGGTTGATTCTAATTTTGGCGACATCCTGAAGAATCTTGATTTCGCGGCCATGGCCGTTATCGAGGCACGCTACGACCGCTACAGCATTTTCGGCGACCTCCAATACGTCAAGATTTCCGCCGGCAATGGCACGCCCAAAGGCATCTTGGCAGACAGCGTCGATCTCACGTCGCAAACTTTTTCAGGTCTGGGTGGAGTTGGTTATTCAGTCCTCCAGAGCGACGCTGGACGTCTCGATGTGGTCGGCGCCATGAGGGTCTGGTCGGTCAATACGGACCTTGAGTTCCATGGTGGAATTCTTGACGGCCGCTCCGCCAGCGACGGCAAGACCTGGGTAGACGGGCTGGTTGGTATTCGTGCGAACTATTCGCTCACACCCGAGGTCTATGTCACCGGTTGGGGAATGGTGGGAGCTGGCGCGGCCAATGTCGATTGGGACGTCGCAGCCGCGCTGGGCTATCGTTTCAACGATCGATTTTCGGCGGTCGTCGGCTATCGCGCATTGGGCGTCAACTACGACAATAACGGGTTTGTCTTCGATGTCGTGCAACAAGGCCCGATCATGGGTCTGATCATGCGTTTCTAGGGCAGCGCCCAAATCGCAGCAATTGCGCCAGACCTTCGCAGGGTCCTGGCGCGGGGTTTTGAAGAACCGGGGTAGGGCGGACGGGCCGGCGCCACTACCCGCGTTAAGTTGGCCAGTCGCGGCGCTGATAGTGATGCTGACGGCCAAGTAGAACGTGCTGCAGGCAAAGAATGCGTCTGAACTCGTGGGTGATGCGCGCCAAAAGGTCGGCGACGACTTGGCCGGGCGGAAGACACGCAGTTTTCCCGAACTCGTTGCGCAGAACAGGTCTGGACGTCCGAAGCCTGTGATCGACAGCTTGCACCCAGCTGCATCTTTACAGTTAATTACGTTCCCCACCCGCGCCCTTTGTGTGCAAACCATCCCAGGCGTCCACTGCTGTTGGCCGCGATGCAATGGGTACATTGGGAAGAGGGCATGGGCTACCTCAGCGAAGTGAAAAAGCCGGAGATGCTGCAGAGCGAGTATGCGCGCACAGCGTTGCAGACTGGCCTGCGGTTCGAGGCGAAGCTCGGAGTGAATACCTATGAATTCGGCATGATAGGCTCGACCGACAGCCACACCTCGCTCACCACCACCCAGGAGGAGAACTTCTTCGCCCGGATGTCAGCGCGGGATCACCGCAAGTGAGTTGGCTGAGAGAACCCCTGCTGCATTTCGCGGTCGTCGGCGCGATCCTGTTCGGCAGCTACTCGTGGCTGCACGAAAGCAGTGTCGCCGCTTCAGCTGTCCAACCCGTCCGCATTGGCGAGGGCGATGTACGCTGGCTGAAGCAGACGTGGTCGAGCCAGTGGCTGCGCCAGCCCACGGCGGAAGAGTTGAAGGGTTTGGTCGACGATTTCCTGAACGAAAAATTGTTGGCACGCGAGGCTGAAGAGATGGGCCTTGAGCAGGACGACTCCATCATTCGCCGCCGCCTGGCGCAGAAGCTGAAGTTCCTGGTCGAGGACACTGCCCAACTTGCCGAACCTAGCGTGACGGACCTGCGGCAGTTCTATGCTGCCAATCCCGCACAATTCGAGACGCCGGGAAAGCTGTCGTTCAGGCAGATCTACTTCGATCCGAGACATCGCAAGGACGCCGCAGCGGACGCCCAAATGGCGCTCGCCGCGCTGAATGCGACGGGCGACGCGGACGCGGCGGCGGGTGATCCTCTGATATTCGGCGACAGTTTTGAAAACACCAACGAGCTGGCGCTGTCGGGGATGTTCGGTCCGGACTTTGCACGCGAGGTCATTGCGCTCGACCCCGGCCAGTGGCGCGGTCCGGTGAAGTCGGGGTACGGCGTTCACCTGGTGCTGGTCACCGAGCGCACGCCGACGGTGTTGAAGCCTTTCGAGACGGTCAGGGATGCCGTTCTTGGCGAATGGCGCGGCGCCAAGCAGACAGAGCTCACCCGCGACTATCTCGTCGAGCTGCGCAGGAAGTACGCGGTAGAGGTGGACGACAGCGTTAAGGCGATGCTGGGACCAGAGCCGGCACACAACGTGGCGGCAAAATGAGGCGACCGGGCAAAAAGTCTCTTCTCATGGGATGCGCCCGCGCAATGGAGCGCGTTGCGCTGGTCGTGCTGGCAGCGGTCATCATCGTGCTGCTGCCCGCGGCCGCCTCTGCCCATGAGGTACGCCCCGCCTATCTCAGCGTGCAGGAAGAGGCGCCGAACGAGTTCAGCGTGCTGTTCAAGACCCCGATGCAGGGCGACGCGAGACTGGCGTTGTCGGCGCTGTTTTCCGGCAGGAACGAGACGTTGACGCCGATCGTCTCCCATCCGACCGGCGATGCGATGGTGCAGACCTGGCACATGCGCACGCTCGACCCGCTCACTGGCCAGAACGTTCTGATCGACGGCTTGCAGAACACCATGACCGACGCGCTGGTCCATGTGGCCTTCGCCAACGGCAACAGCTGGACGGCGCGGCTGACGCCGAGCGAACCTTCCGCGGTAATCCCCGCGTCGCAGAGCGCCTGGGCGCTGTTCGCCACCTATGTCCGCCACGGCATCGAGCACATCGCGTTCGGTTTCGACCATCTGCTCTTCGTCTGCGGGCTGATGCTGATCGTGCACGACTGGCGAAAGCTGGTGAAGGCGATCACCGCGTTCACGGCGGCGCATTCCATCACCTTAAGTTGCGCGACGCTCGGATGGGTGAGGCTGCCTTCGCTGCCGGTGGAGACGATGATCGCCATCAGCATCGTCATGGTCGCCGCCGAGGTCGTGCGCATGGAGCGCGGCCAGCTCAGCCTCGCCATCGTTCGGCCCTGGATGGTGGCCTTCGCCTTCGGCCTGCTGCACGGCTTCGGCTTTGCCAGCGCGCTGGTCGAGCTCGGCCTGCCGCAAGGCGACATCCCCCTGGCGCTGCTCAGCTTCAACGTCGGCGTCGAGCTCGGACAACTGGCCTTCATCGCCGTGTTGCTGAGCTCGGTATACGCCGTGCGGCGGGTCATCTTCATTCCCCGGCAGGCGATCGTCGCGTCAGCCTATGCCATCGGCATCATCGCAGCATTCTGGAGCGTCCAGCGGCTGGACGCGATGTTTTCATAGTGGAGGTTCAAATGAAGTTCAGAAATCTCGATCGCGCACTGCTGAGAAGTGCAGCACTTGCAGGCCTGTTGGTCGTCGCGCAGTCCGTTCGGGCTCAGGAGGCTGTGAATACGGATATCGGCGACATCGACAAGACCACCGGCGCAACGGTGTTCCAGACAAAGCGGCCCTACTCGCCTTATGCCGGCCGCAACTTCCCGGTGCGGCCACTATTCGGCGACACCCATTTGCACACCGCGCTCTCCTTCGATGCCGGCGCTGCCGGCGCCAGGATCGGGCCGCGCGAAGCGTACAAATTTGCCAAGGGCGAGGAGATCGTTTCCAACACGGGGCTGCCGGTGAAGCTGTCGCGCCCGCTCGACTTCCTGGTCGTGGCCGATCACTCCGACAATCTCGGTTTTTTCGGCGATTTCCTCGCCGGCAAACCCGAGATCCTGCAAAATCCCCAGGCCCGCACCTGGTACGACATGATGCAGTCGGGCAAGGGCGCCGAGGCGGCCTACGACATCGTCAAAACCTTCGCACAAGGCAAGTTTCCGAAGGAGATTACCTATTCGCCGGGCAGCGCCGCGTATCGTTCCACCTGGCAGAGCATCATCGACGCGGCCGAAGAGGCCAACGAGCCCGGCCGTTTCACCGCGATCATCGGTTATGAATGGACCTCGCTATCGAAGGGCAACAATCTGCACCGCAACGTGATCTTCCGCGACAACGGCGACAAGGCCGCGATGATCGAGCCCTATACGACGCAGCCGCCGCTCGGCTCCAACAATCCGCGCGACCTCTGGAAATGGCTGCAGAACTATGAGGACAAGACCGGTGGCCAGGTGCTGGCGATCGCCCACAACGGAAATCTGAGCAACGGCACGATGTTCCCGATCATCGAGTCCTTCACTGGCAAGGAGATCGACCGCGAATATGCCGAGCAGCGGGCGCGCTGGGAGGTCCTGTACGAAACCACGCAGATGAAGGGCGACGGCGAGAGCCATCCGGTCCTGTCGCCGAACGACGAGTTCGCCAATTTCGAGAAGTGGGACAAGGGCAACCTCGACCTCAGCGAGGCCAAGAAGCCGGAGATGCTGGAGTTCGAATACACGCGCTCGGCCCTCAAGAATGGCCTTAAGCTGGAAGCGAAGCTCGGCGTGAACCCCTACAAGTTCGGGCTGGTCGGCAGCACCGATTCGCATACCGGCCTCGCCACCGCCGATGACGACAACTTCTTCGGAAAGGTCGCGTCGGCCGAGCCAAACCCCGAGCGCACCTCGCATGCCTTCATGTCCAACGCGAAGCTCGGGCTGAAGATCATGGAATGGGAGATGACCGCGTCGGGCTACGCAGCGGTGTGGGCGCAGGAGAACACCCGCGCCTCGATCTTCGACGCCATGAAGCGGCGCGAGACCTATGCCACGACCGGGCCGCGCATGGTGGTGCGCTTCTTTGGCGGCTTCGACTTCGAGGCCGCCGACGCCAACAGCCGCAGCCCGGCGATTGCCGGCTACAGCAAGGGTGTGCCGATGGGCGGCGACCTCAGCCACGCGCCCGACGGCAAGGCGCCGACGTTCCTGGTCGCCGCGCTGAAGGACCCGATCGGGGCCAATCTCGACCGCTACCAGATCGTCAAGGGCTGGCTAGACGCGGCCGGCGAGGTGCATGAGAAGATTTACGACGTCGCCTGGTCCGGCGACCGCAAGGCGGACGCCAGCGGCAAGCTGCCGCCGGTCGGTAGCACGGTCGACGTGCCCAATGCGACGTGGACCAACACGATCGGTGCGCCCGAGTTGATCGCGGTCTGGAAGGACACGGATTTCGACCCCTCGCTGCGTGCTTTCTACTACGGCCGTGTCATCGAGATCCCGACGCCGCGCTGGACCGCCTACGACGCGAAGTATTTTGGCCTGACCTTGCCGGCCGACGTGCCGATGACGACCCAGGAGCGCGCCTATACGTCGCCGATCTGGTACAATCCGGCAGGTTAATTTGGGTGGATCCCTGCAGGAGGGCCTGCATCATGCGTTTGTTGGATGGCAATTTTGTTGCTGTTCCAAAACGCGCCAGCTGAAGTCAATTTCCGGCCACGAGCTTCAGGGTTCCGGCCGTAGGATACAGTTAGTTACCTTCCTTACAGGACGCTCGAAACGTAAGCGGTTTCCGCGCCACCGTTGGGGATTGATCGCGATCAGTCAGCTGCCGATCTTGTATTGGGTCGGCAAGCGGGTTGTGTCTTGACTGACCTTTACGCAAGTCGCGTCACGCGACGACTTGTGTCCGATCACGGACAACGCTCGGCGGGGGGAGGCAAGGCTGCCTTCTCGGAGATGACATCGGGGTGCACGAAAGAATGAAGCTGGTAAATCGCTGCCGGGTACTGGTGGGAGTGAGCATGCGAGCAGGGCGAACCCTGGCAATATCCTCTGCTTGCGCACTCATCCTCTCTTCTTGCGCAAGCAGGCCTGAGACCGGGGCCCTTTTGTCGAATACCTCCGTAGCTCAAGGTGCCAGTTCGCATACCATTCTCGTTGCTACCACTCGAGCGCCTGATGCTCGACCGGGAACCTACTTCGATGGCGAACGGTCATCTGCCCTGAACTTTGCATCGATCACCGTCAGCGTGCCGCCGAACCATAGGGCTGGCAATGTCGAATGGCCTTCTTCGAAGCCGGGAAATGCTCAGACGGATTTTGTCACGCGAGATGGCGAGGTCCTGCCGAACGAAAAGCAGTTTCTGGCCGAATTGAACCAACGTTTGAAAGCTCAGCCCAAAGGCCAGCGCAAGGTCCTGCTCTTTGTGCATGGTTACAACACGCTGTTTGCCGAAGGACTCTATCGCTTCGCGCAAGTCGTTCATGATTCCCGTGCGCCTAGCGTTCCCGTCTTCTTCAGTTGGGCCTCGCGGGGCAAGACGCTGGACTACGTATATGACAACAACAGCGCGACTATCGCTCGCGACAGATTGGAGCGGACGCTGCGCCTTTTGATGGCAAGTGATGCTGATGAAATCAACGTCCTCGCGCATTCGATGGGCAACTGGGTGACCGTCGAGGCATTTCGGCAAATCAAGATATCGGGAAATATCGCTTCAGCCGGCAAGCTTGGCACGGTGATACTCGCCGCCCCCGATATCGACGAGGACGTATTCAAATCGGAAATGCAGCGAATCGGAAAACCTAAAAAGCCGTTTTTGATCATTCTCTCGCGCGACGACAAAGCATTGGGACTGTCGCGAGTTATCGCTGGCGGCAAAGATCGGCTTGGAGCGAGTAAAGACAGTGCGGGCCTCGCAGATCTCGGCGCCATCGTGGTCGACCTGTCGAATGTGAAAGCGACGGATGCGACCAATCACGGCAAGTTCGCTCAAATTGCAGAAATTGCGCCGGAACTTCGCAAGGTCCTGGCGCAGGGTATTCCAGATCAGGAAGAGGGCGGGCTGGCCGGCGCCACTACCCGCGTTCTCACGTTACCAGTCGCGGCGCCGATAACGATGCTGTCGGCCAATTAGAACCTGCTGCAGCTATTTGAATTTAGAGAGGATGAACGATGACAAGAATTAGCTTGAGATTGGCCGGTGGCGCGGCTGCGATTGCCGTCGCTATAATTTTTGGCGGACTGATCGACGAAGTTGTACCGCTCCCCTCTTTCGTCGGCGACGCGCAGGCGCGAGTTGGTCATCCGCTCACGCCCGGCAGCGTCGCTGGCGTTGCCAGGCGTACCACTCGCCGAACAATCCGCCGGACGGCTATCTACGTGAACAGCCTCCCGGCCGCGTGTGTGAAGACCACCGTCTACGGCCCCGTGCTGTGGCACTGCGGCGGCAAGTACTATCAGGCTCATAACGGGCGCTACGTCGTGGTCCACATACAGTGACTTGGGGTTGACTTCTGGAAACAGCGGAGGGGAAAAATGCCGTTGGTTCAAAGCTTCTTCGGCAGCATCTTGTTGTGTCTGGCCGTGGCGCTTCCAGCACAGGCGCAGGACGCGCCGAAACCGACTAGCTGGCAGGAACAGTACGCCTATTCCCTCGGACTGCAGGCCTATGTCTTTGGATTTCCCTACGTCTACCTGCCGTCATTGCGCTGGAATTGGGTGACCGTGCCAAAGCCTGCCGGAAGCATCACGCCCTACGCGCCGCTGAACCACTTCTACAACGTCCGTGATCTGGCCACGGCCGAATACCGCGATGGCGGCTCGCCGAACAACGACACGCTGTATTCCATCGCCTGGATCGACGTGTCGAAAGAACCGCTCATTCTGACTCATCCCGACATGGGCGACCGCTACTTCACCTTCGAACTGGCGAGCATTGACAGCGACAACTTTGCCTATGTCGGCACCCGCACCACTGGGGGCAAGGCGGGAAGCTACGCGATTATCGGTCCGAACTGGAAGGGTCAGCTACCGGCTGGAGTGAAGTCTATCACGCCGTCCAGAACCAACAGCGTTCTGATCCTCGGACGCACATTGGTCGATGGTCCGGCCGATCTGCCTGTCGTCCGCAAGCTGCAGGACCAGTACACGCTGATCCCGCTCAGCCAATGGGGCAAGGCCGAACCTTTGCTGCCTGCGAGCCGCGATGTCTGGGCTCCCTTCGACGCGAAGACCGATCCGCTCGGCGAATGGAAGACGATGAACCGGGCGATGACCGAGAACCCGCCCGAGGCGAGGCTGGCGAAGCTAACCGAGCTTTTCGCCAAGATCGGCATCGGCCCCGGCCAAGACATCGACAAGCTGGACGAGGACACCAAGCGCGGTCTGGCGCGAGCTTCCAAGGACGGCTTTGCCATGCTTCATCAGGTGATCCGCTCTGGCGCTCTCGGCAAGCGCGTGAACGGCTGGAATATCCCGCCGAAGGCGATGGGGACGGCGGGCCTGATTGACGATTTCCTGCTGCGGGCGTCAATACAGTGCCTTGGCGGGATCATCGCCAACGACCCGGACGAAGCAGTCTACTACAACACCGCGCTTGACCAGTCAGGCCAGCCGCTGGACGGCAACAAGCAATATGCGATGCGCTTTGCTCCCGGCCAACTGCCAGAAGTGAAGGCGTTCTGGTCGATCACCATGTACGATCCCACCTACAACCTAGTTGCTAATTCCATCAACCGATATGCAATCGGAAACCGGACCCCGAACCTCAAAACCGATGCCGATGGTGGTCTGACGCTTTATATCCAGAGCGAGGCTCCGAGTGCAGATAAGATGGCGAACTGGCTGCCAAGTCCGAAAGCTGGCTCGTTCACCGTCATTATGCGGACTTATATGCCGGACAAAGCCATCGTCGACCAGACGTGGGCACCACCGGGAGTCGCGCCTGCTCGCTGACCACCCGATGTAATCGACCGAGCAAGTCCGAAATGGGGTCGGAGGCAGAAGGGCGGCTTACCGCCTGCGATCCCCTAACCTGGCGGGGACTATGAATAGACAAGAAGTATTCCGGAAAAGCGTGCTCGGCGTCAGGCTAGCGCCGACAAATCAAGGGAGGGCGAAAAAGGTGAACAACGATCAGGACTTGCCGGAAGCCGATATCGGCATCAAAATCACGCGCCGCGACGCATTGATGGCCGGCACGGCGGTAGCCGTTTCCCGCTTGGTTGCACCAATCGGCCTTTCGGGCGCGCTCGCTGGCCTCGCCGGCGTTCAGCAGGCAGAGGCACAGCCGGCGGCCCCCAACATCGTCTACATCATCTCCGACGATCAGGGCTGGAAGGACGTGGGCTTCCACGGCTCGGATATCAAGACGCCCAACATCGACAAGCTCGCCGCCGAAGGCGCGCGGCTGGAACAATTCTATGCCCAGCCGATGTGCACGCCCACCCGCGCGGCGCTGATGACCGGGCGCTATCCGCTGCGCTACGGGCTGCAGATGGGCGTTATCCCGTCAGGTGGCAGTTACGGCCTTGCCACCGACGAGTATCTCCTGCCCCAGATGCTCAAGGACGCAGGATACAAGACCGCGATGGTGGGCAAGTGGCATCTTGGTCACGCAAAGACTGAATACTGGCCGCGCCAGCGCGGATTCGATTCGTTCTACGGCGCCCTGGTCGGCGAAATCGATCATTTCAAGCACGCTTCTCATGGCGTGATGGACTGGTACCGCAACAACAAGCCGCTGAAGGAGCCTGGCTTCGATAATACCCTGTTCGGCACGGAAGCCGCCAAGGTAATCGAAAAACATGACGGCAAGGCGTCACTATTCCTGTATCTGGCATTCACCGCACCGCATTCGCCCTACCAGGCACCCGAAGAGTACATCAAAAAATATGCTCATGTCGCCGATGAGCAACGGCGGCTCTATTCCGCCATGGTCTCCGTCATGGACGACGAGATCGGCCGGGTTGTTGCCGCGCTCGAGAAGAAGAAGATGCGCGACAATACAATCATCATCTTCCAGAGCGACAATGGCGGCGTGCGGGATGCAATGTTTGCGGGCGAATCGAAGGTCGGAAACAGCCTTCCGGCCGACAATGGGCCATATCGCAGCGGCAAGGGCACGCTCTATGAGGGCGGCACCCGTGTCTGCGCTCTGGCGAACTGGCCGGGCAAGGTGAAGGCCGGTGACGTGAACGGCCTGATACATGTCTCGGACATTTATCCGACCCTTGCTGGGCTTGCCGGAGCGAAGCCAACCAAGAACAAGCCGCTCGACGGCATGGATGTCTGGGGGACGATCAGCGAAGGCAAACCCTCGCCCCGCAGCGACATGGTCTACAATGTCGACCCGACAGGCGGCGCAATCCGTGAGGGCGATGTGAAGCTTGTATGGTCGGCCGGCGTGTTGGAGCGCGTCGAACTGTTCGACCTAGCCGCCGACAAGTCCGAAACTACTAACCTGGCCGACAAGAAGCCGGACAGCGTCAAAAAAATGAAGGCGAAGATCGTGGATATCGCCAAGCAAATGGCACCGCCGCTGCTGATCGGGGAGGCGATCAAGCTGACCTTCGGTGCACCGCCAATTGCAGCGGATCCATCCTCGATGTTCAATCAACTCGGAGACTAGTTCGGCCCGGATCAAAGTTCGCTTCTATGGAACTATAGTCATGAATGATGCAGGGATGGCTGTGCCGTCTACGGAGGATCTGGAGCATGTTCGTTCCGTTCCTAGGCACAGCCCGCCATTTCCAAACATGGTGCGAATCCCTGGTGGCGAATTCCTAATGGGATCAGACCACCATTATCCGGAAGAGGCTCCAACCCACCGCGTCGTGGTCGATGGTTTCTGGGCGGATGTGACGACTGTTACGAACGATGATTTTGCGAAATTTGTCGCGGCGACAGGGTACGTGACGCTGGCTGAGCGTCCTGCCAACGCAGCCGAGTATCCCGGCGCGCCGGCGGAGTCGCTCGCTCCCGCATCGGCGATATTCGTTCGACCGCCGCCTGGCACCAACCGAAGCGACCATTACCGGTGGTGGGCCTATGTGAAGGGTGCCAATTGGCGCCATCCACGTGGGCCTGCGAGTTCTATCAAAGGTCTCAACAACCACCCGGTAGTCCACCTCGCGTTTGAGGATGCCGAAGCCTATGCGAACTGGGCGGGAAAGGCGCTCCCGACCGAGGCGGAATGGGAGTTCGCGGCACGTGGAGGATTGGACGGCGCAGAGTTCGTATGGGGCGACGAATTGACCCCCGGCGGCCGGCATATGGCCAACACGTATCAGGGCGACTTCCCATTCCGCAACGATTGCGAGGATGGCTACGAGTGGACCGCTCCGGTCGGCTCGTTTCCTGCAAACAGCTATGGTCTCTACGATATGGCAGGCAACGTCTGGCAGTGGACCACGGACTGGTACCAGGAGCATCGCCGCATCGAAAGCCCTTGTTGCACGATGACAGATCCGCGCGGCGGCGAGCGCGACGCGAGCTACGATCCGCTGACGCCTGACATCAGGATTCCGCGCAAGGTCACCAAGGGCGGGTCCTTCCTCTGCGCGCCCAACTACTGCCGGCGTTATCGTCCCGCCGCGCGCATGGCGCAGGCGATAGACACGTCCACTTGCCACCTCGGCTTCCGCTGCATCGTGCGTCCGGTGTGAGGGAAGAGTGCGGAAGCTTGACCAGTCCGACGCGGCGCACAAAGCTATCGTCACCAAAAAGGGTTAGGCCGCGACCGCCAATGTGTGAGAGTCCGCTGGTGCCTCTGTACGGTTTCCCAAGCTAAATCCCAAAGGACGCTGGCGGCCTTGATGCGATAGTCGCGAGCATGCCGGCACGACCCTTAGGGCTTCGACGGATAGCTAGAGAGAGGGGCACAGTCCGACATTGGCTAAACCACGCTTCGGCGGACTTTTTCGTGCGCGCACAATTTTTTCGACGCCCGCGTCGTATGGTGTTGCTGCTGCGGCGGCTCGTGATGCCGCCAGAAACAGGAGGCCCGAGATGTACTCTTCAATGTTACCGACCCATGGCGCGTTGGTTGAAATCGCGATGCGACTCGCGACGACGACAGATCGGCAGCGGCGATCGGCTACATACGATCCGGTGAAGTGCGGAGATGCCTGGTGTCCGTGGTGCCACATGACAGGCGCCACAAAGCCATCGGAACTGGAAGCTGTTGCAAATGATGACCCAGCCGAAACACGCAGGTACGATTGCACGGTCTGCCGAGAAAAGTTTCGAGTCGGCACGTAATTATCGGCCGAGCGCTGGGTCTGCGAAGGTTATGCCAAACCGAATATTCGGCAAAAAAATAACGAAAACAATGGAGATGGCGGAGAGAGTGAATTCCAAGCGCGGCCTAGTGTTCTCTGCGTGTAAAATACCCTTTTCACACTGACTCGGTTTTTGGTCAGGCGTGATCGAATGGGCTGCTTCGCATCGCCCGCCGCCCGTCGACCACCTTTCATCTTGTCTGGCTCATTTGGTCTTCATGCCGGTCCGCGTTGAATGCCTGCTTTCCCTTCGCGATCCATAGGTCCCGCGCCTGCTCGCCTTCGTGGCCCTGCAGCTCGGCAGCGATCCAGAGCAGCGCGCCGTAGATGATAGCGCGATCGTCATTGGCGAGCTCGACAATGCCTGCCTTGACGACGAGACCGCCGAGTTCGATCAGATGCCGTGTGCGCTTGCGGCGCTCGACCTGCCAGGTGCGCATGTCATTGCGAGCCTGTGCCGCCTGCCGGCGATTGCGGGCTGCCCGATTGCGCCGGAGCGCGTCGCAGGTTGCCTTCAGATGCCGGAGCAGTTCGCCGGGACCCGCTCTCGAAAAACATCACCCCACGCTTGGCCCATGCCTCACGCTTTGCGGCTTCTTTTGTTTCAGCGATTGCGACCAGCGCGCCGGCCAATTCGTCGGTGCTGAGTTGATCGGCGCCGGTGGCGATCACCAGCTCGCCAAGCTGCTGGACCTTTCGCGTTTTGAGTTCTCGTGCCTTTTCTTCCAGCGCCCTCAGTTCCGCGTCGAAGTCTCTTGGTTTACGCATGGCGGTCTCCATAGATTGTCGATGCAGGTATGACAGGCGAGCGCCTGCCGGAAGGCTTCAGGGTTGCCGAGACAGGCGGGGACGGGCTGGTCCATCCCGAGAATTTTTCGAGGGAGGGCGCGCTTATACGTCGTGCCGACGTGCGCTTTGACGTGCAAATGATCTGGTCGCGATGGCGATCTATCATCTTCACGTCAAGGTCATTGGCCGCAAGGCCGGCTCGAGTGCTGTTGCCTCGGCCGCCTACCGGTCGGCCTCGCGGTTGCGCGACGAGCGGATCGAACGCACGCATGATTTCTCGGCCAAGCGCGGTGTCGTCCATTCCGAGGTGATGATGCCGGAGAATGCACCAGAAGCCTGGAGCGACCGCGAACGGCTGTGGAACGATGTCGAGGCCTTCGAGGTCAGGAAGGATGCGCAGCTTGCCCGCGAGGTGGAGTTTGCCCTGCCGCGTGAACTCAGCCAGGCGCAAGGCATCGAGTTGGCGCGCGACTTCGTTCAGACCGAGTTCGTCAGCCGGGGCATGGTCGCCGATCTCAACGTGCATTGGGACAGGGCAGAGGACGGCAGCCCCAAACCGCATGCCCATGTCATGCTCGCCATGCGATCCGTGGATGAGAACGGTTTTGGTCCAAAGGTCCGTGACTGGAATCAGACCGAGCTGGTCGAGCGCTGGCGTGAACGATGGGCCGAGCTTGCCAATGAGCGCCTTGCCGAACTCGACATCGACGCCTGCATTGATCATCGCAGTCTGGAAGCGCAGGGCATTGCCTTGGAGCCGCAGACTCAGATTGGTGCACCGGCCCAACGCATTGAAGGCGACGGCCTTGACGCTGCCGGCATTGAAGCAGATCGCGCCGAACTGCACCGCGACATCGCGCGCAACAATGGCGCGCGCATCATCGGGGATCCATCGGTGGCGCTGGACGCCATCACGCATCAGCAATCGACCTTTACGCGAAGGGACATTGCGAAGTTCGCGCATCGACACAGCGATGGAATCGAGCAGTTCAACCACGTGATGGCAGCCGTCAGCAACGCGCCCGATCTGGTCGAACTCGGCAAGGACGGACGCGGCGAAGATCGGTTCACGACCCGGCAGATGATCGAGACCGAACAGCGCCTGCATCGCGCGGCAGAACGCATGGCCGGACAGGAGCACTATGCGGTGAGTAACGCACATCGCGAGGCTGCTCTCGCGAATGCCAAGCAGCTCGGTCTTGTCCTTTCTGGCGAGCAGGCCGATGCATTGACTCACATCACCGATGGCCGCGGTCTTGGTGTTGTTGTCGGCTTTGCCGGAACGGGCAAGAGCGCGATGCTGGGTGTTGCACGCCAGGCATGGGCGGCAGCGGGCTTTGAGGTCCGAGGCGCGGCACTCTCCGGCATTGCGGCCGAGAATCTCGAAAGCGGCTCAGGCATCTCGTCACGCACCATCGCCAGCATGGAACACAGTTGGGAACAGGGCCGTGACCAGCTCACCGCACGTGATGTCCTGGTGATCGACGAGGCTGGCATGGTCGGCACGCGCCAGTTGGAGCGCGTGCTCTCCCATGCGGCGGACGTTGGTGCAAAAGTAGTGCTGGTTGGTGATCCGCAGCAGCTGCAGGCCATCGAAGCGGGTGCTGCATTCCGTTCGATCCATGAGCGCCACGGCGGCGTCAAGATCGGCCAGGTGCGCCGGCAGCGCGAGGACTGGCAGCGTCACGCCACGCGCGATCTGGCAACCGGCAGGATCGGTGCTGCGATCGGCGCCTATGACGCGAAAGGCATGGTGCACCAGGCTGCGACGCGCGATGAGGCGCGCAGCAATCTGGTCGAGCGCTGGGATCGCGACAGGCAGGCGCAGCCACAGGCAAGCCGGATCATCCTCACCCACACAAACGACGAGGTGCGCGCGCTCAACCACGCAGCGCGAGAGCGCATGCGCGCCGCCGGCGATCTCGGCGAAGAAGTGCAGGTGGATATCGAACGCGGGGTGAGAAGTTTCGCCAGCGGCGACCGCATCATGTTCTTGCGCAACGAGCGCGGGCTCGGCGTCAAGAACGGCACGCTTGGTGTGATCGAAGAGGTCAGCACACACAACATGGCCGTGCGCACCGATGACGGCAGGTCCGTACGGTTCGATCTGAAAGACTATGCCCACATTGACCACGGCTATGCAGCGACCATTCACAAGGCTCAGGGCATGACCGTTGACCGCACCCATGTCTTGGCAACACCGGGTATGGATGCGCACGGCAGCTACGTTTCGATGTCGCGGCATCGAGATGAGCTGAACCTACACTACGGCAGCGATGACTTTGCAACACAAGACCGGCTCGTCCGCACGCTGTCACGCGACCGCGCCAAGGACATGGCGTCGGATTATGAGCAAGCCGACCCAGCTCAGATCTATGCCGAGCGGCGGGGGATCACTTTCCGCGAGCGTGTGGTCGAGATCGTGCGCCGGATCGTTCCGGAGAAACTGCGCGATAGGATCGGCGGGCTGCTGGACGGGCTGCGCTCGCCCGGAGACGGCGAACCCGGCCAGAACCGTGGGCAAAGGCCGGGAAGGGAGAATGTCGGGGCCCAGATCGGAGATCGTGGCCCCACGCCTGGAAGAGAAGCTCTTGCTGAGGGAGCGCAGCGCGACACGACTGTGCCGGGGAACCGAGAGGCAGAAATGCGTCGAGCCCGCACCCAGGCGCTTGTGGGTCACGCGCGCGTCATCGATGCGATCCTCAGCACCGGAAGTGAGGACGGGCAGGGCAGTCCCGAGCAGATGCGCGAATTGAAGGATGCCCGTGGCGCGTTCGAGAAGGTTCGGCGGCATGGCTGGCGTGACGCCGAAGCGGCCTACGTCAAGAACCCTGAGCTAGTTCGTGAAGCGGCGGCCGGCCGGGTCAACCGCGTCGTGCAGGCGCTCCAGCTAGAAACCGAAATCCGCACCGGACTGGACATCGATCCGGGCCGCCGCGCAGACCGTTTCGTGGAACGCTGGCAAAAGCTTGATCGCACGGGCCAGCGCCAATACCAGGCCGGCGACATGTCCGGCTACAAGTCAACGCTCTCGGCTATGTCCGACATGGCAAAAAGCCTCGAACGCGATCCACAGCTGGAATCCCTGCTTGCCAACCGCAAGCGCGATCTTGGCATCAACATCGATTCCGGCCGGCGCCTTGGTGCGGAACTCGCATTCAGCCATGGCATCGGTAGGGGGCGGGGCCTTGGGCTTTGAGATCCCTCCGATTTGCCGCCGTTTTCACGCCGCAGGCGGCTGAAGCCACAAACCTGATTGCGTCCAGCGTTCGGTCTGTCCTGTCTGTCCCAATAGATACCAGCAACAACCACTGAGAAGCAGCGCGAGCTATGTCCGAGCCGGATCGCATCATACGCCTCAGAACCGTCAGGACCGGTCTGTCCCGCTCGACCATCTATCGCAAAATCGCCGAAGGCACGTTCCCCGCGCAGATCAAGATCAGCATCAACGGGGCGGGCTGGCGGGAATCCGACGTCAATCGATGGATCGCCGATCCTGTTTCGTGGTGTGCCAGAACGGGGCGGAACATAGCTACTAGCGGCAAACGGTCTGAGGGCACATAAGTTCACCTCTTGTCGAATCCGATGAACGATTAGGGCCGTCTCCTGGCAGCCCCCATCGGACGCCTTTTTTGCCGAAGTTGACATCAGACCCGTCGTGAATCGGGTGACCAACTAAGTAGACAACCCGGACCGTCGTGCACACTAGGGTTTAGTTCGGCATTTTCCAGCGGGAGGACGCCAATGCAGAGTTCCGAGGTACTTATACGGCGCGCCGAGGTTGTCTGCGTCCACCTCAATACACTTGAGGAACTCCTAAATGTATCGAAGCCGGGGGTCGCAGAGGCGCTCCGCGCCAGCCTCTCTCTACGATTTCTATTCGACGGTGCGCTCATTCAAACCGCTCATCTGCTCGGGCACGCCATCGAGATACCCGCACCGGTCTTAGAGAGAATTCCAATTGAGGAGGCGGTGCTCTTTGCGTGTGGCGGCTATCATCTGGGAGCTGCAACTGTTAGCCCGCACTACACCTACCGGGAGCCAGGACCCAACAGTGGGCACCGTCCGCAATTTGAAAGTCAGGTTGCCAGTTCCCCTAGCACGCACGTGTTCGCCGACATCAAACTGTCGAAGTTCCTGCTACAGCCTTGCTTGGGCCTTGTTGGCCTCACCATCTCGCGCAACGCCACGATCCGGTATGTGGCCAACAAGTGTGGCGGCGCACACCACCACGACGACCTCGCCGGGTTCAGCGAGTTGGATATGCGGCTGACACTTGTCGGGCATGCATTGCGCGTGAATGGTGACAGTATATCAGCGGTGTTTCTTGAAACACTTGGAACGGCGTCGCTGCTGCTCGCTTCGAACAGCATCATCACCCTACGTGCAGCTTTGGCCGCAGCCAGAACCCACTAAAGCCGCACCTGTCGATTGTCGCGCGGATGCCCGAAACTTCAGGATTCGACCATCAGCGACCATAAACCGAAACGCCTCTGACCTTGTCATAAAAGCGATCGATGAGCCTTTGCTCGTCTACGCGCTCCACGCGCATCGGCCGTCCGAGGCTCGCAAACCTGGCGTTGGGAAAAGCCCATTCAAGCTTTGAGTTACGCCGCAGATTTTTCACGGCAAACAAAACTCCGAACGGCCCTCGAATGCCCGAGTCATCTAGGATGAGTTGAATGTCTCGCAAATGCCGGGCGAACTCCGCGTGAAACTCGTTAATGGTCAGCCGTCCCTCCCCGTCCCGAACAGAAAATGGATGGGCAACATAGGAATGGACGAGCCAATCATCGTCGATAAAGAAGCGCGATATCGAACGGCCCTCCTGAAAGGTTGCGTCCCGAACCTCAACGCCATTATCGCAGCCTTTGAAAACGCCACGGCTTTCGCCATGATAGTGACGCATCACTTTCAGAACAGTTCGGCCGGGATCAAAAGACGTCCGCCCTCGTTCGTAGTGCTCCTGCGGCACGATCGCTATATGCAGGGTCGCGCCATTGTTCTGCATGATGTCGCGCGCTTCGACAGCTGCATTCTCACGTTCCATCAATTGCACCGTGTCGGCCTCTAGCTTCTCTAGTGGCGTAAACAGGGCGTGGAGTTGGTCGCGCGGGATTGGCGTATTTTGGGCGCCGGTGCGCAGGTAAAAGCCGCCTGTGATTTTGTTCTGATAGGGTCGTAACCGGTGGTCGGGCAGATCAAGACAAAGAATGAAACCTCCCGTGTCCAAATCGAGGAACTCTGCACGAACGCCCAACGGCTTGGGATCGATGTTGTCCTGAAGGATCGAGATGATGCGGCGTTGCAAAGCATCCCGATCGCCATCCATCGCTTCGAAGCGTTCGAAGGC
The DNA here is from genome assembly GCF_007003945.1 of Mesorhizobium sp. WSM4307. NCBI lineage: Bacteria > Pseudomonadati > Pseudomonadota > Alphaproteobacteria > Hyphomicrobiales > Phyllobacteriaceae > Mesorhizobium > Mesorhizobium sp. WSM4307. The sequence continues at coordinate 90,081 of NZ_VFTB01000013.1, forward strand.
GCCCTTCTTTTCATGTACCCCAACGATAAGATATCCAGGCCCTGCATTTAGAAACGCGACCACGTCATCGATGAAGTTTGACTTTCCACGTTGCTCGTCGAGGTTCAGGCGTGCCTTGAATTCATGGTGTTGCCCCTCGATGACAAGGCCAGATCGGATGCTGTCGCGTGTCGGCGCGGCTGGTTGTTTATTCATTCTGTAGCCCTCTCAAATTTTTCCGATCAAATGCTGTGGGCAACATTTCATCGCCGGGTATTTAGATCAACGCACGCTTGAGAAATATGCCTTTAGATAACAGTGTTCCCAACACCGCCCGACAGACGGAATAATTCTTGAACATCGCCGATATCGACCTCGACATATTCCTTGACGACGTCTGTTCACTCGACAGACGCCCCCGGGCACCGTCAACGACGCGCCCTTGGACCGGAGAGCAACTTCGGCGCTTTCTCGAAGACCAGTGCGGACTGAAGCGTGCCCTGTCGTCTAGCCGGCCCAAGGGGCGGTTTGTCGTCCATCATGACGAAGCATTCCCCATTCTAAACGTGCTCTCTCAAAACGGTGCTGTGCCGCTAACCCTCACTGAGGCCGACACCTTGATCCCGATCTTTCAGGATTACGTCGACTTCGGCGACGTTCGTGCCCAAGGTTTCCCAGGCTCGGGCTCCCTCCCGAGCGGCAAAGGAGAGGCTCAGTGACACTGGACGGCTTCCTGAGTTTCCTCGCGCTTTTCATTGCATTCTACACGATCGTATCGCCAGTAACGCGACTACGCGCGCAGTTGCATCTGGCGGTGCAAATTCCGTTGGCGCTTCTGGCAGTCTCGCTTGTCTTCTACTTCGAGTTTTTCTCCTTGGTGAGTCAGCCTTGCCTGTTAGCAAGCACTGAAGCCTGTACCTGGCTGACTTTCCCCAAGGATGGCAGCTTTACGCCACCCCAAGCCGCTTTCCTGGTCGTATTCGTGTGGATGATTCTTGCTTGGCGTCTCAACGTCCTGCTGAAGCCGGGGCCGCGCTCCATGGTGGCCGTCGGCAAGATCATGCAGACCCTGCTCTATGAACGTCGCTTCGCGGAACTGCTGGATTTCATACGACCGCATCTCGGTCTGATACAGGCCGTGGCCGAGCGGCAGCTACTACGACAGAGAGCACACGACTGGTTGGCCGATACGAACTGGCTGCGCCGTCAGCAAATCCGAACGTTCAAGCCGGCTGAGTGTGACGGGGACGAGCCGAAGCAGCCAAGGGCGGGCTATGGCAAACGGATATCTGAGGCTTTCCGGCGGCGAATTCGTTGGGCGAGGCACTTTGTCCCGGCCAGTAGTAGAGCTCAAGCCAGCGCCGAGACCCTTGTGCGCATGCTTTTGCGTTCTGAGGAGTTTAGGAAGTTCCTCGTCACGATGCGGCCGGACGCACTCCCGGACTTCATGGCAATTAAGCTGCAACCGCGTTTCGATTTCTCGGACAAGGCGCTGCGCGATTTGATCACCGACAGTGGCAGCAGGCTCTACCAGGAAATTGAGCAGAACCAGAATCTCGCGGACAAAGGTGGCTATGCAATCCCCGGGGAGAATGTCCTGCTCCGGTTTCTGTTCGGCGATGCCCAGGTGGCTCACAACTTGGGAGCCTGGAAGCCCATAGGCGATGCCGTCATCGACACCATCCGTGCGGGAGCACCCAGTGGCTATGTCGCCCATCTCAATGGGCGTGCCAATGATTTCGACGATGAACAATGGCACGATATCACTTTTGTCGGAATTCGGTATTTCGATATCATGGTCAATGAGGCTATGCGTCAGGGTGTTCCCTATCATATGTGGCTATTTTACCTGCCACTCTTCGTTACCGAACTGGAAGGAATCTACGATACGACCGGCCACAACATCGACACGATGGCTGAATTTCCAACCCGCAATGCCCGCCTGCTGTACGAAGCGTTTGACGTCATGGGCAATTGGGTGCGCAATATCCGGCATCTCGATAGCACATCGCGGCATGCTGTGATTCCGGCGATGAATGAGTTCTCGACAGGCGCCATCCCGGTCGATGCTGCCGTCGCTCTCGGCAATGCCATGGCGGTTGTCGCGCTTTCCGACCGCATCGGCGACACCTTTGCAGGCTATCTCCATGACGGAATCCTCCACGACATTGCGTCCCTCTCACATGAGGGGCTTGAAGGACGCATGCGAGCTCTTTTGATCCGGATGATCGTCGCAGGAGGTAATCGGCATCCGGCGGCTCGATATGGGCAGCGCCTCAAGACCTTCCTGGTAATGGCTGACCATGTTTTGCGCGGATCGGTCAAAGACTATGTCGCCGCGGTTGAGGCTGCTTTCCCGGAATCGCGGAGAGGCGGATGATAGACTTGGCCCGCGCCAAAGCCGCGCATCATTAGTCGTTGTCCTCCTCGATAAGCTGACCGACCATTTTCTCGGCATAGTCGAATGCGCTTGGCGTGAGGGAACGGATTTCGATCGGAATCTTCAGCGAGACAGCGTCTGTTAAGTTGCTCGCATGGATGCGAAACTCGATTGCTCCCAAAGCCTCTCTAGGGCCGTGCGGCTCGATAGAGACGTCGAAGTCCTCGTTCCCTTGGCCATGTCTCCACAAATCGCATGACAGACTCAGATCTGAGCCGGAAGAGCCTGCCCTGTAGTAGAAGCCTTCCGCATCATGCTGCTTGGGTATGAAGGGCAGCGCAGAAGGGATAGCTGAGTCAAGATTGTCCCACAGCCCAAAGCTGCGCATGTGCCTTCCCAGCATGTGGACATAGTTAGGGCGAGTTGGTGCCGCCGGAGGCGACGGAAGTCCTTTTCGTTCGGCGGTATCATCGTCAACATCGCGCTTAGGTCGCCAGATGTAAAAGCTTCCATGGGCTTTCATTTCAACAAGCGCGTTTTCAGCAGGCCGCGTACCGACATTCCGTGCACGAAAACTGGCCACCAGCTTCGATGTCTCAGCAACCAGCCGTTTATGAATGCGCCCTAACGCTTCCTCCAATGCTACTTCCCACTTCTTGTAGGCGTCGTGGTAGGCCTCGATCTGTTGATCGGTCGGAGGCATATGCAAGCCTTTTAGGGACTCTAACGAAATCCCCTTACTCGATGACACGGGCGGCACCGCCTTCGGGGGAATGAAATTCTTCCGCTCGGGAAATTTTTCTCGCGCTTGCCGCATCAGCGCTTCAATTTCGCTCGGGACCAATGCCTCAACATGCGGGTTGTCGAAGACAATCCTGTCAATAGGTTGACCACTTCCGTCAACGCAAGCCACCTCGAATTTCGGCTCGGCGGTGCGCAGGCGGACAATTTCAGCCTGCGCCGCTCTAAGTTCCTTATCGGCCTTTGTTTCTTCAGGAGGCGCTAGCCATGTCTCGGGAATAGCATAGTGTGCCACACCCGCCGTGACTGCAGACGCCATCACCCCTCCGTCGTGTGTGAGGACACCCACATCCAATTCTAAATTGTTTGTGGCAAAGCCGCTTGTGATCCCAACCAGCGTGTCATCAGCCTCATCGTAGTCGAGCGTAGTTGCCAGCGCCGCATTTGGTTTCAGACCGACCTGCAATGACAGCAAGATTTTAGGGTTCCTTTCGCGCAACACAATGGGATTGAGTTGGTTTGAGATTACATCACGTAGAAGCCCGTGTGCCTTTCGGGCACGTTTTCCTAGCCGTGTAGTCATCTCGCCTTTGCTCTTATCAATCTCCTTTTGAATTGGGCGGGTGACAATCAACTCGACTTGATCGAAGTCCCCTAGCTCCGACCACGGAAGCTCTCCAATATCTTTGCACTGAAAGAAAAGGTTGGTGTCGGGGAATAGGTGGATTCGAGTCTTGTTCATGAAGAAACCAACCGCCGGCGCAGCTAACGATTCCAGTTCACCGTATTGAATAGCGTATACAACTTGGCGGCGTACGTTTCGTCGACCTGATGGGCGAATGCGATCAATCCCAAGATATGACGCCGCATGCCGATAAGTGAGACGAAATTCCTTTTCAGCCTATGTTGTTCGGGGCCGATCTTTTGGCTTGTTAACGCGTATAGATGAGTTTCGATGTTGTTTCTGAAATTTTTGGTTAGTCTAGGCTTATCCGTGTCGATCAGCACGCCTAGGAGAACCTTCCGCCCGCCAGGAGACACGATCGTCGTCTTTTGGCGATGTGTTTCGAGCCCGAACTTCGCGAGTTCAGCCTCTACCTTTTTGACGAGACTCATCGCCTGTCGCCGGGTGGTTGTGGTGATCCGGGAGAAAGCCAAGTCGTCTGCGTACCGCGAATAAGCCCAATCCGCGGTGATCGCGATAAGGTCGAGTTTCTGGTCAAGGGTTTCCACCACCCGGTTCGCAAGCATAGGGCTCGTAGGGGCACCCTGAGGTAGGTGGCCTTTGGAGTGTTGGCGGTATGGGCGCCGGCCTCCACGTCCAAGAAGTGCACGCGCATCATTGCGATTGTGGTCCGCTAGCCTGGTACATATCCTGGCCATTTGAAATGATATCAATGCCCCGTAACCAAATGACCTAAAAACCTGATAGACAGAGTCCTCAAAAATAGACTCGAAGAAATGCCGGACGTCCATTTTGACGACCCACTTCGCACCCGCGTGCTTCTTAGCGGCATCAACGAGGTCTCGATCTCTTGTGAAAGCAAAACTGGCATGATGGGAGGGCGTGGCCTGCAAGATGTTCTGGGCAATCCAGCGCTGCACCCTCATCAATTTTGGATCTGGGACGCATATCGTACGATAACGGCGCGGCGGCGCCGGCACTGCGTTCGCCACCCCGCGCTTCTTCACTCGAAAAACCCGGTACGGGTCGATCTTTCGATGCGCAACCTCTTGAAGGAAGTCCGCGTTGACATCGGCAAGATGTGCAAGATGATTCAGTGTGAAGATGATCGGCAGGTCCGGGTGCTTCCGCTTGACCGCCGTTGCCGCCGCCAAGCAAGCCTGGATTGTGCTTTCGGACCTACCCTCCGACCGTGCGCCAACTATGAAGGCCTGAGAGTCCCAACGATACGGCATCTACTTTAGCGCGGCCCTGGCGGCGTCGCGTCGTCCGTCGAAATGAGCCTCCGAGGAGGTTGCCTGAAAGGCAACGATGGATGACGCGACGTGGACTTGCATTCACGAGCTCTTTCAGCGGCAATGGAAAACTCCATTCCCCAAGACAATGGATTCGTATCCATCATCACGGCCATCCCGAAGGATGACAATAGCTAGACGCTAGCGTGGGACTCTCAGAGTCTCTGGATAATATGCTTCCTGGTTGGTGGCAATGATCGGCTTAGATCCTTGAAGAGCTTTTCCCGACGCCAGAAAAGCGTACCCTTTATCCGTTAACCTACCGCTGCCCACTATTAACCCGTTTTGGAGAGCCTGGCGCAGAATGTCCATTAAGGTGGGCACAGGAAGCCCTGTTCTCGAAGACAAAGCGGTTTCCGATCCTTTGTGCCACCGTCCGCGTAGCAACGTCAGTACGAGTATTGTTAGGCGGTCCTCTTCCGTAAGTTCTCGTCCCATATGAATGCCGTTGTCGGCCGCCGCGTTTTCAACGACCTCAGCCACCGGCCTCACACCGAATAATCCATGAAGTTCAGGCGGCGCAGGTCCGTCGAAAAGCGCGCGCCAGCCATCGCGACTGCAGTGAACCATTGCCGGAGTGTTGTTCGGAATGCGGTAGCTGAAGGCTATCAGCGCGGCAACATTTTCGAATCCGTAGCGCCCACAACCTCGTCCCTCTGCGGGTCCATTGTTATCGATCAACTTCGTCCAAGCGAAGTACAAGCGTGGCGACGTGTTCCAACTCACAGTAGGGGCTATCCACTCAGCAGTGGTTTCCGGGCGCATCCGGTGTTTCCGAACGCTTGCAAGCCCAGATTCGGTTGCTGCTGCTGCGATCACCCGGAACTTGATGAGCTTCCTAGACATCCAAGAGCGAATTGTGGGCACCGCCCAAAACTTGTCCAGCATGGATCTAACGCGACTTCCGGAGCCAATGAAATCAGTGATAATCACAATCTCGCCGGCTGGGGCAGACTTGGCGCGGAGACTATCGGGGCCGGGATGATTCATGAAAATTTTGGGCCATGCATCCTTCTGTTGGGAGGCGACGAACGCGAGCAGGCCTTCGCTGCCTACCCTGGCCCGACCTCGAACGGGTTTCACAGCCGGAGGCCCGGATCTGCCGATTGCACGCCGGCGCACTCTGCCGTCTTTGTCGGGCAGGTCTTGTGATGTAAAAATAGCCGCTTCCTGGAACTCCCGCTCCGCGTAAAGTGCAACTCTCCTGTTTCGATGGCGAGTCCCTTTGGCGATGCGGTCCAGGGCAGTCCTAATTGATGTGACGACCTGCTCTTCGTTTAAGAGCAGCATGGCATCCAGCATCGCGGCGGCTTGAACGCGATCGCCCTCGGAAAACTGAGCCAGCCAAGATCTGCCTGTACTCGTTTGGCTTGATGTCAGAGGGGCTGCCATTGTTCCTGATCAACCGTTTCCGCGTTAGGCCACCCGCTTGGCTGACAGGCTCGGCGCGACAATCCCGCCCCTTGCAGTTCGCGATGCGAAGTCTGGTCTCCAAGGGCCGAAGCAACTCCGCCGACTTGGTATCCTAGCGATCATCAATGGCCGTAGCTAGCGTTGCCAGGTTCCCAAGAGAATAAGGCTCGGGCCTTGGCATTCTGGTGTACTGCCGAGCGTCATCTAGTACGAGGGAGTGTCCGCTTTCAGTAGATGTTAAATCCGGCTGGTATGATCGGGACAAGGCGCAAAGCCGCCGCTCGTCCCCTAATCTAATTGACCGCCCTTCGACTTACGAATGAGTCCTTCCGGCTCCATTCCGAGCGCGTCGGCGATGCGTCCGAGAACCGTGACACTAGCCGAAACATCAGCGCGTTCAATCGCTCCTATGTAGCGAGAGCTCAGCCCCGACCGCTCTGCTAATTCCTCTTGGGTCAGATGCCGCCTGTTTCGGGCATGCCGCAAATTGATAGCTAAGATTTCCTTTAGATCCATCCCGAGAGATAACTCGCGAATGGAACGATCATTCCAGGAACGATAGTTCCTATTCGCAGTTTTATATGCTATGAAGTGAACCCCCTTCGTCAGCAATGATGGTCACCTGAAATGAATGATGCCTCTGAGGTTCCAGTCGATAGCGACCGCTCTCTCGATCTCGTTCTTGCCCTCTGGGCCGAGTGGAAACAGGCTCGATATGTTTCGCTGATGCTATGTCGAGTGCAGCAGCGGTTGGAGGCACGAATGATGGTCGATACCGGAATTCAGGTATTGACTGCAGGCGCGTCCGCGCCGCGTCGAAGATCAGCAGCGACGTCCGACGCAGCCTCTCGATACGCCATAGCTTGCGAAGCCGAAGCTCTTGCCATGACCGAGGCGCTCAAACTTCAGGACGAAATGCCCGACCTCCGGTCCTCATCGCTCCTCGGCATTGTTGCTAAGTTGGAAATGATTGCCGGCGCCGACAGGGATATCGGTGATCCCACCGATTTCCCGTGGCCGCATATCGCTTCCGTCCTAAAAGACTTGAAGGCAATCACAGGGGATCTACATCGCAGTCGACCGGACCGCACCATTGTCCGTGCTGACGTGGCGAGATATTGGAACGAAGCCACCAAGTTTGTGATGGCGCTTTCGGACGAGGGTCCGCAGCGGAATGCGCCTGTCGCGTAAACTTTGCGTCGCCGTCGTAGGCGCAGGCCCCCAGCCCAGGTGCACCTCTCCCTTGGAGAATGGTGCCGATAAGAGCAGGTTAGAAAGCTTGGCGACGCCCCTCAACGAACTTCATGATATACGCGGTGGCGAAAACACATCGCCGTCGAACCTCGTTCGGTTGATCCCTGTCCGATTTATACGCTGCGGCGTGCCAATTGCACGATTGATGGTACGCGTCTCTTTGCTCGTCGCTGGTCATCGCGATGCTAGCTCTCGTGAAGCCGGCACCAGACACAGGCAATGGTTCTTCCCTCATCGAAACCGCCGCTGCGGTAGCGCCGGAAGAGCTTCGCAAAGCCATGCTTGAGTTCGTCGAAGCGCTTGCCATCGCTGATGCTAGGCGCGATCATCTCGTCGCTATCGGCTCATCGATTGACCGAAGTTCTGCAATTGATTCGGATCACGCCCAGAAGGCTCCCAAGATATGACGCGAGCCGCTATCTACGCTCGTTTTTCGACCGAGCTTCAAAACGAAAAGTCCACCGAAGACCAAATCGCCCTTTGCCGCGCTTATGCAGCTCGCAACGGTTTAGATGTCGTTGCCGTCTATGAGGATAAGGCGCGCTCCGGAGCGTCGTTGTTCGGTCGCGACGGGCTCCTGGCTATGCTGGAGGCGGCCGGCCAAAAAACGTTTGATGCGGTAGTCGTCGAAGCGCTTGACCGCCTTTCACGCGACATGGCGGATCTCGCGGGTCTTCATAAGCGGCTCTCTTTTCTCGGTATCGAAATCCAGGCAGTTCATGATGGTATCGCCGATGCGGTCCTCATCGGTATTCGTGGGCTGGTCGGTCAAATGCAGAGGGAGGATGGCGCCAAGAAGGTGCGGAGGGGCATGGCTGGCGTTGTCCGTGATGGACGTCACGCCGGAGGCCGGGCCTATGGCTATCGACCTATCTTAGGTCGCCCTGGCGAACTTGAAGTCGTCGAACGGGAGGCAGAAGTTGTCAGGCGCATTTTTGACGCCTACTCTGCTGGTCGAACCCCACGAGACCTAGCTGGTGATCTCAACCGCGATGGGATAGCGCCGCCGCGAGGAACACGCTGGAACGGCTCCACCATCAACGGAAATGCCCAACGCGGGGTGGGTCTGCTCTTTAACGAACTCTACGTTGGTCGGATCATTTGGAACAAGGTCCGAATGGTAAAGAACCCCGATACTGGCAAGCGCGTCTCTAGGCCAAATCCGAAGGACCAGTGGCAGACGAAAGAGGTTCCGCATCTTCGCATTGTCGACGACGACGTTTGGCAAAAGGCACAGGCACTCAAAGTCGCGAGGGTGAACGCATCCTCTCGTTTCAAGCGCCGCCCGGCGCACTTGTTATCCGGCCTACTTCGCTGCGGCATCTGCGGATCGGGCATGTCGGTTCACGATCGTGACAAGACCGGCAAAACGCGTGTCAGGTGCTCCGCCGTTCGTGAAAGCGGGAGCTGCTCCAACCGGCGCATTATTTACTTGCCCGAGATCGAGAGGGCAGTCCTCGATGGCATGCGCGAGCAGTTGAAAGCGCCGGACCTGATCGAGGCATACATCCGCAAATATAACCAGGAGCGCCGAGAATTGGCGGCACGGTCGAACTCGATGCGCTCAGCGCTAGAAGCCAAGCGCGATCGGGCAAAAGGCGAACTTCAGCGGGCGATCGACCTTGTGATCAGGGGCGTGATTGCTGAAGAGGATGCCAAGCAGCGGATCGCAGAACTCAAGTCACAGCTTTCTCTGATCGAGGCGGAACTCTTTAGTCTCGATGAGCCACCATCAGCCGTGGCTCTCCATCCAGCCACCTTGCAGCGGTATACCAAAACCGTCGATGGCCTTTCAAAGGCGTTGGCCGACCACGCGACTGCTGCAGATGATCGTGGCCCACTTATCCAAAACTTCCGAGAGCTTGTTCATAGCGTTACGGTGTACCCAAAACCTGCACGGAAAGGCTTCGAAATCGAGGTCAAGGGCAAGCTCGCCGCCCTTATTGGCGGAGCAGCGTTCCCTACCGCGCGGTACACCGGAAAGCCCACCCCATTAGGCGGCCGCTACGGTGCGGCCGTCAGAGACGATAGTGGGTATGAAGTGGTAGCGGGAGGCCGTTTTGTCCCGACCCCCGGTTCAAACGTCGACACTCTACGCGAGAAACTCGCGCGTCCTCCGGAATGTCAGATTCAGCGCGTTATCGTATCGGGGCTGGGTTCGGCCGCACCGGCACGCACACTCTGAACTTGGCGCTTGAAATGCTCGGGTTCGGATCGTGCCATACATGGAGGACGTCAACTCTAACCCAGAGCAGCTGATCCGCGCCGCCGGGCGTGGCGAGCCGGTGGATTGGGACGTCGTCTATGTCGGTTACAAGTCGGCAGTCGACTGGCCGACGGCCTATTTCTGGCGCGAACTCGCTGAAAATTTCCCCGACGCCAAGCTCATCCTCACCGTTCGCAACCCCGAGGACTGGTACAGGAGCGCACGCGCCACGATCTTCAACACCATGGGCGAGACCTCCGACCCGCAAAGTTTTGGCAGGGCCGTCATAGAGACGAAAATTTTCGGCGGTCGTCTCTACGACGAAACCCATGCTATCGAAGTGCTCGAAGCCCACAACGCCGAAGTGATCTCGGCTTTCCCGCCGTCGCGCCTGCTGGTCTATCAGGTGGCCGAAGGCTGGCCGAACCTTTGCGCCTTTCTCGGCGTCCCGATCCCGGCCGAAACCTTCCCACACAGCAACACCACTACCGAATTCCGAAGCCGCTTCGCCAAATAAGCCCCGCACCGAGTTCGAGGCCGCGGCCCGGGTAACGCGCGTAGCAGCCTGTCTACGCCCGCTCCGATGCTTGAAACCAATAGAAGCGGGTGCATCATCAGGGGGAGGATGACCGCTGTTGGGCGCGAAGGTGCCATTGCGGCTAGCGGCTCGGATGTCCGCTTCTGGACGGCGGTCATGATAAGTTCAATGGCCAACTTGGCGGCCCAATGCTGACTGGCAGATTGGGCGCCGTATCCAGCCCGTCCGGTTTTGGACAAGCTTGGCCACACTCTCCAACGGATCTTGGAACAGCTGCGGTTGGCTTTGCCGGCCGGGCGAGTGCATTGTTGCCCACTAACGCTTGCGCAAGAAAACCGGTACGACGTGGTGAAAAGCGATTCCCTCATCGCGGTGTTCACCCCCGGTAATCGCTGCAAACCATGCTGCCGCAGCGCCAAGCGCTGAGCCTGCAGCAGTCGCGAAGCTAAAAATGGCAGTTATGTGGGCTGAAAGGCGCACCGTACTTTCGTTGAGTGGCGCGTCAGGGCGATTGACCACGGCGGCCGCGCCGTGTCCACCAATCATCGCCAAGAAAAACGCGGCTCCAAGTGTCGCTAGGGCCCAGACTTCGATGCCGTGTATGCCATCGCGGAATTCGCTTTCACTTTCGTTGCTATCTTCCCAGCGCGTGCGCATTCGTCCAGCTACATAACCGCCGGCTGCGGAACTTGCTATAGCAATGATAACTACCCACAGCCCGGCCACCAGCACATTCCAGGAGGCGCCACCGTTGGGAAGAGTCGGAGAACCCAGCGCCAAACCAACGCTCGACCCGAATTGCAGAAGAACCACCGAAACGGCGCAAGCGATTACACCCCCGCCAAATATGCCTCCCCACTCAAGATAGGACGATGTAGCCACTTTTGGGGGCACTGCGGCGCTTTCCGTTGGGGCTATTTTTGCCATGATCTTACCGAAGTCCAAGAAATGACAGAATGAACAAAACGATCACGACGAGGCCAACAAGATAGATTATTCCGTTCACGGCATCCTCCTCCTGATTGCTGACCGAAACACAACGTCTCCGGGATGTTTTGGTTGCAAAAGAGCCTGGCCCGGAAATCTGGACATTGACGATAGGTGGAAATTCCGCCTGAGCTCGGCATTCCCAATGATGTACGCATTTAAGCAGCGGCGAAGCTGATTCAATGCATCCGTTGCCCTGCTGGACCGGAATGGAGCCGCAGAACGAACCCGCTACGCGGGAGGGCGCGAGCGGTTGAGGTAAAGATCAAGAACCGGTCGTTGCGCTCGCGTTGAGCGTGGTCCGGCGGGGGCAGAGCATGACGGGCTTCTTCAACAAGGAGCCTGACCATGCCCCATTCAGTTCTCGAAGCTCCGATCAGCCCGTTGCGCCAACGGCTGATCGACGACATGAACATGCGGCGTTTCTCACGCGAGACGCAGCGCAACTACCTTCGCGACATCGGACGCCTGGCGACATTCCTCGGGCGTTCACCAGACGCTGCTACCGCCGACGACCTGCGCCGGTTCCAGATCGAGCAGCACGACGACGGCGTTCCGGTGCCGACCATGAACGGCATCGTGTCGGCACTGCGCTTCTTCTTCACCCACACGCTCGACCCCCCGGACCTGGCGCGAAGGCTTGTCCTGGCTGGCGCATCCGCGCAACCTGCCCGTGGTGCTCAGCCGCGACGAGGTGGCCCGGCTGCTCAACGCCACCACGTGTCTCAAGCACCAGCCGCATTATCAGTCGCCTATGGCGCGGGCCTGCGTGTGGCGGAGGTGTCGACGCTGAAGGTCGCCGACGTCGATAGCGAGCGCATGCTGCTACGGGTCGAGCGCGGCAAGGGCGGGCGCTACCGCAACGCCATCCTCGGAGGACCTGCTCACGCTTCTGCGTGAGTGGTGAAAGGTCGGACCATGGAGCAACCCAGCATACCGCGCGCGCTGGCAATCTGCCGCAAGCAAGGCTGGAAGTTCGACATTGATGAAACGGTTCGGCTATCGTGCCGCCTTCGCCGGCGGCGTCGAGGCGACCGCTTCGATGGGTGGCCAGATCATGCCGCCGGTGATGGGCGCCGTCGCCTTCATAATGGCCGAGACCCTCGGTATCGAGTATCGTGAGGTGGTGCAGGCGGCGATCATTCCAGCCGTACTCTATTTCGCGTCGGCCTTCTGGATGGTTCATCTCGAAGCGGGTCGCGCCGGCCTGATGGGGCTGCCGCGTTCGCAACTGCCGTCACCACTTGCCGCGCTTAGAGAACGCTGGTTCCTGATCCTGCCGCTGGCAGCGCTCGTCTATCTGTTGTTTTCCGGCTACACGCCGCTTTATGCGGGCACCATTGGCTTCGCGATGACTGCGCTGCTGATCCTCGGCGGTTCAGTTGCACTTGGCCTGCCTTCACAGGCGTTTGGTGTCATATTCTGGATCCTGCTCGGCGTCGCGGCTGCCAGTTTCTTCAAGTTCGGCATCGGCATCGTGCTGGTGACGGCCGGAGCGCTCATCTTCGTCAACTTGTTTGTCAAGGGCGGCATGGACACGCTTAATGCCTGTCGCGATGCACTTGCTCAGGGCGCTAAGTCTGCGCTTCCGGTTGGTATCGCCTGTGCCATTGTCGGCATAATCGTGGGCACTATGACATTGACCGGTATCGCTAACACATTCGGCGACTACATCGTCTCGGTCGGCCGCGATAGCTTGATCCTATCGTTGATATTGACGATGATCACCTGCCTCGTTCTTGGCATGGGCATTCCGACGATCCCCAACTATATCATCACGTCGACGATCGCCGGACCGGCATTGCTGGCGCTGGGTATTCCGCTACTCGTCAGTCACATGTTCGTTTTCTATTTCGGAATTATGGCCGACCTTACACCGCCAGTGGCACTTGCCTGTTTTGCTGCGGCACCCATCGCGAAGGAAAGCGGGCTAAAGATTTCGATTGAGGCTATCAAGGTCGCTGCCGCCGGTTTCGTGATTCCCTTTATGGCGGTCTACACGCCGGCCCTGATGCTGCAGCCCGGCGGAGCTTTGGCCAACGAAATCGGCTTCTATCCCGCCGTTGTCTATATCGTGTTCAAGACAGCTCTTGCCATCTCGCTTTGGGGCGCTGCGGTCGTGGGCTTCCTCAAAACTCACATCGCTTGGTGGGAAAGACTGCTCGCAACGGCTGCGGCGTTTGCGCTGGTTGCGGCGGTCCCGATATCGGATCAGCTAGGGTTTGCGCTCGCCGTGACCTTCTTCGGCCAACATTGGTATCGCACCCGGATAGCCGTCGGAACCGTGGACCGATGAGCCTTTGCATCCTTGCTGCCGGCAAAATCACGGTGCTCGTCGGTGCCACCTTCACGTTGTCATGGACGCATTCGGTGGAAAAGACCCGCTGGGAAGAAAAGTGGCGGGCGACATCTGCTGGATTGCAAATCGTCGAGGCGCGCATCCAAGGCTCTGGCGCCGGGATGGACCCGCCAGAAGGGTCGCGGTTTGAGAAGGGTTGGTGGGTCTATGCGCCCGACAGGAAAGCACTTCCCCGGCTCGTGCTTGCTGCATCGGGAGCGACAGGCGAGGGCTGGACCATCTGCGACAACGGTACGTGCATGGTTTTTGGGAACGCAGCCGATGACCCTGTGGCTTTGCGAGCATTCAATAACTCGATCCGGTAGGAACACCGCCGACCTATGCCGCTGCGCTATTACAGCTGTTGGTGACGCCTGAAATCCGCCAGGCGCGCCATTGTTTTCGATCAGTTGAGAAAATCGGCACGGTGCGGCGTAAAGCTGTCGACCAGCCGTCCCGCTTCCAGCGCCTTGACGCCATGCACCAGACCGGACGGCACGATGAAGCTGCCGCCGGCCTCGAGAATTTCCGTCCGCCCGTCGATGGTCACCTCGAAACGGCCCTCGGCGACATAGCTTGACTGGACATGCGGGTGCGAATGCAAGGCGCCGACGCCACCCTTGTCGAAGCCGAATTCAACCAGCATCAGCTCATCGGTGGAGAGGAGAACGCGCCGCCTGTTGCCGTCTGCCGTCGGCGTCCAGGCGCCCTCGCCGGCATGCGCGAAGATCTTGGTCTTGGTCATGTCCTCTCCTCAGCGCGCCAGCCAGCCGCCATCCACCGGAACTGCGGCGCCATGCATATAGTCGGAAGCCCGTGCCAGCAGGAAGACGGCGGCATCGCCAATGTCCGACGGCTCGCCCCACCGCCCCGCTGGAATGCGCCCGAGAATGGCGGCACTTCGCTCGGGGTCGGCCCGCAGCGCCTGCGGCGGCGTAGGACAGCGGGCAGAGGGAAACGCGCGCTGGCGGCGCCTTCTACCGGTTTTGCTGGCGGCACCGCCGAACGAACGGAACATGAGCGGACATCGTCAGTTTATTGTTGTTCGCATTCGTCAAAAAAGGCCGCTGCCATGTCCCGTACCGTTGGTGATTTCGTCGTTTCGCGACTCCATGAATGGGGCGTGCGCCGGATGTTCGGATATCCAGGAGACGGGATCAACGGAGTTTTCGGTGCCCTCAACCGTGCGAGGGGCAAGATCGAATTTATCCAAGCTCGGCATGAGGAAATGGCAGCCTTTATGGCCTGCGCCTATGCAAAATTCTCCGGCGAACTGGGCGTATGCATAGCGACGGCCGGCCCCGGTGCGACGCATCTGCTTACGGGTCTCTATGATGCCCGTATGGACCACCAGCCGGTTCTGGCCATCGTCGGACAGCAGGCACGCAGCGCCATCGGCGGTCACTATCAGCAGGAGGTCGATCTTGCGGCGCTTTTCAAGGACGTGGCGGGAGCGTTCGTGCACCAGGCCTCGGCCCCCGCGCAACTGCGCCACCTTGTCGACCGCGCCATTCGCATTGCGCTGGCGCACCGGACGGTCACGGCGCTTATCTTGCCGAATGATCTCCAGGAGATGGGCTATGAAGAGCCACCGCGGGCCCACGGCACCCTACATTCCGGAGTAGGCTATCGACCCCCAACGGTAGCACCGCACGCCGATGACCTGAAGAAAGCAGCGGATGTTCTCAACGCCGGGAAGCGGATAGCCATGTTGGTTGGCGCTGGCGCTCTCGGCGCGACGCAGCAGGTGATCGAGGTTGCAGACCGGCTGGGCGCCGGTGCCGCCAAGGCATTGCTGGGCAAGGCGGTCTTGCCAGATTCCCTTCCATGGGTAACCGGATCGATTGGACTGCTGGGCACCGAGCCGTCCTGGAACCTCATGCGCGACTGCGACACGTTGCTGATGATCGGCTCGGGCTTTCCCTACGCCGAGTTTCTGCCAAAGGAAGGCCAAGCCAAAGGCGTCCAGATCGACCTCGAACCAGGCATGATGTCGCTGCGCTATCCGATGGACGTCAATCTCGTCGGCGAAGCTGCCGAAACACTCGAGGCCTTGCTGCCGCTGCTGAAGCAGAAGAAGGACACATGGCGCAAGCAGATCGCAAAGGACACGGTCTCTTGGTGGAAGCTCCTCGAGAGCCGGGCGCATGTCAAGGCCGACCCAGTCAACCCGCAGTTGGTCGCATGGGAACTGTCGTCGCGATTGCCCGACAATGTCATCCTGACCAGCGACTCCGGATCCTGCGCCAACTGGTATGCACGCGACATCAAGATCAGACACGGCATGAGCGCCTCGCTGTCAGGCGGTCTGGCGTCCATGGGCGCGGCGGTTCCCTATGCGATTGCCGCGAAATTCGCCTATTCGCACCGAGCGGTCGTCGGCCTTGTCGGCGACGGCGCCATGCAGATGAACAACATGGCGGAGCTGATCACCGTCGCGAAATACTGGAAGAACTGGGCGGACAGCCGCCTTGTCATCTGCGTTTTCAACAATCAGGATCTCAACCAGGTGACGTGGGAACAGCGTGTCATGGAAGGCGACCCGAAATTCGAGGCCTCGCAGCAAATTCCCGACGTGCCCTATCATCGCTTTGCGGACCTGATCGGGCTGAAGGGGCTGTTCGTCGATCGCCCCGAAGAACTTGGCGGAGCCTGGGACGAAGCCCTCGCATCCGATCGCCCGGTCGTCCTCGAGGTCAAAACCGATCCAGAAGTGCCGCCACTCCCCCCGCACTTCACTTTTGACCAGATCAGGAACCTGACCTCGTCCCTCGCCAAGGGCGACCCCGAAGAGATGGGCGTCATCGGGGGAACTGTCCGACAGGTGCTAAGTTCTATATTGCCGGGGCAAGACTGAATGGTCGGCGATTGGATGTTCGGCACGTCAAAGAATGATGCGAGACCGAGCGTCGTCTACGCGAGCGAGGCGGAAATGCCGACCATATGAGGGACCCGCTGGCGGCTGGAGGTCGGCGAAATCAGTCGCAGCGATTAACGCGAGAGAACATGTCGTCTTGCGGACCCAAAGCTCCTTTCGAGCCAGAACAAGCCTGAAGGATAGATGTGCGTCAGCTGCGCCTGGGCAAAGTCTTCTCAACCACATCCGCTTGAGTTCTGTGAAAATGGCGCCAAGGCTACTGCGCGGGAGTCGACATCGCGTCGAGCCGGTTGGCCATTTTTTGCCAACCACACGCTGGGCGAGTTGAAGACCTGGTCGGATCGCAACCTGGAAGAACGAGCTCGCTTGACGCATCCCACTCCTCTTCGTCCATCATCGTTCGTCCACTGCTAAGGACGATCTGCTTGATGAAGGCGAAATTTGTGCGCAAGTTCGGGAGCAGGCAGATCGAAATCGGTCAAACCGATCATGTCACTGGTCTTGTCCCGCCACACTTCGGGCGCGCGCGAGCCGCGCCTCACCTGCCAAAGCCGCCCAGCGCGGTCGACTGATTGGAGCTGCCATCGATAGCCGCTCGCCGCGGCAATGACCGACACGGATCATTCGCGTACAGCGGCTAACAATTCTTAAGAGGGAGGGCGCACTAGTTCTCGCCCAGTATGAAATCGGCGCAGCGGTCGCCGATCATGATTGCTGGCGCGTTGGTGTTGCCGCTGGTCAGCCTGGGCATGATCGATGCATCCGCGACGCGCAGGCGCGGCACACCGCGCACGCGAAGCTGCGGATCGACCACAGCCTGATCGTCCGTTCCCATCCGACAGGTGCCGCAGGGGTGATAGACCGTCTTGGCGTGGCGGATGATGTGGTCGACTATTGCCGCGTCGCCGAGATCGTCGGCATGGCCGGGCGCGAGCTCCTCGGCAACGACCTCGCGCAGCGCCGGCTGGCGCACGATGGCGCGCGCGACCTTCATGCCGGCGAGCAGCAAAGCTAGATCGTCGGTGTGCGAAAGGAAGCCGGTGGTGAAGCGGATCGGATCGCTTGAATCGCGCGAGCGCAGCAGCACCGAGCCGCGCGATTTCGGCCTCAGCACGCATGGGTTTAGCTCCATGCCGTGGCGTTCGATTGAGCCGTGCTCGGCGCTTTCGATCATCACCGGCAGTACATGGAACTGCACATCGGGCCGGCCGTCGCCGTCGGTGTCGAAGAAGCCGCCGCTTTCGACCACGTTGGAGGTGAGCAGACCTCGCCGGAACATGAGATATTCGATGCCGTGCCGAAGCGCTTTGAAGCCGCGATCCTCGCCGAGCAGCGAGACAGGCTTGCGGGTCAGCGCGTAGAGCGGGGCCGCGACATGATCCTGCAGATCCTGGCCGATCGCCGGCATATCACGGATGACTGGTATGCCCATTTCCGCGAGATGCGCCGCCGGCCCGAGGCCGGACAGCATCATCAGCTTCGGCGTGGCAAGCGCACCGGCGGCCAGGATGACTTCGGCCTTCGCGGAAGCTGTATGGCTCTGCCCGTCCGGCGTTGTGTAGGTCAGGCCGGTCGCCGCGCCATTCTCCAGCGTCAGCCCGGTCACCAGCGCATCTGTGACTATTTTGAGATTGGCATTGCCGGCAAGTGGCCGCAAAAACACTTTCGCTGCCGACTGCCTTTCACCGTTTGCGGTCGTCGTCTGGTAAAACCCGACGCCCTCCTGCCGCTCGCCGTTGAAGTCGTCATTGAAGCGATAGCCGGCCTGCTGCGCGGCTCGCACATAGGCGAGCGACAGCGGATGCCGGTAGCGCGCATCCGAAACCGGCAGCGGACCGTCTATGCCATGCCGTTCGCCGGCCAGCCTTTCGTTGCGCTCCAGCCGCTTGTAGACCGGCAGCACGTCGTCCCAGCCCCAGCCCGGGCAGCCGAGATCGCGCCAGCCGTCATAGTCCTCCGGCTGACCCCTTATGTAGAGCATGGCGTTGATCGACGAGCCGCCGCCGAGCGTGCGTCCTTGTGGGATCGGCAGCGAGCGGCCGCCGACGCTCGGCTCCGGCTCCGACTGGTAGATCCAACTTCGCGCCGTGCCGATCACCTTGGCGAAGGTGGCGGGCATGTCGATGAAGCGCGTGTTGTCGGCCGGACCCGCCTCGACGATGAGTACGCGCTTGCCCGCCGCGACCAGCCGGTTCGCCACGGTGCAGCCGGCGGATCCGGCGCCGGCAACGATGTAGTCATAAACCTCGGCCATCTGGTCAGGCGTAGCGCATGATGGCGGTTTTGGCCTCGAGGTAGCCCTCGATCGCCGCACGGCCATGCTCGCGGCCGATGCCGGACTGTTTGAAGCCGCCGAAGGGGGCCGCGGGGTCGAGCGTGTTGTGCGAGTTGACCCATACCGTGCCGGCCTTGAGGCCGTGGATGGCGGTCATCGCTTTGCCCATGTCGCGGGTCCAGATCGAGGCCGACAGGCCATAGCGCGTGTCGTTGGCAATGCGGATAGCCTCATCGAGATCGGCGACCGGCATTGCCACCACCACCGGTCCGAACACCTCTTCGCGCACGATCTCCATGTCGGGCCGGACGTGATGCAGGATAGTCGGCGCCACATAGTGTCCCTTGGCCGGAACCGCCCGCGCGCCACTCACGCGTTCGACGCCTGCCGCAAGGCTGCGCTCGACAAAGCCCTGGACGCTGTTGCGATGCTTGGCCGAGACCAGCGGGTTGATCTGTGCCTCTGCGTCGCGGCCGGCGCCCATCGTCATGCCGTCGGCGATCTCGGCCAACCGCGCCAGCGTGCGATCATAGATCGACTTCTCGATCAACAATCTCGCCGCCGAGGTGCAGACCTGGCCCTGGTTGAAGAACATGCCGAGCCCGGCCAGCAGCAGCTCGATGCCGTCTTCCATGTCGGACAACAGGATCATCGGCGACTTCGAGCCGAGCTCTAGCGTGAACCGCGCGACACGGTCGACCGCGGCGTGGCCGACGCGTTTTCCCACTTCCGTCGAGCCGGTGAAGGTGAGCTTGTCGATGCCGGGATGGCGGATCAGCGCTTCGCCGGTGACGGAGCCGCTGCCGGTGACGATGTTGACGACGCCGGGCGGGAAGCCGACCGCCTCGATCAGCTCAGCGAGCCTGAGCAGGCCAAGCGGCGTTTCCTGCGGCGGCTTCAAGACGACCGTGCAGCCGCAGGCGAGCGCCGGGGCGATCTTCCACATGCCGATCAGCAGCGGAAAATTCCACGGCACGATGGCACCGACGACGCCGACCGGCTCCATGACGGTCATCGCATGGTGCTTGGCGCCGGGGGGCACCGGAATCGAGACCTGGAAGGTCGAGCCCTCGATCTTGGTCGCCCAGCCGGCATAGTAGCGCAGCCAGTCGACCGTGCCGCCGGCGCTGAGCATGCGGGCGACGCCGAGCGACTTGCCGTTCTCGATACTCTCGATCTCGGCGAGAAGATCGGCGTCGGCCTCGACCGCGTCGGCAAGCCTCAGCATCAGGTTCTGGCGGTCGACCGGCCGCATCGAGGCCCATGGGCCTTCGAGCGCTGCCCGGGCAGCGCGCACCGCCTGGTCGACGAGTTCGGGGCCACTTTCGGGCACATGCGCGACGATCTCGCCCGAGGCGGAATCGTCAACAGCGAGACCGTCGCCGGCGAGGCCGTCGACGAAATGGCCATTGATGAAGGGCCGGTGCGAGCGCGACAGGAATGCGGCGGCGGCGGTGCTGATCGGCGGCACGGTTCTCTCGTTCACGCCATTCCTCCTCGAAAATCCGATGAACAGTCTTGAGAGGGTTATGGAGCGTGCCGACGCGCTTCAAGCCGCTGTGGGCGTGAGTGCGCTTTCAGTCAAAACAAAGTTCCCGCTCGGACAAGACGGCTCGCCTTTGACCAATCAAGATTGGACAACGAGATCGGCCACGCTGGTACGTTCTTGATCGGTCTTGGAGGCGGCGGCGGTTGAGCGCGATTCTCGGCAATGCGATGGTCATTACTGCGGCACTGCCGCTATTGTTCGGCATCGTCCTGGCCCTGCTTTCACGGTTTGCCGTGCCGGCGTCATCGCCGGTGCTCACGCTGCTCTGGGCCGCACTGCTCCTGTTCTTCTATTGGGACACGCTCGGCCCGCCCGTCATGCCGCCGGTTGCCGCCAGCCAGAAGCTGGTCTATCTCGCCTTTGCCGGCACCGTCATCTGTATCCTGCCTGAGCGGATCCTGGCAGGCCGGACGGCAAGCGTTCTCGCCGTTGTTGCCCTGGCGGCAGCATTCCTCTGGCTCGGCTGGCGTCGCATTGCCGCCGGCTCGCTCGACCTGCAGATGATCGCAGCACTCGCCGTTGCCCTGCTGGCGCTCATCGGTGCGGCGATGCTCATGGCGCGGCCATCCTCGCCATCGCCTTCGGCCGAGGAGCCGTTCCTGGCGCCGGCTGCCGCCCTATCCATGTCGCTCTCCGGCGCCATCGTCTCGGTGCTTGGCGCATCGATCGTCACCGGGCAATTGCTCGGCTCGCTCGCCGCGCTGACCGGCGGCTGGTGCCTTGTCAAGTATCTCGCGACTTTGCGCGGTGGCGCAGCCTCCGCTTGGAGCAAAGGCGTGGAATTCCTGCTGCTCTACGCTGCCGTCACGGTGCTGATCCAGGTGGCACTGCTCGCCCCCAAGGCTAATCCCTTGGCCCTCATCCTATCATCCTTGCCGCTGCTCGCCGCCGTGCTCGTGGGCGACCGGCTGCAAGGCCTCCTTCCCGGCGCACGGCCCTTGCGGCCGCTGATTGCCGGTCTCGTGATCGCCCTTCCGGCGATGCTGGCCATCGTGACGGCGATCGTCTGGGCGCCGCACGGGGCCGCTCTTGGCTTTTCCTGAGCCGCTTCAACAACCACAAATAGGGAGAGATATATGAGTACGAAGAGATTGATTGCCGCGCTCGCTTTTGCTGGCGCCTCCATGCTGGCATCGGCCGCCTATGCCGACAATTACGAGATCGACGGCCAGCACGCCTGGGTCTCCTTCACCATCAAGCACGGCATTTACAGCGTCGCGCACGGCCAGTTCGACGCGGTCAAGGGCGCGATCGTAATGGACAAGGCTGACGTCACCAAGAGCAGCGTCAAGGCAGAGCTCGACGTCGGCGCCATCCACACCGCTTTCGATCAGCGCGACAGCGACCTGAAGGGGCCCGATTTCTTCAACGCAGCCGAATTCCCGACGATCTCCTTCGAAAGCACCAAGGTCGAGAAGATCGACGATAAGACCGGCAAGGTCACCGGCAACCTCACCATCAGCGGCGTCAGCAAGGAAGTCACGCTCGACGTCAAGCTGCTCAACGAGGCCCCGGCGCCGTGGGATGCGACACTGACCAAGGCGGCCTTCAGCGCCACCGGCAAACTGAGCACCGCGGACTTCCCGATGGCCAAGGCCGCCGACGGGTTCGGCCTTGGGCCTGAAGTAGACATTGCCATCGATCTGGAAGCGATCAAGAAGTAGATCACTGCAGTCGGCGGACCTGTGGTGGCCGCCGCGCGGCTCAGATGTCGCGCGGCGCTTCGCCAGGTGGTTCTGAAGTGCGCGTTCAGTCAAAACAAAGTTCCCGCTCGGACAAGACTGCGGAACGGCTTCGGCGCAATATCCTCAGAGAAGATCGGCACATGGCCAACACCGGCCTTTAGCCGGCGCGACAGCACCACTCGGGATGGACCAATGAGATTTTCCGGCAAGACGGCACTCATCACCGGCGGCGGCACCGGCATCGGCGCGGCCGTCGCCCGGCGCATGGCAGCCGACGGCGCCAGGGTGGTGCTGATGGGCCGGCGGCGCGAACCGCTCGAAGCCGTTGTCAGGGATATTGGCGGGCTGGTTGTGCAGGGCGATGCCGCCGACGCCAAATCCGTGCGCGCGGCCCTTGCGCAAGTGCATGACAAATTCGGTCCGGTCGACATTCTCGTCGCCAATGCCGGCGGCCACGGCGTCGGCCCGACTGTATCGATGAGCGACGAGACCTGGGCGCTGGCGACGCGTCTCAACCTCGACACCACTTTCGTCTGTGCCCGCGAGTGCCTGCCGGACCTGATCGCGCAGAAGGGAAACATCGTCGTCGTCGCCTCGATCGCCGGCCTGTTCGCCGGCCCGGCGGCGGCCGGCTACGTCACCATGAAGCACGCCTGCGTCGGCCTCGGCAAATCGCTGGCGCGCGACTATGGCCGCCAGGGCGTGCGCACCAACATCATCTGCCCCGGCTGGGTGGCGACCGACATGGCCGACGAGCAGATGCAGGTCGTCGTCGAAAAACACGGCCTCGACTCTATCGAGGAAGCCTATCGCATGGTCACCAGGGATGTGCCGCTCGGCCGCCCGGCGACGCCAGAAGAAGTGTCCAACGTCATCTGCTTCGTTGCTTCAGGCGAGGCGGCGATGATGAACGGTTCGATCCTGACCATCGACGGCGGCGCCACCGTCGTTGACCTGCCAACGCTTGCTTTTGTCGATTGATTTGGAGATGGCGATGAACGACCAGAACAGACCTGCCGACTGGAAGCACTTCGACGATTTCGCCGCCGGCATCGCCACCAACCGTCTGCCGACGACGGACGCGTTGCGCGGCCAGACCTTCAAGATCACGCTGAACACCGGCCGCGTCATCGACCTCGCCTTCACATCGGCCGATACCGTGGCCTGGAGCGAAGGCAGCGATGCCGGTGCCGACTGGTACGAGGCGCTGGAAGTGGCGCCACAGGTCTTCTTCATCAACATGGTTTTCGCCACGCGGCTGACGGAAGATGAGGCCTTCATCATCGACATCGGAACGCGGCGTGTGCTTTCGGTGCGCGAGCGGGTGCGTGAGCCTGGCGAGGCGCCCGGCGAGCCGCGCGTCGCGCAGGTCTATTCTGCAGGTGTGCTTGGCGATCCCTCGGTTCCGCCTGCCGGTACCGAACCCGCGCCGACCCGCGATCTGATCGGTCTGACCGCGCACTACACATACAGCCCCAACCACGTCTACGAGCACATCTATCTGAGCTCTGAACGCTATGCCTGGCAGAACCTCGTCGGCGTCCAGCGCGGCCATGGCGATGTCGATCTCGCCACCACCTGGAAGTTCGCCGAAGGTCTCTACGTCTTCGGCTTCCGCGAGTTCATCATCCCGGTCGCCTCGCTGTTCTTCTACAATTGGGAGACGATGCGCTCGACCGGCAAATTCCTTGGCGTCACCAGCCAGGGCAAGATCGAGAACAAGCCGGCCGGCGCCTTCATCGAGAAGAAATCCACAACCGTCTACGGCCCGGGCAAGGCGCCCGTCTAAGCAAACAGGTGAGTAGTATGAGCAGGAATTACGAGGTCATCAAGGCGCACTATGCCGGCTCCGACGCCAAAGATCTGGCGGCGATGATGGCGCCAGTCACCGACAAGACGGCTTGGACCGAAATGGCGGGCTTCCCTTATGCCGGAACTTATGTCGGTGGCGACGCCATCATATCAGGCGTCTTCAAGCGTATCGGAGAGGAGTGGGAGGGCTATGCCCTGAAGGTCGACAAACTGGTCGACGGCGGCAGCACCATCGTCGGCATCGGCACCTATTCGGGCATCTACAAAAAGACAGGCAAAGCGATGTCGGCGCGCGTCGTTCATGTCTGGGAAATGCAGGACGGCAAGGCCGTCAGCTTCGAGCAGTTCACCGACACCAAGCTGGTGGCAGCCGCGATGGGCTGAAGCATTGGCGCTGTGAATGCGGGCCTCGCCCTGATGCGTTGGCCCGATGAACCTGGGAGGATGGAATGGAAATCACTTTGAAGGGAATGCTGGCCGGCCTGTTGCTGTCCACCGCGCTCAGTGCCGCCGGCACGGTCGCCGCCAATGCCGGCGACACCGAAATCGTCATCGGCGCGCCGATCTCGCTGACCGGGCCGCTGGCCGGCGACGGCAAGGAACAGAAATGGGCCTATGAGCAGGCGGTCGCCGACATCAACAAGGCCGGCGGCATCATGGTCAAGTCCGCCGGCAAGAAGCTGCCGGTGCGCCTCGTCGTCGCCGACGACGAAAGCTCTGAAGGCAAGGTGGCGTCAGCCCTGGAGAACCTGATCAAGGTGCAGAAGGTCGATGCGCTGCTGTCGACCCATTCCGGGCCGATGAACATCGCCGGCGCCATCGTCGCCGAGAAGTACAAGAAGTTCTACATGATCACGACGGCCTTCCCGTTCGAATGGCAGCCGTTGAAGCTCAAATACTCGGCGCTTTTCTTTTTCCATCCTGGTCCCGGCGCCGAGGTGCCGTTCGAGGTATGGGACAAACTGCCAGCCGGCGAGAAGCCGAAGCACCCGGCCCTGGTCACCGAAGATTCGCCTGACGGCAAGGGCTTTGGCGGCGCCTTCCAGGCGGCGGCGAAGAAATACGGCTACAGCTTTGCCGTCGACGATCCCTGGGCGATCGGCGCCACCGACTATTCGGCGCTGATCACCAAGCTCAAGGCCGCCGATGTCGACGCCATGCTGGTCTTCGGCTCGCCCGCCGACACCATCACGCTGCTCAGGCAAATGAAGGAACTCGGCTTCTCCGTGCCATATTTCCACGGCTGGAAAGGCACCTGGACCGGCGAATTCCATGAAGCGCTGGGACCGGACTCCGACTACATCATGACCGACGGCTTCTGGTCGGCGAGCTACCCCTACAAGGGCGCCAAGGAACTCGGCGAACGCTACGAGGCCGAGTACAAGAAGGACTCCGTCACCGTCGGCGCCTTCTATGCCAATGCGCAAGTGTTGGCGCAGTCGATCGAGAAGGCCGGCAGCACCGATGCCGCGGCGATCCACGACGCGATCTTCGGCCAGGAGTTCAAGGACACCGTGGTCGGCGACCTGAAGTTCGACGAGACCGGCTTCGCGCTGATCCCGAGCGTCGCCACGCAATGGTGGCAGGGCAAGCACCAGCTCATCTATCCGGACGGCACCTGGACCTACAAGCCGGCCCCGGCCTGGGACAAGCGCTGACAGGCGGGGGCAGGGCGTTCGCAAGGGGAGGCACCCCTACGAACGTTGGCGCTGCCCCTCATTGCCCCGCTGGGCTTTTCTCCCCGCATAGTGACGGAGAGACAGGGCTGGCCACAGGGCCTCGCGTATCCTGGCAGCTTCCCACACCCAATTGCGCTCACCGGAGAAACGGAAACACGATGCAGCCTAACGAAACCCTGCTTCGCCTCGAGGCGGTCCAGAAGCGGTTCGGCGGGCTCGTCGTGCTCAACAATGTCGACATCGCCGTCGGCCGCAACGAACTGATCGGGCTGATCGGCCCCAACGGCGCTGGCAAATCGACGCTGTTCAACGTCATCACCGCCATCTATGCGCCGACGCAAGGGCGGGTGCTGTTTCGCGGCAACGACATCACCGGTATCGCACCGCACCGCATCTCCAGGCTTGGCATCGCCCGCACCTTCCAGCTGGTGCGCACCTTCCTGACCATGACCGCCTTCGAGAACGTCATGGTCGGCGCCGTCTACGGGGCAGGGGGCCGCGTCAAGCATGCGACCGAGGCGGCGAATGCCGCGCTCGAACTGGTCGGCCTCACCGCCCGGCGCGACATGCGCACTGCGCATATGACACTTTCCGACCGCCGCATGCTGGAGATCGCGCGCGCGGTTGCCTCAGACCCAGCGCTGCTGCTCCTCGACGAGCCGATGGCGGGCCTCAACCCGACCGAGATCAAGCGCATGGTCGACGTCATTCGCCGCGTGCGCGCCGAGCTTGGTCTTTCGATGCTCTGGGTCGAGCACAAGGTCGACGCCATCATGAAAGTATGCAGCCGCGTTATCGTCCTCGACCATGGCGAAAAGATCGCCGACGGCACGCCGCGCGAAGTCACCCAGAACCGCAAAGTCATAGAGGCCTATCTTGGCGAACCGGCTGCTTGAAGTAAGCGATCTCCAGGTCGCCTATGGCGACGTCGGCGCGCTGTGGGGCGTCTCGCTCCATGTCGACCCCGGCACCATTGTCGCCATCGTCGGCGCCAATGGCGCCGGCAAGACGACGCTGCTCAGGACCGTCTCCGGCCTGCTCAAGCCGAAAAGCGGCGATATCAGGCTGGCCGGCCAATCGCTGGTCGGCAAGGCGCCGCAGGAGATTGCCTCCATGGGCATCGCGCATGTGCCGGAAGGCCGCGGCCTGTTCCGCCAGATGACTGTGCTAGAAAATCTTGAACTCGGCGCCTTCCAGCCCAAGGCGCGGCCGCGCACCAAGGTATTGCTCGACAAGGCCTATGCGCTGTTTCCGCGCCTCAAGGAGCGCGTCCATCAGAAGGCCGGTTCGCTCTCCGGCGGCGAGCAGCAGATGCTGGCGATCGCGCGGGCCACGATGTCGGAGCCGTCGCTGCTCATCCTTGACGAACCGTCGCTGGGTCTCAGCCCGCTGGTCGTGCAGCAGATGTTTTCGCTCATCCAGACCTTACACGCTCAGGGCGTCACCATCCTGCTCGTCGAGCAGAACATCCACCAGGCCCTGAAGGTCGCCGACTATGCCTTCGTGCTCCAGACCGGCTCGCTCGCCATGCAAGGCACCGGCGCCGAGCTGATCGCCGATCCCGAAATCCAGAAAGCCTATATGGGCGTGTTGGAGTAGATCAGATGTTCAAATTGCCCCCTCCCGACATCCTGCTCCAGCTCTCGCTCAACGGCGCGCTCGGCGGCGCCATGTACGGTGTCGCCGCCGTGGGCCTCAGCCTCATCTTCGGCACCATGCGGCTGATTTTCCTCGCCCAGGGCGCGATGATCATTCTGGCCGCCTATTTCGTGCGGGCGCTGTTCTACGGTCTCGGCATCGACCCGTTCCTGTCGCTGCTCATTGTCGTGCCGGTCGGGCTCGGTGTCGGCTGGCTGATGTATCAGGGCCTGTTCCGCAAGGCGGCTGCCGAGGAAGACCGCAACGTTTCGCTGCTGATCGCCGTCGGCCTGATGTTCCTGGTGCAGAACCTGATGACCGTGGTCTGGGGCGGCAACACCGCCGGCGTGGTGACGAGCTATACGGCGACCGGCATCGAGCTGCTGGGCGTCCGCACCTCGTTCACCCGCACGATGGGTTTCCTGATCGCGCTTGCCGGCACCGGGCTGGTGATGCTCTTCCTGCGCAAGACCATTGTCGGCAAGGCGGTGCGCGCCGCTTCGGAAGACATGGACGCGGCGACGCTGATGGGCATCAGCCCGCACCGCGTCAACGCCATTGCCTTCGCCATCGGCATTTCGCTGGCGGGCGCAGCCGGTGTGGCCGTCGCCACCACCTTCCCGTTCAACCCCTTCGCCGGTTTCATCTTCAGCCTGAAGGCGCTGGTGGCGCTGGCACTGGGCGGCATCGGCAACGTCACCGGTGCGCTCGCCGGCGGCATCCTGCTCGGCCTGATCGAAGCCTACGTCCAGTTCTTCATTTCCGGGGGCTGGACCAACGCCATCGCCTACGGCGTGTTCCTGGCCGTGCTGATGTTCAAGCCGGAAGGCCTGTTCAGCCGGCCCTACAAGAAGGCTTGAGAGATGATCAAAGCCTTCAAATGGATCGCTATTGTGGTCGTCGCGGCGCTCGCGCTGCTGCCGCTCCTGCCAGGTGCTGTCGACGCCTATTATTTCTCGTTCCTGTTCTTCGTCTTCCTCTACGCCATCATGGCGCAGAGCTGGAACCTTGTTGCCGGTTACGGCGGCCAGATCAGCCTCGGTAGCCACGCCTTCTTCGGGCTGGGCGCCTACACCACCGCCATCCTGTGGACCGGCAACTATATCTGGGGCTCGCTCTATGACACGCACCCCGGCATCTATTATTTCGATCCGGTGACGATGGCGCTGGGCGGCGTGGTGGCGGCCCTTGCAGCGGCCATCATCGGCGTGCCGCTGCTGTCCAAGCTGCGCGGCGACTATTTCGCACTGGGCACGCTCGGCTTCGGTGAGATCGTCAAGGTGCTGTTCGTCAATGGCGGCGACTTCACCGGCAGCGCCTTCGGCATCGTCGCGCCCGCCGGCCTGTTCGACACGCTGCGTCCGCATTACTGGGTCGCGCTCGGGCTGATGGTCGGCACCGCGCTCGCCATCCGCGCTCTGATGCGCTCACGTTATGGGCTGGCGCTGATCGCGGTGCGCGACGACGAGATGGCGGCGTCGGCCAACGGCATCGATGTGCTGAAGGTCAAGGTGGCGGCCTTCGCCGGCAGCGCCTTCATCGCCGGCGTCGCCGGCAGCCTCTACACCTTTTACATTTTCCATGTCGGCCCGGACTCGGTCTTCGATCTCGACTGGATGCTGCTGCCGCTGATGATGACGGTGGTCGGCGGCACCGGCACGCTGCTCGGCCCCATCCTCGGCGCGCTGGTCATGTACGCCGTCTTCGACCTCGCGCGCATTGTGGTGCCGGACTATCACCCGGTGGTCTCGGGGCTGACCATCATCCTGGCGATGCTGTTTTTACCGAAGGGGCTGATGCGCAGCTTTGCGGGCAAGGCAAAGCTGGCGTAGGCGATAAGCTTCCCGATGAATGCAGCGCCCGAACTCCGCCGTTCAGACCCACGCGCCTAATGCACCGCCGTCCTTAACCTCTCCCTCAGTTCCCTCGGCGCGACATCATACTTGCTCTTGAACGCCCTTGAAAAATGCGCGCTGGAATTGAACCCACAGGCGAAGGCGATTTCCGAAATCGAGGCCGAGGCGCGGGCAGGGGACAAAAGCTCCTCCTTGCTGCGCTCCAGCCGCCTGTCCCAGACGAAACGTTCCAGTGTCATGCCTTCGCCTTCGAAGGCGCGGTGCAGGTAGCGGCGGGAGCAGCCCATGTGGCGGGCTATGTCCTCGGCCGAGAGATTGCTGCGCGCCAGGTTGGCGTCAATATAGGCGACGATGCGCTCGCGCAGCGCTTCCAGCGGCGAGCGGCGGAACGCCGGCGCCATGGGCTTCGCCTGTATCAGCCCGTTGACGAGCTGAATCAGGCTTTCGCCGACGCGGCGGCAGCCGGCTTCGTCGAGCTTGTGTGCCTCGCCAATCGCCATCTGCATCAGACCGGACACGATATGAGTCAGGCTGTCGCCCTCGCCAGGCAGCGGCACCGGCACCGAAAGGCGCGCCAGCGTCTCGTCGCCAAAGGTCGAGCGCGGTACCTGCAGGATGAGCTGATCGACATCGGAGAGGTTCTGCAACGAATAGGCTCGCACCGGATCGTAGATGACCGCCGCGCGCGGCCCGAGATCTATCGCCGTCTGCTGCTGCTCAAAGCGGCTGCGGCCCTTGAGCTGCATCAGGATCTTGATCGCGTCCGGATCGAAGCTGCGCCAAAAAGCGCGGTCGTTGACGACTAGGTGGGACTTCGCCCTGATTTCCGAGAGCCGGCAGGAGCCCAGATCGACCGAGATCAGCTTCGGCAGGGAGGGCGCCTCGCCGCGCGAGAAGCGCTGCGTGATAGGGCCGAACAGCATCCGCGAAGCGGACAGGAAAGCCTCGCCGTCGGCGATGCTCACGTGGTGGTCGAGCATAGTCTCCTCCATCTTCATTTCGTCTCCCGTCTTGATGCGGGATTTGCGATGCAACGGCAGCGCCGATGCAACGGCCAGGAACTTAACATGCTAACTATATTCGCCGCAACGGCGAGAACGCATCAATCAGCCGCTTTAGAAGCGGCGCCTTCCGGGCGGGCGAGGGTCAAAGCAAGCGGCCGGAATTCCCACATTCTCCGGCCGCTCGAGATTGCATCTCACCTCAGCCCCACTTCATCTCGCCTTTGGCAACCTTCGAGCCGATGTCGAGAGCGACGCCCATGCCGAGGTTCGGAAAGCGGGCCTCCATGGCGGCCTTCAGCGCGGCGGCGTCGGCAGCCTTGGCCAACTCTTCCTCGAAGGCCTGCAGGTAGGTCTTTGTGTGCTCTATGGCCGAGATATCGGTAGCAGACTCCGGCATCAGGTGCCCTGGCACGACGACAGCGGGCTTCCTGGCGGCGATCTTGTCGAGATTGTCGATCCAGGCTGCACGCAATTCCCTGGTCGGGGTGTCCGCCGTCCACACATGCACGCCGGCAAAGATCAGTACGCCGCCGAAAACCGCGTTGATCGAAGGCGCCCACAGATATCGACGGTTGGCAAGACCTGCAGCCGCAACGATCTCAACCGTTTCGCCGTCGACTGTCAGCGATGGACCATCAAAAGCTTCAGGCATGACGATATCGGCCAGTACCTGCGGGCCATTCTCCTTGAGCTGCGGGCCCCAGACGGCGAGCTTCTTGTCGACCGAGCCTTTAATTGCCGCCACCGTTTCCGAGGCCGCAATGACCTTCGCATCTGGAAAAGCCTCACGGATCGGCTTCAGGCTGAAGTAATAGTCAGGGTCCGATTGGCTGACATAAATTGCCGTCAGCTTCTTGCCGTTGGCCTTTATTGCGTCTGCCAGGAAACGCCCGTCCGGATAGCTGAAGCCGCCGTCGATCAGCAACGCTTCGGATGATCCCGACAGCAGGACTGGAGCGCGGAAGAAGCCGTTCGAGCCGGCGGGAAAGTGCTTCCAGACGAGTCCGGTCCCGCTTGCGCGGCCTAGATCGGCGGGAGCAAAAGCGGCCGCGGCGATGGCAGCGGAAGTTTTCATGATCTGTCTCCTGGTGAGCATTTTGAAACTCCTTTTGTGATGGGCAAAGAAATCGGTCTGCGCGCTCGAGGCCAGGACTACGTCAACCGGGCCCAAGTGCCGGACAAATTGAGGAAGCTGCGATCGGGCTTGGTGATGTTGGTATGGATGACCCCATTCTCGAAATCCTCGACGTGGGTCACGGTCGTCCCGTCAGCCTCAATCCAGGTCACCATGAACACGCCCTGCCGAATGGGGATTGCCCGATAGGTCACTGCCTCCGCCTTGGCGAAGTTGTCCATTTGCTCAGGGGCAAACCGCATGGTTTCCCCGTCGCTATCGAACTTTAAATGAAACGCGAGTTCGCCAAAGCGGGCCTCATAGAGGTGGCCGATAGCCGGAAACATTTTCGCCGTCGTCATGCGGGGACCCTTCGAATGCTGGGCAGATCAGCCGGCGGCTGAACTCAATGCGCAAAAGATGCATTGTCTTGATTGGTCGATAAATCCCGACGAGTTGGATTCAATGTAAGCTATAGACACACAATCCTGCGGAGCGACGACCATGGAAACGATCAATCTCAATAGGCTGGCCTACTTCGCCGCGGTGGTGGAGGCAGCTTCCTTCACCCGAGCGGCGGAGCGTCTCGGCATTACCAAGACTGTCGTGAGCCAGCAGGTGGCGCGACTTGAACAGGAACTCAAGACAAGCCTTCTGCTTCGCACGACGCGGCGGGTTGAGCCGACCGAGGCAGGCCGGCAGCTTCACGCGCGATGCGCCATGATTCTGCGGGAGGCCGAGGCGGCCTTCAACGAGCTAGCCCAAACAAACGCTCAGCCAATGGGAGTTCTGCGGGTCACTGCGCCGAACGATTATGGCACAACCACCATCGCGCCGCTTGCAGCCCGGTTTTGTCGCACCTATCCGGCATGTCGTGTCGAACTGATGCTTTCGGACATCAGGATCGATCTGATTGCGAACCAGATCGATCTGTCGATCCGCGCGGGCTGGCTGGTGGATTCGAGTCTTCAGGCACGCAGGATCGGTTCCTTTCAGCAGATTCTCGTGGCGGTGCCTGATCTGGCGAGGAGCCTATCGCCCGCCGAACCCGAGGATCTATCCGAGTTGCCCTTCATCGCGAATGTCGCGCTGAAAGAGCCGCTCGTATGGCGTTTCACGCGAGGTGAACACGATCGGCGCACAGTGCGGATGAAGCTTGGGCTGACAATCAACGCCACCCCGGCCGTGCTGGAGGCGACCCTGGCCGGCGGCGGAATGTCCATCCTTCCAGACTTTGCCCTTGGCGACCACCTCGCGGCCGGCCGGCTGGTGCCCGTTTTACCCGCGTGGAACCTACCCTCCGGCGGCATCCATGCTGTGTATCCGGCCGCCCGCTTCCGGCCGCCCAAGGTGACGCGATTTGTGGAGATGCTCGCCCAAGCCGAGAGGGTCAGTGTCGGCACCTGATCGCGCTAAAGGCAGTCCATGTGACCGCCCGCGTGGCCGCTAGCTGCGACGTCTACGCAACGTAAATTTGATGCTCGTGGTCCCCATCAAATCCGCCTTTTGTGGTTGAGATCGGCAAGGGCGACAGAATCGGTCAGGAAGCCTCCCACCCCGGCGAATGCGAGCGGGGAGTCCCAATTGTCGATCTGTCGACCGCGCCCACGAGGGTCGTCGTTGATGGTCATTTCACCTGACATAACTCGCCTCAACTTGGATGCGAGCGGTAGGAGAGGTTTCTCATCGGAACCTCCACCGCCAACCGGGCAGCCACATGACCCGAGGGCCGGCGGAGGAGCTTCAGCGTCACCGCTAAGGTGGCGGCGTGGGGCTTCAGCCTATGCGCCGCCGAGGAAAAATTGGTGGTCGCATACAGGCTCGGCCGTTATCGTCCAGTCGACATCGACGCCAGGGAGGCGGCTTTGTGCGCAGCGCACCCATATTCGAGGAGACCTCGCCTCTTAGGTAGGCGTCCTCCCGACAGGATGATAGCTGTTTCGATCCACGCCGAATTTCTGCAGAGTTGTCTCGCATGCGAGGAACGAACCAAACTTCCATGCATTTAGCAGGGGCTGCATTCGTACACTCTTCTTCGGGGAGCTGGACCCTTGTCATCCGAAGGCTACATTTCGGCCGATCAGGAAACCAATGAAGTTTCCATAGTTGGGCTCATACCGGCCATGCGGGCTTTCGCACGTACCTTCTGTCGCGTGCCCGACGATGCCGACGATCTGGTACAGGAGACGCTGACCAAGGGTCTCGCCAATATCGACAAGTTCGAACCTGGCACACGCATGAAGTCGTGGCTCTTCACCATCATGCGCAATACGTATTATACGCGGATCAAGATTGCCGCCCGGGAAGCGCCAGGCCTGCTCGACTGCGCGTCATCCAGGCCGTTTTTGGAAGCCACCCAGGAATGGAGCGTTCAGAGCAGGGAAGTGCATTGCGCCATCCAAAAGCTACCGGAGCACCAACGCGAGGTTCTGATGCTGATTGGCGTTCTGGGAGTAAGCTATGAGGAAGCGGCCGAGATATGCGGCTGCGCGGTAGGGACGGTCAAAAGTCGGCTGAACCGCGCGCGCGCCAATATTCTCGAGTTGCTTGGGGAGAGTTCGCTGCAGACATTGATGGAAAGACGAAATCATCTATCCGATGGGCAACTCGGTATGGACAGCCGCAGATAGTCAGTTCTTCAGGTCACGTCGACGCTTCTCGATCAGCGCGTTTTGCAGCTCCATTGCCAGCCTGGTCAGCCGGTCTGGAATGCTTTCCCGCTCTATGGCATCGAGGAGAGAAGCGATCTCTCGATCCATGGCCAGACCAAACTGGGAGTCGATCATATCATCCCTCGAACGAGACATCCGAATTCTCTTGATAAGAGCGGTTCCTTGAACTCAGTGTGGCGACAAATGCCCGAGATTACAAGGGGATGTCTGCCGCCGGCATGATTGCCAGTGGCCCTTGCACAGGTTTATTCCCTTGGCCTGATATCGCTGGGGGCCAAAAATGCGATGTGACAGCGTTCAATCCTCAGGCAATTAGTTCGCGGCATGGTCCTCATATTGGTCGGACTTGAGGCGATTGCCATCAGGTCCGCGCACTTTGCTTTGCTGTTTTTTGTCGCGATTGGCGAATCACGTTTTCTCCGACCTTGTCTTTGGTACGGTCATCGCGTCAGCCCGGTTCCCTTGCGCTTGCCGGATGCCATAGTTTCCTCTTCGGGTCGGTGACGGTCTTCAGCCTCTTGGTTCGACGTCGGAACTGGCGGCGCGCGGTAATGTTCCACCGCGGCGAGCGAGCAGGAATGCGTCTCCATCCCATGACCGGAATGGCTTCTCGCCGTTGATGACAACCCGCAATTGGTGAGTTTCCGCCAGACGGCCGATGTCGGCGCGGTCCAAAAAAAGAGATCCGCGATAGGAATAGTTCAGAAGGGCCAGCCAGCCCGACCGTTTCAGGACGCGTGCGATCTCATCGAAGTGCCGCTCGGCCATGCCGGCCAGAACCAGATAGGGAAAGCTGTCGACCGCCAGCACGCAATCGAAACTACCATCGTCGAATTCGGTCAGATCGAGACCGGAGGTTTGCCGCAACTCGACATTGCCCAGCGCGGCGCATCGTTCGGAGGCGATGGAAATCATCCGTGAGGATATATCGATGCCGACTATCCGATTGAATGATTTGGAAAGCGCGCGCTCGAAACGGCCGATGCCGCAACCAATGTCCAGAATATCCCGGTCGGTTCCAGTGAAGTCCTGCTCCTTGAGCCATGCAGCGACGTCCTCGGTCATGGCCAACAGCCTTCCGTCATCGCCGAGCGATGCGAGCTGGACACTCGCTGCTTCCGAAATAGCCGCGGCCGCATCGAAGCTCGTGGCCAGCCGCGTGACGACAGCGGCACCGGTCTCATGGTGATCGCGTACGTGCCGAACGGCCTCGCCCGTCGCCCGCAACTTGGCAAACGCGCCGGGTTCGCGGCGAAGCAGCCCGGCCACGTCCTGCAGCCTTTCCGCGTCTCGCGAATCGGAGGGAACGACCTCCCGCACGATCTCCGCCAATTCCGCCACCGCGACGTCCACCTGCAGATGAAGCGCCAGCCTGGCTACGACGGCTTCGGCGCAAACAGCGTCCGCCATGCAGTCTTCTACGACCGCTTTAATCGATCTGCGGCGGTGGGCGGATTTTGACCCGGTTGCCCTCACCCTATCAACTCCGCGTCCAGATCCTGCGCATGGTCCACCTGTCGACGGCGCCCCAGCCATATTTGTAGGCCTCCTGACCACGCAGGAAATCGAACTCGCGGGCACCTTCGCGGATCGATTCCGCGATCGCGTGGCCGATTAAAATCGCGCCTGGACTCTCCTCGGAATAGGCAGGGTCGAAGCCCCCGAGATAGGCATAGGCACGACCGCGATCATGGAAGCCGTAATAGGCGCCGACGGTCCTGCCGTCGATCGCGAACAGCCAGCATCGGACCAAGCCGCGAGCGTCGAGCAAGGGAAGCGAGCGCCTGTGGAATTCTTCTACGGCGACTTTGGCCAACACGCCACCTCCGCGCCCGGTCCAGCGCGCGTCGTGCAGGCGTATTAGATGATCGAGGCAAGCCTGGGGATCGCCGCGTGCGGAGGACAACGCGGTCCGGCCGCGTCTGGACGCGGCCCGGCGCGCCCGCCGCAACTGGCGCCTGCGTCGGTAGGGCACAGAGCCCGTAAGAGTTTCGTCGCCGGCAAGGGCGAGCACGGGGCAAGCGCTATGAGCGACTGGCCGTCCGGCTTTCAGGTCAGGATGCGTGATCGCAAAACCGACACCCCCCTCCGGCAAATCTGACAAGATCCATTGAGACCATTCAACCGAGAGGATCTTGTCGACAACAGCAGCGAGGACCGGAGCCTCGGTGCCGGGAACACAAAGGATATCCAGGTAGTCGCTGAGCGAAATGCCGACCGGAAGCAATTTCGAGCCGTCGATCCCGTGCTCGAGATAGAGCGGCGCCAGCGCCATCAGATCGCCTCCGCGCCAAACCGCGACCATCGCTAGACCTCCGGGCGCGAATGTGCGCCACCATGGCACCAGCCAGGCGGGAGACTGAAACGGGGTCGCCGAAGAACTCTGCTCCCACAGTTTCCACCAGTGTGGCGCAAGCGTTTCGAATTGCGCCGGGTCATCGATGATCTCGCTGCGCAACAAAGCTTCGCTCACGGTGCGATGGCGAGGCGCCTGGCATCTGTGCCAAGTCGCGCCAGCGCATGATAGGCGTCCATGTAAGACGAGATCATTCGCTCCAGCGAAAACCGCCGCCGTGCCTCGGCCCGGCATGCCTCGGCGTCCAGGCTGGACGCCGCAATGATGGCTTGCGCCATCTCCTCGATCGTGTTGACGAGAAAGCCAGTCTTGCCATGCTCGATGACATCGGGCAGCGCACCATTCGGAAAGGCGACCACCGGTGTGCCGCAGGCCAGCGCCTCCATGGCGACAAGCGAACTGGTCTCGGCGGCAAGGCTCGGGATGACCAGACAGCGCGCCGCGTTGAGAAAGCGCCGCTTGGCGGTGAAACCGAGCGGACCAAGGAAGCGTCGGCGGCCGTCGAGGCGGGGTTGGACCTCATCGCGAAAGTAGCGCGTGTGCAGTTCATAGGAATAAACCTTACCGCCGACAACCAGCGGCACACCTGCTTGCTTGGCGGCATCCAGCGCTAGGTGGATGCCCTTTTCCGGACAGATACGGCTGAGAACCAGGGCGAAGTCGCGTTTCGCTTGCGGCAGGCCGAGCGCCTCGATGTCGACGCCGTTCGGAATTGGCGCCGCTAGCCTGGCGCCAGGTGGCGCGGTTTTCTGCTGGGCGGTCGAGACTGCATGAAGCCACACGTCGTCGCGCTTCGGGCGCAATGCCTCGGCCGGATACCAGTCCAGCGGCAGGTGAAGGGTCACCAAGGTCGGGCCGTCGTCTGGCAGATAAGCGTCGAAGTCGATACCATGCAGATGAACCACATCAATCGGCCAATTGGCGCGGGCGGCGGCGATCGCAGCGCGATGAGCCTGCTGCGCGCGGCTCTTGGCCGTTTCGTCGAGCACGCCGCTTTCAGCCGGTATTTCCACAAGCGTGCCGCTCGCGCTGGAGCCCCGGCAGCCGACGACGATTGATCGATTGCCCGCGCGAACCAGCGCTCGGTCAAGCAGCGACAGGACCTGTTCGGCACCCCCAACCGCATCCGGTCCGACAGGCGCGAGAGGATAGGCGACATTGAGGACGGTGAGCGTCATGGCCGGCTGAGCCACGGTGCCAGAGCCAGTGAATTGGTGGCGGAACCGTGAGCTTCTACTCCGGTCGGTTCATCTAATGACGGACCGGGTCGCATGAGGGCCTCACGCGAGGCCCGCTGCGTCGGGCGCGAGGCGGACGTCAGTCCGGGCGCGTATCGGCGGATCATCGTTGCACAGAACTCGGCGAATTCCTCGGGCACCAGGGGAGGGCTGGTGTGGTGAGGCATCATCCCCCGATGTTCGGGCGTGAAGCAGAAGGTGACCGTTACGTCGAAATCGGCGAGTGCCTCCATCTGTCGATCGAACCAGTCCAACGCATTCGGCCTGAAGCTGTCGGCCCAGGAAAGCCCTGTGCGCATGTTGGTAACGCCGAGCCTCTTCATCCAGGCAATAGAGTTGTCCAGTCGCGGGTCCTCGAAATGAAACCACTGCACCAGTCCCATTTCGGGTGTGTAGCGCGGGAATTCCTCAAGCGCCGGCTTCGGCGTGCCGTCCTGGCGCAGCAGCCCCATGTGGAAGTGACGATAATAGGAGGATCCCTCCGCTTCGCGATGCCGTGTCGTGGCTTCCCATTCACGCGGAAGGTCGTAGAGGCTGTACCACTGGATGCGGGGTGCGTTGCCGAGCAGCAATTCGGCGGTTCGCTTGAGGCCCCAGGCCTGTATTTCCTCGGCCCCGAAGGTCGACACGCCGACCTCGCTGACCCAGATGGGGAGATCGGTGACGGCCGCGATCTCACCGATCTTGTGCGGCCATTCCTGAATTTGCCACAGGTTCCAGTCGAGGGGGAAGCCGTGAACCGCGACGGCGTCGACATGGTCCAACACCCCGAATTCCTTCATGCGCGTGATAAAGCCGGGATCTATCGGCGAGATGCCGCCAAGCACTTTTGTCAGAGCTGGGTTCTCGGACGCGATCGCGTCCGCCGATAGGATTGCCATCCTGGCAAAGCGGCTCCAATCGGGGTCGAGCTCAGGGTCCCAATGCGATTTGTTGTTGGGCTCGTTCCAGATCATCGCGGCTTCAATCATGGAGCTTTCCTTTCGACGGATATATCGCGCCACCGCCGGCCGGATCGCCGGCAGCGCGGCAGAAATAGACCTCCTGCTCGGGATGCAGCACGATCTCGAAACCGGCACTGCGCAGCATCGCCTCGGTACAGGCCCGGTTCGGTATCCACCAATTGGTCGGATCGTCGGCATAGCGGTGTTCGATGAAATGCAGCTTGGGAAATTCCGACCGCTCAAACAAATCATGCGTCCAGAAATGATAGTTCTCTTCCAACTCGGGCAGATCCTTGCTGCCGCGTTGCATGGACTGGAAGATCATCAAGTCACCGGCGACGTGCTCACGGATCAGGTCGAGCGCGAGCAGGGGGTGGCGCAGATGGTAAAGCACCCCCATGAACAGCACGACATCGAATGTCTCGCGCAGGGCGCCGACGTCGTAGACCGAAAGTTTCCGGAATTCGATCTCGCAGTCCGCGATCTCGGCGGCAAAGCGGGCCTGTGCCAGATACGCCTCGTCGAAATCTATGCCGAGGACGCGTGTAGCGCCTCGCCGTTTCATCTCGATCGAATAGAAACCCGCATTGCAGCCAATATCCAGCACAGTTTTGCCGGCCAGATCCGCGGGTATGGCATCGGCGAATTTGCGCCATTTGATCAGCGGGTAGTTGCCGAGAAAGTGGTTAGGCGCGGTTTCGACGCCGGCCAGTTCCATGTTGTGGAACCAAGGGCCGAGCGCGTCGATGCGGCGGCGGATTTCGGCATGGGAATGCAACATGGTCACGCTCCTTCCCCCGGAACGACAGGTACATGCGAATGCGCCCCGGACATGATCGTAGTGGGCTGGTGACGAGCGGACGGAACGCCGTCTTCAAGCAACCGCAGGGCTGTGCGATAGCCGTTGAAAGTGCCGACATCGACATAAGCGGACCCTGCCTTGATCCCGTAGGCCACCCCCCCGGTCGCGAGATAGGCGTTGATCAACGTGCCAATATATTCGTCACGACCGTCGCGCTCGCGCCAGAGTGTGGCAAGCCGATGCAGGATCTGGCCAGGCATTTTGAACGCCCCCCAAACCCAATTCGTGGACGCGTCCTGTCGCTTGACCTGGATTTCGATAACGCGCTCGTCATCTTCGGTGACGACGGCGTCGAAGAACTCCGGGCGACCCACCGGGAATAGCAAAAATGAAAGCTGATCGTCAGGCAAATGACAGAACCCGTCCTCGGGAAACCAGATCGTATCCGGAAGGCCGACGAGGACGACCTCGTCGCCCGCGACGAGGGGCGCTGCTCGGAAAATCGCATCGCAGAGACCGACGGGGTTGGGCTGCACCACAAAGAGAGCCGCTGCCTCGCCATAACCGGCGGCGTAGTATTCGAGAATGTCGGATTTGCCCGATCCGATGATGAAGCAAATCTTGTCGACGCCGGCCTGGACCATGCGCCTCACCAGATACTCGCTTACGGCGCAAGGACGTTCGGTCTGACCGTCGATCCGGCTGCCAACCGGCAGCAGCTCCTTCGAGAAGCCGAGCGGTTGGATGCGGCTACCGCGCCCGGCGGCGGGCACAATGCCCAACATCAGACTGCTTCCTCCATCGGTTTGCTGACGGGATTTTGCAAGGCGTCGGCCAGGATTTTGTCCAGTTCCGCTGCACGCTTAGCGGAAGTGTGCTCGCTCAAGACCCGCTCGCGGGCGCGTCTTCGGATGCCGTCAAGTTCGTGCTCCGGCAATTCCAGCGCGGCGACTACGTCATCCGTCTCATGGGCTAGCAGGACTTCGCGGCCGGGTTCGAAGAAGTCCGAAAGGCCTGGCCATACGTCGGTGACGATGGCAGCCCCACACGCGGCCGCTTCGAAGAGGCGCCCCGACGGGCACCAGCCCTTTTGCGCCATAGCTTCCCGGGTGACGTTCAGCGTCAGCCGCGACGACGAGAAGAAGGCCGGATGATCGGCTGGCGGCAAATGCCTGACAAAGAAGATGTTGTCGCTCCACGGGAATTCCTGCGGATATTGCGCGCCGGCAATGATGAAGCGTTGATCAGGCAGGCGCATGGCCGGGCGGACCAGCAGCTTATCGACGCCGGCCTGGCGATCCGTCGCGTAGGTCCCGAGATAGGACAGACCACCGACGAATTCCGCCCGCTTCTCTGCCGGCCGGTGCCGGTCCGGATCAACATGGCCGTAGAGCGGCATCACGCGGCGCGCGCCGAGCACAGTCTTCAGCGCCTCGGTCGCCGGGCCGCCGGTGTAGCTCAGTACAAGGTCATAGTCAGCAAGTCCCTCTGGTCCGAAATAGGGCGGACGCTCGCCGTGCTCGAGGCGGGCAAGCGTCACCGGAGTATCGAGATCGTAAAAGACACGCAGTCCACGACTTGTATGCTGGGCCAGGCGCGAAGCCTCAACGGCGTCGGGACAGTAGGACGTGACGACGACGACGTCCGCTTGCTTCATCGCACGCTCCGCGACGCGGCGGATATCCTCCCAGTCCGGATAGATAACGACGTTGCCTCCATCGAGCTGATCCAGATCGCGGGTCCCGGCATAATAGGGAGTGTCGCATTCGAAAAAGGTGATAGACCAGCCCAGACGGGCGAGCGCGCGGATCAGTCCGCGCCAGAGCGTCGCATGGCCGTTCCCCCATGAAGATGTAACGGTGAGACCGAAAATGACCATCCGCATCGGGAACTTCCTCGTCAGGCAGCTTCATTTAATCGCACGAGCTTTGAGCCCCAGTCGCCCGACACAATCGTCGTGATCGAGGCGGGATCGATGTCGAAGCGAAAGCAGTCGCCGACCGGCAAGTTAAGCACCTTGCAAACGGCCGCCTTGATCACGTCGGCGTGGCTAACCAGGGCGACGCATTCGTTCTGATGCAGCTGGCGGACGCCGTTCATTAGAGAGACGATGCGGTGCTGGACATCCAGCATGGTCTCGCCGCTGGGCGTCCTGGCCTCCTGCCGCTGGTCGTTCCACGCGCGCCAACCGGCGTCGCTGCTCAATTGATCGAAGGTCTTGCCCGACCAGTCGCCGAAATCGATCTCGTCGAGTTCGGCGCAGATCGCGATTTCGCCGACACCGCAAGCGAGTGCGATTGGCAGCGCCGTCTCCTGGGTGCGTTCGCGCGGGCTGCATAGGATGGCCGCGATCGTCTCTCGGGCCATGCGCCCGCCAAGGTGCTCTGCTTGAGCCTTGCCGGACTCGCCGAGGTATACACCGGCCATGCGCCCGGCAAGATATGAGCCGACATTGTCGTGCGCCGCATGGCGGATTAAAAAGAACGTCGTCGTCATTCCGCGGCATCCAGCAGAGGATCGTCCTTGCCGGCGATGAAAGCGAGCGTGCGCTGGCGTGCTTCGGCGTCGGTGAACTGTTCGGGAGGCGACTTCATGAAATAGCTACAAGGGCCTGTCAGCGCGCCGGCGATGCCGCGGTCGAGGGCCAGCTTGGCGCAGCGCACTGCGTCGATCACCACGCCGGCGGAATTGGGCGAATCCCACACCTCCAGCTTCAGCTCGGCATTCAGCGGCACGCCGCCGAAGGTCGTGCCTTCAACGCGGATGTAGGCCCATTTTCGGTCAGTAAGCCAAGGCACATGATCGCTTGGTCCGACGTGAATGTTGCCCGGCTCCAGGGCAACATCGAGCTGGCTGGTTACCGATTGCGTCTTAGAGATCTTCTTCGATTCCAGCCGCTCGCGTTCCAGCATGTTGAGAAAATCGGTGTTGCCGCCGAAATTCAGCTGATAGGTTCGATCGACGCGCACGCCGCGCTCGCGAAAGAGATTGGCCAGCAGCCGGTGCACAATGGTCGCGCCGACCTGGCTCTTGATGTCGTCGCCGACCAGCGGCAGCCCGCGTTGTTCGAAACGCCGGCGCCATTCCGGACGTGAGGCGATGAAAACCGGTATGCAATTGACAAGGGCGCAGCCGGCCTCCAGAGCACATTCAGCATAGAAGCGCGTCGCCTCCTCCGAACCCACCGGAAGGTAGGAGACCACTACGTCGGCTCCGCTGTCGCGCAGGATATCGCTGACATTGGCAACCGGTTCAGGCGCTTCCTCGATTGCGTCGCGCAGGTATTTGCCGATCCCGTCAAGCGTCGGTCCGCGTTCGACGCGAACACCGGTAGTCGGCGCGTCGGCAAAGCGGAACGTGTTGTTCGGGGTGGCGTAGATCGCATCGGCGACGTCGCGGCCAACCTTGTTTTTGGCGACATCGAACGCGCAGACAATCTCGATGTCGTCGACGTGATAGCCACCGAGATCGGCATGCATCAGCCCCGGGATCGGTTCGTTGCTTTTTGCATCACGATAGTAGGAGAGTCCCTGCACCAGGGAGGATGCGCAATTGCCAAGCCCGACGATACCAACACGAACCTTTTTCGATCCCACGAAACTGCCGCCTTATGCTGTTCAAAGGTAAGTTCCTTGCGCCGAACCGCCACCGCGCCAGAATGTTCCTTGGTCTATCGAAAAATTGCGCGAGGCGGCATGGATCGAAGCTGCACCCGCCGCGTTGCCCGCACGACAAAAATCGGAAATCGGTCGATGATCGTCTACGGCGACAACAAGCGGACCCAGAACGCAGCACAACTTCAAGAGACAGCGATCGAACTGGCCCAAAGCCTCGATCGGATCCCTTGCGGCATCCGGCGCCATGCTGCATTGGTCGGGTTATTCATCAGTGCGTCGGAGCTGGTACAGGGGCTCGCCGATGCCGATTTCAAGGTCCTGGGCGTCGACACCAATTCGCCTTCACAACGGCTAGGCGCCGAGTTGCTGGTCGGACTTGCGGCAGAGGTGGCGAGATCGTGGCGAAGTGGGTTCGTCGTGGGCGCCGGCATCGATTCGCGACTTCTCCAATTGCTGGCCGGGCTCGATTGCAAGGCAGAAATTTTGACCGGCTCGGCCGAAGGCTACGCACATTATGCGCTTTATCCAGAGAGTTATCTCGGC
The DNA here is from genome assembly GCF_007003945.1 of Mesorhizobium sp. WSM4307. NCBI lineage: Bacteria > Pseudomonadati > Pseudomonadota > Alphaproteobacteria > Hyphomicrobiales > Phyllobacteriaceae > Mesorhizobium > Mesorhizobium sp. WSM4307. The sequence continues at coordinate 133,559 of NZ_VFTB01000013.1, forward strand.
GCGGGGCGGGAGTCGGGTCTCGATGCGAACACATGCGTGATCGGCATCCGCAGCATCGGCCTGGGGCTGGCGGCCATGGTGGCGGCCGCGATCGGTGCGCCGGCGCCCATTAGCGTGCGCCCGATCGGCCATCCTTTCGATCGGCGGGTCAATGCCGATCCGCGGCTGGTTGCTGCCTGGAGGAGTGAGCCCAGGGCTCGCTTCGCTGTCGTCGATGAAGGTCCCGGCCTGTCGGGAAGTTCGATCCACGCTGTCGTCGCGTGGCTGAGAAAACAGGGCATAGATACGGAGCGCATTCACCTGTTCCCCAGCCATTCGGGCGATCCGGGGGCCGAAGCGTCGCCGGATGTTCGGGAGACATGGGGACGCTGCCGCAAGCAAGTGGCGATGACGTTCGAACGCACCTTTCCCGAAAGCTCGCAAACGCTGCGCGATTGGGTAGCCGAGGTGGTTGGCAGTCCGAAATTGCGCTTGACCGAAATATCCGGCGGAGCGTGGCGCCCCCTTCACTACGCCGACGAAAGGCGCTGGCCACCGAGCGCACGCGGCACTGAACGGCGAAAGTTCCTGGCCTCCGCAGATCAAGATCGCTGGCTCGTCAAATTTGTCGGCCTCGGCAAAACTGGGCTGCGCAAGATGGAAGCCGCCAAGATGTTGCATCACGCCGGATTCGGATCGCAAGTCATGGGGTTCTGCCACGGTTTTCTGGTCGAACGGTGGACCGATGGCACCACGATGGATCAGCTACCGCTGTCCAGGCAGAGACTTGTCGCGGCGGTCACACGCTATCTGGCCTGGCGCGCGACCAGTCTGCGAACCAGCGAACCCGGTGCATCATTGCTCGCGCTGGCGGAGATGGCCGTTCACAATGCTTCCGAAGCCTTGGGCGAAAGCCAGGCGGCGAGACTGCGAACCTGGTTCTCGAAGCAGACGCCCACACAGGTATCGGAACGGGTCGAGATCGACGGCAGGCTGCATCCCTGGGAGTTTCTGGTCGGTTCCGATGGCACGCTGATCAAGACGGATGCTGTCGACCATTGCCGAGGACACGATCTGATCGGCTGCCAGCCGATAGAATGGGACCTTGCCGGCGCCTGCGTAGAATATGGGCTGTCCAAAGCCGAGGCGGCGACGTTGATCGGCGGCATGGGTAGCAGCGTTGACGCCGGACTCATCGATTATTTCAAACCTTGCTATTTGGCGTTTCAGCTCGGGTTGTGGAGCATGGCCGCTCAATCCGAAAATGGCCGGGAAAGAGCAAGGCTGGAAGAGACGGCAAACCGATATGAGGCAGGACTGACACAGTTCCTGGGCCAGGCCATGAAGGTATAGTCGCCGTCAATCCAGGCTTCGCAGCATGTCTGCTTCCTGCTCAAGAATACTGGCCACCTCCTCCCGCTGCAGATGCGTCATCATCAGGCTGACACAGCACTCCAGATAGGTTATCGAGGCTCGCCGCAGATACGCAGCCGTCTCTCGTTCCGCCATCTTGTCGATATCGGTCCGAGATTGCTTGGGGTGCATGAGGAGGTCCTCCATTATGTGGTCCTCTCGTCAAACCAAAAGATTGCGCGGATGTTCCACGCGAATCGATGCGAAGATGTGACTGGGGTCCCGGCATCAGGCAGGGAGGTTCTGCAGCCCGCCTGACGTGGGTCTCGTCCTTGCCGAACGTCCTGCCATTTGATCGCCGATCGAGCGGCCTTCAAGCATGGCGAAATAGCTGATCGTCCGCGCGAGCCCCTCGTTGAGCGACACTCTTGGCGTCCAGCCGAGCAGCGCTTTTGCGCGCGAGATATCGGGCTGCCGGCGTCGAGGATCATCCTGCGGCAGCGGCAGGAACGTCATATCCGATTTGGTGCCGGTCATAGCCTTCACCAATGCCGCCAGCCGCACAATGGTGAATTCGCCGGGGTTGCCCAAATTGACCGGCTTGCCCGGATTGGGGTTGATATCCATGAGACTCATCAACCCGTCGATTAGATCGGAGACGTAGCAGAAAGATCGCGTCTGCATGCCGTCGCCGAAAATCGTCAGCGGGCGCTTCTCGAGCGCCTGCATGATCAGGTTCGAAACGATGCGGCCGTCCGCCGGATCCATCCTCGGCCCGTAGGTGTTGAAGATACGCGCGACACGAACGTCGGCCTTCCCGGCTCGCAGATAATCGAAGCAGAGTGTCTCGGCCGTGCGCTTGCCCTCGTCGTAGCAGGCGCGTGGGCCGGTGCAGTTCACATGGCCGACATAGTCTTCCCTCTGCGGATGTTGCTCCGGATCGCCATACACTTCACTCGTAGAGGCCTGCAGCAATCCCGCGTCGTTGCGCGCGGCGAGTTCGAGCAGGTTCAACGTTCCGATGACGCAGGTTCGCGTGGTGTGGATCGGATCGGCCTGGTAACGCGGCGGCGAGGCGGCGCATGCCAGGTTGAAGATGCGATCCACCGGCTCGCCAAGGTCCAGTGGACGGCAGATATCCTGCTCGATCAACCGGAAACTCGGCTGGTCCATGATCGCGTTGATGTTCTCCATGCGACCGGTAAGAAAATTGTCGGCGCAGATCACACGCCAGCCATCGCGTAACAATGCTTCGCAAAGATGCGAACCGAGGAAGCCCGCGCCACCGGCGACGAGCACCGTCTTTGCCCTTTGCGCCTTTTTTGATTGTCGCATCGCGATTTTCTCCTGTCTGCCAGTCATGCTGCACTTCCGATATCGAGATCGAGGACCACCGCCCCCTTTTGCGTAAGCGCCGTGATAAATTCGCAAGCCCGGGCCACACCGGTATGGGAAGCAAGGACGAGTTCGCGTGCCCGTTCGGCCATGGCCAGACGTGTCCGAGCCGATTCCCGCGATAGGATCGCGACGACCTTGTCCGCCTTCTTGGCCGTGTGGATCGTCGATGAGGGAAAGAAGCTGTCGAGGCCTGGCCAGCGGTCGCTGATGATCGGCGTGCCGCAAGCAGCGGCTTCGAAAAGGCGCACGCTGGGCGACCATCCCGCCGCAATCATGGAACTGCGTGTGACGTTCAGCGTGTAGCGCTGACGGCTGTAGAATGCGGCATGATCGGCCGGCGGCAAGTGTTCAATGCGCTCGACATTGTCGGGCCAGTCGATGTCGGACGGATATTGCGAGCCAGCCACGACAAAACGCCGATCCGGCATGCGCCGTGCCGGCTCGAGCAGAAGTGCATTGAGCGTGGCTTGCCGGTCGGCGCTGTAGGTGCCGAGATAGCCGAGGTCCCAGCCGATTGGATCGGCGGTGTGGTGATGTCGTTCCGGATCGACCGAACAGTAGAGCGGCTCGGCTCGGCGTGCGCCGAAGGTCTGTGTCAGATCGGTCAGCATCGGGCCACCGGCAAAAGAGAAATAGATGTCGAAGTAGGGGATCTGGCGCCAGCTCAGATAGTCGCAATCGTCCGCCGACAGCTTCGCCAGGGTCACCGGTGTGTCGATGTCGTAAAAGCAGAGTTGTCCTTTGCAAAGTGAAGCGACGGTGTCGATCACCGCGCGGCCTTCCGGCACGAAAGAGCCGATCACCACGACATCGGCCTGTTGCAGACACCGGCCGTAGTCGCGTTGCAGTGCCTGCACAGTTTCATAGTAGCGCAAGGCGCAGAAATCCGGATCGCGCAAATCGCGGTGATTGGCGTACCACGGCACATCGCGCTCCAGAAAAGTCACGCGATGGCCGAGTTGGTGGAGGCCTTTCAGCAGACCTCGAAAGGTGGTGGCATGACCGTTTCCCCAAGACGAGGAAAGCGACAGGCCGAGAAAGAGAATGTCCAGCTGCTTGGTCATTCGGCCGCCTCCACGGTCCCGTGCGTCAAATGCCGTTTGAAGACCGCATCAGCCACGGCCGCCCGCAACGCGTAGGTATGATCGGCGAGAACGCGTCGAAGTGCGGCCTGGCCGATCGCCTTTGCCCGGACAGGCGTCAGCGCCTGCATGATTTCGGCGACATCGCCGCCGTCGCGCGCCACAAGGATCTCCTCGTCGGGTTTCAGGAACAGCTCGACGCCGAGCCAGGCATCGGTGATCAGGCAGGCGCCGGCGCCGGCCGCCTCGAAGACACGCGTGGCGGGTGAAAAACCGTTCGCGGCCATGCTGTCGCGGCTGATGTTCAGCACCGCCTTTGGCGTGACATTGAAGGCGTTGTGATCACAGGTGCCGACATGGCCGAGCCAGTCGACATTGGCGGGGAGCGGCTTGTCCCCCCACCCAGATCCGCCGAGCAGAAAACGTTGTTCCGGCAGCCGGCTCGCAGGATCGAGGAAGAACGATCCCACACGCGCTTCACGATCCGGCAGCCTGTTTCCGAGGAACGCCAGGTCGCAGGCAAAACGCGCATTGCTGGCGACCGGGTGGTGCGTTTCGGGATCGAGTGCATTGTAGATTGGCACGCACTCGTTCGCGCCCAGGGCGCGATAGGCCCAGACCACGGGATCGCCGCCGCCATAGGTCAGCACAAGATCGATTTCTTGCAGCGCACGATGCAGCGGATGGTCCGGCTCGTCGCGCAGCTGGGCGAGCGTCGCCGGCGCGTCGACGTCCCAGAACACGATGAGCGCATCGCTGCGGGCGTAGCCGAGCACGGCGCGCAGCAGCGCCTCATCCTCGAAGCCGACGCCACTCGCCTTGACAACGATATCGGCCTCGGCGGCACGCGCCGCAACCTGCATCAGGGCTTGATGGGTTGCCTCGTAGACGACGACAGAGCACCAGTTCGGCGCCTCGATGTCGCGGTTCTTCTGCCGGTCATAGACGTCAGGCTCGTAGAAAGTGATTTCGTAGCCCAGTTGCGAAAGCGCCTTCAGCAATCCTCGGTAATAGGTTGCGGCGCCGTTCCAATAGGAGGACAAAAGGCTCGATCCATAGAATGCGATCTTCATGCAACGGCTTCCTTTGCGGCGGTCAGCTCGGCGGTGTGCAGGGTCGTGCATTGCCAAAGCACGTCGAACAACTCGTCGACGCGGTGATGGCAGGTATGCCGCGAGCGGATGGTCTCAAGGCCCGAGGTCATTAGGGAAGCCGCAAAATCGGGATCGGCCAACACCGCCTGGAGGTGTTGCCGCATTTGCGATCCATCCTCGGCAAACAGGAAGTCGACGCCGGGTCTGAAAAGCTGCTCGACATCGGACCATGGCGCTGAAATCAGCGGGATGCCGCAGGCAAGTGCCTCGAACATGCGGATTGTCGGAATTCCGGGCAAGCCTTCACGATAAGGACGCCGCGGGACGTGCACCGTCACACGATGCGCGGCGAACGCCTTCGGCACGTCGGCATTGGCGATCCACCCTTCGTAGCGCAGACCGGCGGCAGCCAGATCGGCAAGTGCCCGTTCGGGATAGCGGACACCGTGAACAGTGGCCTGAAGACCCAGATCGCGGACCGGTCCGATCAGGAACTCCTTGAGTTCGGCCGTCCGCTCGTCGTCGCCCCAGTTTCCGATCCAGACCAGGTCGGACGTCGCGTGCATTTCCGGGTGCGGTTTGAACAGCCGATCGTCCGCCGCTTCATGCCAGGTGAAGACACGCTTGCCCCAGCCGGCGCGCAGATAGCTCTCGCGCAGCGCTTCGCCAAACGCGAGAACGCCATCATAATGTTCCAGGCGCAGCGCCGACATGGCCTCGGTGGCGGACACGGCGCGGTGATGTGTGTCGTGAAACAGCAAGGTGAATTTGCCGCCATCGGCCCGGGCACGGCCGATGCGAGCGACAAGCTCCGGGTCGGTCCATTCGTGGACGATCACCACGTCGGCCTCGGCGATCCATGCTTCATGGTCGAACCCGGCATCATAGGTCACCGGCATCAGTTCGGGGAAATCCTTGCGAAAACGTTCGATCGCGAAGGATCCCTTCTCGGCCAGCAAGTTCGATCGGCTCCAGCCGTCAGCCGGCTCCAGAGCGATGGCCTGATGCCGGCGCGCCACCAGTTCGCGCATGACGCCTCGAAGGAAATGGGCGTTGCCATGGTTCCAGTCGGAGACGAGCGAGTGGGCGTAGAATAAAAAGCGCATGATCAGCGCTCCGCAACGGCCAGCGCCGCCTTTTCGTAGACGTCACGCATGGCCGCTGCCTGTCTCGCCAGAGTGAACCCGCGGCTTCGGCGGAAGGCGGCGTGGCCGAGCTCTAACCTGTGCCCGGCATCGCTGGAAAGGCGATTGATGCAGGCAGCGAGATCATGCGGGTCACGCGCGTCGAAGAACATCGCGGCACCGTCCCATAGTTCGCGATAGGTCGGGATGTCTGAGAGCACCAGGGGGGTTGCCGACATAGCCGCCTCCAGCGCCGCCAGACCGAACGGTTCGTACAGCGATGGCGATACAAAAATGCCGGCCCGGGCCATCAAGGAGCGCACCTCGTCATAGGGCAGCGCCCCGAGAGGAACGGCGTGGTCGACGGTGGCGCGCTCGCCGTTCGGGCCGTGAAGCGAACCGGCTGTAAAGAGAGGCCATTGCGTCAACGAGGCGGCCTGGTCGACCACCGCCACATTCTTTCCCTCGTCCCACCAGCGGGCGGCGGCGAAAACGAGCGGCTGGCGGGTTTCCGCTGGCGGGACTGGGCGTGCGGCATTTCCCACGACGTGAAGGCGTGCGATCGGGCCATAGCAGGTCTCGAGCATCTCGGCATGGCTGCGGCTCGGGGCGATGACTGCGTCGGCCCTGTCGAAGCCACGCCTGTTGCGCTCCTTCTGCCAGCTCCATGCGTTATCCAATGCCTGTCCCTTGACGCAATGGAACCAAGTCGTCACGCATGAATGCGAGACCGCTATGACTGGGCAAGGCGCATCCAACCCCACGGCCTGCGTCGGTCCGTTGAGATGGACAAGGTCGATCGCGTAGTCGCGTATCGGCGCACGCAATTCCAGCGGCAGACCGTCGAGGTCGCCGGCGCTTCGGGTCATCCAATCCAGAGGCGTATTCAGCCAGATGAGCGTCGCGAAAGTCCTTGCCTCATTGGCCTGTTGCCCAGATGGTTGCGGCCCCAGACCGGCGAACACAACGCTGTCGCCGCCATTGACCAATTCCCGGCCGAGATCAAGCGCATAGCGCCATACTCCGCCCATGGCATCGACGGTCATCAGGACGCGGCGTTTGCGTGGCGTCAGTGTCCGCAACATGCCGCCTCCAGTTCCGCCAGCGGGCGCGGGCGCTTTTCCTGGATGTCGCTGAACTTCTGGAACGATGCGAGGTAATGATCATGGGCGCGCTCCCAGGCAAGGTCGTCGGGTTCGCCCCAAAGCTCGCGATAGCTGGGCGAACTCGGATATGGATAAAGCGGTACCGGTTCATTGGCCCACACGCCATTGTCGATCAGGTGGGCTCGCCAGTGATCGACAAGGGCAGGATCGTCCTCGACGACGCCGATCAGATTGGCCTGAACGAAAGGAACGTGGCGTCTGGCCTTAACCAGCAGCGCGGCGAGTTCCTCGGTGTCCAGCCTACAGCGCTTCGCGAGCATGGCCCGCCCTTCCACCGTCAAGCTTTCGAGGCCGGCTTCGATGGAGACGCAGCCTGCCGCGCCGAGCAATTCCAGCATCTCAGGTTTCCACAGATCGATGCGGGTCTGGACGCCGAATTTCACATCGCGGCTTACCAACGCCTCCAGCAACGCCTTTTGCGGCAAAAAGATTTCGTCGATGAAGTAGATGTAGCCGGCACCTTGGGCGATCAGCCGATCGATTTCAGTCACCACCGCTTTGTGGTTGCGGCGGCGATAGGCATCGCGGAAATCGATCTTGGCGCAGAAGCTGCAATTGTAGGGGCAGCCGCGCGACGCTTCGACCTCGGCGCCGAATCCAAACTGTTGGTCATCGAACCGGTGATGATGATGCGAATGGGCGGCGATCCAGTCGGATGGCCATTCCAGCGGCGGGTGATCGACAAACGAACTGGAATGGACCCCGCCGTTCGAAACCAGCTTGGCGTCCAGCAGATAGGCGGTCGAGGGCACCGCGCTCCAATCGTCGCGTCGTGCAAGTTCGGCGACAATTTCCTCGCATTCGCCGCGCACGACGATGTCGGCGCCCAGCTTGCGCAAGGTCGGCGCCGGCGTCGCCGAGCCATGTGGGCCGACCGCGACCGTGCGGCCGCCACGCCCGGCCAGACGATTGAGGAAATCGGCCGGCACGCGCAACTCCGGCGGTGCGCAGCGCCAGAACAGATAGGTCGGGGCGGTGCTGACAACCGTCATTGCCGGCGCGAAATCAGCCACGCGTCCGCACAGCCCTGAGTTGTCGAGTTTCTGCAATTGCCCGTCCAGCAGCAGCACCTCATGGCCGGCCGCTTCGAGCAGGGCTTTCGAATAGCCGAGTTCCAGCGGCAGATGCGGTTGGCGGCAGCCGAAATAGATGCTGTCGTCATATGTCCAGGACGGGTTGACCAGGGCTATTCTCATGCCACGTACCTCACGGCTTCGGGGCGGGGCTCAAGCCGGTGGCGCTGCAGCCAGTCGGCGAGATCGCGAATGCCCTCGCGCCACGCAACCTGCGCCTTCCAGCCAAGCGCGGTCTGGATCTTGCGGGTATCGGCGACGAAGAAGGGCTGGTCGCCGGTCCGTTCCCCATCATGGCGGACCGAGAGTTCGCGGCCGGTCAGGCTGCCGATCTCGCTCAACAGCATACGCAGGCTGAGCGCATTTTCTGGTCCGCCGCCAAGGTTGAATGCCTGGCCCTCGGTAATGTCGATATGGTCCAGCACAGCCCTGTAGGCGGCGACCGCATCGGAAACGTGCAGGATGTCACGCACCTGCCTGCCGTCGCCGTAGACGGTGATGTCCCGTCCTGTCAGGGCGCTGAGCAGGAAGTGCGCTACCCAACCCTGGTCCTCCGTTCCAAACTGGCGCGGTCCGTAGATGCAGCTCATCCGCAGTACCGCCGTGGGCATGCCATAGGATTTGGCGTAGTCGAGCACATATTGGTCCGCCGCGCCCTTGGAGCAGCCATAGGGCGTGCAGAAATTCAGGCTGTGGGCTTCATCGATGCCGCTGGCCTGGATCGCGCTATCGCAAGGTATGTAGCAGTCGTCGTGCGGTTGAACCGCGACGTCGGGGAGGCTGCCGTAAACCTTGTTGGTGCTGGCGAAAATCACCGGAATGCCCTCGCCGCTCAGCCGCGCCGCTTCCAGCACGTTGAACGTTCCGCGAAGGTTGATGTCGAAATCCTCGTCCGGCCGGACCAGGCTCGTGGTGACTGCCGTCTGTGCGGCCAGATGGAAAATCGCCTTGGATCTCATCAGAACCGGGGCCAGGGCATTGGCGTCCCGCACATCAATGGTCTCGACGGTAAGGCGGCTACCATGTTTCTGGACAAGCCATTCCAGGTTCTGTTCGACGCCGGGACGGCTGAGATTGTCGACCACCAGCACCGGCTCGCCATCCGACAACAGGCTATCGGCTAGATTTGATCCTATGAAGCCGCTGCCGCCGAGGATGGCGACCGGCGCTTCGCGTCGGTTGCGTGCGCCCGGGCTCATGACACCAACCCGCGCTCTTCGAGTTCGCGCTTCATTTCGGTGCCGCGGTCGACGGCGGCCGTATTGCGCACCCAGGAAACGAAATCCACGAGAGAATTCTCCAATTGCAGGCCGGGTTCGAAACCGAGCAGTTCACGCGCCTTGGAGATATCGGCGAAGCAGTTGCGAATGTCCCCGGAGCGCGCCTTGCCGAGCAGTTCTGGCGAACGGTTCGGTATTCCCATGGCTTCCGCCAGCAATCGCGCGACTTCGCTGATCGCATAGGCGCGGCCGCTGCCGATGTTGATGACGTGGCCCTTTGCCTGACGTTGCTGCAGCGCAAGACGAAAGGCACGTGCGACGTCATGCACATGAACGAAGTCGCGCTTCTGCTCCCCATCCTCGAAGATCATCGGCCGTTGGCCATTGGCGAGACGTGAAGCGAAATTGGCCAGCACGCCGGTATAGGGATTTGATAGTGCCTGGCCGGCACCGAAGACATTGAACAGGCGCAATGCGACCGCATCGATGCCGTAGGCTTCGCCGAAGATCAGCACGGCGCGTTCCTGGGCGTATTTTGTCAGCGCGTAAATCGAGGCGAGGTCGACCGGCTTTTCTTCATCCGTCGGCAGCGGCGAAAGGGGTTCGCCTTCCGGCGACAGCGGATTCCACTGTCCGCTTTTGATGTCGCTTAATTTGCGCCTTGCATTGTCGATGCGCCGGCCCTCGGGCGTGGCATAGAGGCCCTCGCCATAGACGCTCATCGAGGAGGCGACGACGATCCGTTCGACCGGATGCTTGATCAGCGCTTCAAGCAGTGTCGCCGTGCCCAGATCGTTGGTGCCGACGTAGCGCGCGATCTCGTACATTGATTGTCCGACACCGACTTCCGACGCCAGATGAATGACAGCGTCGACTCCTTCCAGCGCCTCGGCAACGGCCTCGCGATCGCGAATATCGCCCTTGATCAGTGCGGCACCGGTGGGAAGCGTGACCGCTTCGCCCGCATGCACCTGCTCCAGCAGGACGTCGAGAATGCGAACTGAATAATTCTGAGCGATGAGTTCTTGTGTGACGTGGCGGCCGATGAAGCCGCAGCCTCCTGTAACCAATATGCGTTTCACGACGACTCCTCTCCCCGGACAAGTGACTTCGGCGCCCCGAACTTTTCGGCAAAAGGTTTGTTCCCTGTGCTTCAACAAAGTTCCCTTCGCGGGCTTCGTCTGAAAGCAAGCGCAACGCCATCGGCCCACGATGCGGGAACATTCCCGCCGGTATGCTGTTAGGGCGCTCGACAGCCGCCGTGAGACCGTAAGGCGAAGCCTATGATCAAGGGAGATTTCAATGTCGCAGTCCCACACGACCACCAATCACGACGAAATTCGCAAATGGGCCGAGGAGCGGCAGGGCCGGCCGGCAGTGGTCCGCACCAAGGGCGAGGGCGGCATCTTGCGGATCGACTTTGGCGAACCCGAGGAAGGATTCGACTCCATTGATTGGGACGAGTTCTTCCGCATATTCGACGAGAACGATTTGGCCTTCCTCTATCAGGCCAAGACCAGCGACGGAAAGTCCAGCCGTTTCAACAAATTCGTCGAGCGCGATCGCAAGAGTTGAGAAGTCCTGGCGGGAGGCGACTTGGCCTCGGCCCAGGAGAATTCAATGCATCAGCTTTGCGCCGCGGGCTTTGGCCACCTCTCGCATGACATCGTTGAGCCAGTTTTCGGTGGACTGGCCAAGCTGCCGGTGGTCGACGTCCCGGATCGCTTGCTCGAGTGTCCTCTCGACCAGCCGGTCCGATGCGTGGACGTCCCCCAGCAGAAGACGCGCCGCGAGGCGCAGTTTGGGCAAGAGGGTGAAAACGTCGTCTGGCGGGGAGGGCACGGAGATCTCCGCTTGTTCGGATGCCTGCCGCGGAAAAAGCGCATTGAACACAGCCTTGCTGCCCGAGGACTTCCGCAAATTGCTGGCGTAGCGGAGATGCTCGGGAATCGCGATCTCGTTGTCACCGCTGAAGAATACGAAGGGGATACCGCGGCGCATCAACTTGTCGGCGATCGGAAACACGCGTCGGCCATTAAGATTGACGTCCAGGATTGCAGCTTCGGCTTGATCGGTATGTTCAGACGCCTGCTCGACTGTAGCCGCGGGCCCGAGGATGATAGCACCCATGTTGCCGAAAAACCTCGCAAGATCCCCCGCCAGCGTCCATTCGTCTTCGACAATCAGAATATGCACCCCCCGCAGATCGCGCACGTCGTTATCCTTTATTCGAACGGTGTTGAGGATGCAAAGAAGGCACTCCCATTTTCCTGTCATCCAGTGCCGCCTGCAATCGTTTCGCCAGCACGAGCATGCGATCCGGTACGGGCCCACCGAGACGTTCCACTCACTCAGGCGCCCCCCACACCATGAGCGCCAGGAGTTTCAAGCCAGCAAAGCGTTTTGTCATTGAACCATCATGGACATCGGGCCAACGTCGTCCATGCTGACTTGTTCCATCCTCCAAGCGCGCTATATGGTCATATCCTGTCCGATCCGACCTTGAGAGACTTCATGTCGGTCGGGCGAAAGGTGGACATGCCGTGACAGCCCGATCAATCAAGTTCCCCATCGTCGGCATCGGTGCGTCCGCGGGGGGCATCCCCGCAATGGAAGGGTTTTTCAAGGGCATCACCGGTAGGCCGGGCATGGCGTTCGTGATCATCACGCACCTTAGTCCCAAGCGCAACAGCCTGCTGCATGAGGTTATCGACCGCTACACCGAGATGCCTGTCGTGGTGGTCGAGGACGGCGTGGCCGTTGAACCCGACCACGTCTATGTGATGCCGGAAAACGTCACTCTGGTCATTGAGAACGGCGTGCTGCACCTGCGGCGGCCCAATGGGCTTACCCAGGAGCGCAAACCCATCGACATCTTCTTCAGCGCACTCGCCGAAGACCAGGGTGAATACGCGGTCGGTGTGGTACTGTCGGGAGGTGATTCCGATGGGACCTTGGGTGCCAAGGCCATCAAGGAGCGGGGCGGGCTTACCGTGGCGCAAGCACCGGACGGCTACGGCCCGCGCAACCCCGACATGCCGCAGAGCGCTATTGCCAGCGGTCTCATCGATGTTGCCGTGCCCGCCGAGGAGATTGGGGCGAAGCTCCAGGCTTACGCCCGCGGCTTCGACACGCTGGATGGGCTGCCGAACGAAGAGGACATCCCTACGGCCGACATAGATAAGGTCCGCGAACAGATATACGGCATTTTGCGCAGCCACTCCGGCCACGACTTTTCAGGCTACAAAACCAAGACATTCCTACGCCGGATCAAGCGGCGCATGCAGATCGCTCAGATTCAGTCCATCAGCGCCTATATCGATTGGCTGAAGAAGGACCCTCGCGAGGTGATGAATCTGTTTCGCGATCTGCTGATCAACGTCACCAACTTCTTTCGCGATCCCGATGCCTTCGAATTGCTAGAACAAAAGATCATCCCGCGGCTGTTCGAGGGCAAGACGGCGAGCGATACGGTTAGGGTCTGGATTCCCGGCTGCGCCACCGGCGAGGAGGTGTTCTCCATCGCCATCCTGCTGCGTGAACACATGGAAATGCTGTCAGCCATTCCGCGCGTCCAGATATTCGCCACCGACATAGACGAGCCTGCCCTGGCGGTGGCTCGCGCCGCACGCTATCCCGAGGCCTTGATGCAGGGTCTTTCCCCGGAGCGCAAACACCGGTTTTTCAACGGCGATGGCGAAAGCTACGTCATCAGCAACGAGATCCGCGAACTGTGCATCTTCTCGCCGCATAGCATCATTCGCGATCCGCCCTTCTCGCGCATGGATCTGGTTTCCTGCCGCAACCTGCTGATCTATTTCGGCCCAGCCGTTCAAAGCCGCGTTCTTCCTGTCTTCCACTATTCGCTGAAGCCGGGTGGCTATCTTTTCCTCGGCACGTCCGAAAGCATCGGGCAGCACGAAAATCTGTTCGCCACCATCGACAAGAAACATCGCCTCTTCCAGGCACGGGAGCATGCCTCGCCACATATCAGGCTGCCGGCCCTGTTCGGGGATTCCACTTCCGGCGTCTTTCCCGCCGAAACAGCTGGCTTGAAGAAGGGCACGGTCGGCTACCCGCTGCGGCAGGCTGTCGAAGCGCAGGTGCTTGAGCGGTTCGCGCCGCCGCATGTCCTCGTCAACGCCGAAGGCGACGTCGTCTACTATTCGGCGAGGACCGGCAGATACCTCGAAGCGCCGCAAGGTATCCCCAGCCGGCAGGTGCTGACGATGGCCCGCCGCGGACTTCGGCTGGACCTACGCGCCGCATTAAGGGAGGCGACGACAACACGCCGCACGGTTGTGCGGGACAACCTCAGCGTCGAGGAAGATGACGAACGCGTGCAACCGATCAAGCTGACGATCGAACCGCTTGCCGAGAGAGGCAATGGTGAGCCGCTTTACCTTGTCCTCTTCGAGCCGTCGGGACCGAGGCAAGCTCGGTCCAATGAGGACGGTGGCAGCCATAACAGCGACAGCACGGCCGATCTCGAGCGGGAACTGCGCGACACAAGAGAGCGTCTTCAATCCACCATAGAAGAATACGAGACGGCCCTCGAAGAGGTGAAATCCTCGAATGAGGAACTCGTCTCCGTCAATGAAGAGGCGCAATCGACCAATGAGGAACTTGAAGCGTCCAAGGAAGAGATGCAGTCGCTCAACGAAGAGCTCAACACGATCAACGCGGAGTTAGCCAGCAAGATAGATGAGCTAGATCACGCAAACAGCGATCTGCGGAACCTGTTCGAAAGCACCGATATCGCGACCATCTTTCTCGACCGCAGTCTTGTGGTGCGGACCTTCACGCCGGCGGCCTCCTCCTTCTTCAACCTGCGCCCCTCCGACGTCGGCCGGCCCTTGACGGATCTGTCGAGCCAACTCGATTATCCAGAGTTGAAGCAGCACATCGACAAGGTGTTCGAGACAGGCGAGACCCTGAACCACCATCTTGCGCGCGATTCCAGGGGCCTGTTTCACATGGTACGCATCAATCCCTATCGGGACAAGGGTAATAGGATACAGGGCGTCGTGGTGACATTGGTCGACGTGACCACGCTGGCGCGGGCGGAAGAGCATCAGCAGGTACTCATCTCGGAGCTCAACCATCGCGTCAAGAATATGCTGGCGGTGGTCGCCAGCATCGCCAACCGCACGCGGGACAGTTCGGATACGAAAGAAGCATTCGCGGATGCGTTGATAGGCCGGTTGCACTCCATGTCCAGAGCCTACGGACTGCTGACCCGCGAGAGGTGGAAGGAGGCTTCGGTCAAGGAATTGCTGCATCAGGAACTGGAACCCTTCGGCATCGAACGGATCGAACTCGATGGCGACGACGTAAAACTCGGCCCGCAACAGGGCCTTTCGCTTAGCATGGCCATCCATGAGCTGGCTACCAATGCGGCCAAATATGGCGCCTTGTCCAAGCCCCGAGGCAGGATCAGCGTCAAATGGGCCATGGATGGCGACAGTTTCACGCTTCGCTGGCGCGAAAAGTACGGGCCTGCCGTCAAGAAGCCGTTGAATGATGGCTTTGGCCTGAACCTGTTGAAGGGGGAAATCGCCTACAGGCTCGGCGGTCATGTCGAGACGTTTTTTGGCAAGGAAGGTCTCGATGTCCATATCGCCTTTTCGGCAAACCATGAGGATACGCCGTGAGCGATACACCCCGCGTTCTGGTGGTCGAGGATGAGTGGCTGATCGCGCAGGACATAGCGTCCGAGTTGCGTGCAGCGGGCTATCCGGTGGTCGGCCCTGTTTCGTCCGTGGCCGCCGCGCTTCAACTTGTGGAGGCGGACAAGATTGACGTCGCGTTGCTGGATATTCAACTCAACGGTGAAACAAGCTTACCGATCGCGGAAGTCTTGTTGGCTCGCGGCACCCCGTTCGCGTTCGTAACGGGATTTGGGGAGCGCGATGTTCCAGCCCCGTTTCGAAACTGCAAATTCGTGGCAAAACCCGCAACCGAGGCGACCATCCTCACCGCCGTGGCCGACCTAGCGTCGCTTCGCGCCGCCAAGACGCGGTCGTGATTTCAAGCCAGCCAGTCGCGATCAATCCAGCGGCTTGTCGGTAGGCCGGGGCGTGGTGCTCGGTTGACGTGGCCACCCGGCATTTCGATTGGCGACTAGATTATCCAGCGCCATGCTCAATGGCCGGGATGCGCCGGCGGCCGTTGGCGTCACCGGCTTTGCGCCGGCGTCCGTTGTTTGGCATCTCGCTTTGGGTGCGGCAGACCACCGCGTTCGGCGATCGGACGGCGGGTTTCGAGTTTGAACCTTCCTTTGGCATGGTGGCTTCTTTCCTTGCAAAGCAGGAAAAACGTTCATGCAGGCAGGTCAAACTTCGACGCGGTTGAAAGTTCCGGGACCGGGACGATACCAGGCTGGCGGCTGCAACCGCCTCGAAGAGATTTATTCCGGCTCGGAGGGTCGGCCGCAGATCATGAAGGACGGTCGATCTCGCCGTTCTGGAACCTTTGGCCTGAAGCGTGTCTTCCGCTCAGACGCGAGCGACTCGAATAAGGCGAAGTGGAACAACTTACGTCGATGCAGGTTGCGTGTCGCACGGCGTCGTCGCCCCCCTTCGTTGACGCTGCACGATCGGGATCCCTCAACCTGATCAGCCCGCGCGCTCTCCTTTGCCGGGAGGCGCGGGCTTTTACGTTGGCCGAACGATCGTGTTTTGACTACAGGCGGGAACAACCCACCGGTTCGACGGTTCGGCGTTCAGGAGAATCGGAATCCACTATGCCGATGAAATTGCATTCAGGCGCGTGAAGATGCTGGTCGAACATACGTTCTCGCCAGAAGCAGGAGGCATGATTTTGTCTCGACCGAGTTGGCGTGCAAGGCCACCCGCCAAGTGGTTCGCAGCCCGATCCAACCGAACTCGACCAATTGCTGGCCCGAAGTGCGGTAAAACAAGGACTTTCCGTGCGCTTCGACCGAATAGGTCCCTTGTCGACTGCTTTGCCCGAACTCACAGGGGAAAAGCCAGCATGAAAGCCTTGTGGTCGCTGTGCGGCATCGGCGTTGCTGGCGTTGGCGCAACAACAATGTCGTTCTCGTCAAATCCAAGACGAATACGACGCAAAGCCAGCCAGTCGGCAAGAATTCGAAGATGGATACTAGTGCTGGCAGGGAACCCAAGGCACGTGTCGCCCAAACCCTCTAGCGGTTAGCGGCCATCCGGCGGTTCAGGTGGCCGCCGCTGGTTATAGGGGTTTGGGACGTCGCCGGGAAAATGCGAAGCGACATCCTGCCAATAATTCTTACTAGAACCGATTTCGCGGCGGGCATGGGCTTTCTTGGCGCGGTGCACCAGGAGTTTGAGCTCTGATATTAGCTGGCGCAGTTTCCTTTGGGCAAGCAATAGAGTTTCGCGCGCAAGCCCCGCACGCGCCACTCGACGAAGGCGGACGACATCGTATTGACGTGCTCATCGGAAACGATGCCTCCAGCCGTCTGGGGGCGTCCAGGTGCGGAACATCTCTGCTGGGCTGATCATAACACACGGTGAGAATACGGGCATGGAGCGTGGTGATGGGCATCCTTGCCGATCTGGACAAGAAGCTGACGGACAATCTGTATGAACATGGCAGCGAGCTTACCGAACCCGCTGCCGACCTGCCGAGGGCGGTCGTCGGAACGTCGACCGGCTGATGCCTTTCATTCAGCCCGAAGCGCGCGAGGTAGTGAGAAGACAGGTCCTCGGGCTTGTCCACGAATACAGGATCGAGAACCCTGCCGGCGCGGCCGAGCAGGATTAGCAGATCTGGTAGAGGCAATTTCCCTACCCTGTCGTCGCTTCGCGGACCTGATCGGGCTGAAGGGGCTGTTCGCCGATCACCCCGAAGAACTTGGCGGAGCCTGGGACCAAGCCCTGGCATCCGATCGCATGGTCGATCCTCAAGGTCAAAACCCATCGCGAAGTGTCGCCACCGCAGTTCACATATGACCAGATCAGGAAGCTGACCTCGTCGCTCGCCCAGGGCGACACCGACGAGATGGGCGTCATCCGTGGAACCGTCCGACAACTGCTAAGTTCTATATTGCCGGCGCAAGACTCGTGCCACGCCGGCGAAGTGAGCGGCGAGGCGGAAATGACATCAAAGACACGGTCCCCAACCATCCGACCATATAAGGGACCCGCTGGCGGCTGGGGGTCGGCGAAATCCGTCGCAGCGATTAACTCGAGAGAACGTGTCCTCTTGCGGGACCCAAAGCTCCTTTCGAGCCAGAACAAGCCTGAAGGATATATGTGCGTCAGCTGCGCCTGGGCAAAGCCTGCTCAGCCACATCCGCTTGAGTTCTGTGAAAATGGCGCCAAGGCTACTGCGTGGGAGACGACGTCGCGTCGAGCCGGTCCGGCATTTTTTGCCAACCACACGCTGGGCGAGCTGGAGACCTGGTCGGATCACGACCTGGAAGAACAAGGTCGCTTGACGCATCCCATGCGTTGGGATGCAGCCAGCGACAAATACATTCCGGTCGCCTGGTCCGATGCCTTTGATGAGATTGGGAGAGAGTTGCGTTCTCTCGATCCTCATCAGGTTGATCTCTACACGTCCGGGCGTGCCTCGCTTGAGACCAGTTACATGTACCAGCTGTTCGCACGTATGTATGGCAGCAACAATTTGCCTGACAGCTCCAACATGTGTCACGAGAGCTCCTCCGTGGCGCTCCCGGAAAGCATCGGCTCATCCGTCGGGACGGCGATCCTGTCCGATTTCGAGAACACCGACTGCATTTTCTACATCGCGCAGAACGTTGGAACATCGTCGCCTCGGATGCTTCATGATCTCCAGGACGCCGTCAACCGGGGCGTCAAGATCGTCACCTTCAACCTGCTGCGCGAACGGGGGCTGGAGCGCTTTGTCAATCCGCAGTCGGCACAGATGCTGACCGGGAAAGAGACAAAGATCTCGTCGGAATATTATCAGGTCAGGAATGGCGGCGATATCGCAGCACTGTTCGGGGTATGCAAGGCGCTGATTGAAGCTGACGACGCCCTCAAGGCATCAGGCGCGAGCCGCGTGGCGGGGCAGGACGGGAAGCCGAAGGACCAGGACAATGCCGCGATGGTCGCCTTTGCGGCCTCGATGGCCTCGGCAGACAAGAAGCACGTGCTCGATCACGATTTTATCCAGGAACACACCACCGGTTTTGAGGAATTTGCTCAGGCCGCGCGAGCCCATCAGTGGGAGGAACTCGAACGCGTGTCGGGGCTCAGCCGCTCAGAGATGATGCAGGCTGCTAAAACTTACGCGAACGCCAGCGCCGTCATGATGATTTACGGCATGGGCCTGACGCAGCACCTCCTGGGTGTCGAGAACGTTCACATGGTCTGCAACCTGGCACTGCTGCGCGGCAATATCGGCAAGCCCGGAGCAAATATCTGCGCCGTGCGCGGCCATTCCAACGTGCAGGGCCAGCGGACCGTCGGGATCACCGAGAAACCCGGGCTGGCGCCTTTGGACAAGCTTTCCCAGCTCTACGGCTTTGAGCCGCCGACATGGACGGGCCGCTCGACGGTCGAGACCTGCGAAGCGATCATCAACGGCCAGTGCCGCGCGTTCATCAGCCTGGGCGGAAACTTCCTGAAAGCGATACCCGACACGGCCGCCATGGAAGAGGGATGGCGCAAGCTGCATTTGAGTGTGCAGATCGCGACAAAGCTCAACCGCAGCCATGTGCTGCATGGAGAGGTCGCTTATCTGCTGCCGTGCCTGGGGCGCATTGAAGTCGACCAGCAGGCAAGCGGTCCGCAGGCGGTGTCAATTGAAAGTTCCATAGCTCATTTCCATGGCTCTCGCGGCAAGGCGAAACCGGCCAGCTCCGAGCTTCTCTCCGAACCTGCCATCGTTGCCGGCATCGCCAAGGCTACACTCGGACAAACGAAGGTTCCGTGGGACGGCTGGGTCGGGAACTATGCGCAGATACGAGACGCTATCGAGCGCACTTACCCGGAGACGTTCAAGGATTTCAACAAGCGGCTTTTTCAACCTGGCGGATTTGCCAGGCCGTTGCCCGCGCGAGAACGCAAGTGGGTGACGAAAACGGGAAAGGCCAACTTCATCACGCCGCACAGATTGTTTCCGGAGTTCTTCACATCGGGGAGGGCCGACGTCCTGCATCTTTCGACACTGCGATCCAACGACCAATTCAACACCACGATCTACGGCTACAGCGATCGATTCCGTGGCGTTGAAGGCACTCGCCGGGTCGTGTTCATGAACGGCGAGGATATTAGCCGGCTGGGCTTCGTCGATGGCGAGCACATCGATGTGACGACGGCGATCGACGATAATAACATTCGTAAGATCACTGGCCTGAGGATCGTTCAGTACAACATTCCGAAGGGATGCTGTGCGGCGTATTACCCCGAGGCAAACCCGCTTTTCCCTTTGGCTCATCATGATCCGAAGGCAAAAACACCTTCCTATAAACTTCTACCTGTGCGCCTTACCAGATCGAGCCTTAATCCGGACGGCTAATTCTTTTATGGGCTGAGGGCCCCTTGATAGACACAAGAAACCCAAACTGGGCATTCATGGCGGCAGCGTTTCTGCTGATCGGTGTCGGTGCCTGGTTGGGCTGGTTTCGCCAGGCCAGGGAGCTTCGTGTGGATCCCCCCGTTGCGGCCGATCTCGATCAATTCCGGCTCATGCCCAATGCGATCAGCGGAACACCGCCAGAGAGTTATTTTGCGCAGGGCAAGCTTTATGAAACGGATGCCTACAATCTGAGCCAAGGCAAGCGCCTTTACGCCTGGTTCGGGTGCTCGACATGCCATGGAGACGGACGCGGCGGTGTCGGCCCGTCCTTCCTTGACGGCTGGTGGCTGTATGGTCCTGAAGTGGTCTCCATCGTCGCCTCGATCCGTGATGGCCGCCCGCACGGCATGCCCGCCTTTCACGACCGCATGACTATCGAGCAGATCTGGCAGCTCGCGGGTTATGTCCAGACGATCGGCTCGTATACGCCGAAGACAGCGGCGCCTAGCCGCAACGATGACAAGCAGACCCGCCCGGCCGAGAACCGAGGCCCCGCGAAAATTCTCTTCGATGAGGGCCCGGTGGGTGTCCATCCAGATCAGGGACCTTCGCCGTGAGAGCCCCTTGCATGGGCCTGTTGTCGACGGGTGCTCTGGTGTCAGGCTGCAATGGCAGCCAGTCTGCGCTTAACCCCTACGGGGCTCCCGCCATTCATCTCGAGTATCTGATCATCGGGATAGTTGCCCTGTCCGCGATGATCTGGTTGCTGGTGATGGTCATGCTCGTCCTGGCGCTCAGGCGGGGGCGTCGGGCCGAGACGGAAGGCCGGACATCGGAAGGTCGGCTCACAATGACGGTCTCGGCCGCGGTCGCGGTGACGGTGGCCATTATCGCCGGCATGACAATCGCCAGCTTCTTCACCACCCGCAGCATCGGGGTCCCGCAAAGTGCTGCCGTGACCATCACCGTGAGAGCACAGCAATGGTGGTGGCAGGTCATCTACGCCGGGTCCGATGGCACGCCCACCTTCCAGACCGCCAACGAAATCCATATCCCTGTCGGTCAAGATGTCCGGCTTCAGCTTGAAAGCGCCGACGTCGTCCATTCGTTCTGGGTTCCCAGCCTGGCCGGGAAGCAGGATCTCGTTCCGGGTCGCTCAAACGATTTGCTGCTTCGGGCGGAAAAGCCTGGCATCTATCGCGGGCAATGCGCCGAATTCTGCGGCCTGCAGCATAGCCATATGGCGGTTATCGTCGTCGCAGAGGCTCCGTCCGATTATGCGCGCTGGATCACAGCACAGCACGCCGATGCGATGATGCCGGCCGATCCCGATGCCGCCTCGGGGCAGGTGGCCTTTCTGGCAAAGCCCTGTGCGGCCTGCCATACCATCCGCGGAACGCATGCTACCGGTACGACAGGACCCGACCTGACGCACATCGGCAGTCGCCAGACAATCGCCGCCGGATTGCTGGAGACCACGCGCGGTTCGCTGGCGGCCTGGATTGCCGATCCGCAGACGCTGAAGCCGGGGAACAATATGCCGATGGTTCCGCTGACCAGCATCGAGCTCCAGAATATCTCCGCCTATATGGAAAGTCTCAAATGAGCGCAGCAGCGGATCGCGAAGGCGTTCGGGACACCGGGATGGAAGCCGGCGAACTCGATCGTCGACTTGCCGCGACCTGGTCAACGCTCCCTGGCCTATGGGGTGCCCTATCGACTGTCGATCATAAGATTATCGGCCGCCGCTATATGGTCACGGCATTTGTCTTTCTGGCACTCGGCGGAGTGCTGGCTTTGCTGATGCGGCTTCAGCTGGCGCAACCCGAAGCCCGGTTCCTCGGGCCCGATCGCTACAACCAGATTTTCACCACGCATGGCTCGAATATGATGTTCCTGTTCGCCGTGCCCGTCATGCAGGCGATGGCCATCTACCTGGTGCCCTTGATGGTGGGAACGCGAAACATCTCATTCCCCCGCCTCAACGCGTTTTCCTACTGGATGTACCTTGCCGGCGGTCTGCTGTTGTGGATTGCGTTCGCCGTCGATACCGGTCCGGACGTTGGATGGTTCGCCTACGTACCGCTGTCGGGGCCTCAATATGCCGCCGGGAAGCGGGCCGACATCTGGGCCCAGATGATCACCTTTACCGAGGTTTCCGCTCTCGCCATCGCCGTCGAAATCGTCGTCACCGTATTCAAGCAACGCGCGCCGGGAATGTCACTGGACAGGATTCCGCTGTTCGTCTGGTCGATGCTGGTCACGTCCTTCCTGGTCATCCTCGCCATGCCGGCGATCATGATCGCCAGCACCAGCCTGATCCTCGATCGGCTCGTCGGGACGCATTTCTTCAACCCGGCCGAAGGCGGTGACGTGCTGCTGTGGCAGCATCTGTTCTGGTTCTTCGGCCACCCTGAGGTCTATATCATCTTCCTGCCCGCGGTGGGCATGGTCTCCAGCATCGTCGCTACATTCACACAGCGGCCGGTGTTTGGATATCTGGCCATGGTGATGGCCTTGATCGCGACGGGCGTTCTGGCCTTCGGGCTGTGGGTGCATCATATGTTCGTGGCCGGCCTTCCGCGGCTGGGCGAAAGTTTCTTCACCGCCTCAAGCATGGCGATCGCCGTTCCGGCAGGCCTGCAGATCTTTTGCTGGCTGGCGACGATTTGGGCGGGACGGCCAATCTTCAAGACGCCGTTTTTGTTCGTCATCGGGTTCATTGTCGTGTTTGTCATTGGTGGGCTGACCGGCGTGATGGTGGCATCGGTTCCGTTCGATACACAGGTTCACGACACCTATTTCGTCGTCGCGCATTTCCATTACGTCTTGGTGGGTGGCGCCGTGTTTCCCTTGCTGGGCGCCGTCTATTACTGGTTTCCGAAACTGACAGGCCGAATGATGAGCGAGACGCTTGGCCGCTGGTCGTTTGGCCTCATCTTCTCGGGTTTCAATCTGACTTTCTTCCCCATGCACATTCTCGGCCTGCAAGGCATGCCCCGGCGCATCTATACCTATCAGCCGGAGATGCCGTGGTCCGGCCTGAACATGTTCATCAGTCTCAGCGGGATCGTGCTGGCCGCCGGTTTCCTGCTGTTCTTCATTGACGCCATACGCAGCGCCAGATCAGGTCCCGTCGCACCAGCCAATCCGTGGGGCGCCTCAACGCTGGAGTGGGCGACGTCTTCGCCACCGCCGTCCTATAATTTCGCGCGGCTGCCTGTCGTCGAAAGCCTAGAGCCCTTGTCGGACAGATCGGACCCACTTGGTATCGTCGAGGGTCTGTACACGGACAGGCGCGAACTGCTTATCACCAGTGTCGTGGAAGCGCGTGCGCAAGCGCGTGAATCTTCGGTCGGGAATTCGATTTGGCCGCTCCTTGCGGCGCTCGCTACGTCAGCAATGCTGATTTGGTCGATCTTTACCCCTTGGGCCGTGGTCTGGGGCTCCATACCGATTGCAATCGCACTCATTGGCTGGTTCTGGCCAAAGGGCGACCCGGAGGACGAGACATGAAGCACGATGTCGTCCTTGACGTGACGGAGCTTCCCGCGCATGGCCTTGGCACTGCCAGCCTGTCCTGGTGGGGAACGCTCGCCTTCATGCTCATCGAAGGCACCGGTTTTGTCCTTTCGATCGTGATTTATCTCTATCTGATGAGCGTGGCACCGCGGTGGCCGCTGGATACCGCGCCGCCTGATCTGCTTGCAGGCACGACCCTGACGGTCGTGCTGCTTGTAAGCCTCATACCCAATGTCTTTGTTACACGCTGGGCGCGTAGCCAAGACCTACGAAAGGTCCGAATTGGCCTCATTGTCATGTCGCTGGTCGGCGTCTTGCCGCTTATCTTGCGTGTTTTCGAGTTTCCCGCCATGCACATCAAGTGGGACCAAAACGCCTATGGATCGATTGTATGGGTGATGCTCGGCCTCCATACGACACACATCTTGACCGATCTGGGTGAGACTGTCGTGCTGACCAGCCTGATGTTCACGCGCCATGGCGACAATGCGCGACGGTTTGGCGATGTGGCCGACAATGCGATGTACTGGAACTTTGTGGTGCTGACGTGGTTGCCGATGTACGTGTGCCTCTATTGGGTTCCACGACTTTGAGCAGACGCTGGTTGCGATACACGGGATTGGTCGTGCCGCCTGCCGCTTGGGCGGTCACCACCCAGCTTGGACAAATCACGCCCTACGTGGATTGCCGACGGAATTTTCCCTGGACGGCCGCCCTTTGTGCCGCGCTCCTAGCGGCGTCGATCGCTGGTGTCGTGGCATCACGTACGGGCTCCGCCGGATTGGCCAGATCCGAGCGATTTATCACCGATGCGGGTTTCCTGATCGCGCTGGCATTTGTGTTGACGCTGTCGTTGCAGGGGGCGGCTACGATGCTGCTGGATCCATGCCAACGCTGATCCGCACACTGGTCGCCTTGATCATCGCCAGCCCGGCTATGGCGCATGGGAACGAGACACACGGTTCGGCATACCCTTGGACGTTTGACCCGTGGATCGTCGTGCCGCTAGCTGTACTTACCATACTGTACGGCGTTGGCGTCATAAGGTTGACTTGGCGGATCAGGAGACCGGGCATCATGTTGATCCGGGTCTTGCCTTACTGCGGCGGCACGCTGGCGTTGGCAGGTGCACTGCTTTCGCCGCTTCATTGGCTTGGCGAACACCTCTTTACCTTCCATATGATCGAGCACGAGATTGTCATGGCCGTATCGGCGCCCTTGATCGTGCTGGCTCGGCCAGTGGGTCTCCTGCTTTGGGGATTGCCCCGAACAACGCGCCACGCCGCTGGCTCGGCGATGCGTATGGCCGTTGTCCGCAGAGCATGGGACTGGTGTATTGGCGCCACCAACGCGACCATCATTCACGGCGTTGCCATCTGGGCCTGGCACGTGCCCGTCCTGTTCGACGCCGCCGTGACCGACACGCTCCTTCACCGCCTCCAGCATCTGAGCTTCTTCGCGACGGCGATACTGTTCTGGTGGGCAATTGTCTGGCGAAGTGATTATGGCGCCTCGGCATGGCATTTGTTCCTGACCATGATCCACACCAGCATCCTGGGCGTCTTGATGGCGCTTGCCCCGCGCGTGCTCTATGTCGCGCAGACCCAAACCGCGATGGACTGGGGACTAACGCCGCTGGAGGACCAGCAATTGGCGGGCATGATCATGTGGGTGCCGGCAGGAACGGTCTATGCGGCCGCGGCAATGACCATGCTGGCGCTCTGGATCCGGCACTCGAGCGGAAGAAAGGCGCAAAATGCCTAGCTTGCTGTTGTCTGTTCCCGGTCGAGCAGCCTTAATGGCCGGCGGCCTTATCGTGGCTTCAGCTGCGTTCGTCACGGCCAACATTGCGCGTGACAATCATACCCGAGCCGCCACCGCGAAAACGATGACCGGTGGCGATCCCGATCGCGCTCCGGCAATCTTTCGGCGGTATGGTTGCTCCGGATGTCACACGATTCGCGGGATCCCGGGGGCGGACGGTCAGACGGCCGCTCCGCTTACGGGACTATCGAGGCGCGTCTACATCGCTGGCGTTCTGGAAAACCGCTCCGACAATCTCGTTGCCTGGATCGTTTCGCCGCGCAGTTTTTCCCCGCGGACGGCGATGCCGATGACGGGTATTTCCGAACAGGAAGCCCAGGATCTCGCCGCCTACCTCTATGCCGAATGAGCCTATGGACCAGGCGTTGCAATCGCAGGAAGCGCCTTGACGTAGCGCGCGATCGCCTGGCGGTCGCTATCAGGCAGCATCGCAGAGTTCGTTACCACATCGGCCATGGATGATCCCACGCGTCCATGATTGGGCGTCTCGCCAGTCTTGAGCATCGTTGCGATATCCGCCTCGCCCCAGCTGCGCAATCTCTGTTGAGTTATGTTGGGCACAAAACCCGTCCCTTGCGGATCGATGCCACCGGCAAAAAGGGTGCCGGACTTGATTGCTCCGAATGCGTTGCGGCTCGAGTGGCACTCCGCGCAGTGCGATACGGTTTCAACGAGATAAGCCCCGCGATCACGTGTCGATATCCCGCTCGTGTCTGCGGCCGATCGACCTTCGCGAAAGAAGAGAAGTTTCCAGAACCCGATTGACCGGCGGACCATAAACAGAATTTTGGGATCGTGGGGCGGCGCACGACCCGAAACCTTCGGAAGCGTCCGCAGGTAAGCATACAAATCCTTGATGTCCGCAACCGTCATTGCCGTAAAGCTCGTGTAGGGAAAGGAGGGATAGTAGTGCTCGCGGCTTGGCGAGACGCCTCCGACAAGGGCATTCGCCAGGTCGGCCGCGGTCCACGTGCCTATACCGTCGACCGGATCGGGAGAAATGTTTGGTGGCCGGAAAGTCCCAAATGGCGAGCCAAGTGCCATCCCGCCGCCGAGCTTAAGCCGGTCCGATTGCCCTGGCGTCGCATGACAGGACGCGCAATCGCCGGCCGCGAAGACGAGTTTGCCTCGCGGAGCATCGCCGCCGTCAAATTGCGCATCGTTTTGAGAGAATGGCGGGCGCGCTGCCGTCACGTACCACGCTATCGCCGCGGCGGCGCATGCAATCAGTAGCGCAACAAGGGCAACACGGACAGCGCGCCGTGTCGCGTTGCCATGCGAAGGATGTGTGCCGCCATGCATCACTGTTGATCGTTATCGGGCTCCTTACTCCGGCCGATCATGCGAGCCAACTCGGAGAAGGAGGGATCTCGGTTTCGCCTTGCGCGTGGTTGGCCATCTGCCGAACCCTGATTGGGAAGCAGGCCACATCACGGTTGGCGCGCGACATGTCTTCGAACAGGCGCTCATCGCCAGCCAAATTAAGCTCGGCAGTTCGCAGCGTCAGATCGATGTCGTCGATGTTGAGAATGCCTTTAGGTGCGACGGCATTGTTAATCGAGGCAACCGCCAGAAGTGGGCCCTGGAGCTGGAGGTTTGCGACGTTCATTGGAAGGTTACGTCCTGGCGTAGGCGGTGACTACGGTCTCACGGTGCTGGTCGATGTGCATGGCATGCTCCTGCGCCCTATCTTTGAGTCAACATCCAAGATGACGTCGAGTTCCACAGTACGGCCCTTTCCTCGCGGCTGGCTCGTTAAGCCGTGCCCTTCACGACTGGAGGCGATCGTCTCGACGGGCTTTCCCCTTTTTCGTTGATCGGGATCAGCCGATAAGCCTGCACCGCATCGACGGGCCCAGGAAGGTCGGCTTAAGTCCAAGGAAAGGGCCAAACAAAGGGAAGAATGTCCTTTGCCGAGAGCTTTGGCTCGGACGAGGCCGGGCTCAAGGGCTTCCGTTGAAATGTGACGCCTCGGGTCCGCCGGCGGCGTTTGGCGATCCGAGCGCGCATGTGACGAGGCCAGGGGAACAGGCAGGGACGTTGATCAAAAAAATAGGATCTGCCCTCTTGAACCGGATTTCGGGTTTTCCCAAATCGTTCTGCGTCGGGGCTTCGGCCCGACGGATTGGGCGTCGCAGAGACGCTGCGGCGCTGCTTGTAACCCATGTTGCTTTACGGAGGATATGGCTATGAGAAGCTTCGATTATACCCCTCTCTACCGCTCGACGGTCGGCTTCGACCGTCTCTTCGACATGCTCGACAATGGCGTGCGTTCGGAGTGGCCGCCCTACAACATCGAAAAGCTCGGCCCGGACGACTACCGCATTACGATGGCGATCGCCGGGTTCAGTGCGGAGGAAGTCGAGCTCACCCAGCACGGCCCCGAGCTGATCGTCACCGGCCAGAAAAAGCCGGAGGAGGCCAACCGACAGATTCTCCACCAGGGATTGGCCATCGGCAATTTCAGGCAGGCTTTTAAGCTGGCCGACCACGTCAAGGTAGCACGTGCGGCGCTCGAAAATGGCCTGCTTTCGGTTGATTTGGTGCGCGAGATTCCTGAGGAGCTGAAGCCTCGCCGCATTGCCATCGGCTCGACCGGCAGCGCCGCGTCAGGGGATGAGACAGCGACTAAGAAGCAGATTAGCCAGGATACGGATCGGCAGCGCGACGCCGCCTGAGTTCCGCGCGAACATCAAATGCTGCGATTTGCCTCGCGGCAGCGTCCGGGAGGCACGAATTGCGGAGAAACGGAGATGACAGGTCTTACTCCAGACACAAACAATCGGGATGCCGATCGACGTCCGATATTCCAGCGTCCCGATGAAATCCTCAACGATCCGGCAATGAGCCGCGAGGAGAAGCGGGCGCTGCTGGCTTCCTGGGCATCCGACGCCCGCGCGGTTCCAGGCCGGCCCTCGATACGTCAGCTGGACGACGGCTCCTGCATCGAAGTGGATGAGATTCTCCAAGCGCTCAAGGCGCTGGATGCAGACATTTGCGCGAGCACCAGCCAGCAAACACCAGGACTGTCGCGAAGACCGGCGCAGCGTCGCGGACGATTGTCCTTCTCACATTGGGCGCGCATTGTGCGCCATCGTCGGCGCGACGACGATGACGACCCACCGCCTTGTCCTGTATTTGCGGCCGTTCCGCCCAGCACTGGCGGTGGCGGTGCCTTTGCTTATCCCGAGCCCGCGCTGGCATAACGCCAGCGCGGGCGCGACGCCCGGGGGGGAACATGTTTGCCACTCTGAACATTCCTGCTTGTAGGCCGATTGGTCCGTGGTCCGAGGGCATCGAATGGCGAGCGACAAGCTAACAACATACAAGGCCAAGCGCGATTTCAAGAAGACGCAGGAGCCGAGCGGTCAAGGGTCGGTCAAGCCTTCGAGCCGCCGCCGTTTCGTCATTCAGAAACATGACGCGACGCGACTGCATTACGATCTGCGACTTGAGCTCGGCGGCGTTTTCAAATCCTGGGCCGTGACGCGCGGTCCCTCCCTCGATCCTCATGACAAGAGGCTCGCCGTCGAGGTGGAAGATCATCCGCTCGACTACGGGGATTTCGAAGGGACGATTCCAAAAGGCCAGTATGGCGGCGGCACGGTCATGCTGTGGGACCGCGGCTATTGGGAGCCCGAGGGAAAGAACAGCCCCGAGCAGGCGCTGGCCAAGGGCGATTTCAAGTTCACGCTCGAAGGGGAGCGGCTGCATGGCAGTTTCGTGCTGGTGCGGATGGCCAACGACCGCGAAGGCGGCAAGCGCACCAACTGGCTGCTGATCAAACATCGCGATGAATATTCCGTAGAGACAAACGGCGCCGCCATCCTCGACAAGAATGACACCTCTGTCGCGTCCGGACGCAAGATGGAGGCAATTGCTGCCGGCAAGGGCCGCAGCCCGAAACCCTTCATGCTGCAAGGCGGCAAGGCCGAGGCCGATGCTGTGTGGGACAGTCGTACAGGCTTGGCGGCGCAGGAACGGAAAACAAACGTTCGCGGAAAAAGGAACAAGCACGGGACAGTCATTCACGCCGATCTTCCCGACTTCATTGCCCCACAGCTCTGCCAGACGCTGGCACGGCCGCCCTCCGAGAGCGGATGGCTGCACGAGATCAAGTTCGACGGCTATCGCATCCAGATGCGCGTTCTGGGCGGCGAAGCGATCTTGAAGACCCGCAAGGGTCTCGACTGGACGGTCAAATATCCCGCCATCGCCCGAGCCGCCGGCAATCTGCCCGATGCGATCATCGATGGCGAGATCTGCGCGCTCGACGAAAACGGCGCCCCGGACTTTGCCGCCCTTCAGGCAGCGCTGGCCGAGGGCAAGACCGATGCGCTTGTCTACTTCGCCTTCGACCTGCTGTTCGAAGGCGCTGAGGATTTGCGTGTCTTGCCGCTGAGTGAGCGCAAGGCGCGATTGCGTCAGTTTCTGACCGACACGGGTGAGGATGATCGAATCCGCTTCGTTGAGCATTTCGAAACTGGCGGCGAGGCAGTGCTTCGCTCGGCCTGCCGGCTGTCCCTGGAAGGCATCGTGTCGAAGCGCGCGGATGCGCCCTACGTTTCCGGCCGCACCGAGACGTGGGCGAAGTCAAAGTGTCGTGCGGGCCATGAGGTCGTCATCGGCGCCTATGCCACAACCAATGGCAAGTTCCGGTCGCTTCTGGTCGGCGTCAACCGCGGCGATCACTTCGTCTATGTCGGCCGCGTGGGCACCGGCTATGGCGCAGCCAAGGTCAGGGACCTGCTGCCGAAGCTGAAAGCTGCCGCGACTGGGAAATCACCCTTCACCGGCATCGGCGCGCCGAAGAACGAACCCGGCGTCGTCTGGCTGAAGCCGGAGCTGGTGGCCGAGATCGAATTCGCCGGCTGGACGTCCGACGGGCTCGTGCGCCAAGCCGCCTTCAAAGGTTTGCGTGAGGACAAACCGGCCGAGGAGATCGAAGCCGATAGACCTGCCTCGCCGGAGAAGACCAAGGTGCCCCAGCCGCGGAAGCCGACCTCAGCGAAGCCTTCCCGCAGTAGCGGCAAGGTCGATGTCATGGGTGTGCTGATCTCGAACCCGGACAAGCCGCTGTGGCCGGATGCCAATGATGGCACCCCGGTAACCAAGGAAGATCTCGCCCGCTATTACGAAGCGGTCGGTCCCTGGCTGATAGAGCACATCCGCGGGCGGCCCTGCTCAATCATCCGCGCGCCGGATGGAATCGGCGGCGAGCAGTTCTTCCAGCGTCATGCGATGCCGGGAACCTCAAATCTTCTTGAACTGGTGAAAGTGTTCGGCGACAAGAAGCCCTACCTGCAGATCGACCGTATGGAGGGCCTCGCCGCCGTCGGCCAGATCGGTGCGCTGGAACTGCATCCCTGGAATTGCGAGCCACAGCAGCCGGAGGTGCCGGGCCGGCTCGTCTTCGATCTTGATCCAGGTCCCGACGTTCCGTTCAAAACGGTTGTCGAAGCGGCCAAGGAAATGCGCGCCCGCCTCGACGATCTTGGGCTCGTCAGCTTCTGCAAGACGACTGGCGGTAAAGGGCTGCACGTCGTCACGCCCTTAGCGGTCACCAAGCGCAGCAAGCTCACCTGGCCGGAGGCCAAAAGTTTTGCTCATGATGTCTGCCTGCAGATGGCGCGGGACAATCCAGCCCTCTACCTGACCAAGATGGCGAAGAACCAGCGCATCGGCCGCATCTTCCTCGACTATCTGCGCAACGATCGCATGGCGACCGCCGTGGCTCCGCTGTCGCCGCGGGCCAGACCCGGCGCGACAGTCTCCATGCCGCTCACCTGGGCACAGGTCAAAATCGATCTCGATCCGAAGCGCTTCACCCTGCGCACGGTGCCCGGGCTCCTGGCAAAGAGCACGGCCTGGAAAGACTATGGCGATGGCCATCGCCCCCTGGAAGCATCCCTCAAGCGACTGGCAAGATCGATGCGGCGGGCGGCCTGACGCGCGACGGGAGTTTCCTACCATACGAAGTCACCGAGAATGTGAGCTTGCAGGGCATGATCGCCTGGCCCCGGACATGGCCCACGAGGTGGCCTGGGAGACCGGGGCAGCCCGACCCTTGAAACGGCTCTATCTCGACGTCTAGCGCTTGCCGGGACGATTCTGAGCTTCGACGGACTTGCGCAGGGCATCCATGATATTGATGACGTTGTTTGGCGTCGCCTTCGGCTCGGAGGCCTTCGCCTTGGCCGGACGCTTTGTCTTCTTGCGCTTAGCCTCGATGATGTCCAGGAGCTTGTCCTGCACGGGATCGGAGACCAGCTTGCTGTCCCAATGGCGGGTCTGCTTCTTGATAAATTGCTGGATGAGGGGCATCATCTCGGGATCGGACTTGTTCGCGTCGATCCCCTCGAAATAGGCGTCCTCGTCCCTGACCTCGTCGCCATAGCGCAGGGTCCACAGTACGATGCCCTTGCCGCGGGGTTCTAGCATCACCGCGCGCTCGCGCCGCGAGATCACCAGCCTGGAGATACCGACCATGTCTTCTGCTGCCATTGCGTCGCGGATGACCGAGAAGGCCTCCTGGCCGACCGGATCGTTTGGCGACAGGTAATAGGGGGTGTCGAGCCAGATCCATTCGATGGAATCGCGCGGCGAGAACACATCGATATCGATAGTCCTGGTGCTGTCCAGGGCGACGTCCTCCAGTTCCTCGTCTTCGAGAATGATGTAATCGTTCTCCCCACGCTGATACCCCTTGACCTCGTCCTCCTCCTTGACTTCCTTGCCCGTGACGGCATCGACGTAGTGGCTGACCACGCGGTTGTTCGTCTCGCGGTTGAGCGTATGGAAACGGACCTTTTCGCTCTCCGACGTTGCCGGCATCATCTGCACCGGGCAAGTGACCAACGAGAGCTTCAGATATCCTTTCCAATAGGGTCGAACGGCCATGATGGTCTCCGATCAGGCCGCGCGTCTGGAGCCGGCGGCCCGCTTGGGCTGCTTTCGGTTGCGGTCGGTCTTGGCGACAGCAGCGCGTTTCGGCTTCTGGGTAGGTACCAGCCCGGCGCTCCGGCGCAAGGTCTCCAGAAGATCGCTAGGCTTCGACGGTGGCGGCGTCTTCTTCTTCGGCAGTGGCTTACCTTCGATCTTTGCCTTGACGAGCTCGGCGACCGCTGCGTCGTAGCGGTCGTTGAAGGTCTTGGCGTCAAACGAGCCTTTCTTCGTATTGATGATGTGTTTGGCGAGATCGAGCATTTCACCCTCGATCTTGATCTCGGGAATATCCGTGAACGCTTCCTTAGCCGAGCGCACCTCATAGTCGAAGTTCAGCGTGGTGCCGATCAGGCCGCTGCCATGCGGGCGGATCAGCACCGTGCGCAGCCGCCGGAATAGGACCGTACGCGCCAGGGCGGCGACTTTCGCCTGTCGCATGCCGTCGCGCAGCAGCTTGAACGCGTCGGCGCCCATCCGGTCCGGTGCGAGATAATACGGCTTGTCGAAATAGACGTCGTCAATCTCGTCGCAGGGCACGAACGCCTCGATCTTAAGCGTCTTGTCGCTCTCCGGGACGGCGGCAGCGACTTCCTCGGGTTCGAGCACGACGTAGTCGCCGTTCTCCATCTCGTACCCCTTTACTTGATCGTCGCGCTCGACCGAATCGCCAGTCTCGCTATCGATAAACTCGCGGCGGACGCGGTTACCAGTGGCGCGGTTGAGCGTGTTGAAGGCGATGCGCTCGGACGACGACGCGGCGCTATAGAGCGCCACCGCGCAGGAAACCTCGCCGAATTTGATGTAACCCTTCCAATTCGCTCGCGCTGCAACCATGACACTCCACTCCGGCACAACCTTTGCGAGTCAATAAGCCGCAGGCCGCCGATATGGTTCCAGAGTCAAAAAGAATCGGAATTCAACGAGTTGGCGGCGTCGGTCGATAGGATCGAGACGCGTCATCCGGCAGGCGATCGACAAGCGCATGTCGACGGCGTCCGCTCGGTCGCGGAGGCGTTTCGGTCCGGCTGATTTGGCGGGAAGCGGAATGAACTAGAGGCGAGGCCGCTGACTTGAGCAATGTCTCGATTGCTTGAGCTGAGACCGGTTTGCTGTAGTGGTAGCCTTGCATTTCATCACAATTGTTTTTGAGCGGAAGGCCACCTGGCCGTCGGTTTCGACGCTCTCGGCGATAACCCTCATATTCAGCTTTTGAGCTAAGGAACAACATAGCCTCGCCGTCGCTTTGCGCGCTCAAGCCGAACCAACGCGCAAGCGACATCTTGTGGCTCATCAAAGGTCTCGATTTTGATACGGCCCTTCGTCCCGATCCGCCCCCAGTTGCGGATGAGTGATGCGCCACCGAACAGGGTCGGCTGAATAGTCAGCGAATAGAACCTGGCCATGTTGCGGGCGTCGTCAATGCGGTGCAGATGAGCTGGTCGTATCTCTGGGGTACACATGCTGCGGAGTCTCGCTCCAGAGCGCCGAAACGTCCAACGAGTTCGATGAATCGATCACACCCAATCGATTCACAATGCTGATGTATTGAACCGGAGCCGCTTCCCAAAGGCCGCCGCCGAGCATGCCGACTGGGAAGCGGAGGGGCTGAGCGCGCAATCCAAACTGCGCCGAAGAGAAGCCCCGGAGCTTCAATTGAAAGAAAAGTCCTGAGCGATGGGCCATGTCATTCTTCTTCTTCGGTTCGAACCTGTTAGCGCCCGCGATTGTGATCATCTCCATGCGCCGGAAATAGATCGCGCACCCACAACGCGGAGGCGGATTGCCAGCGGTGAAGACGATCTGTTCGTCGGGGCGCATTTGCACGCCAAAAGCGCGGCCCGGAAGCTGATAGGCGGCCGGCGACGTTCCTTTTGAGGCCAGTCAGATGCTCAATCCCAGCGCACCATGAGCAACACTTACTTTTCGTCTTTGTAGGACTTGGCGGCTTCTTCTATCCTGCGCCAATCGTCGCCATATCGGCGCAGAAGTTCCCGCGCCTGGTCGGGCGAGACGGTATGGGTCTCCACAATATGCCTCACCTCCGAGTCCTCGCCTTTTAGCGGGCGTGAACGGGGCTTCTTTGGCCGTAGGTCTGCTGTAGCCATTTCCTGTCGTCTCGGCATGGATTCGCCTTTCAGATCAGAGTTAATCACCGGGGGACGAGAAGGTTTCACGGCCACAGGGATGCGTAGATGGGCTTGTCGCGCTCCCTTGCGTCAAGTTGACCTGTGCATTGTGGATCAATGCTCGTGAACCTAAAGGCTGGGGAGGCGTTCATGGCAAGGAAACGCCCACAATCAGCACGATGGAACACTCGGACGCTCATCACGTGCCAGGGAAGGGCAATGCTCCCGGCGCCGAAGCTCGCTTTGCGTTCGATAGAATGGCTGTCGAGCGATTTCGGCGCGCCTTTCCCCGAGCGAGGTGGAATGACGAGTGCAAGAGTTGGTTCGTCCCCCGAAAGACGGCCACGCGCCGGATCGACCGCTGGTTGACACAAGAGGCAGAGATGTTCGCTCTCCACGGCGACAGCAAGGGTCGTGATGCCTTCGTCTTCGATTCGATATCCAGCTCATATCTGGAGGTTTCCGACGACCTACGTGTTCGCACGCCTTATTCGAAGACCGTCCTCGAGGAACTGCGGGCAATTCCGTGGGCAAGTTGGGACGACGAGCTGCGAGCCTGGCGGGTGCCGTTCCGTTCGTTTGAGGAGCTTCGGCGCCGATGGCCGAACATAGAAATGGCTGCCCGACATGCCGAGCCGGCAGAAAGGAGGCGACGACGAGAGGCCGCCAGAGACACTGAAGCTTACAAGGCCTCGAAAATGCGGAATGCCGAACGTCGGCGTCATCGCTATCCACTGCCAGCCGAAGGTTTACCGCCTCTTGGCCGGCCGGTTGCGACAGCGCAATACGGTATCGTCGTTTTCAACTAAGCATCGGGTGAACCTGTTGAGCCGTCGGCCTTGATGGCTTCATATCCAAACGCAACACGTAAAGATGTCGACTGCGTTTGGGGTAGGTGGCGTTCGGCTACGCTCGCCGAGTTGGTCAGGACATGGCCCGCACGCAATCCGCCAGGAGCGGACGAACTTTTGCGCGGCTGGTGGCAACCGACGCTTGCCGAACTGAGAGTCGCCCGTCGAAATGCCCGGAGCCTAGAACGGAAAGAATTAAGTCGTAAGCTAAGACGGCTAGCTGACTTGCAGTCTGAATGAGACGGATCAACATGACAGCAAACATACTGGGCTCTTCGGTAAGCGGCGGGTTACCTGCCGGGGTCACATATGGCGAGGTAGGAACACCAGGTCTTGGAGCCAGAGATTGCGCACAGCGGTGGGCCACACATGAACTTGTTCGCGTGCTTATGAGAGTGCTCGCCGTTCGCCTAGCATGCTTGTGCCACTGAGGCTACCCGCCGCCTGCGTTCGCCATCTCGTCCTTGAAGCTGACTTTCGTGCCTTTTTGCACCATGGAGGCGAGGTCCTCGGCATCCCAGTTGGTCAGCCTGATGCAGCCATGCGAGAAGGTCGCGCCGATCTTGCCCGGTTCGGGCGTGCCGTGAATACCGTAGCTCTCGATGGAAAGATCGATCCAGACCGACCCCACGGGATTGTTCGGTCCGGCCGCAATCGTGAACGGCCGCTTGGCTTTGACCCCCTTGAAAGCGAAGTGCGGATCGTAGTGATAGGTGGGATTGCGCACGACGCGCTTGACCTGCGCCTCGCCGCTCGGCGCCGGCTTCTCGGCGCTGCCGATGGATGCGGGAAAGACCGCGAGCCATTTACCGGAAGGATCAAGAACGCGCACCAGGCGTGCGCCCTTGTCGACCTCGATCCCGGCAATTGTGGCGGGAGGATCACCCCGGTCTACATCCGGAACCAGCAACTTAGTGCCGACCTTCCTGAAGCCGATGCCCGGATTGAGCCTCCTGAGCAATCGCTCACTTATGTGGAAGCGCTCGGCGAGCTTCTCCGTGACGTTGTGATAGCCGAGCCTCCGCAGGTGGGCCATCCTCTCCATGCGCGCCGGAATGCGCTTGGTAAAGGGTCCGCTTAGATCCTTGCGCGTCAGCTCGTAGCTCACCACAACCGGGTTGGTGGAGGTTGCCGTCAGCCTGTCCCAGGTCTCCAGCGTGAGCTTCCCATCGGAGGGCAATCCGTTCGCAGTCTGAAAGGCCCTGATGGCCTTTGCGACGTTCTCCGAGAAGCGGCCCTCGATCAAGCCTGGCGAGAAGCGGGCGCGATCCAAAAGTATCTGCGCTTTCAGGATAACCGGGCTGAAGCCTTTCGATCCTTCGGCTGAGAATTGCGCTTGATTGACAGTGGCGAGGTCCAGCTTGGCCGCCGCTGTCCCGCCGCAAGTGATGGCAAGCGCCGCAGCCACGAGGAGAAGGAGCCTGACCATAGATGCACTCCACCAGAACCTGGTTCTACGACGTATCAAGGCCGATATGGTTCCGCCCAAGCGGCAACTCACTGTGGGGACCGAACGACGGAAAGTGATGAGGACACCCGGGCATTCGGGCGCGCTCTCACGGGATGCGCTCTGGCCAGGCTTCGCGATCAACCAGAGGAAGGCGAGGACGGAACAGGCGAGCTTCGATCGCCGATCTCCCTGCTGGCTCGAAGAACCAAGATGGACGGTGCTCGTGATTAGGAGGAGGCGGTTATCGTCGCTTTCGCCGCATAACACCGCTATGGCTCGACGCCGTCACTGAAGAATGAACCGGACATCAGAGACGCCACCCTCAAGCGCTCCTGCGACGAGAGCCACGACAACTCCGAACTCATCGCGTTACTTCGCCGCCGCCTACGACGTCGCCCGCAGGAGCAGCACCCTCAAGGTTTGACCTGCAAATGGGGCATGACACCGGGAAGGCTTCAAACCCGTCCTGATCCAGCAAAATGCCGGGACTAAAAACATCTAGGAACAACGCGTAGGGGTAAAAGGATTTGCGCCAATTGCGTCCTTGGCAGGAACTGGCATGACAGAGCGACGTTTTCAGGGACACGCAGTCAAGGAGAGCTAGAATGCAAACCTCCCCCCTGAGTCCCGAGCATTCTGCGATGGCGCCTGCCATCGTTCCCTTTCATGGGACAGTGACAGTCAGATTCTCCGACGCCATTGTCGCATCCAGCGAGCGCGCAAAACTGCTCTACGAAGACGGACGAAATCCGGTCTTCTACATCCCTTTCGAGGATATCTATTTCGAGCTTTTCGAGAAAACCAACTCCGCCTCGGAGTCCCCATGGGGCACGGCTGGCTATTGGCGCGTTCATGCAGCCGGAGCATCCGCCGATAATTTCATGTGGGCCTATGAAACTCCTGAAAGGGCCGCCCTGGCCATCGCCCGGCACGGCGCTTTCGACCCCCAAAAGGCTCGCATTGACGCCGATCCGGCAGAGGACAAGCAGCATACGCCGCACCTCCCCGATTAGTTGTGTGGAGGAAGCGGTACGAACCGCCGAGATCTCGATTAGCAGCGCATCGGTTGACGACGGGGCGTCGGTCAAGGTTTGCGCAGCGGGCCGAAACAATAAGCATGGACTGGCTGGAAAGCGTCCAAGGTTGGTCGTTCCGATCTTAGCCTTCTTTGTCCACCCCTCAAAGCTGCAACTGCTCAAAGCCTCCGCGAGGGCTTTGAGGAGCATTCCGGCGCCGCCGCACGCTGCAATATCGCCACCCAGGAAAGAGGCGCTCGCCGCTTCAAGGAGTTTTGCAGAGCAGGCGAGATTCTTTACCGCGGCAGCCAACCCACAAAGCGCAGGGATACCTTTGGCAAGCGCGTGCAAACGACATGCCGTTGCACTCTATACCCCCTAAAGCGGCGGCACGCTCTCGCCATAAAACGCCAGAACTTTGTTGCCTCCGAGCGTCCCGCGCACCTCCCGGCAGTTCGAACAAGGGCTGGCTTCGCTGTAAGTGTCCGATTTAGGGCCGGAAGGACGCGCTCGGCCACTCGGATGTCTCGGCCGGAGTTACGATGCTAAGGGTAGAGGCGGTCGCGTGCGCAGGGGGAGGACGCTCCTCATGCATCGCTTCAGGACTGCACCGGGCCGGCCAGACGATCACAGCGGGGTGAGGGAACCTAAGTGTGCTGGACATGTTGGCGCTTGGGCACAGCAAAAGGAACCAATCAATGGCACCAAAATCATCGCGCGACATTCCGGGACAAAAGCCTCGCAAGGACAGGGATCGCAATCCGGAAGGCCGCCGTTAAAACCCCGGATGAGACGAATGACTGGGATCGGGATGCAGTCCACGGTGAGGAAGATTTCACCGGAATAGACATTGAGCGGGATCGAGTCGAGATAGGCGTCACCGTCCCAGGATTATGGCATTGCCTAAGAGGCTGAAGTGAGCCGCTTGGCACCCAAGTACATTAACGCCGAAGCAACACGAACTCGGTCCCAACCGGCTGTTTCGGCGCGGGTTATCAGCTCGTCAACATGGGACGTTAAGGCATCTTGGCAATCGGCGTCATACGGAGTCGCGATTACCTCATGAGTTGGGGGTCTAATTGCGGCTTCCTTTACCATCAACGTTCTCGTGAAAATAACAAGATTGAGGGAAAGGCGGCCGCCGGCTGTGGCAACCGCCTTTTTTGGCCTTAGACGTGGTCGGGCGTCCACGTTGAGAGGGGCGGGGTCGTGACCCCATCATCCATCAGTATATCTTTTTTCCGAGCGAAGGCCGTAAAAATGCCCCGTGCGGTTTCAGGGTCGATATCGCCTACCAAAGCGGCTTTGCAGGCTCGAATAGCCGCTTTCTGTTCCGGGCTATTGCCGCACCACTCCACTGCAAATTGATAGGCCTCGGCAACTGTGTTGAGTTGACGGGGAAAGCCTAACCCAACCCAGACGCGAACCGGTTGTTCAAAAGGCTTTGATAGCATCGCTGACTACCTCCTCCCATGCTCACGTGACCAACCCGCCGCTTCGGCTCCGGCCTTCGGGAACCACCCATAGGATGGCACCTGTTACTTCTTGATGGATCTTGGCTGTCTTTGCGAATCCACAAAATGCTTGGCGGGCGGCCGAAAGCGGGTAGTCGCTGTCGAACGCTCTCTGGCAGGCGCGAAGAGCGGTTTGGTAGCTAACGCCCCGTCTCTCCTTTGGCCACTCGTAGAGGAATTCCAGGGCGTCCTCGAGATCAGCAATTTCCTGTACCAGACTGCCGCCGCTGTTTACGAAAACAGGGCTGTCGAAAATCCGATCGTTCATAGGATCCTCCAAGTCGAACGAACAACTGAGTTTTTGATGCTGGCGCACCTCACGGTGAACGCCCGACGGCGATATGGGTCTGAGGATTTTGGCCGTCAAGATCGGTCAAAAACAGGCCTGAAAAAAATTTGCGCAACACGTTTGGCTTCCACCCCCGCAACCATCGTGCGGCCGTCTGGTGGCGGGCTCGCCGCCTTGCCGCATCCAATGTTGGATGGAGCAGCTTGATCATGCCGCTTCAAGTGCCTTGATGCCACCTCATTGCCGAGCTTGATACTTCCCCGAGCCTTGGCCTGATGATGGAGGGAGAAATCGCGTTGTC
This sequence comes from Mesorhizobium sp. WSM4307, assembly GCF_007003945.1. Classification (NCBI taxonomy): domain Bacteria; kingdom Pseudomonadati; phylum Pseudomonadota; class Alphaproteobacteria; order Hyphomicrobiales; family Phyllobacteriaceae; genus Mesorhizobium; species Mesorhizobium sp. WSM4307. Next base: position 173,380 of record NZ_VFTB01000013.1, read on the forward strand.
AAAGGATTGCGAGGACTTATTCCATGACCGCTAGGCTCATTGCAGGTCTCGTACGCGCCCGGCCGGCCGGCGAAGGTCAAGCCCGCCGCCGCGAAGGAGGCGGCGGGCTATTTTCTTACCAGCCTTGCCTGTTGTACCAGTCGTCGATATCGCGACGGACACGGTCGCGTTCGATGCCGTAGCGCTCCTGGATCTTACCTTCGAGTTGATCGCGTTTGCCGGCGATGCGATCAAGGTCATCATCAGTGAGTTTCCCCCACTGTTCTTTGACCTTGCCCTTCACCTGCTTCCAGTTTCCCTCGACGCGGTTCCAGTCCATCACGACCTCCTTCGTTACAAACAGATCGAACGTCGTTTCGCCAGGGAAGTTCCAGGCCGCCCGGCCTGTTGGACTCGTCGGGGGCCGGGGAGAAGGGCGCCCGCCCAGCCCTGGATGGACAATCCCGCAATTATTGGGCGTGCGCAAAGCCGGCACCTTTCGACAACGCGTTTAACGATTTGAACAAGGTAGCGGGATTGCGGGATCCTATGCGGGACGATCCTGCTATAATGTCTCATGGCCGTCAGAATAGTGGCTGTCCTGGTGCTTCTTGTGGCCTTCGCCTACGGATTCACAAAACTCGTGGAACGTTATGGTGGCGTTGGACACAGGCCCTCTGGGTGTGAGCAATTCTCTGACTGCCCCCACCCTAACGCCCCGCCTCCTCCCTAGGGCCGCGACGACACCCAGAAGAATGCCGAGCATCATGGCGAAAAAAGTCCTGATGATGGTGTTGACGCCGCCTGCCATTACCCATTTCGAGAACAGGTTGTCGGCGACGTGGTTCCACGAGCGCTATGCGCCCACCTTTTCTTCGCGGCGGCCGAGAGCTCGTTTTATAACTAGATGCGGTATTTGCGGCTATTCGATCGGGATACTGTTCAGCTCGGGCGAGCGGGCGCTTTTCTGCACGAACTGCGATGGCGGCGGGCCGGTTCGCCTTAGGTCCACAGCCTGCCGCCAAACTGAGGGAGTTGGAAAATGCATGGCCACCCGACAACTTGTGAAACTCTTCAAAATTGCCGGGAAAAGTATGGGCTAGGTAGCGCACGACCCTGGAGTTACCCATCAGCCGGTCCAAATAACGGCCGGCCGCCAACAGTTCCAGGCTCACAGGGCCAAGTCGCTCCATAGCGCTCAGAAATTCACAGCTTGGCCTGCCAAGTTCCGGCGTCATCGCGCCCGGTTGGTCTTCAGACACGTTGGCAATCATCGCCGGATAGAAACCCTCGGCCAGCAGCGGACGCGGCGTAAAAGCGATAAGGATCTTTGCGTATGTGAATGTGACCCGCTCCATGGCGACCATCAGTCGGGCAATTTCCAACTGCCTGTCGGGGAGCACATGCCGCAGCAAGCCGAAGATTTTCACCTTCACAGGGTAGTCTTGGAGGAAATCGAGGACGTCCGGGCAGATCCCGCTGACAGGTTGACGGCCTGCGTTCTTGCCAAGAAAGGGCTTGCTGGCATGCGCTGCTGCTCCCGGTTTGAACTTCTCGCCTTGCAACCTCTCGGCCACGGATTTTGGTATCGGGGCAAGTCCCTCGGACACCAACAACGATTGAAACCTTTTATCCCTCATTATCGGGCGAAGCGCTTCGACCAGGCTGCCCAACCGCTGTTCAGTTTCCACGGCTTCTCTTATGAAATCGCGCTTGCGTTGGCACTCTGCTTCATAGGCTGCCAAGAGCTTGGGCGCGAAGAGCTTCAACTTTGACCCTGGTTGATCGGCAGCAATGCTATGGGCGTGTCTCTGGTCGCTGTTTTGCAAGCATTGTTAGCGGCCTCGCTGGCTGCGGCGCGGCTTCTCGCCATAATAGTGCCGGAAATGTTCGGCCCGCGGGTACCTCTTTCTGTTACATTAGCGAATGCTCATATTGACGAAGCCGTTGGCTGCGCCAAGTTCTTCTGACGGGCAAAGAGCATCAAATGACCGAAACGACTTCATTGAAGCCACCGGACAGGCTGCAGCTTGCCCTGGCGTAGCAGGGAGGAGATTAGAGATGAAAACGGCTATTCCAACCTCTTTTACAAGACGGGGCGTCGTCACTGTTGCTGTGTTGGGCGCGGCCGCCGCGTCGACCGCAATATTGCCAGCTCACAATGCGCTGGCGCAGACCAAGCAAACCACGCCTGAGAAAAGTCTATATGAACGGCTGGGTGGCGTGTTCGCCATAGCTGCCGTGGTGAACTACTTCAGCGACGCCGTCGTGAAGAATCCCATTGTCGGCCAGAAGTCCAAGAACCCGCAGCTACGGCAATGGCACAGTAAGAACCTCGAACGGCTGCCCGGTCTTAAGTTCATGCGCACACTTTGGGGCTGCGACGTTTCGGGCGGGCCCTACAAGTTTGTGGCCGGGCTCGACGCCGCTCGGCCTTGAGGAAGCCCACCGCCGGCTGAAAATCTCGCCCCCGGCATTCGATGAGGTCGCAGCGGAGCTCGGGCGCACGTTGGACCACTTTAAGATTGCCAAGCCCGAGAAGGACGAAGTCCTGGCCGCCTTCGCCGCGCACCGCCGGCTACCGCGAAAAGGGCTGAAGACGCTCGCTCAATACGCGCTTGCGCCCCTTCATCGCCTGCCTTGTCGGAAAGGGCTGCTTTGCTCGTAGAAGTCCCGGCCTGCCTGGAAATGTGTAGAGTCATCTGAGCCATACAATTGGTAATGACGGCGAATAGTGCCTTTTCGAAACGTGCTGCAACGCGGTATTCGGAATGACCGCGTCAGGTTCCCTTCATGTTGACCAGCCTCGGAAGCGGGAAGTGTCGCATCTCTAACCGCATTACTAAATAGATGCTACAATGTAAAGTTGCATAACATACATTATGGAACCATTTTTATTGTTTTAAATCAAGTAGTTGTCTCGGTATCGCCGCGTATCTTTGTGCAGGTTGGCACGCTGACGAAAACCCACCAGACCCAGACCATCGCTGTGCTGATGCTGTGGCGAGCATCTTTTTCGCGTGCGGTGGCGTTCTTCGCTATCGTCCTACACTTTTACGCTGGCCTCCCTCGCCCAAAGCCGCAGCTTTCTGCAGGATTCAACATACGCGTCCACGGCGCCGGCGTCCGTTAACGGAACGAGGCCTTCATCGGCGGCGGAGTCAACGCCAGCTTTCATAAGCAAAGGCAATGCCCCTGGTGTGAACCCGATGAATTTGCAATGCGCAAACGCGTCTGCCACGAAATCCCGCGCCGCCGCTTCCCTCGTCAGCAGTTCCGCACCTTCTTCCGTTAACAGCAGAGCAACCGAGTCAAAGAGCACCGACGGCCCGCCATCCACAATGTGCCTGGCGACGATCGTAGTGTCATCGTCGGCGACTACGTTGCCTGCTTTCAGCGCGATCACCTCCATTGTTGCTCCCTCCGCCTCTAGGGCCGCTTGCAGCGCGGTGAAAAGAGCAGCATCCATACCATTGCTGACGAGCACACCGACCTTGCGTCCTTCAAAACTGTCAGGGCCATTTTCTATGATGCTCAAGGCAGGAGACGGCTCCAGATCCTTTCGCGGTGTCACGGCAGCGTCCGCCGCCTTAGGCATGTCGGCGATGCCAACTTTGTCCGCCACCGTCTGTGCCAAGCCCTCATCAATGTTGAGGAGATGAGCAATCATTCGCTCTCGGATAACCGGTGCCTCGACCTTGCTCAGTTCGAACGCGAGGGCCATTGCGATGTGGCGCTGCTCGGTAGAACTCTGGCTGTTGAAGAACTGGATTGCCTGGCTGTAATGATCCGCGAAACTTTCGGGGCGCAGTCTCACCGTTTGGCCGTCCTCGCCGTCGGCAAAGGATCGGAATCCTCGGTCAGGTGACTCCCTGGGCCCTTCACCAAAGGAGTTCGGTTGGTAGTTGGCCCGTCCTGTGGGGTTGTGCATCGCCATGTGCCCGTCCTGCTGGAAATGATGGAAGGGACATTTCGGTGCATTGATAGGCAGGTGGGTGAAGTTGGAACTTCCAAGGCGCTTCAATTGGGTGTCCAGGTAGGAGAAATTCCTGCCCTGCAAAAGAGGGTCGTTGCTGAAGTCGACGCCGGGAGGGACATTCTGCGTCATAAACGCGACCTGCTCCGTCTCGGCAAAGAAATTGTCGGGCATCCGGTCAAGGACCAATCGGCCAACGGGGATCGGTGGAAGGACTTCTTCGGGGATCAGCTTTGTCGCATCGAGGACATCGAAGTCGAAACCGTCCGCAAACTCCTGGTCAAAGAGCTGGACGCAGAGCTCCCATTCCGGGAAATTGCCCGACTTTATCGCGTCCCAAAGATCCCGGCGGTGGAAGTCCGGATCGGCGCCGTTGATTTTCACGGCTTCGTTCCACATGACAGACTGCATGCCGAGCTTTGGTTTCCAGATGAATTTCACGAAAGTGGATTCATCTGACGCATTGACCAGCCTGAATGTGTGAACGCCGAAACCCTGCATAAAGCGGAATGAGCGTGGGATAGCACGATCCGACATCACCCACATGACCATGTGCATCGATTCCGGCGTCAGGCTGATAAAATCCCAAAATGTATCGTGTGCCGACTGCGCTTGCGGAAATCCCCTGTCTGGCTCAGGCTTCACGGAGTGGATCACATCGGGAAATTTGATGGCGTCCTGAATAAAGAAAACTGGGATGTTGTTGCCGACGATGTCCCAATTTCCTTCCTGCGTGTAGAGCTTGACCGCGAATCCCCGCACATCGCGAGCCAAGTCGAATGAGCCCTTGCTTCCTGCGACGGTGGAAAATCTCACGAACGCCGGTGTCTTCTCGCCGGCGCGCTGGAAAATATCCGCGCGCGTGTATTTGGCTAGCGATTTGTAGGTCTCGAAGAAACCGTGCGCGCCATATCCACGCGCATGCACCACCCGCTCGGGGATGCGTTCATGATCGAAATGAAAAATCTTCTCTCGGAAATGGAAATCCTCGATGAGAGTTGGCCCGCGCGCGCCGACCTTGAGAGAGTTCTGGTCGTCGGCGATTGGGCTTCCCTGCGCGGTGGTCAGGGCCTTGTCGCTGCTTCCAGCAAGTTGGTGTAGCTCTCCACCCTCCCCTCTTACAAGGGTCTGATCATGGATGGTTGCAGTATTGATCTTCTTGGTCGTCGCCCTGCGCGCCATATGGTCCTCCTTGAGGGAACAGTTTCACTGAACAAGCTGCTCAGCAACCAGCGCAGAAGCGACAGGTTCCGCCCGAAACTGCGAGTTGTCGGATTTCTTTAATTGGACTGATGACGAAGGGATTTGAGGGCAGCTGCCGTCACTGCGCGGTTAGCGACCGTTGGCGCGCTACACGCGGAGGAGTTAGCTTGCGCGGTTCTTAATGGGCGATCGGTCATTGCGAACGCGTGCAGGGGCACGGCAAAGAACGCCGCCCTCGATCTACTGATGGCAACGCGACGCTTTCGCCTCGCTGAAACGGGACCGCGTAACTGCTCCTGGCTAGTGCAGCTGGCGCGGCACGAACCATGGCAGGTTCAACCGGGGAAGGCGGCATAAAGCATCACGCTCACCGAAATCTCACTGGGGCTTTCCAAGTCAGCGCATAACGCTTCCCGGCTAGCCTGACATGAGGTGAGGGTCGGCACTCGTCTTCCGCGCTGCTCCCTATAATGCGGGCCAGCTTCGATATCGGTATTCGATCTGTCTGCCGTGACATCATCCATGTGAAGGATCTGGCAACCGTCTCTCCAACCTAAAGTCTCGATCGGGGGGTAAAGCACCCCACTCGCTTCACAATCGGCCCGAGCGTTTTTCCATTGGAACCAAGCAAAGTCCGGGAGGTTTGCCTGTCATCGTCATCGCCAACGAAGGAGTAGCTGCATGAGAAATTCTTTTCGCCTGACGTCTCTATCGCTCGCCACCTCACTGGCGTTTGCATTGCCGTCGCTCGCCGCCGAAACCGCGCAAGACTTCGTAACCAAGGCCGCGATTGGCGGAATGTTCGAAGTCCAGTCGAGTAAGGTCGTCCAAGACAAGATTCAGGATCAGACGCTCAAGGATTTCGCCCAGAAGATGATCTCCGATCATGGGGCTGCCAACGCTAAGCTCGAAAGCATCGCCGGCGAGCAGAAACTGCAGGTGCCTGCCGATCTCGATGCTTCTCACAAGAGCGACGTCGACAAGCTGAAATCAGCCCCAGCACCGGTCGATAGGCCGTATGCGGACTTGCAGAAGGCGGCGCATGCCGATGCAGTCAATCTGTTCGAGACGTACGCGAAGGATGGCGACAATCCCGCCCTGAAAGCCTTCGCATCGGAGACGTTGCCCACGCTGAAGATGCATCAGGACATGATCCAGAAGCTTGCAACCAAGGCCCCTGCCGGCGAGAGCACCACGCCTGCGGTCACAAGCAGCGGCGCCAACAATCCCGCAGCTCCTTTACCCGGCGCCAACAGCTTCACGGAAGGCCAGGCAAAGAGCGCGATCGAGAAGGCCGGTTATGCCGACGTCTCTGCTCTGAAGAAGGACGACAAGGGCATCTGGCGGGGAACGGCGAGCAAGGACGGCAAGTCCACCCCAGTCGCTCTCGACTATCAGGGCAACGTCGTTGCCGGCACTCAGTAATCAGAAACAAAGGACAATGAGATGCAAACCATAACAGGATTGTTCGACAACTATGACGATGCCAACGATGCCATGGGCGAACTTGTTGCAACGGGCGTGCCTCGCGATGAGATCAGCATCGTGGCCAACAACGCGACCGGGTGGTACAAAGCCGACGAAACCGAGGCCGGTGAGGATGCGGCCGCCGGAGCTGGCCTGGGCGCCGTTATTGGCGGCGCCGGCGGCCTGGCGACTGGCCTCGGGTTGATGGCCATTCCGGGCCTTGGCCCTGTCGTTGCCGCAGGATGGCTGGCGGCCACCGCTGTCGGCGCGGTCGGTGGCGCCGTGGTCGGTGGGGCAGCTGGCGGCATTATCGGGGCTATGACGAAGGCAGGTGTCCCGGAAAACGATGCCCATGTTTATGCGGAGGGTGTCCGTCGCGGTGGAACGATGGTCACGGCCAGGGTCGAGGATAACCTCGCCCCGAATGCCGAACAGATCCTCAAGCAATACAACTCCGTCGACATCGCTGACAGACGCTCTGAGTACGAAGCCAGCGGCTGGACCGGTTTCGATCCAGAGGCCGACGTCTACCCTGAGGAAGACCTCCGCCGGGTCGGACGCGGGCGCGATCTCTGATGTAAACCGCGGGGCGGCGAAAGCCGCCCTGTCCTTCTCTTCGATCCGATCGATCTACCCGAGCGCCTAAGCGGCTAGCGACCCTTGAGGTCGACCCAGGCGGGAGCATGGTCGCTTGGTTTCTCCCATCCGCGCAATTCAACATCGACGCCAGCTGCGTGAATCCGGCTGGAAAGCGCCGGACTCACCAGAAGATGATCCATGCGCAAGCCGGAGCTGCGATCGTAACCGCCCTGGTAGGAGAAATTCCAGTAGGTGTAGATGCCTTTTTCCGGATGCATTGTGCGTACGGCGTCGACCCATCCGCTGGCCAACATGTCAGCATATGCCTTGCGACTCTCGGGGAAATACACCGCGTCTCCAACCCAGCGCTGCGGCACCACCGCGTCTATTGGGGTTGGGACGACATTGTAGTCGCCACACAGAACCGTCGCCACGTTTTCCTGGAGCAGCAGGTGTCCGTGGGCAATCAGACGGTCGAACCATCTAAGCTTGTACTCGAATTTTGGTCCCGGCGCCGGATTGCCGTTTGGCAGATAAAGACAGCCGACGATCAGACCATCGACCTCGGCCTCGAGATAGCGGCTGTGCGTGTCGTCCGGGTCGCCCGGCAGACCGCGTCGCCGTTCCAGGGGCACTCGTCCGCGAGCCAGGATGGCAACACCGTTGTATGATTTCTGACCGTGCCAGATCGCGCCGAAACCGGCGTCCTCGATTGCGTTGACCGGGAATTTCTCGTCCGATGTCTTTAATTCCTGCAAACAAACGATTTCGGCAGGGGTTTGGGACAGCCATTTCAGCAGCACAGACAGCCGACCGTTTACACCATTCACATTGAACGTTGACACACGGGTCATTGTCGATCGCATTGCGCCACCTATTGTGTTGATCTCGGGGGTGGATGACGTCGCCGCATGATATCGATAAGGCTGCTATGAAGATCATCCCAATTTTCAATTATGTCTTTGTCGGTAATGCCTTCTGCCTATGCTTCAATTACGAGCCGTTTCGCGAGTTCCGTTATGACGGCATTGTCCACGCGCCGGCCATCAAGCAGACCGTTTCTCTCCATCCACAGGTGTAAAAGCGAACGGCGCGCTGACATATCACTTTGGCGCTCCCGAATTCTCGATCGCATAGACAACAATTCGCCAGAGGCTTTCCCTCTCTCCATTCCACCTAGGCAGAAAGTTGACGCCGCGCGTGTTCATTTATTCATAAGCTCATGCACGCTTTTCCGTTCCGGTTGTCGTGGCGAGTGCCGGAGACGTTGCAAAAGTTGCTCCCGCGCGACTGGCGAAATTCCATTCCTGTCGACAGGAGCGCTGCCTACGCTAGATCGTTGGCGAGGGCTCTCGACAGGGTCAAGACAACCAGAAAGAAGGCTAAACCTGAAGATGCTCGAGCCGCGTTGAAGGGCTGGGCATTCTTCGCCGTTCTCATGGCCGGCATCTTTGGCGTGGCCCATGCCTTAATCGAAGTGTAAGTGACTAACGATCCCGTCCGGTTAGCATTCCATCCTTCCAGTCACACCGACCGTGGCCCGGCGCCTGGGGACGATCATTTCACAACTGCTTCAACCCGCGTAGCGCATCCCGCGCGTCGGCTCGCGCCTCGCTTGCTTCCGGATAGACGGCATAGGCCGGATAGTTGAATTCCCGGGCGCGCCTTCCACGACCTCCAGCTGCCCCGCCTCGATATGGGAAGCTGCGGCGCCCATGTACCTTCCGCCGGCGGCAAGGATGTACTTCAGCACGAGCGGACCAAGACCGACCATCAATCCCGGTCCTCCGAAGGCAGAGGAACTGGTACCATTCTGGCGACGTCAGGCGTCTTTTAGGAAGCACCTGAAGTACCCGTGCAATGAACATATGGAACTCCGCCATGTAGTTGCGCAAAAACTGCTCGGTGGATTCAACCGTCACTTCGCCGCTATCCGTGATCAGGCCCGGCGTGAACTGTATATAGGCTTCCGGGGCATTCATTTGCGGCGAATTGCAAAAGCTCAGCACGCTCCGCAGGTTCTGCTGGGCCACGGCGGTTCCGATAGTGCCGGGCGAGGTCCCAATGACGGCCGAGGGCTTGCGAGCGAAGGAATTCTTTCCATAAGGGCGGCTTGCCCAGTCGATCGCGTTCTTCAGCCCGCCTGGGATCGAGCGGTTATACTCGGGTGTTATGAAAAGCACTGCCTCCACAGCGGCGATGGAGTCTTTGAAAGTGCGCGCGACAGGTGGAAAGTCGGCATCGTAGTCGTAGCTATAGAGCGGCAAATCCTTGAAGGAAATCTCCGACATCTCAAGCTCTGGCGGGGCGAGCTGAACGAGTGCTTTTGCAAGCTTGCGATTGATCGAGGCATTGGCGAGGCTGCCGATCAGGTAGCCGACCTTATGCGTGGTCATGAAGCCCTCCGGCGTTTCCCACCGACCCAACCAGCAGTATCCGCTTAATCAAGGGTAGGAGCCAGTAAAATTTCGTCAGGTGTCCAAAGCCAATCACAAGCTTTGGATATCAATCTTGGCCGGGCAGGCAAGGCATTCGCCACGTCGGCGTGCTCGGCGATATGGCAGTCATACCGGTCAAATGCCCCGTTGACGGCGACCCTTTTTAACCAGCAATCATATCCCGCGGACGGCCACCTCGATACGTTCTTGTGGATTGTGCTAATCGCCGGCCTCCTGTGGCTGGGGTCGCTGCGCTTAAACGCAAGCCATTGATCCGGTCACTCTCCTGGCCGGAAACATGGATCGGCCCGCTCCGTCGCTGGCACTTCCGATTACGGCAAACCCATAAGTTGACTCAGTGCGGTTTCTGCAGGCGCGGGCGCGCAGGCTTGGACGCCGATGCTTCCTCGGTTCTTCGCGGCCATAGTGATGGTTAGCGTATGGACCCACTGGGGAATGCCGGATAGCCGCGATGGTTGGCGTAAGCAAGATTTCGCGCGTTTGCAGGTCCAGCGCCCCCGCTTGCGGCCTTTTCTATACTGAGCGATACTCTTTGGGGAAAGCTTGGGTTGTTGGGGGTGAACTATGCCAATTTACGACGTCGCAGAGATGTGCCTCGATCGAATTGTTAGATCGAAGGCAATCGAAGCATGTAGTCCAGACGCGGCTGCATTGATCATGAATTCACGCAGGTCAATCTCCCAAAAATGGGAGACAGATTGGATCCGCGTGACTGACGAAAATGGTGGGCGAGTATTCGCGTACACAATCGCCGATGATGGGGCCGACGATCCCTGTGTGTGATGCGCGGCGGACCTGAAAAGCGGGCAGTCCGTCGGGCGCCATTCCGGGCAGCCTGCAACGGAATTGCCCAGTTCAACGATTGGATGACGTGGCAACAACTCGCCGGGCAAGACCCCAGCCACCTTTAGCCCGGCGAGCCTGCTGCCTAATCAGGAGCGTGATCAGGCCCGGGATGACCCGGTGCCTGGTCCAATGCAAGATCGCTGCCAGCGCCCCTGTCCCGAAATGGGACGGCAACGCCATGTCGAGCGCCTTGTGTTTGTTTTGGGGGTCAACACCACGGTGCGCCAGTGCGCCTTGTCGAAGACATTGACCAGTAGGTCGTCAGGCTTGTCGGTCATTAATGGCCCCCCTCCTTCATATGCATGCTTCGCGCATATTTGCATTGGCGCATACGTCGACCAGCCGGCGGGCCGTGCTCACAAACAGCCCGTCGGTTATTCCCGGCTCCTATTCACATCCCAATCTATAGGCATCGGGCCGCATGGAGGACCGTCATGGAAGCAGTTGGCCTTTACCGGTGCCCAGGAATTCCACCATTTGCCTGCATCGTAGAGCGGGCCAAGGCTAGTTACATCAGCCAGGACGCCTACAGATCCGGCGGCTACAAGCCAGACTTCGACGCGTTGCCTTGGGAGGCTGAGTACAGGGCCGCAAAGCAAAAAGCCTAGGAGGGAAGCTCGGTTTTGGCGGCAGGCTGAACCGAACCCCGCCCCCTTTACCATCGAGCGATGCGGGCAACGGACGGGCGTTCGCACGAGCTTTTTCGATCGTCGCGAAGCCTTTGCCTCCTGCTGGTTCCCGTGCGGTCTCCGGAGATGACGGGTGGCGGGTTTGCTGCTGATCAGACTATGCGCAACAGCTCGCGCAGGCGGACTGGCAATCTCGGCGAAGCCTGCAACTCAACACAGCTCGCCTCCCAGCGCTGCAGATACTCGGCAATCGGGATACCGGTACGACCGGGCCAGCGATTGAGTGAGCCCAGTGCCTCGACGCAGCCTGGTGCGCGGTCGTATTCGGCGAGGATGGTCACCGACATCGCCTGGGCGAAAGGATTGAGGCCCGGTGTTTCGATTTCGCTGCGATTGTCCGCAAACCACGCCGCGGCGTTGCCCGTGAGCGCTTGGCTGTCGGCCAGCGTGGTATAGCCTCGGATAATGTTCTGACGATACCCGGCAATGGCATCGCCGAAGGCGTTGTCGCCGGCGAAGGGCGGGTTCTGCTTCCAGTCCATCGCCAGGCGGCCCAGCCCGCGCAGCGAGAAGGCTTCGACCATCGCTTCCTCGAGCCACTGGCAGGGTGGTGACGGCTTGGCCTCGGCCTGCCAGCTGTTGGCGGTGACGTGGCCGAGCTCATGCCCGAACTGGTAGGCAAGCTTCGACCAGTCGCGCTCGCCAATATCCACAATGATCCACGCCATGGTGCTGCCGTCCGGATGCAGCCAGACGGACGGTGGGCCTGACGTATGCTCGTCGACGCGAAGCCGGGTCGGCTGGCGATCGGAGACCAGGCGGACGCCATCCAGGCAGGCGTGCCGCATGCGCTCTACGACTTGCTCAGCTGCGCGCGGCAGCATGTGGCCCCAGTTGCCTGCGAGTTCGATGGGGGCGGAGAGTAGGGAGGTGGCGGTAGGATAAGGCGATGTGGTGGCCGCGCCGCTCGTGCCCCAACCGCCTGACTGAGTCAGCGTCGCAGGGGCTAGGCTTCCGGCTGCTGAGCCCGCAAACAGGGTAACGAAATCCCGTCGCCGCATTTCGATTCCTGATGTCCGATCCATCATAATGAGGAGCATCATGCGAAAATCACAGAGCGTGTCCGTGAGTGGGAACGCGCACTTCGACCTCAGGGTTCCACACTGTTTGACTAGGTAAGCCGAAAGCACGAGGTGTCCCCCCTGGGCAGAGCTGAGCTACTCCCAAGGATCGCCTCGGATCGGCGCGCCGATGGGCAGCTGATAGCGGACGGATGGTGCAGTCCCATTCAGGATGGAACGCGTAGCCGCGTGTCTTCATCCCGGCTCCGGACGTGAGCCTTTTTGATAAGTCGCGCTATCGACGTGCCGGGCGGATAGTGATGGACGTGGAGCACTAGGCCCGTCGCCGAGCTTTTGCTACTCGACCTTCTATACCCGGACACCCGTTCCATTTGAGCCGCCGCCATCGCGATGGTCAGCTCGCGGGCTTTCGGATAGCGCTCGCGCACGATCGCGCCAAGCCATTGGCGGAGACCTGCGAGACTGCCTCCAGACCGCACCATCCTTGCCCGCGCCCATCGAGCTCCGAGCCGACCAACTCTCACTTTTGCCGAATCCCGCTCGCAATGCGAATTATGTGTTGTGACGGGACTCTTAAGTTCGCCAGCTGTCGCAGCGCGTACCGCACTGGAAGCCCTACCATTCTGTTGAAGGTGGGAACTGCCGCACCTGCTCGGTGAGTCCCCACTCGGAACAGATTACCGAGAGCTTCCATTTGCTCGCAACATCCAATTGCGCAATGCGTTCCTGCCGGACAGTAAACCACGCATCTAATTCCGCGACGTCGCCATCGAAGTGGTCGACGGGCGAAATTCTTCGTAGAACTAATCCGAATCCGTCGAGCAACATTACAAGATCGTGAAAAAGTCTCTGCTTCTCGTAAATCGGATATAGGTGTGCTTCCAACTGCAAGCCCAAGCATCCGCTGAGCAGATCCCCAAATCCTTTGAGAATTTCAAATTCCGTCCCTTGCGTGTCTATTTTGATAACATCAGGCGGCGGGACTTCGCCGGCCAGAAATAATTCTAAATAGGTTTTCACCTCGACATCAATATTCGACATTATATCAAACGCCGGTCTCACCGAATATCGATCGAGGAACGTTCGATTAGGCAAACGCGTCGACGAGCAACCACTACTTTTGGTCAAATACAAAGTCGATATACCAGAGGCTTCGCCGAGAGCGCTCTGAATTACCACGACCTCCGCAAACCTGTTCGAGCTTTTCCTAAGTTCAACTGCCCTTGCCGGGTTTGGTTCGAACATCACCGCAACAATGCGATCCTCAACTTTTGACCATGACTGCTGAAGGCCACCGGCCGCTCCGATATCCGCTACCACGAGGTGTTTGCCAAGATCTAGATCGCGCCCCGACCGACTAGTCCACGACCTCCAGCTGTCGGCGGTTCTCACTTCGGGTCTTGCAGGCACAGATGCTGGAACTGAAGCGTCGATCATGTTGAGGAATCTGTCCGGAACAATCGCAAAACCACCTTTGAAACTTTGAGACGTGTTGGCACGATCTATTCTTAATCGGGATAAATCATCGGAAAAATCGAAGTCTCCTATGAGAGACGCATTAACTTCTTCAAGAGAATATGGAAACATTTTTCTTATAAATTCATCTTCGCTTAGTCTAAATTGCGTACCATGGCCCGTCCCCAACGAACTTTCCGCCCATTGAATGGACTGAGTCTTTCGTAAATTCTCGAGAGCCAGGTTTCGATCCATCGCTTTAAGATGAAAGAGGAACAGGCTTCTGTTTACCAACTGAGGGTACTGGCAACTATGAAATCCAGGATCCCACGTCAGTGGAATCCTAGAGATTAGAGGTTTACAATAATCTGCAGCAAATCGAACGTACCGCCTTTGAGACAATATCGGGCGACTTAGGTTGATATTCGGCTCCACATTCTGCAGATGCTGCACCTCGACACCAAGGGCAGTGACAAACTGGTCACACTGCCGCCCCACGAAATCTACGAGTCCGGCAAACAGCGCTGGATCCGGAATCAATATCTCATCAACGTCCGAGAATATCACCGCGTCGTAGTAGCAGAGCAAACTCGCTTGAAATCTGCTTACAAATGCCGATCTTTGGTACTCATCAAATTTGTCTCGAGGGACACGAACGGTATTTGCACGTCCTAAGTTATTTGTACTCCCATCGTCCGACCCGTGGTCTAGAACGAATAGGTTTTCTTCACCGACGGCCCGCCCGTAGTGCCGTCGCCAGATTGGCAGGAACACTCTCTCGTTGTATACCATCGTAACCGCGGCGATCTTTAGCTGCTTTGCCACGTCAGGTTCGCGAAGCGTGAACCTCTCCCACGCGCCGCATTCCGTGCGCGAAAGAGTGATCCGCCCATCAGATTCTGCACTGAGAAAGGCGCCTAGCGCCTTGAGTGCAATCTGGCCTCCGTCAAGACGCACCACTTCAAGAACGGTTGAAGTTGCGGTAGTTCCCGCTCCCAACGGCCCTACAATAGACCAGGAATGGTTGGTTGAGCAGGCTATCGGGTGAAGCGTCGTCAATACGACGTGCATGATTTGGGCGCGCGGTCCATCAAACACGAGTCTCGCATTCGGCGGGCTGATTGCGGGGGAGCCGTGCCGCAACTCACCTGTCGTCGGATCAACATTCAGAACGGTTCCGTGCGTCGTGAACACACGCATCGGCGATCCTGGTTGTTCTGTCGGCACGCCATCCTCCGATACCTAGCAGTTCATTCGGCCCTCTACCTACTTCAAATTGGTCCTTCTCGGAATCGAGTTTAGCACTGGAAGTGGCCATAGACTTCGACTTCCGATAAGTGCAGATACTCCCTTCGTGGAATCGAAATCCGCACGAAGCGGATCAGGACCGGTTCCTCGGCGCTCCACAGCAATGGGCGGCCGCTGCTGCACCCGCCAAAGACCTGCCCGGGCTCGGTGCGGAAGAGCAACGTCCATCGCTCTCCATCTGTTGATCCCTCCACAATCAGTGGCGAGGCTCGTCGCTGCATCCACTCTGGAATATTGTCACGATTGAATATCCTAATAGCTAACACTTGAGCTAGCTGTTCAAGGTCAACCATCCACCACGGATTTTCGGTATTGTTAGTGTGAAATCCCAGCACTTTCGCTGGATTTCCGTTTGCGGCATTCCCCGCGTCTTCCTCCACGGTGCGGCCATTGGACCATTGACTCACGGAACTTTGAGTGGCTCGCTTGTTAAGCGCGAGATTCGGCAGCGACAGGTCTATGCGCGGTTGCGCCTCAAGCTCGCGGACCGGCTGGTAGCCCCGCAGTCTACCAACTTCGAGATAGTGGTGCAGCGGATCCTCGAACCACCCTTCGCTTATCTCCATTGCGGCGTCGATGTATCGGTGCGCGTACCAGACGGAGTCGAAGGTGATGGCAGACCCCTGCGCCGCCCTCGTCGGCAAGCCGTTGTCGTAGTTCTCCCTCGGCACACGCAGGAAAGGAGCGGCGGTCTTCAGCAGCGCGACCTGATTGCGCGATATTTCTTTCCATCTGCCTGATATCCGTTGGTGATATTCCAGGCTCTGTTCCTCAGGCAATCCATAGTTCAACGGAAATAGAAAGTATCTATAGCGAATGTCGTCAACCGGCAGCAGATCGATCTCGCGATGGTGCGCTGGATTGTAGAAACCACTGAGTGGAAGAAAGATCGTCTGCGCTCGGGAAAGCCACGCCGCTAACCAGGAGAACGTACTGACCGCAACGACAATGTTCTTTGCGGAACGAATCAAATCGAAGTCCGCCCTAGGCCCTTGGCTGTCGTAAAATATAGCTTTCGGGAAGCGAGATTTAAGCTGTCGTACGTACTCTGAATCGGCGAGCTGTCCGGCAAACACCGGATTTAGCCCTGTCGAAGCGATCACATCCTCATAAAACTCTATTGGAAGCAGTGGATAGTGGGGTACACCCTGAAGAATTTCAGCGGTACGAACATTAATCAGCAAGTCACTTTCGCCGATTTTCCGCGAGGGGGGACTGTAAGGGAAAAGCGGTTGATAGACGTGAGGCGGCTCAAGGAACTCCATCCTCTGCAGATGGTCGGCCATCATTATGCGGACCGACTCGCTCCGGTTCGCAAGAACGCAAATCTCATTAATGTGAGGCCGGAAAGCGTCCCAGGTCCATAGATCTATATTATCAAAAAAGTGTTCATTCTGCGTATCGTCGGGAATTTCCAGATCCCACTCCGGAATCGAAACGTTAACAATGCTACAATTCGCAACCCGCTTAGATATTGTTAGAGCACCCATATACTGGATCATTTTATTTGCTAAATTGCCTCGATGCCTCATAACGACTACGCGCCTGCGCGTAAAGTGATTATCTTTCGTCAACTGCATCATCGCGCCACACGCCTCCGTAGTCCCGGTCCCGCCATACTTACTGACGGATTTTCGAACCCCACATCAAAACTGTTTAACAGTTGCACCACCTTGCGCAATATTCTTCAACTGACAGAAGTGTTGCAGGTTATTTTTCAACCTGTTGTTCTCCGGGTCCAAGTTCAGCGCCCTTTGTCCCCATTCCACGGCGCGGTCCATGACATTGAGGCGCCATGCCGCGATGGCGCCAAGGTCGTACAGCCGAAACCCCCAGCAGTTCGCGTCGTCAAGGTAACTACCTGTGCGGTAGGTCTTTTCGATCCCATTGGTGCTGGCCCAGAAGAGATTCAACCAGTCGGCCTTGCCATGAAACTCTTCGGCCAGGTCAAGCCAGATCTCGCGCCGGTGCGGTGCTTCCATCCTCGCCTTGTCCAGCCAGGACAATTTCTGCTCTGGCCGCATGCGCGCGATATAGCGCATCGCCTCGGATCGTTCTTCCGCCCACTTGCTTGTCGGCAATTCAAGGTAGCGCTCAAGCAGTTGAACGGCCCGCTCTTGTTGGTTGGCCCACATCAAGTCCCGCCCGAGCCAGAAGCAGATCTGCGCGTCGTCGGGATCTTCCTTGTGCGCAACCTCCATCAGTGGCAGGTAGCTGCTCCTTGTTGGCTTGGTGAGGTCCTGCACTTCGAACATGACAATGTCGTTGCTGTTCGTGGTGACCTCTCGATCGCCGGTGAAAAACAAGGCCTCATGCACTGGCCGCTTGAAACGATATCCCCAGCGATGGTGAAAATTCTTCGCCGGCCAGCTTCGCAGCGGCGTAGGGTCATCGACACTCGATCTGTAGACCGTCTGGCAATAGAGGGCTGTCGTCTCGGGCGTCCAGGCCGCCTCGAGCTTCGGCCGCCAGCCGGGCTCGAGAAATCGATCCATGTCCATTGTACAGCAGACATCGACGTCGGGCGGGATTAGCGCCATGGCTGCGTTGCGGGCATCGTCGAAACGCCACGGGCGGACCGCTATCCGGTGCACGGTAACGCCGGCAGCGGTCAGCCGCGCCACCGTGTCATCGGTACTGCCGGTGTCAGCGACAATGCGATAATCGGCGTCGACGGCCGAGTTGGCCCAGCGCTCCACGTTTGCGGCCTCATTCAACGCTATGGTGTAGACGGCGACTTTCACCAGAAACCTTCCATAGGATCTATGAGCGAAAGGAGTATGTTCGGTAGACAAAACGTATCGGCCTGGCGATGTATGGATTGGTATCGATCATGGTAAGAATTGACTTCATCTCTTCATAAGGATCAACACCGATCGAGCGAAGATACGAGTAAAATGCACCCGTCTCGTGATTGCTTACTTGGGTATGCCGCATCAGAAATTCATCGACGATGCCCGCTGTCCAGCGGTCCGCGAGGTGATGACCCCAATATAGATCCAGTCCCCATCCTGAGATCGATAGGTCAAAGGAATGGAGCATCTCCTGCAGGAAGGCGCGCCTGAAGAACGGGGCCATGACCTCGACCCAATTGGTGGTCCGCAGCTTGAGGCCGGGATGCTCGCGTGTCAGCCCCATCGCGTCGATGCAATCCGGGGTCAAGGCGGGTTGAGCAAGATCAAGCGAATATTCTTCGCAAATTGCAAAAAAAGCATCCGGATTGAAAAGAAGTTCTATATCGTCATCAAGAAATAAGGCCCCCTCATAGACGTTATGAAGGTCTGTAGCCTCGAAGAACCGTTTAGCGCCGTGCATTTTTGATCGGCCGCCCGCAAAAACAATTTCGGCCCTATTTCGAAGAATATCGTCCCGGTGTGGCGTAGCGTAGTAATTTATCGCGAGGTCGTACTGGCGCTCCCCTTGCGGGATCTCGGAAAAAAACGAAGGGCGACGCTTCGATCCGGCGCGTATCAGGACGAGATATCGCCTCGGGTCCCTCGGGACCGATAACAGCTGAATATCGTTCGAATTCTCAAACATTGAACCGACGGTTCTCGCTCAGATTGTTACCGAGTATCCCCAGTTCCCGCGCACTTGCGTATGGCTACGAGACCACCCATCAGCTTGGCGCGATTCAACTCGTAGTGGCTGTCGAAGAACAGGATTTCGGCGAACTGACCGGCAAGCGCGCTCACCCCCAGCGGATCGACCGAACGCGCGCTGCCCTGCTCCTTGATCTCACGCAGCAGGGTCTTGGTCAGCGTGATCTTGCTCGCGTCTTCACCGGGCGGCTGCCAGTCGAGGTCTTCGATGAAGTACCAGCCACTCGGTTTAAGCAAGGAAAAGAATTCGCGAAGCGTAAGCTGTTCCCCAAAGGACGCGTGGCTGCCGTCGTCGATCACCACGTCAAGTGACTCAGGCTCGAGTTTCGCGGCGATTTTGCGCAGGTCCTCCGCCCTAGACTGATCGCCGACAAACGACCTGAACCTATCATTGTTCAGATGGGAAAGATCGTTGAGGTCGACGCCGATCACTTGGCTAAACGGAAAGTACTTTTGCCAAAGGCCCACCGATGCTGGTGTGGCCCGATCGTCGATCGCCGCGCCGCGGTGCTGTACGATCTCCATAATACGCTGCACCGCAAGCCGGCGGCTCGACAGCAACCGATCATAGACGCGAGCATAGCAGTGCCGGTTGCCTGTGTGTCGATTCTTGTCGGTCGGAAATTGGTCGGCAAGCTTCGTTAGCGAGGAAAATCCGGCGAGGGGATCCATCAGCGACGAGATCAACGGCGCCCCTTCGCCGCCCAGCCGGGCCTCATTGCGCGCCGTCCACAGATGGACGCCGAACACCCGCTCATCGTTCAGATAGTCGGCCAAGTCCGCTATCGGCTTCTCGAACCGGTCGATCTCGGTCCAATCGATGGTGTTGAAGAACATTGGGCTGAACACCCATTCTCGCAGTTCGGCTCCCGCGCTGGAGGCAATGTAGTCGGATAGAAGCTTGGGGCCGATGTCGCCGAACTCCTTGCCGCTGGCGTCATGGAAGCGCGAGATCGACAACTCATACAGGGCCCTGAGATGACTGCAGTAGGGTCTGGCATAGATGACGTTACCGCAAACAAAATGACCCTTGTGCGATCCGCGCCATTGCAGATTGAAGAAATGATCGCCGCGGAACGGGAAGGCTCGCAGAAGGATGATATCGGAATCCATCCATAGCCCACCATGCTCGTAAAGCAGGGCGTAGCGAAAGATATCGCTGAAATACCTGATCTCGGAGCCGGCGACGATCCGATCGAACAAGGCTCGCGGCATGACGTCGTCGGCATTGCGGAGTTCGACCCCGTGCGGGACGAGGAATTCGAGCTTCTCCGGTGCGAAGCTCCACACCCGCACCGGATGGCCCGCTGCCCGCATCGACGTCGTGGCAGCGATCAAAGTACGATGCTCGGCCTTGTCGGACATTACCTGGTAGAAGCAGTTGATCTGCGGAAGCGCGGTACCGTCGCTGCCAAGGAAGCGGGAAATCCGCGCGTCGAACTGGTGCGATCGTTCCCGCCGTTCCGGCGGAGAATCGACGTCGCGCAGGAACGGCGCGAGCTCATGGAAGATGTCGTCTGCCGACTTCATTCCGCCAGGGCCGAGGTCCTTGCCTTCCGACGGCGCCTGGCTTGCGTCGCCCATGGCTCCGTTGTCAGCACAGTCAGGCTTGATCCCTGCTTTGGTTGGCGCAGCGCCATGCCCCGAGACCAGCGTCACCCTGGACGCCGTGCCGGCCGCACCTGATGGCAGGCTATCCACGTCGTCCAACATCGACCTAACCTCCGCCTCGTCGACGGTCGCGATCCAGGATTCGCTGTCGGTGACGCTGTAGGAAATCACCAAACGCCTTTCGTCAGGGTGCCACGCCAGCCCGGCAGCAAATTCGACGCCCTTTTTGTCGAAGAAGAACGGCCGGCTTACTTTTCGCAAGGTGTTGGCTTCATCGAACCAGACGAACCGATGCAGGTAGTAACGCCGCTTCTCGGCGGCCCGCCACTGGACTTCATGAATCAATGCAAGCCACCCGCCGGCAAATGCGATCAGCTGTGTTCCACCCCTGAAACTCTTCGCTGCAATTGCGGGAGGAGTCTCGCTGAGAGTCGAGCCCCGCTCGTCCACGGTCCGGGTGGGATCGCAAAGGTAGATGAATTGCAACGCCTCTGCCCCTCCCCCCACCGTGCCTGGCTTGACTTGCGGCATCCAGTTCTTCTGGTGCAGCCGCGGCCCCGCCGGGCGGAGTACGCGCCAGTCGGTGAGCCGGCAGGAAGCGTCCTCATCAATGCGCGCGACGATCTGCTCGCACCAGCCCTCCTCCGTCAATTCGCGCACGCACGAGACGCCCCATAGCGCATCGCGCCAAGCGAACAGGCGCATGTCCTCAAATCCGAGAACACGGTCGTTAGTGGGTTCCGGCATATCGGCCGGCGGCAAAACCTCGCTTGCGGACTGAATGGCGAGCTCATCACTTAATCGGAGAAGGAAATTGCGCGTGTGAACCGGCACTCCACCCGGCGTGTCGTATTGCAGGTTGTCTTCGGCCAGCGTGTAATTCACCGTTCGCTGCAAAAGCACGATCCGGTCGCCCAATCGAGCCACCGACTGGTTTGACGACCGATAGCCATCGGGCGCCGTAAAGCCGACCGGACGCGCGCTAAAGGACGGCATCATTGTCTTGGCGGACTTCACATAGAAGAACAGGTTGGACCACGCCAACTCCCTCGGGCCATCGTCGATTGTCCGGTTCAGCGCCAGCCAGTTGCATGCCGCGAAACCACGGTCCTTGCGCACGGGGTCGCGCGCGTAGTTTGCCGCTATCGCAAACTCTTCCACCATGCCTGTCGTGTAGATGTAGTCCTCGATAAACAGGATGTCCTGTTCCGGCCGCTTAATCGCCAGCCCCGCTTCCGAAAACAGGGCGCTGGCGTGGTTCATCCCTTTGTCGCGGTAGAACCGGGCCAGGTCATAGAGCGGCTCGGCTCGTTGCGGCCGTTGATTGAAGGCGGCAAGCGCCTGCTCAATGAAGCCGGGCTCGTCGCCCAGTTTGCGCAGGCAGCGAGCCCCCTGAAGGCGGGCGTTCCACGCCTCCTCGTCCCAGCCGCCCATGGCGGCGCGTTTGGCGTAGGCCACCGCGGCCTCCGCGGTCCGGCCGGCATCGCGATAGGATTGCGCCAGGTAGAACCAGTAGCGCTGATTTTCCGGATCCTTTTCGAGGGCTTCCAGCAGAAGCTTCGCATCACGTTCGAATTTGTCGACGCGGTTCGATCCGCTGGCGTGGTCCTTGTACCAGGCACCGCGCAGCTCCTGCACGCCCCCAGGCACATCGAGATATTCGTGGGTCACACCGTAATAGCGCGCGCCGGCGTCGCGCCTGACCAGGCGCGTGTTCCAATAGGCCAAGCCGGACTCCGACCGCTGCAGCAGCCGATAGCCCGCACTGTCGAGCCGCGATCGGAAGCCCGCGTCCTCGACCATCAGCTCCATGTCGGCGTCGTCAAACAGCAGATAATCGTAGGCGAGTGGCGAGGCATAGGCGTGATCGAGCGCTGCGTTGCGCGCCTGCTCGAAATTGTGGAATGGGAATTCGTGCAGCTCGCCGGGCAGGTTGCGAGCAGCGAAGAACGATTTGATGAAATCCTGGGTCCCGTCGGTCGAGCCGGTATCGCCGATGACCCAGCAGTCAATGTGGTCGACAACCGCACCGAGACAGCGTTGAAGGTTCGCCATCTCGTTCTTGACGATCATATTGAGGCAGAGCCGCTTGCCGTTTGTCATTCGTGATCCATCGGCCTTCAATGCGACTGTCGGCGACAGGAACGGTTCGCGTGTCGCCGCGCTTGCCGGATCCGTTTCGATGCGGATTCGCCGAGCCTGGACCGCTCATGCCTTCGCCCGCTGTAGCTGTCCACTTGCCAGTCCGGCTGCGCAACAGCTTCTATTTCAAAGATCCGATCACTCCTTCTCATGGATCCTATAGGTCGTTCTCAGGAAACCGCGCTTAACCTTGTCCACAGTGGTTAGCAGCCAGCCGTCGGGCCAGCGGGCGGCAACGGCGACCGTGAAAGGAGGCTGCTTGAACTGCAACGCCGGCATTCACCGCTCCGTCCGGTCTGACCGGTAAGTTCTGTATTTCGCCGCCATTTGCAGGCTGCCGTCAAGGCCGAGGCACCAGCGTCCGCTGAGACATTGCCAACCCGTCTGGCTGCGCCATCGTCGATAATTTGCATGGAAGATGGAGACCTTCAATTGCTGTCTAAAGCAGGCAGGATTGCAAGTAGTCCTATTAAACATCTGATTGTCATACCGATTCTCCAAGCCATCTCCCCTGCAATTGCCAAAGCGGCACTACCTCGTTCGAGCTAATTTAGTAGTTGCTTAATTTATAGTTTACAATTTGCTAATTTTCGAATCTACTAAACCGCGGTGTTGAGGGGCCCTCGCAGTTTGGACGGCCGAATGCCGGAATATCTGCGAAATTCTTTCTTGGGAGTTGAGTTAGAAGGGTCTGGGTTATCAAGGACGTTTCGCGGATTGGAAGGCGCGTCCACCGGGCACGCCAGTTATATGTCGCGACCATGTCCCCCCTTGGTTTGGAGGCGGACGACTTCCCATTCCCTTAAGAATTGTCGCCGAGGCATCGGCGCCATCGTTGATGGGAGTGGGTGTTGGGTCGAGTCTTGCCACGTGCGCACGGGAGGGGTGCACAGCCTCGGTTCGGCTGGCCGCAAAACCATCAGCCGGCCGATCGCCCGGAGTTCGGTGAGCACCAATATGCGCGCGAGGCAGACCCCGCCGCGCTTGACGCAACCGGCATTCAGCCTGAACCCGCCCTAAACCAGACCGGCTTCGCCATCGGCCGCGTACGCGAACTCGGCGCGGACCCGGCGGTGGCGACCTCGATTGTCGCAGATCACTTGTCGTTCAACGTCATTCATTTGAAGGACGACGGCTTTCCAATCCCGGAGTTTCCTGACGAGCCGACGCCGAGCCTTCGGCGTAGCCTGGAGGGATTGCGTAGTGGGTGGGATGACATCGCCTGCCGACCGGCGGTGCCGTGGTACAGCACCCCGTTTCGGACGGCGCAGATTCATTTGCAGACAAGCGCTGGAAACGATCGGCCAGACGCTGCAACCGATGCTTTGGACATCGGCGGCAATCCCTTCATGGCAGTTGCGGGCGGCTCACGGCGGGGTCGTCCACGCTTCGCTGATCCGCCCCACGATGCGGCGCCGTTCGATGCCACGACGCCGCCAACCCGACAGAGACTATCCGCCCGCTCGATCGCGCCGACCTTGCTGGCGCAGCCGATCGGCGGCGATTGAAAATTGAGAGTGACGACAGAAAAACGCAGCGGCGCATTCGTCCGCTGACCACGGAGAGTATCATGAGCTATATAACAGGGTTTGCAGTCATGGAAGTTACCGTTAGAGGCGCCTTGCCCATCGGCGACACGACCGAAAATGTGCCCTATTTCATCCTGGACACGGCTAAGAGCGCCATCGTCGGTCAGGTCATCCTGCCCAAGGCCGTCAAGCGAAGCCTCGCTGTCGCTGTCACCGTCAAGGTTCCGGCCGCAGCCGGCTCATTTGCGATTGGTACGTTTGACGATGGCGGGAATTTCCAGGCCTGCAGCTTTCTCCGCGTAGAGAGCCCTTCTGTCCAACGACCCGACGGCGCCGTCGGTCTATCCGGAAGATGACCGTCCAATCTCCTTGTCGTTGTCGCGACCGCACGCCGGCCTAGCGTCGGGCGGTTTTTCCCTAGGATTGAGTTCAAAGCCAACAGGAGCCAGTCATGGCCCGTGCCTCTGAAATTCTCTTTGTCGATCCTTCAGTCTCCGATCTCAACACGGTTCTCGCCAATCTGAGGGCCGAAGTCCAAGCAATAGTGCTGGACGGCCGCCGACCGGCGGCACAGCAAATCGCCGCCGCGTTGTCAGGGCACGAAGGGCTCGACTCGGTCCACGTCATCGCTCATGGCGCGCCTGGCCGGGTTAGCTTTGCTGCAGGAGAGTGGTCGGCCGCCACAATGAAGGAAGATGCTGGGGATCTTGCTGCAATCGGCAGGGCGCTTGCAGCGGACGGCGAGCTGCGGCTGTGGAGCTGCGAGACGGCATCAGGGAATGCAGGCGAGACCTTCATAGGGGCTTTGGAACGGGCGGTCGGCGCGGACGTCCGTGCATCCCGGTCGCTGGTTGGCGCAGCCGCCCTGGGCGGCGCCTGGGAACTTTCCGAATCCTCCCCTCTGCCGCCAATCACTCCAGTCGGCGTGGCGAATTACGCGGGGGTACTTGAAGCGGGCGACCTGACGCTTACCGGCACTGTAGATGCGGGCAGCAGTAAAAGCATTAATACATATTACCTTATTGACACACAGAATACACCGGCTACTACAGACGACTCGGTTGTTGGTAGCTTTGTTCTTCCGTCCTCAGCTAATGTCGCCGCTCCAAATTTTGCGATAACTATAACAGTCCCTGATATTACTCACACGTATCTTATCTACGATTCGGGATTTCGCCTATACGGCACGCTTTCCCCTACCGTCCCCGCCACTAATCCTCAAACTTATACTTTCTTTACCGAGACCATCAACAATATCGGCGCCGCAGGCAACGACGGCGATCACTTTAAAAATGGCCAATTGACCATCGCGAGTAGTGGTGCTGTGGGTGCAACAGGCCCTGCAGGCCCGACCGGAGCCACGGGTGCTACCGGTGCGACAGGTGCCACGGGGGCAACTGGAGCGACGGGTTCGACCGGCGCCACGGGCTCAACAGGTGCGACTGGCGCAACGGGTGCTTCAGGTGGCACCGGCTCGACTGGTGCGACAGGCTCTACCGGTGCAACCGGAGCGAGCGGTGCAACAGGAGCCACGGGGGCGACTGGCGATACGGGTGCCACGGGTTCGTCTGGCGCCACAGGTTCGACCGGCGCGACCGGAGCGAGTGGTGCAACGGGCTCCACTGGCGCAACAGGCTCTACCGGAGCGACCGGTGATACCGGAGCGACTGGCTCAACCGGGGCCACGGGCGATGCCGGTGCGACAGGCTCGACTGGTGCCACGGGCTCGACCGGTGCGACTGGCTCGACTGGTGCCACGGGTTCGACCGGTGCGACCGGCTCGACCGGTGCCACGGGCTCGACCGGCGCAACAGGTTCGACTGGTGCCACGGGCTCGACCGGAGCGACAGGCTCGACCGGCGCAACCGGCGCAACCGGCGCAACCGGCTCGACCGGTGCCACGGGCTCGACCGGCGCAACAGGTTCGACTGGTGCCACGGGCTCGACCGGTGCGACTGGCTCGACTGGTGCAACTGGCTCGACTGGTGCGACCGGGGCAACTGGCGACACCGGCGC
>NZ_VFTB01000014.1:0-176120 GCF_007003945.1 Mesorhizobium sp. WSM4307
GCTCATTGCTAGAGCCCAAACAGCCGAAAGCTGGGACGGCCGGAAAGCTCGCGCACGGCATCCAATTGTTGCAGCCGGTCGAACAAGCGCCGCGCCGCAAAGCGGGACAGGTTTTTGGTCGTCAGCGATCCGGAGACGGCGTCGTCGTCGAGCAGTCCTTGGATCACATCGCCCGCCCCCTTTGCCCTCAGCTTCGGTGCGACGGCGATGAGCCGCTCCGCACGACGCGACACATCGGCGGCCAATCGGCAGGCGTCGGCCGCGGCCGCAACGAGCGCGACGCAAACCGCCCGCTCAAACCCTTTTTCCCCCGGCCGAATGCGCTTGCCGCCGGCCTCGCGGCGAAAAGCCGGTCCGAAGGCCTGAGCCATCAGCAGCGGCAGCGGCCGCGGCCAGCGCAAGCTTTTTGCCAGCACCAGGTCGGCCAGCCACCAGGCAAAAAGCTCGGCATCGTGGCGCATGGCGACGGTGCGGGCGGCGAGCGCCGCGGCGGCGAACGGCGCCGGCCGCTGCGATGCCGCCAGTTTTTCGATCTCCGCGGAAAGCGCGGCGAGCGCCGCGTCGTCCCAATGCACTCCGAGCTGGTCGACGATCTTTTCGAGCCGGTCGGGGGCGGCGACCGACGGCTGCATGGCCAACTGCCGCCAGGCGCCAAGAACCGCGCCGGCGGGGCCGGTGTCGGCGCCGGCCGGGCGCAGGTACCAGGCATCGCGCAGCGCGGCCTCGTCTTCTGAGCGGCCGGCGAGCCGCATGCTGGCCGCGGCACAGCGAAGCGCCATCCGCTGCCGCCAGGCTCCGGCCCAGCTGGGCTGCGCGCGGGCGAGGCCGTCGAGCGAAGCCAGGGCGGCGCCGGCGTTGAAGGTGGCGTCAGCGTCGCTCGGCGCGCCGGCGTTTGCGAGCGCCCAGGCCGGGACGGCGGGCGGCGCAGAGGAGCTGGCGGTCGCGGGATCAAGGCGAATCATGATTGTGGAGGGTAAAGCGCTCGTGCGCTTTGTGCCATGAATTTTGCACCAAAACGCACAGGCTGTCGGCAACAGATAACGAACGATAATCTTGCATTATCACTCGTTTGCTCTTTATAAGAGAAATGGCCATTTTCGTCGAGCAAAGCCCCGAAAACCGTGCTGGGCACCGCTCTGCTGACCAGAGAGAAGGGCCGCAGGGGTCGTGCATTCCCGCATCGGATAGAGTATATAGGCTGAAGGTAGACAATTAGGAACCAAGGTACCCTCAAATGGCCCTCAGCATCAAGGATCGGGAAACGGAACTTCTTGCCCGCAAGCTCGCCCAACGCACGGGTGAGACCATCACCATTGCCACCAAGCGAGCGCTCGAGGAGCGACTGCGCAGGACGGGCTCTGCTGCGCGCAAGGCAGCGCTGCTGGAAGATCTGGAGGCAATTCGCAAGCGCTTGAACGCGCTGCCGATTCTCGACGAGCGAACGCCCGATGAGATCATGGGCTATGACGAGAACGGAATTCCGTCCTGATGGTTATCGATGCTTCCGTGATTGCCGCAATCGCGTTCAATGAGCAGGAAGCCAGCGGTCTCCATGAGAAAATCGCCGACGATCCTGTTCGCCTGATTTCGGCTGCGACGGTGCTTGAGGCAGCCATGGTCATCGAGGCGCGCCTCGGAGAAGCAGGCGGAGCGGATTTTGACCTTTGGCTTCACAAAGCCGAGGTCGGCATCGTGGCCGTGACCGCGGAGCACGCGGACCAGGCTCGCCGTGCCTGGCGCCGCTTTGGCAAGGGACGGCATCCAGCGGCGCTCAATTACGGCGACTGCTTCTCTTATGCCCTGGCCAAACTCACCGGCGAACCGCTGCTTTTCAAGGGCGATGATTTCTCCCGAACGGACATCAAGGCGGCATGAGGATGGCTGATAACGGTCACGGATCACCGGCTTTCGGCGACGACGACATGCCCGACATCGTCGACGTCGTCATGGAGATGGGCCGCGCGCCGGAGGATCCCGCAGCCGACACCCCCTCCCCTTCCCTTCCGGCCGTCCGACCGGAGCCGCGCGTTTCGGCGCATCTGGAGCGCCTGGCCGACCGCGCCCGGAACTATGTCGAGGCAGCAAGCTCGGCCAACACCCGGCGCGCCTATGCGACCGACTGGAAGCATTTTGCGAGCTGGTGCCGCCGCCAAGGCATTGAGGTGTTTCCGCCTGATCCGCAGGTCATCGGGCTTTATATCACCGCCTGCGCGTCGGGTGCCGTCACGGGCGACAAGAAGCCGAACTCCGTGTCCACGATTGAACGGCGCCTCGCCTCCCTAACGTGGAACTATGCGCAGCGCGGCCAGCCGTTGGACAGAAAAGACCGCCATATCACCACCGTCATGGCCGGTATCCGCAACACACACGCTTCCCCACCCCGGCAGAAGGAAGCGGTTTTGCCGGAGGATCTGATCGCCATGCTGGAGACACTGGATCGCGGGACCCTGCGCGGACTGCGCGATAGGGCGATGCTGCTACTCGGGTTTGCCGGCGGACTGCGCCGCTCCGAAATCGTCGGCCTCGACGTGGCCAGGGACCAAACTGAGGATTCGTCCGGTTGGATCGAGATTTTGGACAACGGCATTCTGGTGACCTTGCGTGGCAAGACTGGTTGGCGCGAAGTTGAGATCGGCTTTGGGTCGGCCGACAGCACCTGCCCCGCGGTTGCTTTGAAGACCTGGCTGAAAATGGGGCGTATCGCGCACGGGCCTGTTTTTCGGCGCGTCACCGGCCAAGGCAAGGCCGTCGGCGCCGAACGGCTGAACGCCCAGGAAGTGGCGCGGTTGGTCAAGCGCGCGGCAATGGCCGCAGGCGTGCGGGGCGATCTGTCCGAAAGCGAGCGAGAAATGAAGTTTTCAGGCCATTCGCTGCGCGCCGGTCTGGCCTCCTCGGCCGAGGTCGACGAGAGATACGTGCAAAAGCAGCTTGGCCATGCATCCGCCGAGATGACCCGCCGCTATCAGCGCCGGCGTGACCGTTTTCGTGTCAACCTCACCAAGGCAAGCGGATTGTAGGCCGGTATAAGCCCCCTCCCCTGCCCTTCCATGAGCCTACTATGACCAAGACAACTGGTCCTTCGGCAACCGGCCGCTCGGATCGAAGACAGTTACTTTATGCGGGAGGTCCGGACCCCACTCCCACAGGACCAGGTTACGATCCTCGTCCTGGGCACTTGGCGCGAAGCTCGGGACCACAATTCCGGCAATATCGCGAGACCGCAGCCGGTCGTAGATGGACCAGGACGCCGGGCGCTCTGCGTCGCCTAGAGCCGTCGCCCAGGCGCAGGCCATGTCCTCGAGCGCGATGGCGAATTCTCCCCTGGCCTGTTCGGTTGTCAGATCCACGATGTCGTCGCAGTCGATCTCATAGGAGCAAAGGACACAGGGATCGATCCGGTGCGCAAAGCCCTGGTTGGCTTCCTTGACCGCAGTCATGATTGTCAGCCCGAGATAAAGCGCCGGCACGCCTTTAGGGTTGAACCGGACGCCTCTGATCGCCGCTCCATCACCGGAAGTCGGCTTGAATGCCCAGCGTGGATCGTGCGCCCTGTAACAGGTTCTGACGAACCTCACGCAAAACCGCCAACGGCCATGTGATCGAGATAATCACGGACCGCGGCGGCCTTGCCATCCTTCACCAACGCTTCGGCGGTGCGTCCGCCAAATGCCGCAAGCGGCTGAGCCCGATACCAGGCCATTGCCTGTTCCTTGCCGCCCGCCCAATCCGTCACGCGGCTGATGATCTCGAGCATTTCGCGCAGACGCCCCTGGGTCTTTGTCGCAGCGCTGCGCTCTGAACGATAGACTGTCTCACGCGCAAGACCGGCGGTCTGGGCCAACTGACTCTTGGACATCCCAAAACCATCCGCGACCTGCTCGATCGCAATCTTCCCGTTCCGATCCATATAGGACAAGACGAGCGGCCTATTCTGCTCGGCTGTCTTGAGTGCATGCCCCATAGTGTTCATCCACCATATCAGGAGTCATATTTCTTGTGCAAAAGGTATGGCATTTATGGACAGCTTTCAAGCCCGGGAGCCCGCCGACCGTAGGTGGCTGCACGCCGTCACCTACTCAGGTGCCCTTGAGCAGCGCCGATCAACCCTGAGCCCCGAACCCTGTACCTCACTCATGCCGTCATCCTGGTTGCCGGACCATTGGCCTTGAGCGCGGCCATCAGCATCGGTCCGACCGAGAACTGCCCTGCCCGAGCCTTTTCCGTCAGCACACGCAGATAGCCACCGGCCGAATTGATGTGCTGTGCCCGTTGCAGAATACACGCAATCACAATCGCGGCGACTTCCTGACCCATCACATGGCAAGCCTCCTCATAGGCCGACGGTGAAACACCAAGGTAGCCGCGCACCTGGGCCGCGGTGAGCATCAAATCGCGCCAGCTGGCGATGCCGTTGGCCGCATACTCCACAATCTCCGGGCAGGCCTTCAGCACCAGTCCAATCGGATAGCTTTTCAACCGCTCGTCCGGTGCCGGTCTTGGCTCGACGGCCGCCCTGCTTTTTTCGAAAGCCGGTTCAAATACAAAAATGGAGTCTGTGTTTGAATCAGATTGCTGCCGCTCACTTTGGGACTCATTGCCGCCGGGATTCGTGGAATTTGCGAAGCTTTCCAGCATCCTATCCACTTCATCATGGAGCACGGTCATCTCGCCGACGATCGCTTCCAGCTGTGGCAGCCCTGCCCGGCGCGGAATTGCATCCACGATGGACCGAAACCGCCTCCAGACGCCGCCCCAGTCGCCAGAAACCCCTTCCTCGACCGCCGCCTCGACCAGCTTCTGGATGTCCCTGCGATGCAGCGTGATCCGCTCCCGCATCAATTTCAGCGCCAGACATTCGGCGCGGACCTGCTCGGCGGCGCGCTGAAACTCCGAGGCCCGTGTCAGCAAAGGCGCCAACGAGAACCCGAAGACCTCCAGGACAGCACCGCCCTGCCCCTTGCGAGCGAATCTTTTGCCGTTCGGACTATCGCGGCGTATGATCAGGCCGCAACTCACGAGCTCGGCCAGGTTCCTTCTCAGCGTTGAATCGGCCATGCCGTGCGCCCGCAAAGATAGCTGTGCATTCGACGGGAAGACCATCAAACCGTTTTCCTCGCTGATCTGGTCGTCAGGATAGAACGTCAAAAGCCCGCTCAGCACCGCCAGCGCACGATCACCAACGCCAACGATAGACTTGCCCTCGCATAGCCACCGGTAGACCTGCCATTTCTCAACGGCGGCCCCCTCCGGAATCTGCCGTGACGCGGCGTTGGCCTTCACCAAGGCAAGCGTCATCGGCCGCCGCCCAAAGGGCGTCGTCGCAAACCCACTCTCCATTTCCCTCACCTTTCACGAAGGCAAAAGAAACCTGCTCGCCGAAACGGCGCCACGACTCTTGACAGTGATTCGGGGAAGTGCGATTCTCAGCTTGCTACAGACGAGAAGGGCTTCCGCGACGGCGACGTTCGGGGGCCTTTTTCTTTTGCGGTTTCAGTCTCCCGTTTTCTTTGACATTTCCGATTGCCGGAAAGCTTCGAAAAGCTCGTCAAGCCGTTCGGTGATGAAAGCACCGAATGGCGAGGCTTCCCTCGCTTTCAGGGCAAGCGTGAACACTTTTCCAGTGTCGGTGATCTTGGCCCGCACCGACTTGTCCCGCGGCGCCCAGGCCGTGTCTCGTGTCTTCGTCGCAGCCGGCGAACGTTTCGCCGGCGCGCTCAGGAAGTCGAAAAGAAGCGCAAAACGTGCGTCACTGCTTGGCGCCGCGAAATCGGCGCTCTTCACATACTCACCCGCCCTGCCCGCGTTCCCCGGATGCTCCATGAGCTTGGCCAGTTGCCACCATCTGTCCCGCCCGACGGCCTTGGCCGCGCCAACCGCCACAATGACTGGCTCGGGAATATTGCCGGTCACGGAGCGCATCTTCGAGAAGGTCGTGTCATCGAGTGCCAAAGCGGACTTCACCGTGTCCGACGTGTGGCCGCGCTTGAGAATGCGATCGGCAAACAGGGTCCTTTCGATGAAGGACAGATTGGCCCTGGCGGCATTCTCCTGGCCCTGGGCGATAACATGGTCCTC
Organism: Mesorhizobium sp. WSM4307; assembly: GCF_007003945.1. Classification (NCBI taxonomy): domain Bacteria; kingdom Pseudomonadati; phylum Pseudomonadota; class Alphaproteobacteria; order Hyphomicrobiales; family Phyllobacteriaceae; genus Mesorhizobium; species Mesorhizobium sp. WSM4307. Next base: position 6,076 of record NZ_VFTB01000014.1, read on the forward strand.
GTCGCCCATCTTCTTGACGACGGCGCGGACCGGCCTTCCCAGTTGGCGGGCAACCTTGACGCGGCGATGGCCGAATACAGTCTGGAAGCGTCCCGAAACCTCCGGATGCGGTCTGACCAGGACCGGCGAATCTTGGCCTCTGTCGCGAATTGCCGACAGCAACTCCTGATACGCCTGGTCGTCTTCGTCCAGGCGGTCCGAGACGAAAGAGGTGTCAACCATGGCAGGATCGAGATCGACGACCGAACTCTTGGAGAGCTCCTCGAAGGATTGCATGATCGAACGGGAGGCACCACGAACGGCATACCCCGATACATCCTTGTTATCGGCCACCGCAGCGACGGGCCCCATCACACTGCCGAAAATATCCTTACGGGCCATTCAACCGCCTCCGTGCGCGGCTAGCGATCTGATTCCACGAGCAAAATAGCCGGTTTTTACTGCCGTAAAGTTCGTCGTCATGACCGACCCCAGGCGCGATGGACGAGGGTGACGATCTCGGCGTTCACCGCGTCGAGCGATTCCAAAGCGCGGTCATATGTCGAGCGGGTGAAAGCCGATTTCTCCACCTCGTAAAGCGTTTGCTTGGTGAGGCCTGCATCGGAAATCGCCGTCGACTTCAACATCGGATTTTCCAGGATCTGGCCGGCAAGCATGGACTGCATGAAGCCCACCATTTGCGCCTGCGGAATATCGGTCGGTTCGTAGCGCGTGATCAGGTAGCGAAACCAGTCGAGTTCGATCGCGGCGCCGGCGGCCTTGATGGTCTTCAAGATGCCGCCAAGCATCAGCAGGAACTGGCTCATCGACATCAGGTCGAGCATCTGCGGATGGACCGTAATGAGGACCGATGTCGCCGCCGACATTGCCGTCAAAGTCAGATAGCCAAGCTGGGGAGGGCAATCGACAACGACGACATCGTACCGGTCGTCAACCTCCGACAGCGCTTTGGCCATGCGCGTGAAGAACTGGCGGCCGGCATTGGAGGTTTTGTCCTGCATGGCAAGCGGCGTGTCGTACTCGTATTCCTGCAGCTCGAGATTGGCGGGAATGATATCAAGGCCCGGGAAATTTGTCGGTATGATCACATCCGCAATCGATCTACGTTCGTCGTCATACCTGATCGCTTCATAGAGCGAGAGGTTGCGATCGAGTTCGGGCTGGAAGCCGTGCAGTGCCGACAGCGAAGCTTGCGGATCAAGATCGATCGCAAGAACCCGATGACCGGTCAGCGCCAGGTGCTGGGCGAGGTGGGCAGCCGTGGTCGTCTTGCCGCTGCCGCCTTTGAAATTGACCACCGCAACCACCTGGAGTTTATCGCCAAGCTTGCGGTGCGGAACGTACTTCTTGACTTCGGTCCTGCCGTGCTGGTCCAGGAAATGTCTGAGCTCGAGCATCTGGGTAGCCGTGTAGGTGCGACGGCCGGAAGGACTTTGGTCAGGCAACGGCCCCTTGCCTTCGAGATGGAGACGCTTCAGATTGTTCTGCGAGACCCCAAGGTAGTGAGCGACCTCCGCCATGGAGAATGTGCGCAGCGTCTTGGTTGCATTGGGCGGAAATTTCTCCATCCGAAGCTGGTTCAACCGCCGGGAAATCTCGGCGCCCTGTTCGAGGATTTTGTCATCGAACTCGAAACGAGGCAGCCGCATGGAGATATTCATTCTCGTCGAAACCTGAATTGGCGCTTTTTGTAAGCAATACCCACAACAAGCGCCATTAAGCTCCGATTCGGACTTACCGGCAAGAAGTTTTGGGTTAACAAAAGGTTAACGCATGCCAGACCGCAGCCGATCGCACGGGCGGCCTGCGGAGTTTACCGCAGTAAAAAGATCCCGGATCGATATTGAAAACAAGGAGTTGCGCCGCAAGACAACGAACCGGCGAAGCCAACTTTTAGATCGCCGGTCGCGATAGTGTCGGAAAAACCGCGATGTTGACGCGGGACAGTGACAGGCATCGACGTGGTCTCGGTTTGAAACCGGGAAGGAGGGGACTTGCGTGTCAACGTTTGTCGCAAGAGGCCGACCGTGACAGGGGCGGGCGCTGCAGAGCCAAGCGTTCGTCGATCGTGCACCTCCGAGTAGGGACGGGGGCCAGTAAAGACCAGCAAGAATGCCATTCCAACTGGCTTTGTACGGGAGCCGAGTACGTCTACTGTTTTTTCAGTGCCTGACCTATGAGGGTGTGCATCATCGATGCGCATTGCCGTTGGGCGCCCGGCCGACACCTTGCGGAGCTAGGGTCGTTCCAAACACAGAAATTGCGGCGGACACTCGGTTTCTGCTTGACCAGCTAAATATCGGCTTTGGCGATGCGCCAACCTCGCAACGGCAAGGCTACTTTCTGCTTCTAATCCTGATTGGCAGCAGAACGGTCCACTCCGGCTAACGGCGCCTCCAGATTCCATCTGATGCCATGCGAACCATATTCAAGATTTCCCCGCCCGCCCACGGCTTCAGGTGCAACCCGTTTCAGGACCACGGTTCCAAAGCCGCCCTGTCCGATAGTCGTGACTTGCGGCCCATCGGTTTCGGCCCAGGTCAGGCGGAAGAGCCGCGATGCTCCGGAACCGCTGATGTTCCATGTGACAGAAATTTGGCCGTCATCGCCGGAGAGCACGCCATACTTCGCAGAGTTGGTCGCGAGTTCGTGGAAGGCAATCCCGAGATATTGGACTGCATTGGGGCCAAGCACAAACGACGGCCCTGACATCTCGATCATCTCACCGCGTGGAAATGGCTGAGCCTGCGCGGCCAAAAGTTCACTGATGGTAGCTCCCTGCCAGTCGGCCGAAACAAGCAGGTCCTGGGAGCGCGACAATGCCATGATGCGCTCGCGCACCTGGGACTCAAACTGCTTGGGCGTCTCCGATCGTTTGTTGGTCTCCCGGATCATCGACAGGATAACCGAATACTGGTTTTTCACCCGGTGATTGACCTCGCGCATCAACATGCGGATACGCTGTTCGTTTTCCCTGGCCGATGTGATATCCCGCGCAATCTTCGAAGCGCCGACGATCTGCCCTGTTGCGTTACGCACTGGCGATATCGTCAGCGAAACCGGAACTAGAATGCCATCCTTGCGTCGACGTATCGTTTCATAGGTATCGACGCGCTCCCCACGACGGATTCGCTCAAGGATGCGAGGTTCCTCGTCCGGGTGGTCATCGGGGATAAGCATGGTTACCGACCTGCCGATCGCCTCGCTGGCGGTGTAGCCAAAGAGCTTTTCGGCGCCTCGATTCCAGCTCTTGATGATCGTGTTGAGATCCTTGCTGACAATAGCGTCAAATGAGGATTCCACGATCGCCGACAGGTGCTGTCTGGTTTCTTCGGCACGCTGGCGGTCCGTCAGGTCGAGCAGCATATTCACCGCGCCAACGAGGTCGCCCTGCTCATCGCGCAGCGGTGTGGGGTAGGGCATGAATGGGAAAAAAGACCCGTCCGGACGCTGCGCTATGGCCTGCTGGTTGCGGACCGGCCGGTTTTCCTTGAGGGCGACTGCCATCGGGCATTCGTCGTGCGGCAGTTCCTTGCCGTCGGTGGTGAACAGCTTGAACGTGACGCACCATTTATCCTTGCCGACCTGAGGCTCCCGCCCTGCCAGATCGGCAGCGGCCCGATTGTAATAGGTAATGATGCCATACTGGTCAGTCGTGTAGATGGCGACTGGAAGGCCATCGAGAATCTGGTGATAGGCGTGGTCCTGCTGCCTGAGTTCTGTCCGCTTTCGCTCAAGGTCAGTTACATCGACAGTAAAGCATCTGGTGTGGACTAGCTTACCGTCGCGGAAATGGCTGCTCGACGTGAGTTCGACGTGCTTGATGGACCCGTCACGGGCGCGCAAACGCGCCGGATATCTTGCAATCTTCTCACCACGGGACAGCCTGCTCAAAATGTCGGTTATCACGTCCCGGTCGGGATAAAACTCATCAATGTGGTGACCGACATAGTCCTCTGCTGGATAGCCGAGGAGATCGAGCTCTGCCTTGTTGGCATGCAAGATAAGGCCATCCGCGCTCACCAGATGGAGCGCCATGGCACCGTTTTCGAAAAAGTCCTGATAGTCGAAGTTGCCGCCTAGGACCATTGCCGGTTTCTTGACGGCGACAACGTCGGCCTGCGGTAGTTCAGTCATTCGAGGGTCCCCGATGTAAACGGGCCACAACGCGCCGCCTAAACAATCGTTCCAAGTCGCCGCCCACATATCGGAAGTGAAGGGTTCGTTGGCCGAGGTAATGGGGTCCGAGCTCCTAGTGCGGACGCTGACGAACTGGCCCAGAAACAGCCTGAACTATTTACGCATGACGGAGCCTTTAGCGCGGCGAGTTAACCCCGGTCGTCGGCGGGCTTGGCCGAGGCAATCGCCCACCGCCTCGGCGGCAATGTCGGCGAGGCCCATGGGCGACAAACGGGTCGGGCGACTCGGCGGTTGGGCTGCCGAATTGCGCAGGGCCAGCAAGAACGACGCCAGGCGTGGTCGACCTGCTGTCGGCCGATGAACGGACCCATCTTTGGCGATTGCCGGTGTTTCGCGCGGTCGAACTGAGTCCGGAGACCAAGCACCACGCGAGATATCGTGCGGCAACAGTACCTTCACGTCGTGAAAGACAACTGGCGAGGAACGTTCCCGATATGCGCCCAGCAACTGGCTCGAGTGCTGACGGACTTGCCGACCCGGCCGCCCCGGGCGGCTCATGCGCTACCGCGCTACAGTCCGTTTCCGGCCTTCTTTCCAATGGTAACGCACGGTGATTAAGCTCGACCTCTCGGCCAGGCCGCCCGCAAGGAAAGTATGCGCGGACTTTGGGCCGTTGGCTTCAGCGGGCTGGTGCCGTGGGAACCTCGATCAACGCATTCCGTTGTGATGCATCAAGTTGCCGTCCTGTCTGCAAAAAGGGCAGGGCGGGCGACGACAACACAAAGGATAACCACCATGAGCTACAAAAGTCTGGCTGCCGCCACCGCGCTTGCAACCCTTATTGCCTCGGGAGCCTTTGCCGCGAACGTCGTGACAACGGCGCCGGCGGACAACAATGCTGCGACAACTGCTGCGGTCGCGCCAAATGGTAGCCTTGTTTCCAAAATTATCGGCGCTACCGTTTACAACGGAACGGACGCTAATGCCCAGACGATCGGCAAGGTCAATGATGTCCTGCTTGCGAAGGACGGCAAGGCACAATCTCTCATTATCGGCGTCGGGGGCTTTCTCGGCATCGGTGAAAAGAATGTCGCTTTCGACTTCAACAAGGCCCAGTGGGCCGAAAAGGACGGCAAGCGCTGGCTTGTGATCAAGACCACCAAGGAAGATCTCCAGGCTCAGCCGAACTTCGATACCAAGGCCTATGATCCCACCACGGCTTCTAATACAGCCCCCACGCCCACGACAGTGGCCCCCGACTCAACCACCACCGCGGCTGTTGACAAAACGGCTCTGACCGCCGTGCCGATCGAAAAGGTCCGGGCCGAGGATCTGGTCGGCACGACCGTCTATGGCGCCAACGACGCCAAGGTTGGAAAGATCGGCGACGTTGTGCTGACGGGGGACAAGAAAGTCGACGCAGTCCTGATCGATGTCGGTGGGTTCCTCGGGATAGGAGCCAAGGAGGTCGCCGTTGGCATGGACAACCTCAAGTTCATGACGGACAAGTCAGGAAATAAGTACCTATATACAAACTTTACAAAAGAGCAGTTTAATGCGCAGCCGGCCTATGAAAAAGGCACCTACGCCAGCGCGCGTGACAAACAACGCATGATCGCGAACTAGAAGGTGCTTGGCCTGTCCGTTGAAATGGACGGACGCTTTCTGCGACCCGGTTTTAGCGACCGGGTCGCGGAGCCTCAACAGGTTGTCCCTCGGTTAGGGCGAGGCGACTGATAGGTGGTTGGACTTTAGGCTGCCGTGTGCGGGCGATGCCAATTGTATCTGTGCAGCCAGACAGGCAGTTCGGCGGCGCGGTGATCGGATGTGGGTGGGCAACGGCGTAGGCCCATTCGCGCAGCGCCGTCTGGATGAAGCGCTCGGCCTTGCCGTTGGTCTTGGGCGTATAGGGCCTCGTCCTGACGTGCTTGAGGCCGAGATCGCGGCAGGCCTTGGCGAAGGCCTTCGATCTGTAGCAGGAGCCGTAGCACCTGCGGAATGAAGGAGCGGCGGCCGAGACAGCGTGCACGCAGCTTTTCGCTGCAGGCGCGCACCGCTGGAGGCGGCCATGGCCAGTCAGAGTTTCTCTAGAATGTGAATGTTCACAACCCATTCCGGAGAGACCGACCATGACCACTTCGATTCTACACCCACCGGCGCGGTGCTGGTAGCGATCGATATCGCCAAGGTCCGCAATGAAGTTCTGATCGAAGACCCAAGCCACAAACGCCGACGCCGTCTGCAGGTCCTCAACAACCGTGCTGAGCACGACCATCTGGTCGAAGTCCTGCAGACGTACGGTCGCCCCGTGGTCTGTGGCTTCGAGGCGACGGTGAACTATCACCGGCCGATTGCATGGCGCCTGGCTCCCTTCCATTACCGCGCAGCTCTGGTAAGCCGTTCAAGTATCTGGAAGTCATCCAAATCCTTATAGGGCGTCAGATCCAAGTCCCCCGGAACGCGTTTCAGCTTTTCCTCATCGATCGGCTTTTCATGGGCTTTCATCACCCGTTGGTAGGCTCGCCATGTCAACCCCGCCCCTCGCACGGCGTCGCGCTCGGCGCGCAAGGCGACCTGGTGCGCGTGCAGGTAGTGAAGCCGCAGCTCATCGAGCAAGGCTTTTTCGACGATTTCATGGGTTACCAAGAACGGCGCTAACCTGAAGTCCCGTCCCTTCCAAGCTAGTGTCCGGGGCAGGTGCCGGTCGATGTAAATGGTCTTTGCGTTGTCGCTGTAGCCGGCAATATATGGAATGTCGAAGTCATGGCTAACGTTGACGCGCCTGCAGAGTGCCGTCACGACGTCAGCCAGTACGCGATCATCCAGCTCCTCGGAGGTATGGCGAACTTCGTTGTCGAGCTTCAAGGCGCTATATCCGTTGGCACCACCGACGAACCCCGCTCTTCATGAAAGGTTCCGGTCGCGCAGTCAGATGGTCTCGATGTGGAAGGTTTTGGCATACGGGTTCTGCGTTTTAGGGGAGGGAGTAGCCCGCATCGGTCAGCGCGAGGAAATCGCAAATCGAGCCATGCGTTCAGTGCCGGGGAGCGGCCCGCGCACCTAGCATAAGCGGAGGCCGACCATACAGCCCCGCGGCCAGCGGCGCCATCAGGAAAGACGCCGCATGGCCTTACACATAGTGTAAGCGGGTAAGTTTCTTAGGCGTTCGTACTAATCCTCGTTGCCGGCTACACCTCGGAGAATATCGCAGGCTTTTCTCTACCCGGTCTTTTCGCGGCGGCTAAATGAGGTGCGCAGGCCTTCGGGTCCGGTAGCGGGTTCATGCGCTTCGGGCTGAATAATCGATCGAGACTGCGCTGCGAGCGTGTGCTGTTACCGGCGCTCGACGAGAATTGCGGCTAACGCCGTGGCAGTGGGCGTCGCGTTCGATCGCCGGACGACTTAGATGTTCGTTGGTCTAACTGCTTCGTCTCGCCGTCTGTTAGGCTGGCGCGGATGTCCGTCGACGCGGAAGGGCTTGTACCAAACCGGCGGTGAGGGGTCCGGCAAAGGGACCCCTCGGACGACCGGGTCAGGCGGCCTGCTGTTCGGCAGCCCGCTCGTTCACGCCCGCCTCGCCAAGCGACGTCAATGCTTCGTCGGTGGCTTTTTCTTCTTCCAGGTTGGCGTTGAGCAATTCCGCGACATCATCCCTGCCAAGGGATGTCGCCCACGCAATCAACGTGCCATAGCGCGCGATTTCGTAGTGTTCGACCGCCTGCGCGGCGCCTACCAGCCCGGCGTCCAGCGAGACCGAGCCTTTGTACTCCTCAAGGATCTCGGAACCTTCCTCAAGAATGCCGTCGATGGCCGGACAGGTTTTGCCTCGGGCCGGCATACCGAGAATCTCAAATACTTCTTCCAGCCGCTCGACTTGGCCTTCGGTCTCGGCACGATGCTTCTCAAAGGCGGCAGTGACCTGCTGGTCGTCCGCGCCCCTTGCCATCTTCGGCAACGCCTTCAAGATCTTTTTCTCGGCATAGTAGATGTCCTTCAGGCCTCCGAGAAACATGTCCTCAAGGCCTTTATTGGTGGCTGTTGCCTTCTTCGTAGCTGCCATTGCTGTTTTCTCCTTATTGATGAACCCATGTGGGTGAGTTTCCAACTTCATTCGAAACGCGAGGTTCCAAGCTGCGGCAGGAGATTTCAGAAGATATCGAGTGCGTAGAGCCGGTCTTAGCTGCGGCGCAGGCGATGTCGATAAGGACTGCCCGATCGGGTAGCCTGAATTCTTGTCCGGCCGTCCTCTGAGCTTAGTCTCTGGGTTTCAGCGAGAAGCATCACGCGCTTGGCTATTGCCGACCTGACCGACGCGGCGAGCTGCCCGGGAAAGTGACGCGGCAACGAAGAGATCACGGCCTCGGCCTGCCTCTCGGCGTTTTCGCCGAGGTCGTCGAAAATTTTGCGTATCAGAGATGTCCCCACGCCAGCAACGTCGGCGATCTGCAAGAAGTGACGGGGCACGATCTCATGTATCGGATAGTGCCGGCTCGTGCCGACCGACATTGCCAACTTGAACTTCTTTCGGGGAATCTGCCCGGCATCTAGGCTGGGCTGCGCGCTCAGTACGTCATAGAGCGGCGTCATCCGGAACCGCCCGCCTGAACCCAGAAAGATGCTAAAATTCTTGGCATGGCCGTCAGTCGCCCCGATCAGCCAGAATACGATGCAAGCGCGCAGAAAGACCGTGATGTCCTCTTCGGGCCTGTCACTGCCCTTCAGGATCTCGATGATCTCCCGCATACCAGGACCACCCTCTGACTGGTACTTGCGCGTGGGCGGGACCGACAGCGCTTGACACATGTCCTCCTGCGGGAGGCGCAGGAGACGGCCGTCCCTAGCCCATAACCGGTCGAAGCGCTCGACAATCAGCGTGCGGCGCTCCCCAAAATCCGCGATCTCTGTCTTGGCGGCAGGAACGCCGAACGCCTCCAGCAGCTTAAGGCACAGATACTCGTTCTCAACGCTATTGGAGAGATCGATGCCATTCGGCAACCTGCCGATCTGTGGTTTGAGGATGTGGGTGGTCGCTGCAGTGCCGATCGGCTTGAACCAGCGTCCATCCTTGCGCAGGAGTGCGGTTTTTTCTTGGGCGCCGGCGATCGAGATACGGAAATCTTCGTCCTCACCGAGGCCGAGAGGACTGGTTGCGAGGTTTTCGATCATCTCGGCGATATCCTTTTTGCTGACTGGCTTGCCATCGCTGCTGCCGGGATTGCCAGGATCGATACCATCGGGCAAGAACTGGAGCGCGCCGACGCAGTCATGGCCGAGTATGGCGAGCAGGCTGTAGGCATCGGTGCCAGCCGCACCGACGCGTTCGGCAACGCGCTTGCGGATGGCTTCATTGTCGGGAAGCAGGTTGTCGAAGACATTGATCACAGGCGCGCCGATATAGCGGTCGTCTCGTAGAGGCAACGAGAGCGAGACCGGGAAAGTGCCCTGCCAATCCAGCCATTCGCTTGCATATTTGAAGTCCACGGCGCCGGTTGATTGTCTGCGCAGCACGCCGACCAGGCGCCCGTTTAGGAAGACATTTAGCGGTGTGTGAGCCGGCCGCCGCGCCATCAGAACAGGTCCTCGATCTCCGTAGCGCTGCTTTTGCTGCGCGGGCGAACGACGAGTTCAAGGTCGAGCGCGGAGAGAGCGGCCATCAACGTACTGAGCTGCACCGCTGGCTCGCCGGCCTCAAGGCGAGACACCGTCGCCTGGCGCAGATGGATTTGGTTGCCAAGCATCTCTTGTGTGAGGTCGGCCTGCCTACGCGCGCGTCGCAGGATGGCGCCAAGTTGCTTTTCGTTGCGTGCGATCTGGGCGGTCATGCTAAGCCTCCAGAGTCTTATATACGCATTCGCGTATCTAAAGTCAATATACGCAATCGCGTATACTATGGCATTATACGGGATTGCGTATAAGGCATCATTATGCGCACTCGCGTATTGTGCCGCCCCCTTAAATCTCGGACCCGAGGCAAGCCGGCCCGGCCGCAGACGGCCATTGACGGCATCTTCATGCCGGACATATTCACGCCGGACTGGACGTCGCGCTGGGCGCCTTGCGCAGCTGGTACGCGCTACGCGTGGTGCAAGACCGGCTCACATCACGCGGAAGTCGCGCCCTTGATGCCGAAAGCGTTTTCGAAGTGATCTTCGAGGCGATGCCTCGTCGCAAGCGGCCCAGCCAGCCTTCAGGTTGACACAGGATGACTAGCCGGGCCGCGCCGGCCATGTGAGTAAGCCGGGCGAGGTTCAGAACCGGTGCCTGTCGCGGCTTCGCAAATCCGACCGGCGGGCGCTTCCCACACTCATCAAACTCGCAGGCATGATTGCGATCCGTCCACTTTGTCGCGGCGCCGCCATCAGGCCTTCGGCCAGCTTGATTGATTCCTCGCTCATCCGTGCTTTTCACAAGGGGAGGGGAGTTGCACTATCGAGATGCTCCTGAAAACGGCCGTCCAGCACGATCATTTCCTTCAGCGCCTTCATCGCCCTTGTGCGCAACGACGAAGTTGTCAGCGACAGCCGCAAAGCTATACGACCGGCATCTCTCGGGCTGCTCGGATTTTTTTGCGGTGATCGGTTTGATGGCTCCTGTCTCAATTGTCTACAGTGAACGGAATGAGAACAAAATAGTCAAGCGCCTCTTGACCTGACAGGAATATGTTCCTTATTCCTGATCTATCTGAGCAGGAAAAGGGCCATGGGAAAGCGCCAAAATGCGCCGATCGGCGAAGCTATGTCCGAAGTGGAGTTGGCGGCCCAGCAAGCCATTGCTGCAGCCGGTGGCGACGCTGTGGTCGCCTTGCTGACCGCTTTGGCCAGGAACGCCGAACTTGAACGGGAACTCGCTTTGTCACGCGCGGCGGTCTCGAATGGCTTTTCTCGCGGCTGGCATAAGGCGCGCCCCTAAATGTTGGACACCGCCGAAGACAATTTCCGGATCGAGGTTTGGGATCGAGAGGAGAAGACGCATCTCGAAACTATCTGTCGATCGCCGGACCCGGTGGTGAGCCAAGCGGCCTGGCACGCCGCCATCCGGCGCCGGCCCGGCCTGATGCTTATCCATTACAACAGCCGCCACGTCATGGAGAAGATCATCACGCCGGGCGAGGTGAAGGTCTCGCCCCAGACGATCATCGATGGCAGCATTCATGCCGGACTGGACGTGGCTCTCGGCGACCTCCGCAGCTGGCACACGCTACGAGCGTGGTGCAAGAGCTGCTCGCATCATGCGGAAGTGAAGCCCGCCAGCTTGATCAAAAGGTACGGCAAGGAAGCCCTGTTCAGCTCGGTGGAGCAGGCGCTCTTGTGCACGAGTTGCGAACGGGGCGGACCGGTGAGGTTGGAAATCCACAAGCTTCCAAGGAACTAAAGGGATTTTGAGAATGCACGACTTGATCGAATTCTTTCAGACCAATGCCGCTTTGGTGATCGCCAATCCCATGGCCTTCCTCACTTTCGCCATCCTTTTTGGAACCGGGGGGTTCATCGTGGGTCGCTATTTCCTCACCGAACGTGTCGCCAATCTAGAAAGCCGTATTGCGCGGCGAGATGATGAAATCGAGGCGCTGAAAACACCCAAGGGAAGGCCGGCCGAGCTATCCTTCATCCCAATCGTCGGCACTTCGGCAATTGGTGAAAACCGGACCACCCCGCTGTTGGGAAAATGGCCCGACCGGCGTCGGCCAGGGGCGCTCTCGGCACCTCCTCATCAACGGCGTGGCTAACTCACAGATTTATTGGGATCGGTCATCTTCTGAAGTCCAGAAAAGCCCACGGAAATTCTAGAGGTATCGGACAACGCGCCTTGTCCGTCAGCCGGTAGAGGTACCCGTGCCGCCAACAGTTCGAGACTCTATGACCCATGCTGGATCCGATGACAGGCAGCATGTCCGGGACATAGCCATCGCAGCCCGACCACGTGCGGATAACCGCGACCGGTGCAATTGCCGGCAGCAATCGCGCGATGGCGCGCAATTGCAACGGAAGGCGCGTGCGAGCGGCGACCGCATGGCCTAGATCGACGTCGACCGGCACCCTTTCGGCCGTGCCGCCGAAGACGATATTGCCCCGCTCGCCCTAACGCGAATAGGCGCCATGGTCCTTGTTGCGCGTCCAAATGCCAACCCCGGCGGAATCCGGTACGGCAGCGGCTCGGTCACACCCATCTGCGGACGCAGCCGTCGAGCGGTACCTCTTCGCCGAACTGTGATCCAGCCGCCCAACAACCGCACAAATCTTCCAGACTTTCTGGGTATGCCAGGACACCAAGCCAATAGGTGAACTCGGTGCAGCCGCCCCCAGGCTGGCACGCCCTTTTATTTCGAGGGAGGCGAGCCGAAACCGAGTCGCTTTTGAGCGGGATCGGCGCCATGGCCTCCATTCACTTCTAGTGACCTACACGAAATCGCTTGGAACCTTCACCTTTGCCTCCTGTTATTTTTAGTCTGATCTCAGACGCGCGCTCACTTCGCTCCCAGGGGGCAAAGCATGGAAAATCCGAAATCGACGGCTCAAATCGCCGGCCATCCAATCCATCCAATGCTGGTCACCGTCCCGATTGCCTGCTTCGTTGGCGCATTATTGACCGACATCGCCTATTGGCGGACCGCGGAAATGATGTGGGCAAACTTCTCGGCTTGGCTGCTGACTGTTGGCGTCATTGTGGGAATCCTGGCTGCCATCGCCGGGTTCATCGATTTCCTTTGGGGGCGCCGGATACGCGAACAACCGATCGCTTGGGTGCATATGGCTGGCAATCTCCTTGCGATCATTCTCGCCTTCTTCAACATGCTGGTGCACACGCGCGACGCATGGACGTCGGTGGTGCCGACAGGATTAATCCTCTCGGCGCTCGTTGTGGTCATACTGATCTTTACCGGTTGGCTGGGCTGGGCGTTGGTTTATCGCCATCACGTGGGAGTGGCCGATGAAACGACTTGACAGCAAATGGGTAGCCTTGGTTTTGCTCGGCTCGACTGCGCTGGGCGTTGCTGGCTGCAGCAATGACAATACTGATCCGAACGAGCAGATCGGACCAAATCCGAAACTGCCAGAAATCAACCAGTATCTTTTCCCGCCGATGCACCTGGCATCCGTTGTCGGCTGGAAGAATGATGAAACTCCGACCGTCGCACAGGGCCTTCGTATCCAAGCGCTTGCCAACGGCCTGCAGCATCCGCGCTCGCTCTACGTGCTGCCCAACGGCGACATATTGGTGGTGGAATCGAAGGCGCCTCCTGAGGCGTCAGCCAAGCGGCCAAAGGATCTCGTCATGGCGTTGATCGAAGGCTGGGTCACGTCCGGCGGCGACACCGGTCCGAGCAACCGCATCACCCTCCTGCGCGACGCCAATGGCGACGGCAAGCCGGATTACCAGGGCGTATTCCTTGATCAGCTGAATTCGCCCTTCGGTGTGGCACTGGTCGGTAACGATCTATATGTGGCCAACACCGACGCGATCGTTCGCTATCCGTATAATCAAGGCGACACCAAGATCACTGCACCCGGCAAGGTGCTCACGGAGTTGCCGGGCGGGCCAATCGACCACCACTGGACGAAGAGCCTGGTGGCGAGTCCGGACGGTTCCCTGCTCTACGTCGGGGTCGGTTCCAACAGTAACATCACCGAGAATGGCATCCAGGCCGAGAAAGACCGTGCCGCCATCTGGGAGGTCGACCGGGCCACCGGCCGGTCGCGCATCTTCGCCAGCGGGCTGCGCAATCCCAATGGCCTGTCGTTCGAACCGCAAAGCAAGGCGCTGTGGACGGTCGTCAACGAGCGCGACGAGCTAGGGCCAAACCTGGTGCCCGACTACATGACGTCAGTGAAGGACGGAGCCTTCTATGGCTGGCCATACAGCTATTACGGCCAACATGTCGATCCGCGTGTCATGCCGCAGCGGCCGGATATGGTAGCCAAAGCTATTCCGCCCGACTATGCGCTGAGCTCGCACGTCGCGCCGCTCGGGCTCGCCTTCTATACGGCTGGAAACCTGCCGCCTTCATATCGTGGCGGCGCCTTTGTCGGCGAGCACGGGAGCTGGGATCGTGACCGATTCAACGGTTACAAGGTGGTCTTCGTGCCCTTCAGCGGCGGACGTCCCAACGGCAAGGCCCAGGACGTCGTCTCCGGCTTCCTCAATGCCAAAGGCGAGGCGCGAGGTCGGCCGGTTGGCGTGGCCGTCGACAAATCCGGGGCGCTCCTGATCGCGGATGATGTAGGAAACACTGTGTGGCGTGTAACGGCGGCGGCGCCAGGGTCATAAGGCATTTACGCCCTCAACGTCTGCAGTGCTCCTCGAGGGCGATTGCCGACATCAAGGATAGGGCTGTTCGCTTTCGGAGGCTGATTGCGGCGATTGGTGCAGGTCTTGGACTAGCCTAGTTGCTCGAAAGTACATTGGCGCGGCGCCTTGTCTGGACGCCAGCGCACGAGCTTTGTTCCATGCCGGAAGCGGTCGCCGGTGACATGGTCAAAGCGAACCTCGACGACCAGTTCCGGTATTATCGGTTCCCATTCGCCGCTACGCTCGGTGCTCCAGCGGCTCGGGCCGCCCGGCGCCTTGCCGGTGAAGCCGGATCCGCCACGCAGGTGTTCGAGCTTTTCCGTCAGCACCGCACGCTCGTCATTGGCAATGGTCGATGTGAATCCGACATGATCGAGCAGACCATCTTTGTTGTAGAGACCGAGCAGCAGCGATCCAACCTGTCGTTTGCCGTTCAGATAGCGGAACCCGCCCACCACACAGTCGGCCGTGCGCAGGCGCTTTACCTTCACCATCGCGCGTTCGCCCGGCTTGTAGGGACCGTTGAGCAGCTTGGCCACGACGCCGTCGGTGGAACCGCTACCGGCGCCCTTCAACCACTTGTCGGCTGTCGCCAGGCTGGTGGCGGCCGGCGAAAGCCGCAAAGCCTTGGTTGTTGCCTTGGCCACCAAGTCCTCGGCTTCCGTGCGCCGATCATGCAATGGCAGGTCCATTAGCGGCCGACCTCCCGGAGCCACAAGCATATCGAAGACGACCAGGCGTGCGGGAGTTTCCCGACTGAGCTTGCGGATGCGGCTCTCTGCTGGATGAAGCCGCATCTGCAGCGCATCGAAAGAGGCACGGCCCTCGATCTCGATTATGATTTCACCGTCGATGACGAAATCTGTCGCATCGTGCGCACTCAAGGCCGCCAGCAGTTCGGGAAAATAGCGGCCAAGCGGTTTGCCGGATTTTGCCCTGAGGTCGACGGCCTTGCCGCCCTTGAAGGCGAGGCAGCGGAAGCCATCCCATTTCGGTTCGTACTGCCAGGGACCGTCGTCTCGCGGCAATGCCATCGCCTGGCGCGCTTCCATGGGCTGCGTGTTCAAGGGCAAGGGAAACTCAACGCCGGATGCCCCTACCATCGCTCTGCCCTATCGCGATGGGGCAGGTCGATGCCGCAGCAAACCCAGCTGAGCGGCTGCGCGGATCCGTGATTGTGTTGTAGCTCGAGTTCCGCCGGATTGTCGAAGGTTCCGACAGGCAGGGCGATTTCCTGGACGGGGGCATCATAGGCAAGAGTAAGCTGCGTCCCGCACGCTTGGCAGAAGCCGCGCTGGGCGAGGGGTGATGACCGGCGGCAGGTAGGTTCCTCGCTTTGCCAAGAACCTCCGGTAGGAGGCAGCCACGCGAGCACCGCAAAGGCGCTGCCGGTCGCACCTCGGCATATGTCGCAATGGCAGTAATGCACGCGCGGGTCGCCTGCGACCCAATAGCGGATCTTTCGGCAGAGGCATCCCCCTGTACGTTCGATAGCAATGGCCCGGATGAAATTCTCTCCTGTGTTCATCCAACTTGAACGCTCGGCGCGGCAACTGGTTTCCGAGGGGACGGGTACCCGGGCGGGGCATTTTCCGACATTGCGAGGATCAACTACTGAATCTCAACAACCGCTTCGGCTCGCCCCAAACATATGTTGTCCTACTTGACCTTCGTGAAGTGGGGGTAAGGCCGCCTGGCATTGTGATGTCAACTCCGGACACGACCTCCAGCGTCGGCTGCGCTGACCCTTTCACCAGATAGCCACCGGCTGCGACCGGGGAGGGCGGTCCGCTTGCGGGCTCACACAATGAGGGATCTCGACCTTGCCGGCAAGATCATCGCAAAGGGCGGCGCCTCGGCGAAGGTCGAGGATGGCTTCAAGGCGATGCAGGTCGGCGCGATCATGGCGCAAATCTTCTCGAAAGACGCCAATGGCGTTGCGCGCTTTGGCGGTTCTGCTGATCGCCGTGGCGACTGGGGGGCATCCTTCCCCGTTCGGACCTTACAACGGTAGTGAGGGAGCCCTTGGCGCAGCCGGTGCCGTCCGGACCTTTAACGCAAGCCTTTTGGAACATTCACCAGCGTCGCTAGTTCAGCGCTAAAGGAGCGCACAGATGAGACGATTGGCTTTGATAGTGGTCGCAGGCCTCATCGCCGGATGCAGTGACAATGGCGTCGACGGCTCGAAGACGAACTCGGTGAGCAACCAGCCGCCAGATCAGAATCCGCAAGTCGACAGGGATCCAACGGCGAAATCGAGCACGGGCGGCGATCAGCAAGGCGTCCAGCCAACTCAGCCAGCCGCGCCGCAGAAATAGACGAGGAACGCAAGGCCGGCAGATTGATCAGAGGTTGCTTCCAAGAATGACGTCGAAGCCGAACGTCCCAAGGGCAGCAGACGACGGCGTTGCAAGCCCTAATCCACGCGTATTCGGAACGAAGGAACGTTTCCGATGCCCTTTAAGAGAAGCTGCAATGCCCAATTTTCGTTTTGAAACTGTTGTTGCAGGTCGCTCCCACATTACTGTGCAGAATCTCGCGAGCGTCGACTTGGCCAGTCCCAAAGCTTTGGAATTGGTAAGAGCGGCGGCGAGCAGCGCTCCAGCAGATGCCGACCACTCTGGCTCTCACGTCAACGTCTACGATGATGCCGGCTATCTGGTCGCGGCTGTCAATTTCTCCGACCTGCTTGAGAACGGTCCATCGGATCCCAGCGATCCACCCGCCGAAGAGCCTGGTGTAATGCGCTCGGGTTGAGGACCCTCGAGGGCTCAAAAGTGCCACCGCCTCCCCTCAATTGCTGAAAGCCTTCGACGACAGGAGAGGTCCTCGCCGCCGATCTGCTCTCCGCACTCAAGGGCCCTGGGTGAGAGGCGCGATGTGCAGGCCTTGGATCACGACGTCAAGCCGGGAGTGCTTTCCGACATGGGAATGGCGACGACTGGCCGGCGCTAGTAAATCCTGGCGGCCGACCTTTTCATTCTCGGCACGCCGATCTGCTCGGACAGCCTTCCCCGTCGCCAGACGCGTGATGGCGCGCATGGACAGTACGGGACACCCGCACGAAACACGCCGTTGGTTACGCAGTTGGGAGTCAACAATGTTACCTTGAAAAGCCGCCAACCGCCCAACCTAGCGACAGGGCTAACACAAACCCGAGAATGACAGCTGTAAACAACCACATGCTATTGTCCGTCCTCCTCTGCAGGAGGCAGCGCGGGCTTCTCGCGTTGTCGCACGCAGAATTTCTGTGCGATGGCAAAGAAGATGGGCGGCTGATCCAGCGTCGAAGCTCCAAGACCTCCAACCCCAATGCTTAAGGTGGGTTCCGCGCTGATCAGGCGTCGGCCCACCAGGCATCGGCGACGCCTTCCAACAGCCTGGGGTCTCTACCATGTTACGAACAGCGCCACGGCAGCAGCCGCCATCACCGCGGTGGCCACCCAGCCCATAATCTTGAGGCCTATTGGCAGCTGAAAATCGCCCATCGCCGCCCGCTTGCCCGAAAGATGCATCATCATGCCCATTACCGGGACAGCCACCACGCCGTTGATGACGGCGCTCCAGAACAGCGCCTTTATGGGATCGATCGAAGTGAAATTGAGGCCGGCGCCGATCAGCGTCGCTGCTGCAATCGTGGTATAAAAGGCTTTGGCCCGATGCGGCTTTTTGGCCAGTCCGACATTCCAACCAAGCGTCTCGCCCAACGCATAGGCGGACGAGCCGGCGAGCACCGGCAGGGCCAGCAGTCCCGTTCCGACAATTCCAATCGCAAAGACGAGGAAAGCGAACTTGCCTGCAATCGGGCGAAGAGCTTCCGCCGCCTGCGATGAAGTCTCGATGTCGGTGACGCCGCTGGCGTGCAGCGTTGCAGCCGTCGTCACGATAACGAAGAGTGCGACAGCGTTCGAGATCGCCATTCCAAAATAGGTATCGATGCGAATACGTTTGAGTTCTTCCGGTGCCTGCTCGGGCGCTACCCTCAACGGCGATGCTTCATCGCGCTCCTTGACTTCCTCAACTTCCTGTCCGGCCTGCCAGAAGAAAAGGTAGGGGCTAATCGTAGTCCCAAGGATGGCCACGACGGAGGTGATGTATTGGTTTTGAAAGCTGATGTGTGGAACAATCAGATTGTAGCCGACCGTCGACCAGGGCACTTTCGCAACGAAGGCCACCGCGACATAGGCGAGCAGCGACAGCGTAAGCCACTTCAGCACCGAAACATAGCGAGCGTATTGCGAGAAGATCTCAAGCAGGGCCGTGAGGATCCCGAACGTAGCGACGTACAGTAGCTGGGGACCGCCCGCGATCAGTTTCAGCGCAGCTCCCATTGCGCCAAGGTCGGCACCGATATTGATTATATTGGCGACCATCAAAAGGAAAACGATCGAGATGCCGACTGCAGATGGATAGTGCTTTCGCAGATTGCCCGCTATGCCACGGCCGGTAACGCGGCCAATCCTGGCGCTAATTTCCTGGATGGCGCACATAAGAGGCCAGCTGAACAGCATTACCCACCCCAGGCCATAGCCGAACTGGGCACCGACCTGAGAGTATGTTGCGATGCCGCTGGGATCATCGTCCGAAGCGCCCGTGATCAATCCCGGGCCAATGATCTGCAAAATCGTCGAGCTATCCGGCTGATTTACCGATGCAGCGGCAGTCTTGTGCACGATCTCAGTCATATTCCTCTCGCTATTCGCTCTGGTGGCGGATCTCTTGAAGTTCGGTGAGCGGCGGTGGTCGCGCTGCTTGGTCTCGCCGTCACGCTGGGGACAATTTTCATTTCAGTTGACGCTAATATTTCTCACACCAAATGCGAGAGATCCCCGATCGTTCCGCGCCGGGCGCTTTTGAAGATAAATCTTGGCAAATTGCGCCGCGGAGAAACCGAAGGCGACGCAATGCTCAGCCTAAAGGAGCTCTCGGTCTCGCTCGATGATTGGTACCGCGGTCGTCGAGGAGACCGAAATCCCATCACCGCTGGCGAGCGGGTTCTGGCCGCTGGCGAGTCGGGTCGAGGAAAGCACGCACGTTCGGGCGATCGGTGGCCTGTGGCCTTGGGCGCGGCAGCGGTAATTTCCATCCCGACAAGCGAATGTTCATATTGCCTTTGGAGCGGCACAAGGACGGGGCAAAACTTGTCGGCGAGATCGATCTGATCCCGCGCAGGAGCCTCAGGAAATTGCGAGCCTTTCTGCGACACCCACGGGCCGGCTGAACCGCGTGTGAAAAGAAGGGACGTCGTTGTTAGAGAACCAGGGCGGGCGCTCGGCGACGCCAGTGCAGTTCGCCATCCGGTAACTCACACGTTCGTGCAATTTTCGACTTGCGACAGTTGATAAATGCGGCGCGGAACAAAATTGAAATTGCGGCGTTTGGAGGCTTGCGGGGTAGTGTGACGTCCGCGCACGAGGGGGATTTATCCTACATGGATCGATTGGGAGTGGCGCTGTGACTGTGCAGGCATCCAAGAAGCAATTGGCCCGTCGTAGCATACTGAATTCTTTGAAGGCCTTCCGACGTGGTGACTTTTCAGTCCGCATCGACAACGTCTACGAAGGCCTCGATTCCGAGATCGCAGAAACCTTCAACGAGATCGTGGATCTGAACGATCAGGTCTCCCGAGAATTCGAGCGTCTGAGCAGGGTCGTTGGCAAGGATGGGCGGATAGGCGAGCGTGGCCGCGTCCGCAACGCTACAGGCAGTTGGGAATCCAGCGTCCGGTCCGTCAACGATCTCATAGAAGACATGGTCCAACCCACCGCCGAGGTCGCTCGCGTTATCGGCGCCGTAGCCAAGGGTGATCTGTCGCAGACGATGATGGTCGAGATCGACGGCCGACCGCTGCGCGGCGAATTTCTGCGCATAGGCAAGATCGTCAACACCATGGTTGGTCAGCTTGCTTCCTTTGCCTCCGAGGTGACGCGCGTGGCGCGCGAAGTCGGCACCGAAGGCAAACTCGGCGGTCAGGCGCGCGTGAAAGGTGTCGCCGGGACGTGGAAAGATTTGACCGATAACGTCAACGCCATGGCAACGAACCTGACCGGCCAGGTGCGCAACATCGCGGAGGTGACGACGGCGGTTGCATCCGGAGACCTGTCGAAAAAGATCACCGTCGACGTGAAGGGCGAGATCCTGGAGCTGAAGAACACGATCAACACGATGGTCGACCAGCTCAATTCCTTCGCTTCGGAAGTGACCCGCGTGGCGCGCGAAGTCGGCACCGAAGGCAAGCTCGGCGGCCAGGCGCGCGTCGAAGGCGTCGGTGGGACATGGAAGGATCTGACCGACAATGTAAATTCCATGGCCGAGAACCTGACCGGCCAAGTGCGCAATATCGCCGAGGTGACGACGGCCGTCGCCTTGGGCGACCTGTCGAAGAAGATCACGGTCGATGTGAAAGGCGAAATCCTTGAGCTGAAATCGACTATCAACACGATGGTCGACCAGCTCAATTCTTTCGCCGGCGAGGTGACCCGCGTGGCGCGTGAGGTTGGCACCGAAGGCAAGCTCGGCGGCCAGGCTCAGGTGCGCGGCGTTGCGGGCACTTGGAAGGACCTCACTGACAACGTCAACTCGATGGCTGAAAATCTCACTGGACAGGTGCGCAACATCGCCGAGGTCACGACGGCGGTTGCTTCTGGAGATCTTTCAAAGAAGATCACCGTCGCGGTTCAAGGTGAAATCCTGGAGTTGAAAGACACCATCAACACGATGGTGGACCAGCTGAACTCTTTTGCCTCGGAGGTGACGCGCGTGGCGCGCGAAGTCGGCACCGAAGGCAAGCTCGGCGGTCAGGCCGAGGTGAGGGGGGTTGGCGGCACGTGGAAGGATCTGACCGACAATGTCAATCTGATGGCTGCCAATCTGACCGGACAGGTGCGCAACATCGCCGAGGTGACTACGGCCGTGGCACGCGGCGACCTGTCGAAGAAAATCACAGTCGACGTCAAGGGCGAAATCCTGGAGCTTAAGGATACTGTCAACACGATGGTCGATCAGCTGAATTCCTTCGCTTCGGAAGTCACGCGTGTGGCGCGCGAAGTCGGTTCGGAAGGCAAGCTTGGTGGACAGGCCCATGTCGAAGGGGTCGGCGGCACCTGGAAGGACCTGACCGACAACGTCAACGCCATGGCTGGCAATCTAACCGTGCAGTTGCGCGATGTGTCCAAGGTGGCGACGGCGATTGCCACCGGCGACCTGACGCAGAAGATCACGGTCGATGCACTGGGCGAGATCTTGCAGATCAAGGACGTCATCAACACGATGGTGGACCAGCTCAATTCGTTCGCTTCGGAGGTGACGCGCGTGGCGCGCGAGGTCGGCTCGGACGGCAAGCTGGGCGGCCAGGCGCAGGTGCGTGGCGTCGCCGGCACCTGGAAGGATTTGACCGACAACGTCAATGCCATGGCCGCCAATCTTACCGGCCAGGTGCGCAACATCGCCGAAGTGACCACGGCCGTGGCGCTTGGCGATCTGTCGAAGAAGATCACCGTCGACGTCCGCGGCGAGATTCTGGAGTTGAAGGACACGATCAACACGATGGTCGACCAGCTCAATTCCTTCGCCTCGGAGGTCACGCGCGTGGCGCGCGAGGTCGGTACCGAAGGCAAGCTGGGCGGCCAGGCTCAGGTGCGCGGCGTAGCTGGCACTTGGAAAGACCTGACCGACAATGTCAATTCCATGGCTGAGAACCTGACCGGCCAGGTGCGCAACATCGCCGAAGTGACAACCGCTGTGGCGCGCGGTGACCTCTCCAAAAAGATCACGGTCGACGTCAAAGGCGAAATCCTCGAGCTCAAGTCGACCATCAACACCATGGTGGACCAGCTCAACTCCTTCGCAGGCGAGGTGACCCGCGTGGCACGTGAGGTTGGCACCGAGGGCAAGCTCGGCGGCCAGGCCCGCGTTGAGGGCGTCGCCGGGACCTGGAAGGACCTGACCGACAACGTCAACCTCATGGCGACGAACCTGACCAATCAGGTGCGTGGCATCGCCGACGTCGTGACAGCGGTTGCGCAAGGTAACCTCAAGCGCAAACTGACGGTGGACGCAAAGGGCGAAATCGCTTCTCTCGCTGACACCATCAACGGCATGATTGAGACGCTGGCCACCTTCGCCGACCAGGTGACCAATGTCGCGCGTGAAGTGGGCATCGAGGGCAAGCTCGGCGGGCAGGCCCGCGTGCCGGGCGCCGCAGGCCTGTGGCGCGACCTCACCGATAATGTCAATCAGCTCGCCGCCAACCTGACGACTCAGGTGCGCGCCATTGCCGAGGTTTCGACGGCGGTAACCAAGGGCGATCTGACCCGTTCGATCAGCGTCGAGGCCTCAGGTGAAGTCGCCGCGCTCAAGGACAATATCAACGAAATGATCCGCAATCTGAAGGATCAGACGCTGAAGAATGCGGAGCAGGATTGGTTGAAGACCAATCTCGCGCGGTTTTCGCGCATGCTGCAGGGCGAACGCGACCTTGCCACGGTCTCGCGGCTTATCATGTCCGAGCTCGCTCCGCTGGTGAACGCGCAATATGGCGTCTTCTACGTCACCAACCGCGACGAAGAGGAATCCTATCTTGAGTTGGCGGCGTCGTATGGCGCCGAAAGCAGGGCCGCCATAAAACAGCGTCTCGATCTGCGCGAAGGCCTCGTCGGGCAAAGTGCCGCCGACAAGCGCGCCATCATGCTGAACAATGTGCCGCCGGAATTTCTGCGCGTAACGTCGGGTCTCGGAAGCGCCTCGCCGGCCAACGTCATCATCCTTCCGGCCTTGTTCGAGGATGAGGTCAAAGCCGTCATCGAACTCGCCTCGTTCGGCGAATTCCGTGACACCCATCAGTCCTTTCTCAACCAGCTGATGGAATCCGTCGGCATCGTTCTCAACACCATTGCCGCAACGATGCGCACCGAGGGGCTGCTCAAGCAGTCCCAGCTGCTGACCTCGGAATTGCAGGCGCGGCAGACCGAGCTGACCAAGAAACAGGAAGAGTTGCATGCCACGAACGAGGAGCTGCAAGAAAAGGCGCAGCTGCTCGAGAACGAAAAAAAGCAGGTGGAAAACAAGAATCTCGAAATCGAGATGGCACGGCGCGCCCTGGAGGAGAAAGCCGAACAGCTGGCGCTTACTTCCAAGTACAAGTCCGAGTTCCTGGCCAATATGAGCCACGAACTGCGTACACCGCTCAACTCATTGCTCATTCTCTCCAACCTCCTTGCGACCAACCAGCAGGGCAATCTGAATGAAAAACAGGTCGAGTTCGCGCGCACCATCAATTCTGCCGGAACCGACCTTCTCAGCCTCATCAACGACATCCTCGATCTGTCGAAGATCGAGTCCGGTACCGTCTCGATAGATATCAACGATATGCCGGTGACCCATCTGCGCCAGCATATGGAACGCACGTTCCGCCAGTTGGCCGCCGACAAGGGCCTCGGCTTCACTATTAAGGTCGATCCCGCACTGCCCGAGACGGTCCGAACGGACGAGAAGCGCCTGCAGCAGATTGTCCTCAATCTGCTTTCGAATGCATTCAAGTTCACATCGCAGGGCGAGGTCAGCTTGAATTTCCGGGTCGAGAAGGCGGGCGGCCGCAACCGTTCCGGGCATGCGACGAAGGCCTTGGCGATCGCAGTGACCGACACCGGCATCGGCATCCCGGAAGATAAGCAGAAACTTATCTTCGAAGCTTTCCAGCAGGCAGATGGAACCACCAGCCGCAAATATGGCGGCACCGGGCTCGGGCTGTCGATCAGCCGCGAGATCGCTCGCCTGCTTGGCGGTGAGCTACGGGTTGAAAGCACCCCGGGCAAGGGCTCAACCTTTACGCTGGTCATACCGTTCGCCGGTCCCCGTGTGGCGGCCGCCCAGTCGGCCTTGCCTGCGCCGACCGAGGTTGCGGCCGAGCCGGCATCGCTCGGCAGCTCGCCCTCGGCGGAGCTGGTCGACGATCGCGATTCCATCGCGCCGACCGATCGGGTCGTGCTCATTGTCGAGGACGACCCGACCTTTGGCGGGCTCCTGCTTGGTCTCGCTCGTTCGGCGGGCCTCAAAGGCGTCTTGTCGAATGCGGGGTCCGGCACCCTGGCCCTGGCTCGCAAACTGGTTCCCGATGCCATTACGCTTGATCTAGGGCTTTCGGACATCGATGGATGGGTTCTTTTCGATCTGTTGCGCCATGATCAGAAGACGAAGGGAATTCCCATTCACGTCATCTCGGGTGCCGAAGCCATAGACAGTCTCGCCCGCAAGGGGGCATCCAGTATTTCCACCAAGCCTGTTTCATCCGACGACCTCATGCAGGTGTTTCAGGATATCCATTCCAGGAAGCTGCGCATTCAGCGGCGCGTGCTGGTCGCGGACCCCGACCCGGAGCGCCGGCTATCGCTAGTCGAAGCGATCCGCGACGGCGTGACCTCGGTCACTGCGGTCGGCCGTTTCGCGGCAAATGCCGACGATATCGGCACGGCTTCATATGATGCCATCGTGCTCGGTTTCGGGCGCTCGGCCAAGGACAATGCACAGTCGCTGGACGAGCTCGCCGACCAGTTCGACGGAACCCTTCCGCAGCTGTTGTTCTTTGCCCCTCATCCTGATGCGCTTGAACAGGTGTTGGCCTTGAATCCGGCGCTTGCGAATACGCCGCGGGCCGAGAATTTCGCTCAGCTGGCGCTTCATATGTCGGCGACGCTGCCAGGAGAGGACCGTGAGGAGCGCGCAACGGAAACCGAGCATGCGGGCAAGTCCGACCTGGCTGGGGCGAAAGTTCTCATCGTCGACGACGATATCCGCAACATCTACTCGCTCACCAGTGTCCTGGAGACGTACGATATTCAGGTTCTCCATGCCGAGCGGGGCCGCGACGGCATCGCACTGCTGGAGCAGGTGCCCGATGTCGACGCCGCTTTGATCGATATAATGATGCCGGAGATGGACGGCTACGAGACGATGCGGCGTATTCGCGCGACGCCGGCGATCGCTCACATCCCGCTGATTTCCGTCACTGCCAAAGCGATGAAGGGCGATCGGCAGAAATGTCTCGACGCCGGTGCTTCGGATTATATCGCCAAGCCGGTCGATCTTGATCTGCTGCTGGCATTGCTTCGTGTCTGGATAGGCCGTTCCCGAGGACGCACGGAGAACCCGGAACAAATGCTCTTGGCAGTGAACTGACGGCCGGTCCATGCAAAAGCCTTCGAGAAACAGGGTAAGAAAACTTGAGGCCGGGCAATTGGCCGAGGGACCGGCAAGGGCACGGATCCTCGCCGTGGACGACGATGAACGCAACCTTCTGGCGATCAGCGAAGTCCTTGCTTCGACGGGAGACGTCATCTGCGCCCAATCGGGCGAAGAGGCATTGCGCTTTCTGCTGAAGGAGGACTTCGCCATCATCCTCCTGGACGTCCTCATGCCGGGAATAGACGGCTATGAAACGGCTGCGCTTATACGCCAGCGCGAACAATCCAAGCATACTCCCATCATCTTCCTTACAGCCATCAACAAGGAGCAGGCTCACATGCTGCGCGGCTATGATGCCGGCGCGGTCGACTATGTGTTTAAGCCATTCGATCCGATCATGCTGCGCTCGAAAGTCGCGGTCTTCGTCGAACTCCACGAAAAGACCCTGGAAATTCAGCGAAAGGCAGCGACCGAGAAGAGACTGCTGGCACAGGCACTCCAGGCGCAGAAGGACAAGCTTCAGGCCGAGCAGGCCCTGCGCAACGCGGAGGAACGGCAGGATGCTATTTTGGGTTCCCTGCCGGTCTGTTTCCATGCGCGGGCAGCCGCGCCGCCCTTCGCGACGCGCTTTGTCACCGACGGGGTCGAACGTCTAGCTGGCTTTACATCCAAGACATTGACCTCCGATCCGTCCTTTGGCCTTAGCCGGGTCCACCCGGACGATCGCGCCAGGTTGGAGCAAGCGCTTTTGGTGGCAAAAACGACCGGCTCCTACACCTGTGAATTCCGCTGGCTGTGCGCCAATGGCGAGTATCGGATCTTTCTCGACCAAGGTGTGATGTCGAATGGCGTAGATGGCCGCGAACCGGAAATCTTTGGGACGCTGCTTGACGTCACCGAGCGGCGGGCTCTTGAGGACCAGCTGCTTCAGTCGCAGCGACTTGATGCTATTGGCAAGCTGACCGGTGGCCTGGCTCATGACTTCAACAATCTGCTCGCCGCAATCTTGAGTGGGTTGGGACTGCTCGAACGCGGTGCAACCTTGGATGACCAGGCCCGGCAGGTCCTTGAGCTGATGCGGCGCTCGGCCAAACAAGGCGCCGATCTCGTCACTCGCATGCTCGCCTTTTCGCGTCGGCAAACGCTGAAGCCAGAAGCGGTGCGTCTTGCAGGGTTCGGCGACACCATGAACGGGTTGGTAGCGCCAGTCTTAGGGGGCTTGATACGCTTCGATTGGCAGATCGACGACACGGTATGGCCGGTACATGTCGATGCCGGGCAGCTTGAACTTGCGCTGATGAACCTTGTTTTCAACGCACGCGATGCCATGCCGTCGGGTGGGACTATCAGCGTGCTTGCGCAAAATCGCTCCCTCGAGACGACGTCGCAAGATCTGGCGCCTGGCGAATATGTCGTCGTAACGGTCAAGGATACGGGTTCGGGAATCCCTTCCGACATACTGGCGAAGGTCATTGAACCTTTCTTCACGACAAAACCGGTTGGAAAGGGAACGGGGCTCGGGCTCAGCACGGTTTATGGCTTCATGAAGCAGTCCGGGGGTTCTCTTCGCATAGAAAGCGCCCCTGGTCGCGGAACGGCAATGGAACTGTGGCTGCCACGTTCTTTTGATGATTCATTTAACGATGACACCGCGGCCAAAGAGGAACCAGTAACCTACAGCGGCAAAGAAAACCCGTCAGTCCTTCTGATCGACGACAGCAGCGTGTTGCGGCAACTGACTGCCGAGTCGCTTCGTCAGCAAGGTTTTCCGGTGACCTGCGCGTCTGGCGGCGCTGAGGCGCTGGCTGCCATTGAACGGGCCCCGCATGATTTTGATGTAATCGTCACTGACTTTGCCATGCCGCTGGTCACCGGGATCGACGTTATTCGATTCGCACGCAACCTCCGCAGCGATTGGCCGGCGGTGATAGTGACGGGCTACGCCGAAGCGGATACGATTTCGGATCGCCCGTCGGATGTCCCTCTGTTGAGCAAGCCCTTCCGAGAAAAGGACCTCGTAGAGGCTATCTTTCGAGCAATCGCACCAGCCCCTAAAGCAACAAAGACAGGATAGGGCGGCTAAGTCCGTTTGATCCGATAAAGCGATGGACGGGGCATGCGCATAAACGCCTGACCAAGAATTGAACGAGCCAGGCTCGAAGACTGCATTGCGCCTCAGTCTATCGATCGTTAAGCCTCCGTAGCGGACAGCGGGCCGCACGTGCCATCGCAGGGTCGCGCGGGCCCGACACACTCAATACCCCTCGGGACACCTGGCAACATAGACGCGCCCTTGGCGATCCCTATAACGGCACTGGCCAGCCTCGCTGGCGTGTCCGATCACCGCCCCTGCGATGGCACCAGCAGCTCCGCCGACGACCGCACCTTGCACTGGGTTACCAGCCACGGCCGCGCCGATTGCCGCCCCACCCAGTCCGCCGACGGCAGCACCCTGTTCAGTGCGGGAACATGCAACAAGCGGAATGAGAAGGCTTAATACGAGCATTGTCTTTTTCATCAGTCGTCCTCCAGCAGCCCAAAGCGGGCCGGATACTAAATGCGCAGTTCCCGCTTTTGATCCATATCTCTCTAATTTAGATTTAGCTGTTGACGGGATCACATGCATGCCGACAAAGCCGGCGTGCACGTCGGAGACCAGGAACTCTCTGAAAGGGACCGCCTGGCTCGGAGTTGCGCTTATTGGGGAACGCGCCGGCCCTCTTGCGAGTTCGTCCGTCACTTCAACTGCTTCTCGGCCAGCTTACCGCCGGTGGGCCGTTATTTCGCTTTGGTGTTGAATTGACGGTTTGCAGCAAATCGATGGTGAAGGTGCCTGGAGGAGCGCGAACGCCCTCCTTCACATTAGAGATAGTCACTGTCGTGATCTGCCCTCTTTCGTCGGTGAGGCTCCATCTGCGTAGATCCAACGATTTCTTGTCAAAGACCACCGTGATGTTCGAGTTTCCGAAAGCCGACTTGTCAGCCAGCTTAATGATAACCTGGGCACCATCGTCTCTGATGCCTTTGACGCGGTTACCGGAAAATTCGACCTCGTCGTCCAGGACGAGTTTAAGCGGCGTTTTGGAGAGAGCATAGAGGCGTGAGGTCTTGAGCTTCTTGTTGTAGATTACGACGGATCTTCCATCTGCAATCAAGCTGATCCCGGATTGGCCTGCATAGTCGAATCGGAGCTTGCCCGGGCGTTGCAGAAAAAATCTCCCGCTGGTCTTTTCCGCCCTAGGACCAGACTGGACGAAGTCCCCTGACATGGACTTTATGGCTGAGAAATGATCGGCAATCGTCGCTGCATCTGCCGGCGCGGCCGCGACGGCAGGAGTAAGTTCGGAATTGATCGCGGTAGCGCTGACAACTACAAACCAGAAAGCCAGCAGTCTTCTGATCTTTTCCATTTACTTTCCAGGTTCGAGCGGCGTGATTAAAGGAGGTGGCGCGCCTTTTGGCCCCGCGTAGCGCACAATCCAGCACGCGAATTTGCTGTCGCCGCTACCGTAGCAGGCTCGGCTGCGCTGGGGTCCCGAGCTCCGACCAACCGCCAATTCGGTTTAGCTTTCGCCGATCATACATCGTAATGCGTGCCCGGCTCTCCAAGTGAGAGCCGGGCAAAAAGGAGGCGGTCAATAACCGCCATTCTCCTGCTGAATAACAACGTGGCGGTGACGATGGTGGTGCGATCGATCCATCGGGCTTCGGACAACAACCGCATCGGAGCGATGGTGGCGACGACCGTGATCGAAGAAAGTGATATCACCATGATGGCGGTGATGGAGGCGATGTCCTTCACGATAGATAACGACACGATCATTGTTCCAGTGGTGGTGTCGGTGGTGTCTATGGGTCTGAACTACGATCGCGTCGGCCGAGGCGACGCAGGGTACGAGTAGGCACAGGGCCAAAGCAGTAACAATGGCGACTTTCATTTGAGATCCTCAACGATTTAAGATGGCCCTTCGCCTGCTTAACATCGTGCGATCGCTTTGGTTCCGTTACCGCAGGACCCGTCAGGGACATTGAGAGGTGACCAATTGTCGGCCGACGGCCAATACTCCGGCACTCGTCATCGGCCCAGCAT
Organism: Mesorhizobium sp. WSM4307; assembly: GCF_007003945.1. Taxonomy (NCBI): domain Bacteria; kingdom Pseudomonadati; phylum Pseudomonadota; class Alphaproteobacteria; order Hyphomicrobiales; family Phyllobacteriaceae; genus Mesorhizobium; species Mesorhizobium sp. WSM4307. The sequence continues at coordinate 35,771 of NZ_VFTB01000014.1, forward strand.
TAGCAGGGCGAGTGCGGCGCAGTGATAGATGCAATTTCGAAGGTAAAACGGATTTCTTTTGCCACGCCCTCAAAAGGATCTCGGGCGTCTATCGGCCATTCCTAAGGCCGGCACTGACGCTGCGGCACAAGTTGCCAACCCGCTAAAGCCGGCCCAACGGCGACGTCCTAAAAATACGGCCCAAATATGGAACATTAGGCGGTCCGAAATGTTGATTTCGACGCAATAACCGTACGGTAGGCAAAAGAGCGTGGCCTGCCTATTATTTTGGAGTCCGATCGATGCACAGCATAATCTACATTGTTGGGCTAGTCGTCGTTGTTCTTGCGGTGCTGAGCTTTTTTGGCCTGAGGAGATAGGCACGGCAAGTGGGGAGGCATGACGTTGGTTTCCCGGGCTAGCCAAGCCATCAATGCCGGAACTGATGATGGCCGCGTGGCCGCAGCGATGAGCTGAGGAACGCTGGGCCAATGTTGATGGTCGGTATGTTTGCAAGCCCGCGCGCATCGGGTCATCGCATCGGACCCCGTCTTTCCACATTGCGTGTTCCTGCCGACCACATCGAAACTAGCAGCGGCGCCCATCCGGAATGCCGGCAAATACTACGGGCAAACGATTGTGCTGTAACGGACGCCGCCCGGCCTGGAAGCTGGCTCAGCTTAGATCCCGTCCCGGGTCGAGACGGCTCCGCACGGCCAGATGAGTGGTAGACGCTTCAACGACGCGGTGACCGGCTATTGGCGCAACTCACTCGACGCCTCCATCCAGGCGCGGCAATTTTATCGCCGAGACGTCGCGCCTTCTTACCAAAAGCGAGCCGCACCGCAAAGACAGCCAGCACCTAATCACCGCTCATTGCAATGCTCCCTTCGCGGGATTCGGTTCTTGTCGGGATTGGAGAATGGAAGTTCGTGCGGGATCCGGGTCAGGCTCTCGCACGTCGGATGTCCAGGCCGGCGCATCTAGCAGCGATTCTTTATTGGGCTCTGGTTTGGGCGGCATGTCTGCCGGTCAGCAGAGGGGTTTGCCGACCTGGGCTGCGCACCAGTTTGTCTGGCAGGGAATGGTCTTCCTGGCCAACCGACCAGCCGTAGAGAATGTTCCATCTGCAGCGGAACTGGCACTGACGGGGGCGGTTATCGTTGATCACGGAGGACCAAAGGCATGCGTGACAACGAAAACCATCGCGAAACCGGGGCCACAAAATATCCGGCAAAGACCGGCGTCGACTCTTCGAACGCGTCCTCTCAGGACGCGGCCGCAAACAAGAAGCCCAAGCCTGGCGGTGGCCTGACGCGCCCCGTGAATGAGGTGGAAGACAAGACTCACCAATCAGACGGGCGGCAACCATCAGAAGAGGAAACCGATTCCAGGCCCTGATCCTCGCCATCCGGTGGGCGCGTTAACCCTTCGCAGAGAATTCGTGGCAAGGCAGAAAAGTGATGCCAGTCATTTTGCGGTCTTGCCCAAAGTGTCCGCTACGACCGCGCCACGTTTGCCCATGGGCAGGGGCAGGCCGGTAGTGGAATCAATCGCTGTCTGATGCTCCATCTCGGCATTGATCGCGGCGCCGGCGATAAGGATGATGACGGAAATCCACGTCCACATCATTAAACCGACTACGGCGCCGAGCGATCCGTATGTGGCGTTGTAGTTGGCGAAATGCTGCAAATAGAATGAAAACAGCCACGACGCCGCGATCCACGCAACGGTCGCAATCAAAGAGCCCCAACTCAGCCAACGCCATTTGGCACGTTCGCGGCTTGGTCCGAAGCGATAAAGCAGAGAAATTCCGGTCAGCATCGCGCAGACCAAGACCGGCCACCGGGCTGCTGCTATTAACGTCTCCGTCCACGCATCCAGATAGAAATAGCGCAAAAGCGCGGGAACGACGCCCACCGTGAGCAACAGCACGATGCCGATCAACAACGCGCCGACAGTAAACAGGATCGACATTAGGTTGAGCGTGATGAAGCTGCGTTTTTCCCGTTCCTCGTAGGCGATATTCATGGCATCAAAGAGTGCCTTCATGCCGCTGTTGGAACTCCAAAGCGCGATACCAAGGCCGATGAAGAAACCGATGCCGAGAGCGCCGGGTTTTTGCCTGGCCAAGGCTTGAAGCTGTTCGCGAATGAGGTCTAGCCCGCCCGACGGAAGCAATCCGCCGAGATAGGCAATATGGTCGGCAACCGAAACCGGGTCCGCGACAAAGCCGTAAATTGAAATGAAAGCGGCCAAGGCCGGAAACAGTGCCAGAAGCAGGTAGAACGTGGCGCCGGCCGCAACGAGCAAAACCCGGTCCTTGTTGAATTCTTCCCATAAGCGCCAGAAGATATCTTTCCAACCAAGCGCAGGTATCTGGGATGGCCAAGCCGCGTCGCGTCCGCGGTCTCCCTCCTCCGATCTCAGAGCTGCCTTACTCTCTTCCGTTGTTAAGGCCGCGCGACTGGCCGCTTCTTCATCGATTAAAGACGCCTCTGTGGCGGGCAGCTTCTGACTCCGTCTCGCTTTCGAAGTCACAGGGCTAACCCCATCGCTGTCCACCACATTCGACTACGCTCCAATGTGCGGCCAATGCTTCCCTTGACCGCTGTGGGTTGCCGACGAACGCTTCCGCAATGCGCTTCCTCATGCCCGGGCTTGAACCTCTCAACGCCTTGAACGGCGTAGCTGTTCCGTTGCCCCTGCGAGCTGGCAAGCCAGCCGAAAACCTGTCCATGGTTTCGACTGGCGCAAAAACCGCTCGAAACTGCCAGCCTATTTGGCGACGCGACACATCGCCGACATTCATCCAAAATCGGCGGCCTCACGAAGGTGCCAAGCAGACCTATCGGGACCCTTGATCGTGCAGGGACCGGCGTAGCCTCAGGCGCGGCATGAGTAACGAAAAGCACGGAGAACAGAACCCCCAAAGCAACGCGATACCAATAATCAAAGCCATTCCTGGACCTCCACCCACTCGAACGCGGAGAACGTGTTGCGAAATCAGCGTGCCCCAGCCCTGCGTCTAGTTCCTCCAGCGGTGATTTGATCGCGCGGCCAACGGCGAGGACCGCTATCGAGACGCCCGACGCTTTCACCAATCCTGAACGCTGCATATACGATGCCGATCTGGATCAACAATTTGAGCATGAATAGTCTCCTTGGCAGCAAAAACTTGGTCGCTGGCCACTGGTTCCGCTGGCGATTCCGTCACCAATTCATCTCCGCAATGTGGTTCGAGCCGTTACCCGGATCATCGATCGCTGCCTCAGTCTGAGAAAGCACTGCCCGACCTTGACCACCTGGCGCTATTCCGCGGATCCGTTGTTGGTAAATGGTGAAGCGCTGGGGATGCACTGCAAGGTCCAGCCCGACGGCGTCGGCTGCCTCTGGTATTCGGCGATGGCCGCCATGCATTGTTCACGCTTGTCGAAACTGCCAGGCAAGATTGCCATGCCACCCTGCGGACCGGCTATTACCAGGTACCAGATTAACGCTGCTGTCGAAGCCATGGTGTTTCCTCGTTGCAAGCGAAGCTATAAAAGCGGGCGGCTGGACCGCTTTATGACAGTGGCAGGAATGAGCTAGCGGCAAGCTGGTGAACATCGTCGTGCTCTGCCTACGGTTCGCAACGCGCGCTTTCAGAGCATGGGATTTTGCGAGATCTTGCATTTTGAAGCCCGCCGCCACGAGACGACGGGCTTGAGCCAGGAAGGTCAGTCGTAGACCTTGACGATCTTGTGGGTGCCTGGATCGACCAGAACAGTCCGGTTGTCGATCACGACATAACGGTATTTGACGTTGGGGACTTCGCGAAGCTCGACTGTATCGGGTAGAGCCGTGCCGATATTGAGTTCCACTCCGGGGACCTTTACCGACGCGAGCGGCTGCTTCTTCACATATTCGCGGATCACCGTGTCCTGCTCGGGCTGAATGATGATATCCTCGGCCGCCGCGACGCCGACGCCTGTGAGCAGAAGAAATGCCGCGGCTGCAGCAGACAGATGCAATTCCATATTGGGCTCCTCGTGAGAGTGGCTCCGACTGGTGGTGTCGAAGCTCAATAGCCAACTTGGCGCTGACGCAATCGTTCCCCTTGGTGGACTTCGGTCTGGGGTTCGGTTGGACATATGTCTGGCCACGTTCGGCAATGGTCTTGCAGACGGTGCGGCTTGGAACGGTCCCCTTTTGCGGAAGTTGTGAGCCGGAACTGAAGGAAAAATCTATTGATAGGAGCGTTGGTCAAGCGCGTTCTGTTGGCCATTATCTCCCTCGTGATCGGAATATCTCTTGGCTGAAGTCAACCATCGCGACTTTCCGAATCGGCGCAGTTATGTCCCTTCCTGCGCTGATAAGGGTTCGCTCGTCTCCCCGGGGGCGAGCGAACCCGTGGACTTCAGCTTGGCGCCGGAAGATTGGATGTTCAACGAGAAAGAAAATCGGTTCATTGAAGCTGGCTTGCTCCTGGCCGTGCCCATTTCCGTCGCCATCACCTCACTGATAGCGGTTTTCGCCTTGTGATTTCGACGGCGGGCTTGTTCAGACAGGCTTCCACGTTCATTAGGTTGCAATAGTGTTGTTCACCGCGCTGATGCGGTCGGTAACCTAGCACCGAATTGAGATCGCCGGGACTCCAAGCGGGCTGGGGCCGATTTTCTGAGAGGCGCGGGCGTGCATTCCTTCAAGGAAATGTCTCAACGCCTTGTGCAGTCTCAGGGTTGCATCTTCGATCAGTGCGCTTTCCGGGCTCCAAACAGCCGCTTTCTGACAGGTTATTGCCGCACCGCTGTGGCGCAAATCCCGCTATCGAACTGTGTGGCGGCAGCGCATGCCTCCAACGGAACATTCTTCGCCAACTGAAGTTCTGAATTTGCCTTGGTTTTGATCCCCGTGGGCCAAGGCGAGGAGGCTGTCTCCATCAGCTTCCAACCAGCCCGCCTCGGATGGGGGCAAAACTGTCCGGGGCGGGCTTCGGTCAGGCCTAAAGCGAGCATGGTTTTCCACCGTTAACTCTTTGGATCGAGTTTTCTTGCTGGCGCTTCGGCGACTCGCTTATTAGAGACTCCTTATGGAGAGGCGGCACGCAATCCGAAGGGTCAGTGATGGGCTCTGGGAGGTCTACGACATAGACAACAACAAGGTTGTGCGCGTGGGTGGAGTGCCCTTGACAAACTTGTTGGATGAAGACGCGCTCGACGCGTTGGACCTGATAAGGGATGGCTTCCTCGCCCCGGGCCGGTCCAGGAGGACAAAGGCCTAAGCAAGGTGCCAGGTCAGGGCGCCTGGCAGCATGGCATAAGCGCGCAAAAGGCCCCGGCGAAGCGGGGAGCGCCGAGGCCTTGGCCATGTACGAGCTACTTGCATTTCCGCTGATCATGATGCGCCAAACATGCTCAATTATCTGTAAATCCGCTTCACAACCTGGAGCTGATGGCAGGCAAGCGAAGGACATAATCCGCGCAGTTGCGGGGAGCCCTCAAAACGGAGACACCCAATGGCCAGAGATCGAGCGTTTTCTGATGCCGGCGGATGCCCTCCGCGAGACCATAGAAGCTCATGTCGCCAACCGGCGATACCACGGGCAATGATGCTCCGTTCATCGGATGGAACGGGCGACTTGGGCAGGCAAACATGCGCCCGAGGCCACCGCAAGGGCAGGTGCGGTCCTTGAGTAACGCTTTCACCGGCAATGCGGCCCGGCGCCTACCAGTAGGACGCCGGGCCTAAACGACGGGACGCCGGCTGGCTATACGCTAGTGCTAGTATAGCTGCATTCGACCTTTCGTGCAGGCTCAAAGGGCCCCCTGCAACCAGATCAGGGCTCGCGGGTTCTTAGTCTCATTAAACAGCGCCTCGTTTTCCTCCGAATTTGGTCAATCCATGAACGTCTCGGTTACGCCAACAACGGCCGACAGAATCAAAGCCGGTAAGAGTGGCCTGCTTATGATCTCTGACAATTACGATGCGTTCGCCGCGCGTGTCTTAGCGGCAAGGAGTGCGGCTCGCACTCTCGATCTCATGTATTATCTCTGGCATGACGACCTTACTGGGCGCTTGCTTCTACAGGAAGTTGTCCGCGCCGCGCAGCGGGGCGTACGCGTCAGAATGCTGCTCGACGACGTCAATCCGCGCAAGAGCGATGCAGCTTATTTGGCGCTGAGCAACCATCCAAACATGGAACTCAAATTGTTCAACCCGAGCGGCATCAGAGCACGCGGCGTGATGCGAGGCGCGGAAGTCCTCTTGCGGATTTTTGCATTGACCAGGCGGATGCACAACAAGGCGTGGATCGCCGACGACAACATCGCCATCGTCGGTGGACGTAATATCGGCGATGCCTATTTTGACGCGGCGGAGACGAATTTTCGTGACCTCGACATGCTGCTCCTCGGTCCTGCCGTCCAGCAAACCGCACAGATCTTCCAGACTTTCTGGGCATGCCAGGACGCCAAGCCAATAGGTGAACTCGGTGCAACCGCTCCGGGTTCGTATTCCCCTTATTTCGAAGGAAGCGAGGAGGAAACCGAGTCGACGCTCCTGAGCGGTATCGGAGACAAGGGCTCCATCGCCGGGTTCATAGCGGCCAGCAGCGACGTTCATTGGGTCGAGGGCGCGCGCGTGATCTCTGACCCTCCGGAAAAGGTGCGAGGCTGGAGACCGTGTGGTTGGCTGATGAAGGAGTTGCTCCCAATCATTCAGTCGGCGCGCAAGCGTGTGGAAATCGTGTCGCCATATTTCATCCCCGGCAAGAAGGGTTCAAAAATCCTCGGCGACCTCGTGGACGACGGGGTGCAGGTCGCTGTTTTGACCAACTCCTTGGCCGCGACCGATGTCGCTGCCGCACACGGGGCCTACGCCAACTATCGCAAGCGCTTGCTCAGAAAGGGCGTGCAGCTCTTCGAGCTTCAGCCCTTTAGAAGGCAGCCCAAAATTTCTGTATTTGGATCAAAGGGTGCCAGCCTGCACACAAAAGCGTTCAGCGTCGATAACAGGATCGGTTTCGTGGGATCCTTCAACTTCGATCCGCGGTCCGTATCGTTGAATTCGGAAATGGGAGTGCTTTTTGAAGACGAGACGTTGGTCGCGGAACTCCGGCACCGGTTCAAATCCGAGATAGCGCCGGAAGCAAGCTACCGGCTCGAACTGAAGAACGAGGTTCTGCGCTGGCATGGCAGCGATGAAGGCAGACCTCAAACCTATACTCGCGAACCCGAGGCAGCATGGTCCCGCCGTATCCTGGCCGCCCTGGTCAGGTACCTACCCATCGAATCTCAGCTTTAGCGGTATGTCGATACTGGGAATGTTGGCGCTCTCCCCCAGCCGCCATTCAAGCAGGTTCCCACCCGCCTGGACCTTGCCGAAAGGAATAGCTGGCCGAGGTTTCGAACCCGGAACGCGAAGACTGCCATGCCCGGCATTCGACGGAGATCCTCGGATGCTCGACGCGAATGATGTTAAACGAATTTGCAGCATGGCGTACCCGGGACGAAACCGCCGTCCCCGCTTGAATAAGCAGTGCCGCATAGCCGTCGATTAGGTAGCGCCGTGCGCTCGAACCGGCGCGATGAAGATGCTGGTGGCCAGACAATATGACGTCTACGCCGCTGCGCGAGAAGGCATCCATTGCCAGATCCGCGCGGCCAACGATTCCGTCGTCGTTTTCCAGGTCCAGTCCTTCGAAAGGATGGTGCGTCACCACTATCCGGGTAACGTTATTGGACATATTTGCCAACTTGTCCCTCGCCGCCTCTAGCTGGCGGACGTTGATCCTGCCGTCCTTGATTGTCAGGGATCGTGCCGTGTTGATCCCGACGACAGCGACTTCGCTATCGGCGTAGAATGGGTCCGTGTCCGCCTCGATGTAGCGCCTGTAACGTGCCAGAGGTGTCACGGCACGCGCAAAGACATTCCAGAGCGGCACGTCGTGATTGCCGGGCACCACGATGCGGGGGCCGGGAAGAGAGTCAAGGAAAGCCCGCGCCTGCAGGAATTCGTCTTTCCGGGCGCGCTGCGTCAGATCTCCCGACACGACGAGCAAATCAAAATCGACGGCACGAACCTCAGCCGCGATCGCGTCCACGAGCTGGCTCTCTGTTTTTCCGAAGTGCAAATCCGAAAGGTGGACGAGGGTCTTCACTGAATTTCTCCGCTTTCAGTTATGGCCACTCGTCTTTGTCGTTTTGGTCAGGCGCAAGGACCTGCAAGGCCGCCGGTCGAATCCGAAAATTCAGGGGCATGTCCATACGGACGGCTTCGCCGTCCAGAGAAACCAGCATGGCGCGGCGATGCGATGTGATTTGAAGTGAAGTAGCCCTATAGGTTTCCAGATCTCGGGTCGAATCTATCACGCCGAATGCGATTTTGAACGGAAGCAATGCCAGCCCAAACCAGGACTGTTGCTTAACGACATAAATGCATAGTTCTTTTGACGAGAGGCTGCGGCGGTGGCCAAGATTGGCGACGTCGTAGAAATTGTTGCCAACAAACACGCAAGGAGTCCGCAGTCTTTCGCGAGCGCCCTGGGCAGAAACGTGAACAGCCTGCCACGTGGCGAATCTCACCGTTCTCATGAGGGCGGGGCCGATGGCGGCAAGCTTGCCAAATCCGCGGTGCCGCTGCTCGGCTGAGCGCTTTGCCACAAAGAACGGATAGATCCCGATCGATGAATTGTTGAGAAACACGCGGCCGTTGACCTCGGCGACATCGACTGCGACAGGTGTGCCTGTCGCGATTGTATCGATCGCCGCCGTCAGATCGAGCGGCACACCCAAATCCTTGGCAAAGTGGTTCAATGTGCCGAGCGGAAGAACACCGAGAACCAGATTCGTCCCCGCCAGCGCCGAGGCAGCGGTGCCGAGAGTGCCGTCGCCACCGCCCACCACCAATCTCGATCCATGATCGGAAGTCGACTTATTGTCGGCAACGAAACGCCGAGCGAGTTCTCCAACCTCTCGCCCGTCTACCAATCGCACATCCACCTCGACGCCACGTTCGGCGAACGCATCCCGCACGGCTCTCGCTATGTCGCCCTTGCGCACCGCAGCGCCGGCACCCTTGTTGATGAGCGCCATAACCTTCAAGTCTTTGGTCCCCGCTTTGGTCTTTCCTGAAACCACAAAGCGACTATCCAACACAGGATCGCCCAGCCAGAGCCAACGCACCACCCTGCCAATACATCCGTTGGATAGTGGACTGCGAGGTAGACCCGGCTTATGCCAACGGCCACCGTCAGAAACAAGGCGAGCGCCATGAAATACACTTTGAGGCGCAGATCCTGACTTGCATGTGAAAGCAGAGCCCCTACGGTCAGGAACGTGATCGCCGAAAGCATTGCATGTCCACTCGGGAAGCTTGCCGTGAATACTCGCGTGACATGAGGGATCTCCGGCCTGGGCCGGTTGAAGCTCAGCTTGAGGATCGTGCCAAGCAGTTCGCCGCCGCCCACCGCTACCGCCATCCAAATGGCCAGAGCCCGCTTGTGGACCAGAAGCAGATAAACAGCCGCTCCCAGCAACACGAAGCCAAGAAACACCACGCTGCCGAGTGAGGTCACATCCCTGGCGGCTTCCTGAAGCCAGGGCGGACCGATCGGATAGGCGGGATCGGCTGCGCGAAGGGCCGACATAATGGCCAGATCAAATTTGGTTGTGTCGCCTTCCAGGACTTCCTCGGCGAGCAGCCCAAAGCCGAGAACGAGGCAGGCGACTAGCATGCCCGCAATAAGCCTGTTCTTGCCTTGTGCGGAAGCACTGCCGATCCGAGGCGGCGTGGGAGGGCAGTGATTCCCGAGGGGCCCGCGCTCGATGTCTGGAATTGGTTCTCTCAAGCCTGGGACCTCATTGGTGAGGCATAACGGGCTCGCGAGAACGAGGTTCCCCAGCCATCACCGCGCTGAGAACGTAAGAATTTGCAGCCGCACTGCGCTACAGCCCCGACAACATGACGGGTGGGAAAGGGGCCGTCACCCTCTCTTTTCAAGAGGGAACTATTGAAAATGCTATCCGTTAAGGAGGTCACCAAAGGCGTGTGGGGACAACGTGGATCAAGAGGACGCTTCACCAATATCATCTGGCGTGGAAGGCCTCGACTACGTCCTGCGAGGCGGCTATGCAAAATTCCGCTCACATCTTGTAGAGGGCAGGCCTGGTTCAGGAAAGACCACACTTGGTCTGCAGTTTCTGATCAAAGGCGCGACAGATGGCGAGAAATGCCTCTACATAACGCTGTCCGAAAGCAAGCGTGAACTGCACTCGGTCGCGCAACGGCATGGGTTTTCTCTTGAAGGTGTCGAAATCCTCGAGCTGGTCCCGCCGGAGCTGAGCCTCGATCCGTCGCAGTTACAGACTCTGGTTCATTCCTCCGATCTGGAACTCGGTGAAACTGTGCAGTCCGCGCTTGCCGAGATCGAGCGCATAAAGCCGGATCGCGTGGTGTTCGATTCCCTGTCGGAAATACGTCTTTTGTCACAGGGATCGTTACGCTATCGACGGCAGGTCCTGGCGTTGAAAAGCTTTTTCCTGCTCAACAATGCAACGGTGCTTCTCCTTGACGATCTCACTGCCGAACATGACGATCTCAACCTGCATTCCATCAGTCATGGCGTCATCCGGATGGAACAGCTTTCGCCAATCTATGGCGGAGAGCGGCGGCGGCTGCGCGTCATCAAAATGCGCGGCGTTCAAATTCGCGGCGGCTTCCACGACTTCGTCATTCGACCCGGCGGCGTGACGGTATTTCCTCGCTTGGTTGCCTCCGAACATGAGCTGGCCGAGCCTGGAACGCCCGCCATCGGCAACAGTTCTGTCGACACGCTCTTGGGTGGCGGGCTTGACCGCGGCACCAGCACGCTTCTGATGGGACCTTCTGGTGTCGGCAAGTCAACCATCGCGTGCAGCTATTGCCATGCCGCTCTCAAGCGGGGCGAACATGTGTTGGTGCTTTTGTTCGATGAAACCAAGCGGATATTCCTGGCGCGCGCGTCGGGCCTCGGCATGGATCTGGGCCCGTTCGCCGACAATGGCAGTTTGCTGCTGGAACAGATCGATCCGGCGGAATTGTCGCCCGGTGAATTGTCGTCGCGCATCCAGTCGGCTGTCGAGCGGTCAAATGCGCGGATCGTCGTCATCGACAGCTTGACCGGGTACCTCAATGCGATGTCGGAGGAACAGCATCTTGTGCTGCAGATGCACGAGATCCTGACATATCTCAATCAGAAAGGCGTTGTGACGATCCTGCTGCTGGCCAATCATGGAGTGATCGGTCAAATGTCAGCCCCCGTAGACATGACCTATCTCTGCGATTCCTTAATGCTCCTGCGCTTCTTCGAAAGCGGCGGCCGTCTGAGACGGGCTATTTCCGTGGTCAAGAAACGCGCCGGGCCGCATGAGGACACCATTCGCGAATTCAAGATAAGCGCGACCGGGCTGGCCGTCGGTGAACCATTGGAGGAGTTTCGGGGGATCCTGACTGGCGTGCCCACCTACGAGGGAAAGCAAGGCAACCTGCTGCAAGACAAGGCCTCGTGATGCCTTCAGACTGCAGTGTGCTCGTATTGGCACCAGTCGGGCGCGACGCGAAGGTCGCGTCGACAATCCTCGCGGAGAACGGGATCAAGTCTCACATCTGCGCCACCCTCGACGAAGCAGTACCGCTGTTGGACCAAGCCCAGTGCTTTTTGGTTACCGAAGAAGCCTTGATCAGTTCTGATCGAAATCAGTTCGCATCCTGGCTCAATCTTCAACCGGCGTGGTCCGATTTTCCGATCGTGCTGCTGACGATGCGGGGAACGGAGATCGACAAGCGCCTGGCCTTTCTGGACCGCTATCTGATCGTTCTCGAGAGGCCTTTTCTGGCGTCGAGCCTGGCAAATTCGGTACGCTCGGCTCTGCGCGCCCGCGCCCGTCAGCTCGAGGTCAAGTCGTATATTGAAGAGAAGCAAGAGGTCGCTGACCGGCAGAAACTGCTGATCAGGGAGCTCCATCATCGCGTCAAGAACACGCTGGCAAATGTCCGAGCTATGATGGGTGCGACCGCCAAGTCGAGCGGAAGCGTCGATGATTTCGTGCGCGATTTCTCCGCCAGGATCGTCTCTCTCGCCGACACGCACTCGATGCTCACCGATGACTATTGGCAGATGGCCTCCTTGCACAAGCTGCTGGAGTCGGAGCTGCGCCACTACGATACGAGCGACAGGTCGCGTGTTGTGCTTGAAGGGCCAAACGTCGCCCTGGTCGCCGATATCGCCATCCCGATCGGGATGGCCTTTCATGAACTTGCGTCCAACTCATCGAAATATGGTGCGTTGTCCCGCCCCACCGGACGTCTCGAAGTCCGGTGGTCGTTGAGCAATTCGCAAGACGAGCGAATCCTCAATCTGGAGTGGCTTGAAATGGGCGGGCCGAAGGTCGAGCCCCCAAGAAGGCGCGGCTTCGGGACGACACTGCTGGAGAAAGTCGTGACTGTGCAGTGCCAAGCCAAGGTCGAGTTGAACTATCGCCCTGACGGTCTGCGGTTCACGATGGCCTTGCCGCTACGCGATACGAGGCTGGTCCCGGCATATTGACCTCTTCTAGGTGGCCGCGCTTCGGCGGTGGCCTATCTGCTCCATCGCTGATACTGATGACCTATCCTTACGGCGTAGGCGTTAAAATGACATCGGATACAGGGAAGCCCGAGGCGGTCGAGCAGCTGCTCGATACGCCAGAACTGGCCACGGCGCTGGAGAGCGAACAGTTCAAGAAGTTCCTCGACCAGGTGCCTATTGCGATCGCAGTTTCAGACCTGATCGAAACGGAACGCGTCGTCTATGCCAATCCGGAATTCGAAAAGCTCTCCGGCCTGAAGGCCGCCAGTCTGGCGCGAAAAAACTGGGCAGCGCTGTCGGGGACTGGTATCCGTCAGCAGAAAGACAAGGCGCTGGCCGAATGCGTTGTCAACGAAACGGATTTTGTCGGTACTTTCCGCCTTGAACGCGGCGCCGACGGACCAGCAGTCGTTGACGCCTATTCAAATTTGATAGTGGACGATGATGGCAAGACCTGTTTTCGGCTGGTCGCCTTGGTGGACGTATCCTCTCACGGCGAGGAGGCGCCCTCGATCGAGGAGCGTGTCCGCGAGAAGGATACATTGCTGCGGGAACTGCAGCATAGGGTAAAGAACAATCTCCAGATGATCACCGCACTCATCCGACTGGAGACCCGCAATGCGGCGGAGCCTGATCAGAAACGGTTCGAGAGGTTGGCCGGGCGCGTCGACGCTCTTGCGATACTCTACCAGGCGCTGTCGAACGACGAGCAGGAAGATGAGGTCGATCTCGGCATCTACCTCAGCCAGATAGCATCTGCGGTAATGGCTTCGCATGCCGTCGAAGGCATACGCTTGGACATGAAAGTGGATACCTATCCCGTCTCCGTCAACGTTGCGATGCCGACTGGCCTGGTGGTGAACGAACTGCTGACGAATTCGCTCAAACACGGCTTCAAGGGACGAGAAGGCGGCACGATAACGCTTCACAGCGTGGTCGATGGCGAAGGATGCCGCATCACTATCGCCGATGACGGAGTTGGCTTGCCGCAGGGTGAGACTTGGCCGAAGCCCGGCAAGCTTGGCGCACTCATCGCGCACTCCTTGACCGAAAACGCCAAAGCGCACTTCGAAGTGAAATCCAGCGCCGACGAAGGGACCAGGGTTACCATCGTTTTCAAACGGTCGGCGGCGACCTGACGACCACCCTAGAGGTTGCGCTCGACCGGGTCGCTGTCACGGCGACGCCGACCCACCGCTAGTGCCTAAGTCCGGGTCGGCCACCGTCCTCGGCCTGGGAGACGTAAGAAAGTTTCGCACCCAGCGCGAACGTGCGGATCCGGCCCCCCACCCCAAGTTGCCCGAGCGGATCCAGCCGATCACGTTTCTCGACAGCTGCTGGCACGGTGGTGTGGGCGGTGGCAACCCAGTTCCAAACGTTTCTACGACTGGCCGTCAACTAGCGGAGGTGGACGTTCAAACGTTCTGCCTTAGCGCACTGCGCACTGATGCTGGTGAGGACGAGCGATGCGACTGGCAGAAAAGGGCGGACGAGCGCCGGTGATCGCGTCCAGCGACTGCGGTAATCCGGTTAGCGGCGAATGCACGATAGGCTTTTTTGTCGGGGGCAGGAACCGCTTCATGGTGGCGAAGTTCAATTCCTAGGAACACAGGAGTGAAATATCATGGACACGCCAACCACAGACGACTTTCCGGGACCAGGTAACGCCAACGAGAACGGCTGGGGCAATGAGGACGCCGAGCGTGCCGAGACCAGGAAAGAAGCTCTCGGCAAGCTTAAGACAAGTGCGGCGGAGACCGCGTCGCATCTGAAGAATGCCGCCGCCTCCGTTTCGAGTGATGCCAAAGATTATGCAGGGTCTGTCGCCGCTGATGCCGCGGGCGCCTTCAAGGAAGCAGTCGAGTCCAACAAGACGGCGGGCGCCGATGCTATTGCCAATATCGCCCATTCCGTGAAGGACGCGGCAGACGGCATCGAAAAGCAATCGCCCCAGGTCGCAAGCATGGTGCGCACGGCGGCCGAAGGTGTCGAGCGTATCTCTACCGATATCAGGGACCGCAACGTCGGCGAGTTGCTCGATTCCGTCACGAAATTCGCGCAGCGCCAGCCTGCCGCCTTTTTCGGGATCGGCATTCTAGCCGGCGTGGTCCTGACGCGGATCATGCGAAGTTCCGATCGGTCCTGAGAAGGATCATTGGCATGGATGATGGAACGGACCACCGGCCCTTCGGAAGCGTGTTCGGCCAAGCGGTAAGCCAATTTGGCTCGTTGATGCGCCTAGACTTGCGCCTCCTCGAGGCGGAAATGCGAGCGAAGTCCACCACGCTGGTTTCTTCGGGCGCATGTGGAATGGCGGCGGCCGTGTTTTTTGCGCTGGCGGCGTTCGCTCTGGTTCAGTGTCTCATCCTTGCGATGATCTCCTTCGGGGTAGGTCCGATGCTCGCCTGTCTGATCGTCGGCCTTGTTTTGATCGCGGGAGGTTTGATCTCCCTTTATCTGGCCAAGCGCGCGCTGACCGGATGGACCATTACGCCCGTCGAGACAGTCAATCAGGTGCGGACTGACCTCGCGGCCTTGAAGCAGGGAATACGCTATGGCTCAACCCAGCAATGAGATTAGGGACATCCTGGTGCAGAGCCGAACTGAACGGCAAGCACTGTTCGGCCCTGTAAGCGAGGTGAGCCGCCGGCTGCAACCCAGACATTTGGCCGACGTTTCCACACACTACGCCAAACAGAAAGTTGCCACGGCGCTCGGGGGCATCTCGGATGCGGTCCAGGAGAATGGCGGAATAGCGGCCGCCGTTGCATTGGGCGCAGTCGCCGTTTTTGATGCGGGACGAAGGAGTGCTGACGGAAAAGTCGCTGCTGGGCGTGTCGAAGTAACCACGGCGACGGTGACAAGCGACGGAGATGCCGATGCAAGGTCAAGCGGTTATCATGCTGGCAAGCGTCGCGCCGTTGCCAATCTCGATCGAGCCAAGATGATCGCCGGCTCGGCGGTAGGGGTGTTGGTTGGCCATATCATTGGCCGGGCCTTTCCGCCGACTGCCAAAGAGCACGCGCTGTTCGGCGAGGCTGCCGACGAAATTCGGGACGCGGCGGCCCAATTTGTCAGTGAGCATAAGCGCGGCGCAAAGATTGCCGCGGCTGAGGCCTTCGGCTTCGCGCGATATGGCGCCACCTTCCTGGCCGTGCTTGCGGTGGCAAGCGACTATTTCGTCAGCAAGGAAGACATCCGGGACCCTTCCGAGAAGTAATTGTCAGACAGTCAGGCGCACTTCTTATCTTCCGCGACCTCGACGCGAGCCGGAACGCCTGGCCGCCTGCCTAGGAGCGGGCGTAACTTTCAGCCTCGAATGGAATGTCAGTGTATTGCCGGATGCCGTTCCGCGAACGTTCCATTTCTTCCCTCGAATGCTTTCGACCGCATGGTCGGGCGATCCCATCATATCCTCACGATCACGAGGGTGAGGATGCGAAGATCGCGTCGCAAATCGTTTGAATGCAACAATTCGACATGGCCGTGTGCCGCTGCGTCTGAAACCGGCGGCGCTATCCTAAAAAAGCGCAAGGACAAATGGCTGTCCAACAAGCGCGACGCGCATTGCCGGCATCTGGCGCGAGACGACGGATGAGGGCGAAGCATTCTCGGCCCAGACATTGTCTCCAATCATGACCGGCAGATCGTCATCCTCGGCCGGAAAGACTGGGCTGCCTGGCTCGATCCATCGGTCTCCGCCAAATCTCTTGTCAAGCCTTTACCGGCGCGTACGCATTCCGTCGAGCAGGTCGGCTAATCCGACTTCAGGGCATACCCCTTTGCTCGCTGATAGTGGCGATGCGCCTTCGCACGATTTCCACAATCTCCCATCGAGCACCATCGGCGATTCTGCGCTCTGCTCTCGTCGACAAAAAGCCAGCCGCACCCTCTCTCATCCTGACACTGCCTGATTTTGCCAGAGCGGATCCCGGTCAGGAGCTCAGCAGCCGACAGGGTTATCGGAGTTAGAAGGCTCCCCACTCCCTTCGTCGCGCGCCAAGCGTAGTCGCCTGCCCGCCAAGCGAGGGTTGCGCCTACCCCACCAGCGGTCAGGAAATGGTTGAAGGCCTCAAGGTCCTTGGTGCGAGGCGTCTGGCCATCGATCCGCGCAATCAGCAGATTGTAGATCAGTTCGCGCAAAGCGATCGCGCTCTCATAAAGGGAGTTGGCAGCCTCGACATCGGATTTCCACGCCCGCTGCAACGCCGTTCGTTCGCCACGGGAAACCAGGTCGTTGGCGTGAAACCAGTCCAGCAGAGCTTCCGGGCTGGGGAGCCGTTCTTCAACGTCCGAACGCAACCTCCAGGCCGCCGTGTTCACGAAGCGGATCGCCAGATCCTCGTTCGCCAGATGGCGCTCCGCAACGCGCGTGGCACGTGGTTTTGGAGAGGTCGTGGAACCAATCGGGCTCATGCCGCTTAACCTTACCTAACCTATTAGATGGTTATAAGTTCGATGACCGCTTCTTCAAGAGAAAAGCTTACGATCGTATGCGGTTTTGCCGCCATATATCTCATATGGGGCTCGACATATCTCGCCCTTGCGGTCGCTGTCCAAACCATCCCACCCTTTGCGTTGATGGGCACGCGCTCGATTGTCGGCGGAGTGATCTTGCTGGCGCATTCGAGGGCCAAAGCCGACGACGGCGGTTCGATCCGGTCCTGGCTCCGCGCAAGCCTCTGTGGGGTGCTGTTCTTCGTCGGCTGTCACGGTGTGTTGGCCTATGCCGAGCAGCGCATGCCGTCCGGCCTTGCAGCCTTGCTCCTGGCGACGATCCCATTCTGGATCATCGTCGGAAGAAGCATTCTCGGCAGATCGGACCAGCCTCTTGTCAGGACCATTTTACTGCTGCTTCCCGGCTTGCTCGGAGTCGTCCTTGTTGCATGGCGAAGCGTTGCCGGTCCCGCAGGGCTCCAACTGTCCGACATCCTGCTTTTGCTGATGGCGTCCGCTTCTTGGGCGCTTGGCACGCTCATTGCCGAAGGCCACAACAACAAGGGTTCCTCGGTGGCACTTGCCGGCCGCGAATTGGTCACCGGCGGCGCAGCACTGATGCTGTTGAGCGCGGCGCGAGGCGAACCGATTGGAGCCGTGGCGCAGATTTCCCTGTCATCCTTCCTTGGCTGGAGCTACCTCACGCTCGCCGGCACGGTGATGGCGTTCGGTTCGTACATCTGGCTGCTCAAGAAGATCTCGCCCGCCCTTGTCGCGACCTACACGTTCGTCAATCCCGTGATTGCGATGTTCCTCGGCTCGGCATTTCTTGGCGAGGAGATCACCGCAACCACCCTGATCGGAGGCTTTCTGGTTGTTGCCTCCGTGGCCTGCCTGCTGGTTGCCAACCGCAATTCCACTCACAAGGAGGTAACTCATGGTCGACGCCACGAAAAACAGCAACGGCGATCGCAAAAGGGTAAGGATCGGGGTCGTCGCCCCGCTTACGGGACGTCCTGCTTATCTCGGGATCGAGATGGCGCAGGCAGTTGAACTGGCGGTCGAGGATGCCAACGAAAGGGCTGAGGGTATCTTGTTGGAGGCGATCCGGCGCGACGACAAAGGCGACGAGGCCGAGGGCGCCAAGGTGGCGTCAAGCTTGATCGCTGATCAGGGCGTGCTGGGCATTGTTGGGCACTACAACAGCAACGTCACGCTCGCCGTGGCGCAGCGCTATTGCGATGCGTCGATGGCGCTGATTTCACCCATCGTTTCCAACCCGAAGCTAACGGATTCGGGCTGGAACAATGTGTTTCGGTTCACAAACCGCGACGACGTTACCGCGTCCGCCATATCCAACCATCTGACCGCCGAAATGGGGAAACGGTGCGCTGTCGTGGTCAGAACCAACACCGTCTACGGACAAAGTATGACCGACGAGTTTGTCCACGCCTTTCGGCGCCGCGGAGGCGGTGTTGTGCAGGACATCGCTGTAGAGGAAGGAACCACCGAGTTCGGCGCGTTGGTCGGCAGCTTTCCCAAAAATATCGACCTGGTGTTCTACGGCGGCACATTCGAGGGCGCGCCGTTGCTAAAGGCAATGCGGGCGGCGAGGGTACGGCATTTGCTCGCGACCGGGGACGGTTGCTGGGATGGTTGGAATTTCCTAGAGCCCGCCGGCCAGGCGGCCGAGCAGGATGAGGGCGTCCTCGTCCTCTCAGCCTGTCCGGAAATTGGTGTCGTCCAAGGGTCGCGGGAATTTGCTCAACGCTATACGGATCGCTTCGGTCCCCTCAAGAACTATGCCGTAAACTGCTATGACGCTGCGGCACAGTTGCTTGAGGCCATAAGGCTGGCCAAGCGCGCAAATCAGCTTAGCCGACAGGGCGTGATATCGGCGCTCCGGAAAAGCCAATATCGTGGCATTGCATACCCAGACGTCGTCAACTGGGATGCCAAGCAGGACGACATCGCCGCGGTGACGGCTTTGCACGTGGTTGAGAAAGGCCGGTTCAAGCAGATCAGAATGCTTGCTCGAACGACCGAGAAGTCGGCCTTTTGAGCAATCAGTAGCGGACGTTTGTAAGCGAATTGATGCGGCCGGTTGCCTGGGGTTCATTCCACGCCGGTAGTTCCTAGCCGCTCGCCGCGCCTCCCCAATGCCTGCGAACCGGGACTGTGGGACCGAAATTTGGTTCGCAATGTTCGCCTTGCCGTAGGGCCGGTAGCAAGCTCTTTGCTTTAGAGGAGCGATCAGGGAACCCCGCATCGAACTCCACAGCAAGACCCGCGTCGATCGCGCTTCGAGCTATGTAGTCCCCCCGTTCCCAATCCGTTAGCTCGCAGAGCTCCTTTCTCCGACGGCGTGGATGACCACGTCTATCGAACGCTCGGATTTTTGACATTATCAAGCAGGTAACGGACAACCGTTTGGCGAACGTCCGATGAAGTAAGCGTCGGAGCGACGTCTGCCATTGCAGGGCCTATGAATGAAGCCGTGTTTCAGAGCGATCGGCAGTCATTGCGTCGAAAGCGACAGGAATGCTGTGGAGGATGCATGCCGCAGCCAGTATCTCTTCCAGCTCGGGGTCCGTGGCCTTACACGCCGGAAGCAGTGTTCGAATGGCACGAATTGCCTGTGCGATGGAAAGGAAGCGGGCCTTGCCTCTGGAACGGACATAGGCGTCGGCCGCCCTTTCAACCGTGACGGTGTGAAAACTGTTGGTCATGTGAGTTCCTCCCTGAACCCAAACGAACACGATTTATGGCACCAATTCGTCAACCCGTAAGGGTGTGTCCGATTCCGGACAATCAGCTGGAATCACTGCCGAAGTGACGTTGCTCTTCGTCGCCATAGGCGCCGTGCGTCAGCTTTATCATTCCGGGCCGGTCGACAATGGTGATCTCACCGCGTTTGGCGTGGATCAGCCCCCGATATTCAAGCATTTGCAGGGCTATCGTCACGCCAGGGCGCCGGGCGCCAAGCATGGTGGCCAGAAACTCGTGCGTCAGGTAAGATCCTGTTGCCCTCCATACGATCATCGACCATAAGCAACCACCGGGCCAGCCGTTCCTCGATTTTCGAATGGCCGTTGACAAGTGCCGTGCGGGACAACTGGACCAGGAACGCGTGCGCGTAGCGAAGCAGCGAGCCGCGAAGGGACTGGCTTTCTTCAATCGCGTCGCGAAGGCTTTCGACCGGGAGCAACCAACCTTTGCCGGCGACCTGGATGTAGGTTTCGTTGGGGGAACTGTCCCGGCCGAGAACAACCGCAACCCCCATCATGCCGTCATGGCCAATGATGCCCACTTCGCTTTGCCGGCCGCCCGTCATGGCCGCGACCACCGAAGCGATTCCCGCCTCCGGAAAATAAACATGCTCGATTAGTTGATATGGGACTTCCAGTCGGTCTTTGACGCCCAGTTCGACGTGATGCATTGACGGCTGTAAGAGCGCAAAATCCTCAGGCGAGAGGGCTTGCAATACATGGTTGCGAAGAAGGGATTGGGGCACGGCGCTCTCCCTGACGGGCAAGAGCATGTACCTCTCACTGTCGGCTGCATCCGAAAACACTGGCGGCCGATACAAGCAGAGTAGACCTCATGGGCGCGATTAGCAAATTGGCGTGTACCTCAGTTGGAAAGCGCTTGTTGCGATTCAGGCCTAACTCCTCGCAAACGCATGGTGGCGCGTGCGGAACCCAGCCGGCGAACCGCGCTGCTACGGCCCTTGTTGGGTGGAAGGCGCCCATCTGGCGGACTAGACTGAGCGACCATGCTGGAAACCGCTGGGATCGAACTTATGGATTGCGGAAGGTGGAATCATCTTCCTGAAGTTCGCCGGATCCTCCACGGCTGCGGCAAAGGCGGTGGCTGTGGCGCCTACACTGGGCACTAACATGAGCAGACGGCAGTGCTGTTCCTCACGTGCCATCGCGGCCAGCTGTTTGCTCAATTCCGCTGTTTGGTATCGGATATCACTCCATACCTTTAGGCACAACGAGGCCGAACGCTTCATCAACCCGCGAATCTGATTGGATATGTGCAAACACATCTTGAAAAGCTAGCGCCGCGCACCGATGAGCGTGCGGAATGGCATGCTGTCGGAACCTTTAACCCGAGCGATAGAAGCCGACTTCGGCCAGATGGTTGTAGCGATGCCAAAAGCTCCTTCAGGTACCCGAGTGGTGCGTGCGGCCCAATATCTGGGCACGTCGAAAGAGCACCAGACCTACTGGATCGGCAACCAGGAAGATGCCATCCGCGACTATGCGATGTAATGGGCTACGAGATCGGCGCCACTTACGAGGACGATGGTCGGCCAATGGCCGCCCAAATTAAGGCCACTGCGGAGACCATCGTTGTCTATGATGATAGCCGCTGGGGGCGATTTCAGAACATAGATGGAAGCGCCGGCGTGCGGATAGAATTGTGCGTCGAGCGGTTCATGAACAACGGCAGCGTCGGCTCCGATACCGCCCCGGTTCGATCTGGCCGAAGCGCACGGCCGCCAGATTGACCTCGCCGATTGGCGCAGTTGTGACCCGCGAACCGTCGGAAGCCTCCAGCGCGAACGCTAAGGCACCGTCGTGGTTATGGACGAGCGTCGTAGATCTGCTCGCAACTCCTGAGCTTGCGGATCTCGACCATTGCCGAAGGTTCGCTCTCGCAAACTAAGCGGTTTTCTGGAAATGCCACGACGCTGGAACCTCCATGTCGATGGCTAGTTCATCCCTGACTCATGACATGGGAGAAAACGACATGACAACCTCGGACGAGAACCCCCTAGCCCCACAATCCAAGTCTCCATCACAGCCTGCAACGCCATCACCGTCCACCCAGAAGGTCTCCGGCGCCGGGCCCGCTCTTTCCGAACATTCCAAGGACGCCAAGGCTCCGAAGAGCGGGCGACAGCCGGGGGCGTACGTCAAGGACTGAGCCGAAAGACCAATAAGCCTTGGAGTCATCCCATGCAGATTCTTGAAACGGTCGTCGAAAACGGACCCTTCCCTACAGTGCGGTTCCTGGGCGAAGGCGGCGAGGCGATTTCCGTTTCGCTCGCCTATGACAACGCCCTCGATGACGTGCAACTGATTGCGAAGGCAAAGGTGCTGCTATTACACGCGGCCACGTTCGATGAAACCAGCGCCGCCGACGACGCGAGGATGCGAAGTCAGCCGGAATCGGGCCGCGACGCGTCTTATATCCTCGAGTATCAGGACAAGGGTCACGTGCAGGAGCTCGCAGGCCTTTCGTTTCCCACGCTACAAGCGGTCTTGGCCGAATGCCGGCGTTCTGCGGCCGACCTGTGGCAGGACGCGCTCTCGCGTGGTGAAGCGCCGGTCGGCTGGGCGGTGCGAGCTAAGGATGCAAGCGGTGCGGTCGTCGCGACAGTGGATTATGAGGATTTTCGCACATCAGACGCGGACGTGACTGACGTAGGCGAGCCCAACTCATCGAACTCCTAGACATGTCGTGCCGAGGCCCGCGTTATGGGCGGCAATGATCACGTGGAGTCCTCGATGATCACCCGCAGAAAGCGGGCGTTCAACGCTACAGCTGATCGAAATAAGCAAGCCCGAGACGTATTCGCTGGCCCTCTGCGTAGGCCAGGGCGAATGCCTCCAATTCGAATGATCGGAATATCTCTTCGTCGCCGTTGACCACGCGGACGAACCATTCTCCGCAGACTTCGATCACTTCAACGCAAGGGCCGACCTGATCATTGGCGCTTACGGTCACGTTATCCATCGCAAGATCCTTAGAAAGCAATGGCGAAAACATGATTTATAAGGGTCGCTCGCAGCCGGGCTCAATATCAAATGTGTGTCGGTGCGTAGGCAGGGGATCGGCGATAAAGCTCGGATCGAGGGGACAATGCTGACCCCGAAGAAGCGTGGAGCGGGCGTATCTCCCGGAAATGTGAATCCAGTACACAGGCGGAACATTCGCATTGCCTGGCAGTTCTAGTTGTATGTCCGCGTTGGCGTTCGAATTGGTCTATTTTGCCGGTCTGTCGAGCCACGACCTGCTAGGCGGTGTCGTGTCCCTGCTGGCATGCGTTGTACTCGTCAACGTCATGGCAAAGGATAGGCCGAATCAATAGAAACTCGCGCTCGGCAAGGGCGTTTGATCGTAATGAAAGCTCGCGGCAGAAGCCTGTGTGAAGTGATTTTCGAGGCGATCAGGCCTCGCAAGAGGTCAGACCAGCCTTCAGGTTGACCACAGGATGCCTAGCTGGGCCGCGCCGGCCGCTTGAGAAGCCGGCGTTCCTGTTGTCTGCTCTCAATAGAATTCGAGGATTCGAAGCGCCCCAATGCCGGGTTGGACCGCATTTTGGTGAAGGTTTCAAGTTTGCCTGAACACCTAGCGGCTTGGCCTACGGGGCTCGAGCCGACCGAGGCCTTGTGTGCGATTACCCGGTGTCCGACCGCCAGTCGTTTATCGTAGTTCGGGAACATATTAGTAATTCGAAAGTTTGCGGCGTGGGGAGCAGCCCTCGCATGCGCGTCGGCCTCTCGTCGATTCTTAAGTTGCGGACGCACTTACAAAATGAAGATCGCCCAGATTGCTCCTCTAATGGAGTCCGTTCCTCCCAAGCTCTATGGTGGCACAGAGCGCATCGTCTCGTATCTGACCGAGGAGCTGGTTCGACAGGGCCACGAGGTGACACTGTTCGCCAGCGGCGACTCAAGGACGTCGGCCGAACTTGTGGCGTGTTGCGACGTTGCGCTACGCCTGAGCCCAGAGGCAAGGGACCCTGTCCCCTGTCACGTTTCGATGCTTGAGCAGGTGCGCAGATGGGCAGAAGCCTTCGATGTACTGCATTTTCATGTCGACGTTCTCCACTTTCCGGTCATTAGAGAGTTTAGCAGCCGAACCGTTACGACACTTCATGGCCGCCTTGACCTCCCGGATCTCGCACGGCTTTACGCGATGTTCGACGACGTTCCACTGATCTCGATCTCCGATGATCAGCGCCGACCGATGCCGCCGGTTAATTGGCTCGGAACGGTTTATCACGGCTTGCCGGCTGGTATTCTACCCTTGCGTCAGAAGGCCTCGAGCTATCTGGCGTTCCTGGGCCGCATCTCACCGGAAAAGGGCCCGCTGGCCGCGATAGAAATCGCCGCCCGCGCAAGAATGCCGCTGAAAATTGCGGCCAAAATCGACTCGGTCGATCGGGCGTTTTGGCGAGAACGCGTCGAACCACAGGTGCTGCGAAATTCAAACGTTGAGTTCATCGGCGAGATCAATGAAAGGCAGAAGGCGGAGTTCTTGGGCAATGCGGCAGCGTTGCTGTTCCCGATTGACTGGCCGGAACCGTTCGGCCTCGTGACCATTGAGGCGATGGCCTGCGGAACTCCTGTGGTGGCGTTCAACCGCGGAGCCGTTCCTGAAGTCATCGATGATGGGGTGTCGGGATTTATCGTGGACAATATCGCAGAGGCTGTGAGGGCCGTGCATCGGATAGGTGACCTCGACCGCTCTCGGGTGAGGAGAACTTTTGAAAAGCGGTTCACCGCCGAGCGCATGTGCGCCGACTATATGGCGATCTATCGCTCGCTCACGGGCGACAAGCGATGTCCCTCCGAAAAAATAGCTATGCTGGAAACATAGCTGGCCAGGCGGCCGAACCGGCATAAAGCGATCGGCTTGACAAGTTTGATTGCTCAAAATCCAAAATTGGCCAATCATACGACACGGAGTCGAAAGAGCCTCTTTGCGGTCAAAGCATGTGCCTGCCGAGGCGGGGCGCTGGTGACGATTCGACGTCGGCGACGATCGACAAGCATGTGGGCTAAGTCTCTTTCGAACGGGAGAGCTGACATGAGCGCTGAAATCGAAGATCGCAAGCTAGACCCAGCTGTGGCGCTGCCGGCGATGGATGAATCGGCACCACGCGAGCCTCATAGACAATTTGCGCTCAAGCATGAGGACTGCTTCATCGTCGCGGACAGCTACGGCGACATACGTGGCACCGGCGATGGCCTTTTCCGCGACGACACGCGCGTACTATCGCGCTTCCGTCTGTTCATCGGCGGGCGCATTCCATCCCTGCTAGGCGCCTCGCTTTCCCAGGACAACATACTGTTCACTGCCAACCTCACGAACTTGGCCACTACGGGGCCCGACGGCCGTGAAACGCTGCCGGGTGTCGTGCACGTCGATCGAACACGGTTCATCTGGCAAAATCGTATGTTCGAGCGGGTCACCTTCACGAATTACTCTGGGCGCGAAGTGCTCCTACCCGTGAGATTCGACTTCGACGCCGATTTTCGTGATATGTTCGAGGTTCGTGGCACTACGCGCAGCCGCCGCGGTCACGCTCATGACGCGCTGATCGGCGAAGCAAGCGTCATGTTTCGCTACGAAGGGCTCGACAATTTGGCGCGCCAGTCGATTATCTCGTTCTCGACGCCGCCTGACCAGATCCAATCCAACCACGCCGTGTTCTTCATCGTAGTGGGCAGGCGTGACGCAAGAGCGCTGTTTGTAGAGGTCGGTCACGACGAAGAAGTCCCCTCGAGCGACCGCTTTCGCGCCGCGGCGGCCCGAGCACGTTTTGCCATGCGCTCGAAGCGGCGTCAGGGAGCCACCGTCTTCAGTTCGGGCCGCGTGTTCAATGACTGGCTTACGCGCACGCGCGCCGACATAGCACTGCTGACCACCGATCTTGAGACCGGACCGTATCCTTACGCCGGCATTCCATGGTTCTCGACCGCTTTCGGTCGCGACGGCGTCATTTCGGCCCTTCAGATGCTGTGGCTCAACCCAGAACTTGCCCGCGGGGTCCTGGCATTCCTTGCCCGATATCAGTCCACCGAGACTTCGATATTCGATGATTCCGAACCCGGCAAGATCATGCATGAAACGCGAAAGGGGGAAATGGCGGTGCTGCGCGAGCTGCCGTTCGGCCGCTATTATGGCGGTGTCGATACGACCCCGCTCTATGTTTACCTAGCCTGTTCCTACGCCGATCGCACTGCCGATGAGGTGTTTGTCAATCGCATGTGGGATTCGCTGTGTGCGGCCGTGGGATGGATAGAGGACGTTGGAAGGCGTAACGGCGAGGGCTTCGTGACCTACAGCAGGGCGGCGGACACCGGGCTTTTCAACCAAGGCTGGAAGGATAGTGCCGACGCCATATTCCATGCCGACGGCACGATTCCGCGGGGACCGATCGCCCTGGTTGAGGTACAAGGCTATGTCTTTGCAGCCTACCAGGGCATGGCTACACTGGCAGCCAGACGCGGCGACACGGCCAAAGCAGCGCGCTGGAGCGCGCTGGCAGAAAGTATCCGCAGCGCAGTGGAGAGGCATTTCTGGATGCCGGACCACAATTTCTACGCCTTGGCCATAGACGGGGAAGGCAAGCAATGCGCGGTGCGCGCCTCGAACGCTGGTCATCTGCTTTATGTCGGGCTGGCATCGGCGGAGCGGGCGTCATCAATAGCCGAACAGCTCTTTTCGGGTCATCTCAACAGCGGTTGGGGCGTGCGCACCTTGGCCGACGACGAGGTGCCATTCAATCCGATGTCCTATCATAACGGCTCGATCTGGCCGCATGACACTGCCATCTGTGCCGCTGGGCTCGCCCGCTACCAAGAGCGTGCCGGTGTCGTGAAGCTCATGAGCAGCATGTTCGAGGCCGCGGTTCGGTTTAATATGCGGCTTCCCGAACTATTCTGCGGGTTCACCCGGGCAATTGGCGATGCACCGGTTGCCTACCCTGTCGCTTGTCTGCCGCAGGCTTGGTCGGCGGGGTCGGCCTTCATGATGCTGCAAGCCTGTCTGGGAATTCGGATCGACGGGTGGAACCGTACCATCGAGGTCGACCGTCCACGGTTGCCAATAGGCATCGACAATATCGTCATTCGTCACCTGGCCGTAGGGGAGGAGAAAGTCGATCTCACTTTCGAGCGCGTGGGTGACCACATTGTTTGTTATCTCGATGAGCGGCATGAAGGGCTCGTGCCGCTGGAGGTGCGCTCCTAGCTTGCCGGTCACTGAAATTCTTTTGTACTCCGACATTCGAACTGAGCCAAGGTGAAGAAACCAAGAGCCGCGACTGTCGAGAGGGTCAAGGAAATCGAGCGTCGCCTAGTCCTCGATGATCTGCTTCCGCCGTGATCGCGACGATAGCCGAAATCGCTCGGGATCTCCTGAGCTAAGACGTGAGCAAAGCTGGGCGGGATCCTCAGAGTTCCCAGCACCAGCCGAACGCAGAACAGGTTCTTCGTAGACATGCTGAACCTCCTGCCGGCCACGCTGGCGTCATTGCGCCCATGGCAGCTCCAAACATGGCTCCTTGAACCGCGCCTTGTTTGTTCGACTTGCCGCTATGCCCGTGTCGTGTCGATGTCCAGCGCCACTGGAAGGGCGCCTGACGTCATCCTATTCGCGGAGATCAAGAATGTGGGCAACGGGCTTGAGGCTTCGCAAAAGGATGGCGGCAAGGGCTCAGACGCGGTCGATTTGGGCGTTAACGGCCTAAGAAAATTCGAGAGGCCCGGCATGGGTGGGACTGAACGAATTGCTCGCCATCGACTCTGCGCGGCCCACGGACAGTCAAGGACGAGCGTTCACAGCGCCGCCAATGAAAGCGGCCGGATCAACGAGCCCTGCCATTCACCTGCAGCTGGCCAATTTTATCGCTGATCCGCACCGGGCCCGGCTCTTGTCAGGACGTCGGTGCGCGATAGTTTGTGCAGGGTGGGGACTTCAATCGACGGGAGCCTACCATGAAACATCAAACGCTAGACCAACTGCAGACAATCGCGAAGGTTCAGCCTTTGTCGACGTATCCGTTCATGACTCGCCAACAGCGCATAGAACGTTGGGCAGCGCTGCTGGAAAAAGACCCAGATCGGTGCCTGGGTGCCCTTACCGGGACCGAGCATCTGAAGCGGGAGGCCCGTGATTCTTCACGCTGTCAGGGCTCGCCTATCACTGTGGCCTTTGATGATCCGGTGTTGCGGGAGCTGGGCCTGCGGGATGATTCTTATGGAGAAGCCAAGCGGTTCTTCGAACTGACCGACTGGCAATTGCATAGCATCGTCTGCAGTTGCCACGTCGGCACAACATTTAAGGCTCAGTGGGCCGCCGCACGGGTTCGCAAAACGATCGGTGGCAATAAGTTCCTTGAATGGCTGAGCGAGAAACTGTGGCACTAAAGCCTTTTGATAGTCAGGTGATGCTAAGGTCGATGGTGCCGCTTGGGGTTGGAGATACATCGTCTTCCCGGTCATTACATAGCTGGGAATCCATCGAGTACCCACATCAGGACTAATGTAATGTGATCCGCACAGTTGCAGTCCGCCGCGAAAAATCGCTTCCCTAGAAGACTTGCCCGCTATCCCTCGGGAGCGGGCTTTTTCTTCTGACACTGGCCCGGCAGTTGAAGCAGGACGCTGGCGAACCAAGTGGCACGTGCGCGAACAAGAGCTTGGCCACGTCCCAAGACGCCACCCAATGCGCGCTCGATCAGGCTGGCAAGAGACGCGGGCAGACGTTCGGGACGCGAATTCGTTCGCTCCTGTGACCGCTGCCTTGGAGATCGCTCTCAAATGACCACGAAAATTAGCAGCTGAGACCTACTGAGGCAGCTAATTATCGATTAGCGCGCCTGCGAATCCTTGGCGATCCAGCCAGAGGTCAAAATGAGGGATGCTTCAAACACCTTTGCCCCATTTTCGCCCCGCACTTTGACCGTCAGCTTGAAAAGATCGCGGTCGGGCATCTCGTCGCGCGCGACATCCTGGAGGACGCGTAAGGCCTCGTCCCTGGCACTTTCCTTGGAGGCAAATAACTGGCCATTCTCGTCCAGCACCGGCCCCTCACTATTGTAGACGTCAAAAAAATACCGGTCCATTCAACGCTCATCTGCAAAGCACCTTAGCTCAATACCTCTCCTTCGATCTGGTTCCTCTTCATACTGGCATTTAGGTGAAATGCAGGCAGATTTGGACTGTCTGCCGTCGGGAATAAAATCAGGCTGCGGGCATTGAGAATAGTTGAACCCCTGTACTTGCAGCTCGGCCAGCACAATGGTCTTTCTGATGCCCGAAGGTCGATGCTGGCAGAGGTTCGTATTAGGCGGAAAGAGATTTTCCGTCGGGCACATGGTGTCGGTGGGGCTCGACCAATCTACAGCACGTTGCTCGTTGGGGGGCCAGCAGCGCGCTACAAAGTTATCGAGAACGGTGGCAGGCAATTCACGTCCTTGCAGGTACCCGGAGACGGCGCGGTCGAACCCATAGCGATCCACGCGGTCTTTGATCAATTGTCGGCGCCCGGCTTCAGCTGGGCCTGATGTGTATATCGTCTTCATCATCGTGCTCGATCAGGTCGATCAACCCTGCGACCCGTGTTCCTGGCAATGCGCGTCCCTGGCTTATCAACGCCTCATCCCCGACCGTCCATGCCAATGCCTCTCTCAACTCCTCCAGCGAGGCACCGGACGCGATGATTTCCGCAATCGTTGAGTCGTCGATAGGTCCAAGGACCGAGACGACGTCTTGGCGTGTCATGGTCATACTTACCTCCACTTGAAATCCCAACAGAGCAAATGGGTAGTGGTCGGGGCGCTTGCCACCAGCTCTTCGAAATGGTCGGCGAAAATTGGGCGTTGACGACGCCTCTTGACACGGCGGAAATCGATTCCCAACTCATCTTTGTCGGTCGCCGTGCAAGGGGCCGACGTGTCAGGGAGCGCCAGGCTTCTTGGCGTTCCCGGAGAGGCCTGGCAAGCATTTGTCAGGGCCAGAATGGCAGGGGTGCTGGCACAATCCGATCGTTCCGCATCGGCTGAGCTGATGAGGAGAAGTCGGTTGCTGCGCGCGAATCATGATCTGCCACGCCCGCCGGTTTGACCGGTATGAACACGAGACAGGCCGTCAGCTGTCCTCCGCCCTAGCCCTGACCAGCTGGAGCACGGGGCGAGGGGCCTGCTCCTCGCCCACTTCAACAATCGGCAGCGCGACAAACTCGGGTGGACTTGTCAACCGTGGCTGCAAGAAAACCGGATGCAACCCCTCTCCACGTGGCGCTGCAAGTTCATGAAACTGCAACAGCGAAATCTTCATGGCGCTATTCCCGTATATCTTCGACTTTAGCGTCAACGTCACAAGATGGCGCTCGTTTCATGCCTCTGAAGAAAATCTCGCCAGTAAGGCTGAAAACCTGTGCGCGATGAGATATCCGGTCGGTCACTGCCAGGCCAGGCTAGCTCCTATTCGCCAGCGCCTCGAGAAATGACTTCCGCCATTGTGCGGCGTCATTGCGCCGGATGCTCTCAATCAGGGCACCGTGCCTGGCCATTCTTTCCTCGAGCGGCATGGCCAGCGCTTTTGCTATCGCGTCAGCAACCTCGTCGACCACATAGGGGTTAACGATCAAGGATTGCGCAAGCTCTTCAGCCGCGCCTGCAAACCGCGACAATACGAGTACCCCGGGATCGGCTGGGTCCTGGGCGGCTATATATTCTTTTGCGACAAGGTTCATTCCATCACGAAGGGGTGTGACCAGCCCGACCTGACTGGCCCGCAACAGACCGGCCAGCCGCGAGCGCGGAACGGTGCGGTGGATGTAGCGGATCGGCGTCCAGGTCAGATCCGCGTATTTTCCGTTCACGGAGCCCGCGGTTGCCTCGAGCTGAGCGCGTATTTCCGCATACGCTCCCACCTCTTCTCGCGTGGGCGATGCTATTTGAAGATAGGTTACCGCGCGCTCGAGTTCGGGGTGCCGTTCGAGAAGGCGCGCAAAGGCCTGCATGCGGCCGGGCAGTCCCTTGGAGTAATCCAGCCGGTCGACTCCGATAATCTGCTTGAGACCAAGAATCTGGCGGCGCATGGAATCGATCTGGACATCCGCGGCCGCTTCGTTAGCCATGCGTGCGAAGGCATCGACATCGATGCCTATCGGAAAGCTGCTCGACAGGACGGTTCGGCCATTGCTTTTGGCCACGCCGCCGATGTCGAAGGTGGTCGAACCCGTCGCCCAAACAGAACGCCGAAAATTCGTCACGTCCGTCCCGGTCTGGAAACCCAGCACGTCGTATTGGAGCAGATCAGCGATGAGTTCTCCATGGTCCGGCGTGGCGACAAACAGCTCCGGCGGCGGGAACGGTATATGGAGGAAAAAACCGATGCGATTTCCGAATCCGAGCCGGCGCAACTCCGCAGCCAGTGGGATAAGATGGTAGTCGTGAACCCAGATCAGGTCATCATTGCCTGATAACAGTCGTGAGAGCGCCTTGGCAAAGCGCGCATTGATCTGCCTGTACGCATGCCGAAACTCGCTGCGATGTTGTACAAGGTCGAGCCGGTAATGAAAAAGCGGCCACAGCGTACTGTTGGCATAGCCGTTATAGTACAGCGAATACTCCTGCTGCGGTAGCGTCAGTGCGGCCGTCTCGATCTTGCCCACGCATTCGAGGTGGATGAGCGGTTCGTCGCTCGCGGCTGAATCATGGTGCCCGACGCTTGCCCCTAGCCACAGCCCTCCACGCTCGGCCAAGGCATCGACGATGCCCACTGCAAGCCCCCCCGCTTGTGCCAGATCGCGTACGTTCCCCAGTCGATTTGAGACGACAACCAGACGTCGCGATATGGTATTATTGGTGGTCTGTCGATCGCCCAACGTGGCCTCACGCTCGGCGAAATCGCAAACCGTCTGCGAAGCTTCGTTCTGGGTTTCGTTCGTTGCCTGCAACACGAGAAATCCTAAGCCTGAAGATCGCCTGAGAACGGTCCGCCCATGCGATTGTTCCACGCAATTTGTTCCATCTCTTCGATTGAGCGCCACACCAGTACCCGGCTCAATTCTGCCGGTCACGGAACGCTGACCGCAGCTGGCCTTGCATTAGCCGCCGACCTGGCCGCGGACTGTGATCGTCTGAAGCAGTTCTTGCCCGCCTGGATGGCCTATGACATGCGCCTGATGGGCGAGCGCTTCTTCCCCGAAGCCATAATGCCTGAGGCCGGCGACGTCTGGCACCGTACTGCTCCTTAGGGCCGCGCGCTGCGCCCATATCGCGACTTCGCCTCAGCGATCGCTGCTGCCGCCTGATGGAAGACGAGGGGACTTCGAGAGGATCATTCCACGGATCTTTTCGACAGACCCGTCCGGATAAAATCCGAAGACGAACCTCGCGTTGACGCGCTAGCCGCATCGATCCAGCAAGGTGCGAATGGCCAAACACTTGAAACGTTCGACCGCCCTGCGGGGCCATACCCAGACACTGGCGGACCTCACGGGCCTACTTCGATCTCAACGAATGACCCCGGAAGTTCGCCACGGAGGACGGAACAAACTTTCCCCAAACTGGTTGGAAAAGCCAGGTGGGAATCAGGAAATGAATGCCTCCAGCATCATCACGCAAGCCGGTACGCTGACAGCGAGGCCATGGGCATTTCTGATCCTGGTGGTCTACGCTGTGCTGTGGATCGTTTTCGAACGCAGCAGCTTTGATTGGCACGGCGCCGCGACATTGGCCACCTGGGCGATGACCCTTTTTATACAAAGAGCCGAGCATCGAGACACGCAGGCCATACAGTCAAAATTGGACGAACTGCTGCGCGCCAACAGCGCGGCTAGAGACGAACTGACACAGATCGACAAGAAGGAACCAGAAGAGATCGAGCGCCAGCGGGAGGCCGAGCGCCCCCAAGCCGGAGATTGAAGATTGGCTTGCAAGGCTCCAATCTGGTTACCTCGCCAAGGAAAATCCCGGCACAGCCATCCGGCGCTGCCGATGGGCTGCCCTTTAGGCTTTGTAGGCCCGCACCACTGGCGAAGCGATGCGGGCCTGGCCAAGGCTTCCCGCCCATGGCCAGCAGCGCGAGGGGACGCTGCCGCTATATGTAACTGGTTGTGGAAAATCAGGTTCCGCCACCCACCTGAAAAAGGCCCGCCACCAATTGGCAGCGGGCAGGGTCTGGAGTGGCTAGGGATCAATCCAGCATGACGTTAACGGGCGGCGGAGGGTTTCGTTGCGTCTGTATGCTGGAAGGGGCAGGGGAGGGGTAAGCGCCAGAGAGCAGGAAGTTCTCCCGGCGGAGAGTGAGAGTCGGGTCGAATTTTCGGCGACGGGTTGAAAGAGGAAGGAGAGGCCTTGGGCGCCGGTCGCGGAGAACCATGATGACTTTCCAAAGCAATCGGGGCCATGCTGTCGCCCAGCGTTCGAACCTCTATGATCGGATCAAATCACCGAGGAGACAATTCCCATGAAAGCGATCGTAGTGACGGACCAGGCTGCAGGAACGGCCGGGATGAAGCTGGTGGAGCGGCCCGAGCCGCAGGCGGCAATAAACGACGTCGTCGTACAGGTTCATGCAGCGGGATTCGTCAACACCGAACTGGAATGGCCTTCGACCTGGGCCGATCGAGCCTTCCGAGACCGGACGCCGTCGATCCTCGGCCATGAGCTGGCCGGTGTGGTCACTGCACTGGGTTATGGCACAACGGGGCTGACGGTCGGGCAGCGGGTGTTCGGCCTTGCGGATTGGCATCGCGACGGCACGCTCGCGGAGTATGTGGCCATGGAGGCACGCAACCTCGCGCCGCTGCCGGGCGATTTCGACTTTACGGTGGGCGCGAGCCTGCCGATCTCGGGCCTGACCACGTGGCAGGGGCTGTTCCAGCATGGCCGCCTTCAGGCGGGGCAGAGCGTTCTCGCGCATGGCGCGGCCGGCGCAGTCGGATCGATGGTGACGCAGCTTGCGCGAGAAGCCGGCGCTTATGTCATCGGCACCGGACGCGCCGCAGACCGCCAGAAGGCGCTCGACTTCGGCGCAAATGAATTCGTCGACCTCGGGAACGACACCCTGGAAGACGTCGGCGGCGTTGATCTGGTATTCGACGTCATCGGCGGCGACATCCAGAAACGGTCTGCAACGCTGGTCCGGGCAGGAGGAACGCTTGTGACTGTCGTAGGACCAACGGATATTCGACCTGCAGATGGCCTGACGGTTGACTTCGTCGTCGAGGCTGATCGAAACCAGCTTTTTGAGATAGTTCAGCGGATCCGGGATGGACGACTGCGGACGAATATCGGCAAGCTCTCGACCCTCGACGACGCTGTTGCGACCTTTAACTCGACCGAGCGCCGCACGGGCAAGACGGTTATCCGCGTCCGTCCGTGAGCACTCTTGGGGAGATAGGACGGTTCGTTTCTCCCCGATTATCGTATCACCAAACAAGCAACGAGGACATGGGAAGCAGAAGGCGCTTTCACGCTCCAGTGCGAGCGCGGCCAGACAACCCGGACCCGACGATCGCCCGGCCGCTCAATCAGGAAGGCATAAGTGAACGACCCGACTAGATCGCGTTGGAGCCTGCTCGCAACATCTTCAGGCTGCCGGGAAGAACCTGCCGACGCATCAGGAATATCTTCCTTATTCTTGTTGCGGGCGGAGCCACTTCCAAATGCAAACCGCATTGAGGGCTCGCTCCGGAAGAGGTCTCGAGCCCGAACTAAACGCCGGTCGCTTCTCAACGTCCGCAATGATACCGTCCAACTCGTCTGGAATTCTCAAATTCGCCTCTTGTCATCCCGCATTCGAAGAGTAGGCGAAAACCAGCATTGGGGGCAGCCGAACGAACTGCACACCCAATCGCAAAACGATATGTTAGAATTCGAGACGCAGTTGATGCTGTTCGGAGGGCGGTGCTTCGCCAAGCGATGAAAGGGTGACACCGAGCAATCGGATCCCTTCTGCGTGGGGAAAAAACAGGGTTATCAAAAGGCTTGCGGCTAGCTGCTCGACATCAGCCAGGGCATGCATTGGCAATTCAGCGGTGCGACTATGGGTAATCTGCTGAAAATCGGCAAACTTGACCTTCAAGGTAACGGGTCCTGCCACAAATGCCCTTGGCCTCACAATAATTCCAGACCTTGGCGACAAGCGGTCCCAGTTCTGCACCGCCGCATCGAGCTCAAATGTATCGGAGGTAAAAGTATCCTCGGCGCCGACGGACTGCGCGGCCGACCGGGTTCGACAAAGCGCTCATCGATGCCGCGTGCGATCTTGTAGTACCAAAGCCCCGGTTTTCCGAAATGCGGCTGCAGGAAGGCGAGGGGCTTCGTCTTGAGATCGGCGCCAGTCTCGATGCCTAGACCTTGCATCTTCGCCGCGATCGCCGGTCCGACACCGTGGAATTTCCTGACCGGCAAGGCTTCGAGAAAGCGGGCCCCAGGCGAGGCGTGATCCGATGCCATTTTGCATGGAATTTGTTGTAGGAGTTACCGGCGGACGCGGTCAGCCCGATCACTACAGGGATCTTCGCCCTGATTATTTCAGCGCCGGTCGTCGCCCGGCAATGCCGTGCCGGTTCTCAGTCACATCGAGATAGGCTTCATCGAGCGAGCGCGGCTTAATCCGATAGGTATGCTCGGCGAAAAATCCCCGAATCTGAGCCGAGACCGCTGCGGGCATTGCCGCTTTACGGTGACCGGAGGATCGCCGATCGGACGCCAAACACGCGCGCCTCGCAGCTCGGCAGCCACCACGGCATGGGACGAGTTTCACCACAGCTCGCCAACGCTCGACCCACGCGGTTTGCCGAGGGCGCCTCGTCCACGCGACATCATCGACCCGCTGAGCGGCTTATGCCGCTTGCTCTGCAAGCACCGACGGGCCGATATCACGTTTTCCATTTATGAGGTTGAGAAGGTGAGCTGCGGCGCGTGCGTCGCAGAGTGCCCGGTGATGATCTTTGAGGTTGATGTCGTACGCCTCGCAGAGGCTGCCGAGGCCGTAAGACTTGTGACCCGGGAACTGCCTTCGCATCGTCGCGCAGGTACAGAGTTTTGGGAACCGGAAGCGACGTTCGAGCCGCTCGTATTCGCTGGAGAGGAAGCCGTAGTCAAAATTCACATTGTGGGCGACAAAAATTCCCTCACCCATGAACTGCATGAACTCGTCAGCGACTTCCGCAAACAGGGGCGCGTTTCTTACCATGTCGTTCGTGATGCCGGTGAGCCGAGTGATCATAGCCGGGATCAACCGCTGCGGATTGATCAGCGAACTCCATTCGTCGACAATTTCATGATTGCGGATTTTTACCGCGCCAATCTCCGTGACGCGGTCGCCGTTCGACCAGCTTCCCGTGGTTTCGATGTCGACGACGACATACTCCTGCTCGGGATCGAACCGAAAATCGACACGCGCGATATCCGCCTTGATGCCTGCGCCGCCAAGCTGTCGCAGCCGCGTCAGCTGACTGCGGCGGACAGCATCCCCTTCTGCCTTCACCTCAAGGAACGCGACTTCGCCATTAAGCTCGGTCATGAGGTCCGGAAAACCGTCGCGCATGGCGCGAAAATCTTCGCACATGAGCCGCAACATGGTGCTTACGCCGCCTGGATGGGCGGCGAGCAGCGGCCGTATCGCGTCCATGTCGACATAGTCCCAAGCGAAGATCCCGTTCGGCGTCCCCCACTTTCCGGCAATGGTGCGCAGAACAAGTGTGAGCGCGGATTGTGATGCAACTGCTGCCAGTTTTTCGCCGATCTCTTTTGCGAACAGGCGCGCGAAGGTCCTGTCCTTCAGACAATGAGGCATCCAGTCGAAGCTCGAGTGCAGCTGGCCTGACTCGAAGAGCTCATCCCAAAACAGCAAACCGAAAAGGCAGTGCCAGAGGGTATTCTCCGCGTAGAAGACCTTGCAGCCCTGCCGGCGCATCACACCGGCGACGCCGGCCTCCGGGTTGCCCCGCCAGCTATCGTCGACTGTGATCGTGCGGCCGGCCCGCAGCAGCTCGGTGCAAAGCCCAGTCCTTCGGCCGTTGAACTTGCGGGCATAGAAATCATTCGCAAACACGAACTCGTCGTCACTGGCGGGATCATCGATCATCCGCCGCAGGAGCTCTTCCGACCCCTTCTTGTCGCCGGTCGAATAGAGCAGACGCGCGAGGCGCTCATTGCAGTCGAAGGAGCTACCGGCGCGATAGAGCTGTATCGCCAACTCCTTCTCGTCGCTCTTTTCGAAGTACTGGCCGGCTTTGTGCGCTGCCTTGCTTTTCAGGTCCGCGGCATAGTCAGTTGTGCATTGAGGACCGCCGAGGATTGCGGATATGGCGGCCCGGTAGGTGGGCTCGGATTTGACCTCAAGGCCATCAAGAAGGCGGCTGAAATGGAAGCTCGCATGGGCCTCATCGGCGTCCGTGAAGCGAGCGCTCAGATTTGCATTCTTGTTGGTGCGCAGGATGCCGAGGTCCCGCAAGGCAAAGTTCTTCAGATCCTGCTCGGTCTTGCCGAAATAAAGGTAGAGCAGGAATTCAATCGGTGCCGTGTCGCCAAGGGCGATAAAGTCATCTCCACCACAATATTGATAGGCTGTCTCGAAGGTGACGTTCGCAAGATAG
This sequence comes from Mesorhizobium sp. WSM4307, assembly GCF_007003945.1. Classification (NCBI taxonomy): domain Bacteria; kingdom Pseudomonadati; phylum Pseudomonadota; class Alphaproteobacteria; order Hyphomicrobiales; family Phyllobacteriaceae; genus Mesorhizobium; species Mesorhizobium sp. WSM4307. The sequence continues at coordinate 73,143 of NZ_VFTB01000014.1, forward strand.
TAGTCAACGAGCTTGCCCTTCGCCCAGGATGTGCGCAGCTCGGCCAGGCCCGCATTCTTTGCGCCTTGGATGAGCGCATCTTTGGGATGGCAAACGATGAAGGGGGCGTAGTCGCTCTCTGCGAGCGAGCGCACATATCCAAGAGTGCGGAGTTCCGCAACAGCGCGTTTCGCGTTCGAAATCTCGGCATAGCGGAAAGCAGACTGACGAAAAATGACACCGCGCCGGTTTATCATCCGGATCAAAAGGCACTGGGCGTCTTTCGAGATGGTCGCAAAAGTCTCGATGAAGGCCCGGTGACGATGCGTCAACACAGCACCATAGGTCTCGCTGACGAAGCCGAGCATTTCTGTGAAATGGTCGTGATAATAATAAACCGGGAGAACAGGCAGCTTCATTTGCTCCACTCGTTCAGGTCACTCTGCGGCCCTGTGAAGCGCCGTTCCGCCACGTCGTTCCCCGTTGGCATCAAAAGGCCTGAGCGGTCTCTCTCGCGGGAGACAGTCGTGTTGATTCGAGAATTTCCATGTTCTATATTTGTTCCGACGCCAGGCAAAATGTCAACTGCATGGGTAGCGCCGGCTTAGGTTCCTGGGCTGGGATTGCGCACTGCGGTCCTCGTGAAGCTCGGACTCCAGCTCGTCGCCGATCGGGTTAATTTGACTGGCGCCGCCGAGAGGCACGCCGTCGAAGTCTTGCAGCCAGGTGTCAGTATAATCGAGCCAAAACGGAACTCCTCGCCGGGGGTCGTCGGCCCCGCGTCCCGCCTGCGGCGGCGCTATGCTGACGCTCCTTCGGCTGCCCTCTTGACGCGGTCTCGTCATTGCAGTCGGTCCCGCGTCGCGCCTTCAGCGCCGCTATGCTGACGCTCCTACGGCTGCGTTTTTTCCTAAAGGGAGCCCGGCACTCCGCCATCTCCGCACAAACTCAATTGCATACGGCAAAGGCCAGGCAACAGAAGGGCGACAGCCTCACACGAGGGAAGAAATGGTCTTGGCCATCCCCCCACGCGAATGCCGTCTGCGCAGAGCGGGGCCGCTTGCTCGCAAGGCGGCGCCGACCTGTGTCTGCCGGGAAGCCTCCGAGCCAATGCGCTCGACTACCGCATTGATCTACTCAGTCTTGCCAGTGCGACCGCTGGATCTTTGCGCGTAGCCAATTGCTAAAGCTCCGGGGCGCTGGTCGCTGGTCGCCTTCGCGGATCAGGGCGAAGTACCAGTCAGGCCCCTTCAAAACAGTGGGTAGAGGCGCAACAAGTTGTCCATCTCCATGAGCGGGCGAAAGAGCGTCGGCGAAAGCTCCGAGACCCCTGACCTGCTGGTGGACGATATCCGCAAATTCTTCGGGAAGCTGATTGCCGCCTAAAGCAATCTGACGACAAGTGCTAGCTGTTTTCCATCCGGAAAATCTAACAAAAAGGTAAAGCGTTTCGCCGTTCATGAAACGATGCTGCTTTCGCCATTTTCTTTTCCTCGTTTGCGATGATCCGCGAAAAGAGGACATTGTTCCTGTGCCCGGGTTTACGAAAATGGCTTCCGTTCTCCCAGGCCACGTGCCTTTCGCAAATTGACGTCGAGACGCGCCTTCAACGTGCTCCAGCGCTTCTCCTCGTCGTCCGCGCGGCGCTGGACGGCCGCCTGATCGTTGTCGATTTCGGTGATTATTTCCGCGTGCTCGCGCTCCGCGTCGGCCAGCGCTAGCTCCGCCTTTTCCACTGCCGCCCTGCGCCGCTCCTTAGCCTTCGCCGCGGACGCCTCCTCCTTTCGGCGCTCGCTGTCACGCCGCTGCCGCTCCTTTTCGTATTCGGCTGCCGCACGGCGCTCGGCCTTCTCGTCCGCGGCCTTGGACTTGCCAGTGCTGGGTTTTTTCGCGTGTGGCTTTCTGCTTTGCTCCGGCGCATCGTCGAGGGTGGCTGGCAGGTCAGCGTGCTCACTGAACGGCCCGTTCGTCCCCAGCGTCCGCCGCAAGACGACGCCCGGCTTCTTCATCGCCGCCGCGATGACTTTGGGATCGTCGGACACGGTCGCGAATCCCAGGTGGAATAGGTTGATGCCAGACCCCCAGGCTTCGAGCGCCGCCTTCATGGAGGGCGCCGCGATGGCGAGATCGTAGAAGCCCTGAGAGGTCTGAAAGACTTTGAGCTTGCGCGGCATGCAGCTTCGGTACCTCTTTCGTTCAAGCTGAAGCGCCGGTTAGTCCATTTCCTTTTCCGCCTTTGGCAGCCAGCGCCAGACTCCAAGCACGTTGACAACCAGGAGGATCACATTCTGGACAATCAGCGAGGCCTTGCTTTCCAGCCATCCGTCCGCTGACCAGGCAATGGCAGCGACGATGAATATCACAAACCCCGCGAAAGTGATGCGCGCGTTCCAATTCACGGCGACGAGCGCCGCAGCCAGGATCGTCGTCGCGGCTGCAAATGCTCTCAGCACCATCATCGGGTCCATCGCTATCCCTTCTGCCGAAAGACCGCCCGCTAGAGCGGACAGCCCATTCTTTCGTCGCGGCCTCAGGCCGCCTTCTGGTTCATGCTGTCCAGCGCCATCTTGTTCAGCTTCTGGTCCGTCGCCTTTTCCTCGTCGAGGTTCTGCTCGAGCACGGAAGCGCAATCGTTGCGGCCTAGCTTCTTCGCCCATGCAATCAGCGTGCCGTAACGTGTGACCTCATTGTGCTCGACGGCCTGTGCGGCGGCGGTGGGCGCTGCGTCAAGGATCTGGTTGTCGTCGACGTCGCCGGCGACCTCGCTTGCTTCCTTGCGAATGCCGTCGATCACAGGACAATCGACGCCCTTGGCCTGGACGCCATTCTTCTTAAAGATCTTCTCCAGGCGCACGACCTGGTTCTTTGTCTCGGCAAGGTGAGTTTCGAAACCGTTTTTCAGGGACGGCTCGGTTGCCTTCTCGATCATGTCCGGCAGTTTCTTCGCGATCTGCCGTTCTGCGTAGCAGATATCCTGCAGGGTGTGTACGAAGAGGTCGTTCAGCGTTTTGATGTCTTTAGTGAAAAAGCCCAAGATGTCCTCCGAGGTGTCTTTGACACCAAACTAGCAGGCAGGCGGTGAGTTCCTTCGTGAGGAATTTCCCGATGTAGCCGGCCACCCATCTGGCAATCCGCCGCCGCGAACGCTCAGGACGCCCTGCGCTCCAGCTTTGTGCCGGGCCATGCTTCCAGCAAGGCGTCCACTCCACCTGCTCGCCGAACCTGTTGAGGTAGGCGCCCATCATGGCATCATGAGTTTCGTCGGCGGAGCTGCAGAGAGCATCTGTCAGGAGGATGACCCGAAAGCCCCAGTCGATCGCACAAAGGATCGGTGCCAGACACAACTAGAACGGCCCAAGTCTCTCCCGACTATGCAGCGCGATTTGAGAGGTGCCGCCTGCTCGACAGATAGCGGAGCAGTGCTGGCAGCTTCATGGCATTCAAAACACTCTTTGCCGGCACGCCGCCCTTCCGGGCCGTCTCCACGCCCCAATGCATATGATCGAGTTCGCCGATTGAATGGGCGTCGGGATTGATGCTGAAGATGCAGCCATGGGCGAGGGCTTTCTCATGCCAGCGCCAATCGAGATCCAGCCGCCAGGGATGAGCGTTGATTTCAACGGCGACGCCGAATTTTGCGCAAGCCCTCAGTATCTTGTCGATGTCGATCTCGTAACCTGGTCGACGGGTGAGTTGCCGGCCCGTCATGTGGCCTAGAATGGTCGTGTAAGGGTTCTGAACCGCCCGTATGATTCGATCGCTCTGGTCCTTCTTCGTCATCCTGAAGCGGCTGTGGACACTGGCGACAACGAAATCAAAGGTCGCAAGAATCTCATCGGGATAATCGAGAGAACCGTCCGCCAAGATGTCGGTCTCAATGCCTTTGAGAATCCGAAATTCTTTCCCGTAGAGCCTGTTCAACCGGTCCGCCTCACGGTGCTGCTCTTTGATCTCCTCGATGGACAGGCCGCCGGCGTAGTGCGCGGACCGCGAGTGGTCGGCCACCCCGAAATACTCGAAGCCACGATCGCGCGTGGCATTCGCCATGGCCTCCAAGGTTTCGGCGCCATCCGAGGCATCGGTGTGGCAGTGAACGATGCCGTGCAGGTCAGCATCGCTGACAAGCTTCGGAAGCTTGTTCCTCTCTGCTTTCTCAATCTCATTGCGGCCCTCGCGCAGTTCCGGCTCGATGAATTGCAGGCGCAGCGACTCGTAGATGTCCGCTTCGGTTGCCGACGCGATCAGCTTCTTTCCACGATAGAGACCGTCCGGCCGCAGCTCCATTCCCAGCTCTTTTGCGCGTTCGTGCAACAACCTGACATGCTCAGCCGAGCCCGTCGCATTGAGCAACTGTGCGCCAAAATGCCTTTTGTCGGTAATGACGAGGTTCAAGCCGCCGCTTGGCTTGTTCTCGGCTGGTTGCTTGGCTTCCGCGACAACCGCCAGATCGGAGACAAGTTCGCTGCCGCGGCGGAAATCGCCGGCGACCTGAAGCTTTACAAATTCAGGATGCCGCCGCCTGAGGATCTCCACGGCATGCTCAAGCAGGGCAGCTGCCTTGTGCAGATGCAGCTGCGTTTCGGCGGATCGCGCAATCGCAAGATTTTGCAGCACCTTTGTCTGCAGCGAGGCGCCGAGACCCTTTGTCTTGGCGATCAGGCCGTCCTTGGCCGCGGCCTCCAAGTCCTCAAGCGATGAAACGCCGAGCGACTGGTGAAGCTTGAGGATCTTGTCAGGACGCAGTCCCGGAATCGAGAACAGTTCGAGCACACCTTCAGGCACATCCTTGCGGAGCTTTTCGAGGCTTGGATGCGAACCGGTCTGGTGAAGCGTCGTAATAATATCGGCGATCGCATCGCCGATCCCTCGCAGCTCCGTCAGCCCGCCCTCCGCGATGATTTGCTCCAGGGGTTCCGACAACGCGCGGAGGCTGTCGGCCGCACGCAGATACGCCTTCGCCCGGTAAGGATTTCCACCCCGCAGGGAGGAACGCTGAGCATACTCCCGGAGCAAACGGGCTACGGACTGGGTATCGAGCCTTGCCATGACACGAAAACGATCTGGCTACGATCGCGTTCCAGCCGTGTGGCTAGCGGGCCGATGATTATCACACCCGAAGTCATTCATCCGCTCGGATACTTTCATGGCGCGCCTACGAAGGCCGCGTGGGGCGCGATCGCCGACGAAGGTAGCTACCGATGACGCGCGAAAACGCATGGCGGACCTTTCTCGGTTTTCTTGGTGAGTTTGATGCTCTGCCTGGCCTTGGCCGGACATTCCGCCGTCTCTACACAATCGAAATTCCATATGGCAGGGGCCATTGGCAACTGAGGGCGACAACCTCAAAGGAGAGAGAGATGGTCTTGGCCATCTCTCCCCCGCGATTGTCGCCTGCGACAGAGCGAGGCCGCCCGCTCGCAAGGCGGCGCTGACCAGTCATCCGCCGAATTGACCCGATCCGTCCCGCTCGACGCGCAGCCCAGCTCCGCTCGCCGGCATTCGCCCCCCTCTCTGCCGCGCGCTCACGCGCCCCCGGAAGGCATGCCGAGGGGCATGCCTTCGGCATTTACGGGAAAGGACCAGAACCATGACCATCCATGCAAGGAGTGCGGAAACCACGATTGCCGGCGTAAGCGGCTCGGAGGTTTTCATTCCGCTGAACAGGTTGAAGAAGTCCCCGCGCAATGTGCGCAAGACGCCGCATAGCGAGGCGATCATTGAAGCCTATGCGGCAAGCATCTCCGCCAAAGGCATGCTGCAAAACCTTGTGGTCGAGCCTGAGCTTGACGGTGAGTGCATTGAAACGGGCTTCTATCTCGTCACCATCGGCGAAGGCCGCAGGCTGGCGCAGCTTTTGCGCGTGAAGCGCAAGCAGATCAAGAAGAACGAACCGATCCGCTGCGTCATCGACACCAGGAACGATCCGCATGAGATCAGCCTGGACGAGAATGTCACGCGCGAGAACATGTCGCCTGCCGATCAGTTCGAAGCGTTCCGGCGGCTCAGCGAGGAACGTGGCTGGGGTGCCGAAGAAATCGCCGCCCGCTTTGGCATCACCGCCCATGTCGTGCGCCAGCGTCTGCGGCTTGGTGCCATCAGCCCCAGGCTGATGCGGGTCTATCGAGATGGCGATCTGACGCTCGACCAACTGATGGCTTTTGCCATCACCGACGATGCCGCCCGGCAGGAGCAGGTTTTCGAAAACCTCCCCTACAATCGCGAGCCCTACCTCATCCGCCGCGAACTGACGCGAACCCATGTCGCGGCTGGCGACCGTCGCGCTGTCTTCATCGGTGCGGCGGATTATGTCGACGCGGGCGGCATGATCATCCGCGATCTGTTCACCGATGATCGCGGCGGCTTCTACGACGATCCGGCTTTGCTCGACCGCATGGTTATCGAGAAGCTGCAAGGCATCGCCGAAACGGTCAGGCAAGCCGAGGGCTGGAAATGGGCTGACGTCCATATCGACTTTCCGCATGAACATGGTCTGCGTCGTCATTACCCGCAGCCCGTGGTTTTGTCGGAAGAAGATGAAGCCGCCTATCGAACGGCATTCGATATGTTCACCCAACTGACGGAAGAATGGAGGAGCGCGGAGGAATTGCCCGACGATGTCGATCAGCGTTTCGGCGAGCTTGAAACCGAGATGGAGCGCGTCGATGCACGCGCCACGCCTACGACCCGGAGGTCGTCGAGCGCGGCGGTGTGTTCGTTGTGCTCTCCCATGACGGAACGGCGCGCATCGAACGAGGCTTCATTCGTGCCGAAGACGAATTGCCCGCACCGGAAGCAGGCGGCGAAGGCTACACCATCAATGGTGATGGCGAGATCATCGAGGCGGATGCCACTTCGGACCCCAATCATGGAAATGATGAAGACGCGGAGGAGGACGGCAACCCGCTTTCCGATCTTCTCGTCCGCGACCTGACTGCCCACCGCACGCTCGGCCTTCGCCTTGCGCTCGGCGAGCAGCCGGACATTGCCCTCATCGCTGTAACGCATACGCTTGCCGCGCAGGCCTTCTATCAGGGCATGGAAGTCCATTGCCTGGAAATCCGGCCGACGAGCACGTATCTCGGCGGCCATGCCGATGGCATCGAAGACACCGCAGCGGCCAAGGCGCTGGCGGATCGTCATGCCGGCTGGGCAGCGGACATCCCGGCCAATGTGGCAGACCTGTGGGGCTTCATCGGCGCGCTTGATCCTGCCAGCGTCATGGCCCTGTTTGCGTACTGCGCCTCGCTCACCGTCAATGCCGTCAAGCAGCCCTGGGATCGCCGGCCGCGCGCCCACGAGACAGCGGATAGGCTGGCGGCAGCGCTTGGGCTCGACATGACGGCACATTGGACGCCGACGGTGCGCACCTATCTCGGGCGGATCACCAAGGCGAACATCCTCACGGCAGTCGAGGAGGCTGCGGGCAGTGAAGCGGCGGAAAGGCTTGCGGCGTTGAAGAAGCAGCCGATGGCCGAAGCTGGCGAGCAGTTGCTGGCCGGGACCGGCTGGCTGCCCGTGCTGCTGCGGACCGTGGAGCCCGCGCCGGTTGCTGACCCGCTAGATATCGAAGCAGGGGACACTATCGCGGGCGAGGCTTCCGCAGCCGACCAAGTATCCTTGGACGATGCACATGCGGCTTATTCCGAGCGCGACGACGCGAGCGAGGCAGGTGAGGGCTTCGACGTCGCTGCCGAATGAATGACAGAATCCGGAGCCGCAAAAGCGGCTCTGGTCACCCGTTAGAATTCTCCGGCCACGCTGTTCAGCGTGGCCGGGGACCTCGAGCGCACAACATCGAGGACAAGGCAAGGCGGTGGCGGCTCCTCTCATGGCGATGCCTCGTCCACCACGTTTCTGTTCCTGCTTGACGAATGGCACGACGGTCCATCGGTTCAGCTTGACGCGTATTCCCCCGGTTTGATCTCGACCATGCCCGCATTGCATCATGCGGATAAGTCCCCTGGGTCGTTGAGAGGCTCGGGGTGTGATCGTCTGACCCTCAGGGATGCCGTGTCTGCATCCATGCCGCACTGACGACGTAACGCCAGCGCGAGCGTCCTGACTTGATTTCCATTGAACGGCGGCGGCAATCGCCGCCTTGCCGCCAAGAATGAGCGGGGTTTCAGATCGGCCCAGGAGCGTGCGCGGTCCAGATGAGAAGCGCGACCCCATGACCATTGCGGCGGTTCCTCCTCATATGGCGGCGGGCCACACCCACTGCGTCCTCGAATGGATTGGGTCTGACCGAAGACCCGGCTTCGCCTCGATCGTCTTCCTGCAACGTCCAACGTTGGCTTTTTTCCGCCGCCGGCCCAAAAGGCCGGCTTTGCATCGCGAAACAAAAAAGCCAGCGCTGGCCGCCTTCCACTCCGTTCCAGCCCGAAGGACCACCCCATTGCGCAGGCGCAACGGGGCCCCCGGTGGGTGCAGACCGATCGTCTCCGGTCTCAAGACCTCCATCGAGGACGCGATAGGCGCGGCCCGATCAAACGGAAGGAACCACCACAATGGCTACCATCGGCACGTTCACTAGTACCGCCAAGGGCTTCAAGGGCGCGGTCAAGACCCTCAACCTCAACGTCATGGCAGTCGATTTCGTCCCCGCCGAAGGCGACAACGAAAAGGGTCCAGACTACCGCATCTTCGCCGGCGCCACCGAATTCGGTGCGGCATGGAAGAAGACCTCGCGAGAGGGTCGCGACTACCACTCCGTCAAGCTCGACGATCCGAGCTTCCCCGCTCCGATCTACGCGAGTCTGGTCGAGACCGAAACGCAGGGCGAATTCTCCCTCATCTGGTCCCGCCGCGCCGCCGAGTGAAATCGGCACCAAGCAAAAGAGAAGCCCCGTCCGGCGGACGGGGCTTCTCCATGCTCAGATCCGCCACCGCCCAAGAGATAGGCGGTGCAACGGGGCCGACTAGGTCTTGGCAGGACTTTTGCGCGGTTTCTTGACGGGCGACTTCGCGATCGCCGCCTTGGTCGCCGCAGTCACCGCGCGCGCAGCCCGTTTCAGCTTGGGGGTCCCGGCCGGTGTGGGCTCCGCCGGCTTGCGCCCGAGCCCGGCAGCCTTTGCCAGCGCCGAGCGGGCGGCAGCGTAGTTCGGCGCCACCATCGGATAATCGACGGGCAGGCTCCACTTCGCCCGGTATTCGTCAGGGCTGAGATTGTAGTGCGTGCTGATGTGTCGCTTGAGGGATTTGAATTTTTTCCCGTCCTCCAGGCAGATGATGTAGTCCGGCGTCACCGACTTCCTGATCGATACGGCAGGCTCCAGTTTCACCACGGGCTCGGCCGCAGGCGCACCGATCCCCTGCAATGCAGCATGAATGTCGCCGATCAGCTTTGGCAGTTCAGCAACCGGCACCGGGTTGTTCGCCACGTACGCGGCGACGATATCAGCAGCGATGGAGACGAAATCAGCTTTGTCCTGCTGCTCGTTTGAAATGGTCATGGATACTTTTCCTCTGGTCATCGGATCGGCAAACGTGTTGGCGAAAAGTCTTTTTCAGCAAACAAGAAAACAAATCGTTAGTCTCGCAACACTGCTCGCCGCATTGTGAAATTTCAAGACACCAAGCTTAGCTTCCTTCGTGCTGATCGGCAGTGGAGAAATCTTGCCCATAGCCTTCAGGGAAGCGAGGGGACTTTCCCTCGCTTCCCCGCCATTGCCGTCTGTTGCAGAGCAGGGCCGCCGGCTCGCAAAGCGGCTGACTGATCAAACCGATCCAACCATCCAAATGAGTTGCATCCGCCTCGCTCGACCGCGCAGCCCGGCTCCGCGCGACCGCATTGGCCCCCATCACTCCCGCGCGCTCACGCGCCCCCGGAAGGCATGCCGGGGACATGCCTTAGGCTTTGACGAAAAAGGAGTGAGCAAAATGAACATCATCACGAACACCAGCGGCACCAACAACGGCCAGCAGCAGTCTGTTACCAGCGGCTTTCGCGTGGACATCTCGCGCGGCGAGCGCGTTGGACGCGTTTCGTCGGAATGGTTTTCGCGCCCCGACGATGAGCGGTATCTGTCGCTGACCGAGCTTTACGACGCCGTGCGCGCCCGTGCGGACCGCGCCACCGCCCGGACCGTCGAGAGCCGGGCAGTAAGGGTTGAGGCAAGCCGCGAAAATGCGGAAAGACTTTCGCTGATTGTTCCTGGACAGGACCAGCCGATCGCACCCACGCATTGGAGCTTCGGCCAGTTGTGCAGCCTTATCGGTGCACCCGCAACCTACATGCGCCAGCTACCGGCGCCGCTCGCTGGCATCAACCTGCAGCACGGCCTGCTTTCCCATCGAGCCGAGCTTGTGAAACCTTGGAGGCGGAAGACGGACGTATCGAGCTTCGCGCCGTCACCGGCCCGGACTATGGCCGCATCTGGGACCATGAACTTGTTGCAGCGGTCATGAAGATCGCGGGGAACGGCACAGGCGACACCATGTGGAAGGTGCCGGGCGTGCTGGACTGGGCGACCATGACGCATAACCCCTTGGTCGACATCACCAAGGACACCACCACGCTTTACGCCAGCGACCGCGACGTGTTCCTGTTTCTGGTGGATGACACCCATCCCATCGAGGCGGGACGCCTGCCGAACGGAGAACCAGATTTATATTTCCGTGGCTTCTATTGCTGGAATAGCGAAGTGGGATCAAAGACGCTCGGCATAGCGTCATTCTATCTCCGCGCGGTCTGCATGAACCGCAACCTTTGGGGTGTCGAAGGTTTCGAAGAAATCAGCATCCGGCATTCGAAATTTGCTGCGCAGCGTTTTGCCCACGAGGCAGCGCCGGCCTTGACCAGTTTCGCGAACTCTTCGCCCGAGCCGTTCATCGCCGGCATCAAGGCCGCACGCGAGAAGATCGTCGCCCGTAGCGATGACGACCGCGAAACGTTTCTGCGCAAGCGTGGTTTCTCCAAGGTGGAAACGGGCAAGATCATCGAAGCAGTTTTGCAGGAGGAAGGCAGGCCACCGGAAAGCATCTTTGATTTCGTGCAAGGGATGACCGCGCACGCTCGCACCAAATCCCATCAGGACAGCCGGCTCGAGCTTGAAGGAAAGGCGAAGGCGTTGCTGGAAAAGGCGATCTGACCGTCCGACATTGCGCGGCCGAAATTCGGCCGCGCAGGCTTCATGCCGGAATTTTCAGCCCATCCGCCGTCTTGTTCGACGGCGGCGGCCGCACGTGGTTGGCGGCCGCGGGGGGGGGGGGGGGGGGGGGGGGGGGGGGGCCCGGGGTGGGCGGCCGGCCGCTCGCCGGGCTCCGCCCGGCTCGCGACGCGACTGCGGTCACATCAACCTCAGAGAAAACGTGCAATCCACTCGATCGTCAACAACGCCAAAGTCCAATACCCCGGTAAGAGCAGCTTTCCAGTCTTCCTGGGCAACTTTGTGATCACGGCGTCTGCCCGCCCGTCACGGCTGCGTTGTGACGGAAAAGGCAGCGCCCAACCTGTTCTGTTGGCGATGCCGACACAGCATCGCGTGATGCTTGCTGACCCTCCTTCGCGGGGTCCCCCCTGGTGGATCCAGCCGTGCTGACCCTCACGCCTTCGCCAGATTTCCTGCCAGTCGAACCTTCTGCGGTGCTCGTCGAACTCGGCACGCATCGTCCTAGCCCGCAAGGATCCCATGCCGTCCATGACAATCGGATCGCCACACAGCTTCTCCTCCTTCCTGGCAGCAAGGCAAACCGGTCGCTTGCAGCCCTGATCCCGCTGGATTCGCAAACGCTCGGGCGCGTCGAAGCGCTCGTCTGTTTCTGGCGTGGCTATGACAAGAGGCCGGTGCCGCCGGATACGCGAATGACAATCCCGCAGCGACACGAACGGCGCCAGCTACCGTGAAATCGCCACCGCCTTTTATGGCAAAGAGCGTGTCGCCTCCAATCCATGGAAAACCTCGTCACTGCGCGAAGCCGTGATTGGTCTCGTGAGGGCGGCCGCCATGATTGGCGGCGGCTTGCGCTCCAACGAAGGTCGCGACTATCTCGGCCTCAAGCTTGACGATCCGAGCTTCACCGCTCCGATCTTCGCCGACGAGGAAGGCGACGATCACAGCCTCATCTGGTCCCGCCCGAACCGCCGCATCGGCGAGTAAATTGGTAGACGCCTCGCTCGCTTGCGGGCGGGGCGTCTTCAGATCCCGCAAACTGAAACGTTTCCTCCAAAGCTAATCGGACCGGTTGGTCAGGCGAACGCCGGCACCCCCGCCGTTCTCTGGGATAAACTGGATACCCGCCAATTCGAATGCGCGGCGCAATGCCTCAACAGTAACTTTGTTTGCCCTTATTGGTCCGGTCAACGGCTCTAATCGTTTAATTGTAGCGAGTGAAACCTTCGACCGTTCTGCAAGCGTTTTCTGATCCCATTGAAGCAAAGCACGCGCAGCTCGCACTTGGCCACTTGTAATTACCTCTATACCAAAAGTATCATTTGATGCCATGGGGCTTGATTTTTCGCTCGAGTTCATCTAAATCGTCACTGCTACCGCTGCGTGCGCCCGAGGAGGGATACCTCTAAAGCACACGACGCAGGGGCTAACGGTCGAGCAGGGTGGTGGAACACCCTTGCCCGACCTGACCAGCGCCAAGCTGTGTGGAGCTCGGATCATGGCTGATTCCGACAATACCACGACTTTGTCTTCCGTCATGCAGGGACGGGAGTTAGTCAGTTCGTTGACCGCCGTCGACACACAAGGTTTGGCGGACTGCCTGGTCGTTGGTCAGCCTCTAGCCGATCCTGCGCTCACCCTGTCCCTTGCTTGGTTGGATGCGCACACTGCGACGCTGGCGTCCTGCGTCCGCCAGCAGCGTGCAGAGGGCGGGCTCTGGGAAAGAGGGGTGTTTTCGACCGCAGGCGAAGTCGTCGAGTGCGCGGAGAGGACCGACGCCGAACGCGTCTATCTCGACACCCGGCAGGTGGAGCAGGACGATGCTGAAAAGGCGGACGCCTTGCTGGCTGAGATTGCGGCGACGGCTGCCCAATCATTGGCGGGTGTGATCGCCAAGCTTGCGGTCGTCGTTCGTGAAGCAAACGACAACAGCGACCTTTGCGAATTTCCGCTTCCGCACATCCGCTCGGCATTGGCCGACCTGCGACGGCTTACGAATGATGCGGCGGGCGACCCGCCGGCCGGCTGGCCCCGTGGTGAGCCGATCGGCTCGCTGTTCGAGCAGTCCGCATCATCTTTTGCCGCCTGGCGCGCTTTCGGTGCGTGGTGCCAGGGCGATGACGAAACCTACCGGGGCTGGACTCAGACATTCAAGACACTGCACGGCGCAAACCAATAGGCCTCTCGACAATCATCGCCTGATCACGCAGCCCCGCCGCGCTCCCCCGTCGGCTTCGTCAATGACGGAATCCAAGGATTTCGCTCAACTCCGCGACACCCTATCAAATCTTTGACTAGGGAAAGACGCGGATGAAACCGGATACATCGCAGTGGCGTGATCCACAGGCATACGCATTCGTCAAAGGCGCTGCCGCCGATGTGATCGCCTGGGAGTTCCTGCGGCGCAATCCGCAGTATCAGCAAGACTTCGCAGCCTCCCGGTCAGCCAAGGCTCTGCGCGCATTGCGCAAGCGCTGGGGTTTGCAGTTTCGCCGCCAGGCCTGACCAGTCCGCAGTCGAACAATCCGTCTACTGGACGCCTCAAATTGACCCTGGCGTCATCAACCTCATCGAGGTTCCGCCGGGTCTGCACGGCGCGCAGGACAGCTCCCCCTTCGTTCCGCTTGCCGAGGGCCAGCGCGACGAGATCGGCCATCACACGCGTGCTGGTCCCAGCGGCACGCAGGTGGCGCTTCTCGGTGACCCGCAGCCGGGCAAGCCTTTGGCGGCCGTCATCCCGCTCGACGATATGGCACCCGACCGGCTCCTGGCGATTGAGCGCTTCATTCGCTCAATCGCCAGGCAGCATATCCCCGACGCCAGATTGACCACGGCCCAGCGCCGGCGTCTTAGTCATATGCTGCGATGTCTGGATGGCCGGGAGGAACAGGCATCCCATTTTGAAGTCGCGACCGCCTTGTTCGGCCGGCGGCTGGTCAGCGCGGCTGACTGGCACGATTCTGCTTTTCGCTACCAGACGCACCGCCTGGTGCGCGACGGTCTGAAGATGGTCGAGCGCGGCTATCGGCAATTGCTGCGCGTGCGGCGGCGTTTCTCCTGAAACCTGGTGGCTCACGGTGCAAAAAAGCGCCTGTCAATTGCGCACCTGATCACCGGCCCCTTGCTCCTCCATCCTGGCCATGGATCGCCGTTCAACCGTGACGGCCGGAAGGAGACGCCCCCATGAACGCCAACACCGCCGCAATGCCGCCGCGCTACCTGCGCACCGCGGAGGCCGCGCATTTCCTCAGCCTCTCTGCGCGCACCCTGGAGAAGCACCGCACCTACGGGACCGGGCCTGCCTATCGCAAGCTTGGCGGCCGCGTCGTCTACGCCGTCGACGATCTTCAAGCCTGGGTGCAGCGCGGGGCAATGACCTCGACGTCCGATCCGCATGGCTCGGTGCTGCCCGCCAAGCCTCATGCAGCCCGGTTGATCCCCTATGCCGGGCGCGAAACCCGCTAAGCCGCCGCCAACCCGATGTCGGGACGAACACGCCAACCCTCCGAGCGCGGACAGCTCGACCTGTTCCACGCGCTGCCCGGTGATTTCGCATCACGCGATGCGCAGGACCTCATGGCCTATCCTTTCTTTTCCCTCGCCAAATCCAGACGCATCGCGCCGATCGACTTTCGCGCTGGCGATGTGACCATCAGGGTGGAGGCCGTGCCTGACCACGGGATGGCGACAATCTGGGATGCCGATATCCTGATCTGGGCCGCAAGCCAGATCGTCAACGCACGCGACGCCGGGCTGCGCACGTCGCGCCTGATGGCTGCGACGCCATACGAAATGCTGACCTTCATCGGCCGCGGCGTCTCGAAGCGAGACTACCAGCGCCTCAAGGCAGCGCTCGATCGCCTGCAATCGACGAGCGTCGTCACCTCGATCCGCCAACCCGCCGAAGGCAGGCGCCATCGCTTCTCGTGGATCAATGAGTGGCAGGAATGCACCGGCCGAAACGGCCGCCCGCTCGGCCTCGAGTTAATTTTGCCGGACTGGTTCTACCGCGCGGTTGTGGACTCAGCGCTTATTCTGACGATCGATCGTGCCTATTTCGGGCTGACGGGTGGCCTCGATCGCTGGCTCTACCGGCTGGTGCGCAAGCATGGCGGGCGCCAGCGTGCCGGCTGGCGTTTCGACATCCGGCATTTGCATCAGAAGTCCGGCAGCCTCTCCCCGCTCAAGCGCTTCGCCTTCGAGCTGCGCGACATCGTGCGTCGCCAACCGCTGCCCGGGTACCTTCTGTTCACGGAAGTCGAAGCCAGCGGCCGCGTTCTTTTGGCGTTCGAACCGGCGCCAGCCCTCGTTGACAGGCTCGTGCTATCGGGAACCCGAACCGTCGTGCCATCGGGAACCGTACTATCGGGCTATCGGGAACCGCCAGCGGCCCTAAGCCGTGGCACCGGCGAGGAAAATCGCGCTCCTAACTTGGAGTCTAACAGTCAATCTAACAGTCTTGCGCGGCACCCGGCGAACCAGCGCGAGGAACAGTCGCGGCTGGCTGCTGGCCGACCGACACGCGATGGCCAACGCGCCGGTCGCCGCACGGGCGATGACACATGACGTCGTTTCCACAAGCCATGCCGCGTAGCGCGCTCACGACCGTCGAGTTGATCTGGGTCGAGAAGCGGATTGAACATCGGATCCGCTTCGGGCGAACCGTCCATGAGACAATCATCGACAGGCGCCGCCGCGTTCTCGCATTTGCGCCGGACGTTGTTTTTGCCTTTGTGCGCTGGGCGGCCAACGACTTCGGCACCGTCATGTCGCGCATCGATATCGTGCGTGCCGTCCGACCCTCGCAAGCTTATCAGACGCTGCCTCACATCCGGCCTGGCGGTGAGATCCTGCTCACGATCACGGGCTGGAACAAGGTCGAGCGCGTCCTCCAGCTGATCGACGCGATTGAGGCGATCGGCATTCATCCCGCCGATGCCGCGCCCGACTATTGGCGCCAAACCCACAACCGCCTGGTCGCCGGCGGAACCCCGCGCGCCTATTCGCTCGAACAGCACCAGGGCTTCCTGTTGCGCAAGCGAGCCACATCATGAGCCGCCTTGCCTGCTCAATCACGGCGCTTGCCGCGGTCGCCGCGAGCGTTACGCCGGCTGTCGTGAAGATGCCGCCGCTGTTGATGTGGAACGCATCGGCCAGCGCGCCCATCGGCCTCTACGCGGTGAGCCGAGGCACGCACGCTGCGGCCGGCGAGCTCGCAGTCGTTGAACCGCCCGAACCGATCGCCCGGTTCGCAGCGCAGCGCGGCTATCTTCCGATTGGCGTACCGATGTTGAAGACCCTCGTGGCACTCCCCGGGCAAAAGGTCTGCCGTATCGGGCGCATTGTCACTGCCGACGGCGTCGCGTTGGGCGCAGCACTTGCGCGCGACCACAAGGGGCGTTCTCTGCCTGACTGGCAGGGCTGCCGCATCATCGCCGCCGACGAAATCTTTGTCATGAACCGGAAGGTCGGGGACAGCCTCGACGGCCGTTATTTCGGGCCTTTCCCGGCGACCTCGATCGTCGGACGCGCGCTGCCGCTCTGGACCGACGAGAGGGGCGACGGACGCTACGTCTGGCTCGCTCCGGAGAACTGAAACCCAGCCAAACCAAAATAGGAAGGAGACATTTCCATGCCCGAGATCGGTGTTTTCGAGCAAACCCAATCTGGTTTCAGCGGTCGCATTCGAACGCTGCTTCTGGATGCCGAATTGGTGCTCGTCCCGACAAGGACATCCGAGGGCAATGCACCGGATTTTCGCATCCATATCGGCGACGACAGCGGCCCGGAAATCGGCGCGGCCTGGAGGGAGACCGGGCCGGCCGCGGGCGACTATTTGTCCTGCCGGTTGGAGGATCCGATGTTTGGCCGGCGTTTCCGCGCCAACCTTTTCCGTCCCAGCGCGGATGGGAGCTCCTGGTCGCTGCGCTGGAGCCGGCCGAAATCGCGTCAGGATCGCTCACGATGACCTTGCGAGCGGCAAAGATGCGTGCCGCCGGACGGCGTTTCCTTGGTCGCATGCGGGTGAGGCCTGGAACTCTTTTGTTTGCTGCCGGCATGGCGATCTTCTGTCACGGATTGACGGGCGCCGACGCACAACCAGCACCGGTCTCACGCCAGTCCACGGACGATCCCTATGCAGCGCACATTGCCGAGGCGTCACATCGCTTCCGCATCCCGGAACGCTGGATACGGGCGATCATGCGCCTGGAAAGCGCTCGCGACCCGGTCGCCGTCTCGCGCAAAGGCGCGGTAGGGTTGATGCAGGTCATGCCCGCGACCTGGGCTGAGCTGCGCCTTCGCCATCATTTGGGCCACAATCCTTTTGATCCGCGCGACAACATTCTCGCCGGAACGGCCTATCTGCGCGAGCTGTATGATCGATACGGCTCGCCTGGTTTCCTGGCGGCCTACAATGCGGGGCCGGCCCGTTACGAAGCCTCTTTGATGGGCCGTCTCCTACCGGCCGAGACCCGGTCCTACGTTGCAAGACTGCGCCCTTTCTGGGACGGCGGTGATGGTCCCGGCGCGCTGACCGCCGCTCAGCGCAACGCCGTTCCATGGACCGTCGCGCCGCTGTTCACAAACCGATCCGGCTCGACCGCCACCGCCGATCGCTCGTTGGGCGAGGGCGCATCGGCCGACATGCAAGCATCGTCTCGGGCGGGCGATCTTTTTTCAGCCGGTCCGCGGTCGCGCGAGCTGTTCAGCAGCCCCGATGTCTGGACGTCGGAGCCATGAAGGATTTGTTCTCAATTCGCGCCCTGGCGTCTTGTTGGGCGTTATGGCGTGCGCGATGGATAGGTCGCGAGGCAACGAGTAAGCGTCCGGTCGTTGCACGTCGCTCAGTTCTTGACAGCATTTCCGACTTTCCAAGCCCATGGGAGCAATTCGTCGAGCCGGTTGATGGGGTGCCCTGCAACCATGCGGATGAGCACATCGCGCAGCCAGGCATACGGTTCGACGTCGTTGAGCTTGCAGGTTTCGATCAACGAGCACAGCACCGCCCAGCGATGACCACCGCCGTCGCTGCCCGCGAAGAGATGGTTCTTGCGGCCGAGACTGACTGGGCGGATGGCGCGCTCAACCGGGTTGGTGTCGAGCTCGATGCGACCGTCATGCAGGAAGCGGGTCAGGCCGTCCCAGCGCGAGAGCGCGTAGCGGGCGGCTTCGGCGAGCGTGCTGCGACCCGGCAACAGCGGCAGCTGTGCTTCGAGCCAGACCCGCATGGCGTCGACGATTGGTTTGGAGCGGCTGCGCCTGGCTGCAAGCCGATGGCCCGGCGATTGACCGCGAACGTCGGCCTCGACAGCATAGAGTTCGCCGATCCGTCGCAGGGCTTCCACCGCGATCGGCGCGCTGGTCGCCTGTACCACGTCGTAGAACTTGCGCCGTGCATGGCTCCAGCAGGCAGCCAGAACGATGTCTCCCTTGCCGGTGAGCCGCTCGAACCCGGCATAGCCATCGACATGCAGCACGCCCTTGAAGTGCTCGAGATGCGAGACAGGACGCTCGGCTTTGCGGTCCGGCGCAAACAGATAGACCGCGGCCGGCGGCTCCGGTCCGCCCCATGGCCTCTGCTCGCGGGCATAGACCCACAGTCGCCCCGTCTTGGTGCGGCCGCGGCCGGGATCGAGCACCGGCACCGGTGTGTCGTCGGCAAAAAGATGGTTCGACGCGAAGACGCTTTTGGCGAGCCGCTCGTGCAGGGCTTCCAGCCACCAGCAGGCGCCGCCGACCCAGCCGGCAAGGGTGGAACGCGGAAGTTCGACGCCATTGCGAGCGAAGATCTGCGACTGCCGATAGAGCGGCGTGTGATCGCAATATTTGCTGACCAGCACCTGCGCCAGCAGCGCCGGCGTCGCCAGACCGCCAGCGATCGGCCGCTCCGGCGCCGGCGCCTGCACCACCGTCTCGCAGGTCCGGCATGCATATTTGGGCCGCGTCGTCCTGATCACGCGAAGCTGCGCTGGAACCCAATCCAGCATCTCGCTCACGCTCTCGCCGATGGCATGCAGCGCGCCGCCGCAGCACGCGCAGATCATGCTGTCGACATCGACCAGAACATCCTCGCGCGGCAGATGATCGG
This sequence comes from Mesorhizobium sp. WSM4307, assembly GCF_007003945.1. Classification (NCBI taxonomy): domain Bacteria; kingdom Pseudomonadati; phylum Pseudomonadota; class Alphaproteobacteria; order Hyphomicrobiales; family Phyllobacteriaceae; genus Mesorhizobium; species Mesorhizobium sp. WSM4307. Next base: position 92,322 of record NZ_VFTB01000014.1, read on the forward strand.
GCAGCGGCTTGCGATGCGACGGCCGCTCAGTCGACGGCTTGCTGACGACCTGACGGCTCTCCTGGATGCGTCCGATGTCAGCGTCGAGTTCTTCCAGGGCGAGTGCAAGCTGATCGGGATCGAGCCGCTCCGAGCTGCGGCCGAACTGCGCCCGCTGGAGCTTTTTGATGATCGACTGAAGCCGCTCGATCTCGCCATCACGGCTCTCGACCGCGGCCGCCATGTCGCGCACGAGACGTTGAAGAAGTGCTGGATCGGATGGCAGGTTTTGGAGATCGACCGATTCTATCACAAACAGCACAGGAACCCAAGGATTCCGGGCTTATTCGCGACAATAGAAGTGCCGGTTTCAGCCGGCCAGCATCGGTCGCCAGAAGCGTTCCGGGGCACGCCAGTCGATGCCCTCGATGAGCATCGCGAGTTGTGCCGGCGACAGTGCCACCGAGCCGCCAGGCTCGGCCAGGCGCGGCCACATGAACTGTCCGTGGTCCATGCGCTTGGTGAACAGACACAGTCCCGTTCCGTCCCAAAAAAGGATCTTCAGGAGCGAGGCATTCTTGCCGCGGAAGACGAACAGATGGCCCGAGAAGGGATCCTTCTTCAGATGCTCCTGGATGAGCGTCGCAAGACCATCGAGACCTTTGCGCATGTCGGTGTGACCCAACGCCAGATGCACTTTCACGCCCGCCGGAACGACGATCATGATGCCTTCTCCTTGCCGGCCAACTGCCGCTTGACCGCAGCCGCGGATGCGCCTGCCGGGGCAAACACGCGCCGCCCATCGTCCAGGTCGATCGCCACCATGCCATCCGGCGGCCGCACGAGATTGCGCAACGCGACGAGCGCCGGCGGCTCGCTTTCTGCTCCATCGGCGATCTCGACCAGCGCCAGTTCAGGCGCCTTGCGGGCAGTCAGGCCGAACTCTTCTCGCCAGCGGAAGGCCATGCTGGTGGCAATGCCATGGCGGCGGCAGACCCGCGCGACGACGACGCCGGGTCTCTCGGTCTCCGCAACGATCGCCCGCTTCTGCTCTTCGGTGAAGCTGCGCCGGTGCGATCGCCCGTCCATCGCTTCGGGTGTCAAGCGGTATTGGCGCCGCGCGCAATTAGCAGCGCTGCTTAATAGGGCCCGGGCACTGGGATGAAGCAGCGATCGCCAGTCCATTTCGTCGCCGGATTCCTCGAGCCGATCGCGCCAGATCCGCAACGCATGTCGCGAAAGTCCGAGCGCGGCGGCGTACTCGGCATGGCCCATGCCGCTCCAGTTCATCGCCTCGACATGCATGCTCCAGAACGCCCGCAAAGCAATCGGGCCGCTGTCCGTGCGCTTGCCGTAGCGATAGCGCGGCCGCCTCTGGGGACGCTTCGACCGTTGCGTCTTGCGCTTACGTCCGGTCTTCTTCCGGCGCAAATTCCGCAGCTTTTCCGCACGCTTGCGCAGCTCTTCGCTGCTCACCAGATGGTGCATCCACAGATCGAACGTCCTGATCGAGAGATCGTGCTGGCGGCAGAATTCCTGCGCACTGAGATCGCTGCTGAGCCAGCTCGCGACCTGCGACGACCAGTAGGGGCTGTTGGCCTTGGCCCAGGAGCGGCGAGGCGCCATCCGAATATCCTCCACAAACCGAAGGAACCCGACATGACGCGAGATTGCACTACTTCAAATATGTGCAGGGACCGGACGCTCACGGCAACGACCGAGGGATGGCGAGATAAAAGGGCGCACATTGTGCGCCGGCCGGTCGGTTGTCTTTGTTGGGTTTTTCGCCGCTTCCGGCACATTGCCGCGCTTCGGCGCAATGTGCCGGAGGCAGACAACATGTCGTATCTGCTGCATTCATCGCACGTTGCGGGCCGGCGTCATGGCCGATGAGCGCGAATTCCTCATCCGTCCGGGCCGCGTTCGCTCGACGCGTTCCCAGTCCTCCCGGCCCTTCATCGCCCAGGCGCTTGCCGCAACGCAAAAGGCCGGCGGCAGCGTGTCGCGCTCCGGCCGGATCCGGCTCGCCAGTCATTCGCAGTTTGGCCGGGGCAGGGTGGCCAGCATTCAGGCCAATCGCTTCCTGACCAGCCGTTCCCGCGTCGCCGTCATCAAGACCCGCGTGGTTCGCCATTCGCAACGCGCCGCGCCGCTGGCGACCCACCTCACCTATCTGCAGCGCGAAGGTGTGACGCGCGACGGCGCCAAAGCCCGCATGTTTGGCCCCGAGGTCGAGGATGCTTCGGTCACGGATTTCGTCGAGCGCTGCAGGGATGACCGGCATCATTTCCGCTTCATCGTCTCGCCGCAGGACGCCGCCGAAATGGCGGATCTGAAATCCTTTACGCGCGACTTGATGGGCCGGATGGAAAAGGATCTCGGCACGTCGCTCGATTGGGTTGCGGTCGATCACTGGAACACCGACAACCCGCATCTCCACGTCATCTTGCGCGGCCGAGGCGATGATGGCCGGGACCTCGTGATCTCTCGCGATTACATCAGCCGCGGCATGCGCGATCGCGCCAGCGCCCTCATCACGCGGGAGCTCGGCCTCCGCTCCGATCTCGAAGTCCGCCGGGACGTCGAGCGGCAGGTCGATGCGGATGGCTGGACTGGACTCGACCGCCAGCTGATGCGCGATGCTGGTCCAGACGGCATCATCGACCTTGCGCCTCACGCCGATCGCCGGCCTGACGAATTCAGCACCTTCAAGGTCGGGCGCCTGCGCAGACTCGAGGGGCTCGGCCTTGCCGATGAGATCGGTCCTGGCCAATGGGTCGTCAGCGACAAAGCCGAGGCGACGCTGCGTGAGCTCGGCGAACGCGGCGATATCATCAAACGCCTGCATCGGGCGCTTTGCGGGCGCGACATCGAGCGCGCCAGTGCCAGCTATGTGCTGGCGGCGGAGACGCTTGACGAAACCATCCTGGGCCGCCTGGTCGAGCGCGGACTGGATGACGAGCTCAAGGGCACCGCCTATGCGGTCATCGACGGCGTCGACGGCCGTTGCCATCATGTCCGACTTCCCGATCTCGACGCAGCGGGTGATGGCGCACCGGGCTCGATCGTCGAGCTGCGCAAGTTCGACGACGCCCAAGGACGCCGGCGCCTCGCGCTCGCCGTTCGCAGCGACCTCGACATCGAACGCCAGGTCGTCGCCGATGGCGCGACCTGGCTCGACAGGCAGGCGCTCGCGCGCAAGCCGGCACCGCTGTCCGATGGCGGATTCGGTGCTGAGGTGCGGCATGCGATGAATCGGCGTGCCAAACATCTGGTCGGCCTGGATCTGGCTGAGCGGCAGGCACGCGGCATCGTCTTTGCCAACGGCTTGATCGACACTTTGCGCCGAAGGGAGATCGACGCACTGGGCAGCAAGCTCGCGGCGACGTCCGGCCAGCCCTTCAACCGTGCCGGCAGTGGCGAATTCGTGTCCGGTATTTACCGCCAGCGCTTTGCGCTTGCCTCCGGCCGTTTTGCGATGATCGATGACGGGCTCGGCTTTCAACTGGTGCCGTGGACGCCGTCGTTGGAGCGGCATCTCGGCAACCATATCGCCGGCATCGCCCGCGGCGACGGCGGCATTGACTGGAGTTTCGGGCGCAAGCAAGGACTGGGGTTGTGATCTCATCGGCAAAGCTTCGGCCGGTGGCGATCGGCACGCATCCAGAGTTTCGTAGGGAACGCGAGATTGCCAACGCCTGCGATCGCATGACCTACGCCGGATCCCGTCTTTTGCGGGCTGCTCGAGCGCGGGTCCATGGCTGCCGATCGCCTGTCTTCCTTGCCGACAGCTCGACACCGCGCGATCGGGTCGGATGGGCCGTTGAATTCAAATGCACTTTGCCGGACCTCTTCGCAGCGAGGAGAAACGCATGTCGGGAACAAAAGTCCTCTGGGGCCAGATTGTCGTTGTCTTCCTGATCGTGCTGCTCACCACCTGGGGGGCGACGCAGTGGTCGGCGTGGCAGTTGGGGTACCAGACACAGCTGGGCCCGCCTTGGGTCGTCATCGCCGGCATGCCCATCTACTATCCGCCAGCCATCTTCTGGTGGTGGTATTTCTACGACGCCTATGCGCCCGGCATCTTCATGCGCGGCGGCCTCATCGCTGCCTCGGGCGGCTTCATCGCAATCGCCGTGGCGATCGGCATGTCCCTGTGGCGTGCCCGCGAAGCGACGAAGGTCGAGACCTACGGCTCCGCCCGCTGGGCCGAAAGGAGCGAGGTCAAGGCCGCCGGCCTGCTTGTTCCGGACGGTGTGGTGCTCGGGCGATATGGGCCGAATTATCTGCGCCATGACGGGCCAGAGCATGTGCTCTGCTTTGCGCCGACGCGTTCGGGGAAGGGTGTTGGCCTGGTCGTGCCGTCGCTGCTGACCTGGCCCGGCTCGGCGATCGTCCATGACATCAAGGGCGAGAACTGGCGCCTTACCGCCGGTTTCCGCGCTCGGCACGGCCGGGTACTGCTGTTTGATCCGACCAATGCCAGGTCGAACGCCTACAACCCCTTGCTGGAGGTCCGGCGGGGTGAATGGGAGGTGCGCGACGTTCAAAACATCGCCGATATTCTGGTCGATCCCGAAGGCTCGCTTGAACGACGCAACCACTGGGAAAAGACCAGTCACGCGCTTCTGGTCGGCGCGATCCTGCATGTGCTCTACGCCGGACCCGACAAGACACTGGCCGGCGTTGCGGCATTTCTGTCCGATCCCAAGCGACCGATCGAATCGACACTGGCCGCCATGATGACGACGGCGCATCTGGGGGAGGGCGGTCCGCACCCGGTCATTGCAAGTGCTGCACGAGAGTTGCTGAACAAGTCCGACAACGAACGTTCAGGCGTGCTTTCGACCTCGATGTCCTTCCTCGGCCTCTACCGCGATCCGGTCGTCGCCGCGGTCACCCGCTCCTGTGACTGGCGCATCGCCGACATCGTCGCGGATGCCGCTCCGGCGACGCTCTACCTCGTCGTTCCGCCCTCCGACATCAGTCGCACCAAACCGCTGATCCGTCTCATTCTCAACCAGATCGGCCGGCGTCTGACCGAGGACTTGCACGAGAGAATGGATCGTCATCGGTTGCTGCTCATGCTGGACGAGTTCCCGGCGCTCGGACGGCTCGACTTCTTCGAGTCAGCGCTTGCTTTCATGGCCGGCTATGGCCTGAAAAGCTTTCTGATCGCGCAGTCTCTCAATCAGATCGAGAAGGCCTACGGACCGAACAACTCGATCCTCGACAACTGCCACGTGCGCGTCAGCTTCGCGACGAATGACGAGCGCACCGCCAAGCGCGTGTCGGATGCGCTGGGCACGGCAACCGAAATGAAGGCGATGAAGAACTATGCCGGTCACCGGCTTTCGCCATGGCTCGGTCATCTCATGGTTTCGCGCTCCGAGACGGCGCGGCCGTTGCTGACACCCGGCGAGATCATGCAACTGCCGGCTGGCGACGAAATCGTCATGCTGGCCGGTACGCCGCCGATCCGGGCGAAGAAGGCGCGCTACTTCGAAGACCCGCGGTTGAAAAACCGCGTCCTGCCACCGCCAGCGCTCACGGTGCGAAGCGAGGTCAAGCCTGACGACTGGACAAGCCTTCCGTCGCCGCTGCCGTCGCAGAGTCCAGCAGCCCAGGCCGCTGGCGCGAAAGGCCAGGACGATGCGACCGACTCCGGCTGGCGGCGTCAGCCCGAACTCGACAACGTTGTCGCGACTTCAGCGCCTGCGGCGCCCGCAAACGAATTCGAGATCGATACGGCTGACGAGGCTGATGATCTCGCCGCTAGCAGCAGCCGGATGGCCCGCGCCGCGCGGACCGTCGCGCGGCAAATCGCGCTCGATCCAGACGATGGCATGGAGCTATGACGGCCATGAAGGCGATGAAGAAGAAGGTGCAGATCTCCGTCTATCTCGACCCTGCGGTGATGGCGTTGCTTGTCGACTATGCCGTCAGGCGCGACCGGTCGCAGTCGCTGATCGCCGAAGCGGCGATCGCTTCCTTCCTCTCCCCCGATGCCGACGCACAGCGCGAGGCGGCGGTGGCCAAGCGTCTCGATCAGATCGACCGCCGGATCATGCGGCTGGAGCGGGATGTCGGTATCTCAATTGAAACCCTGGCGGTGTTTATTCGCTTCTGGTTGGCGACGACACCTGCCTTGCCTGAACCGATGGCGCAGGCGGCACGCGCCAAGGCGAGCGAGCGCTACAACGCCTTCGTGTCCGCGCTTGGCAGGCGCTTGGCCAAGGGGCCGAACTTGCGCCAGGAAATCCCTGAAGACGTCGCTTCATCCGGTGATCCGGACTGACAGTCAGCCAAGGCAGCCGATGGACAGTGGCGCCGCCTGTTCGTGCGGCGCCACGCGATCCGATGGCTGGCAGCGATGCTGCCCGGGTACGATCCGCAATGCAGATCAGTTGGCTGAACCGCACAGCTGCGCCGTTGTCAGTCCTGTCGGCACGGCTTCGGCCGGGCCAAACCCGTATTTCGCCATGATGGTGGCGATCGCGCCGCTGGACATGACTTTGGCCAAGCCCTTGTCATAGAGGTCGCGCAGATCGCCATCGTCCTTCCTGAACGCGATAGCGATGTAACTGATTGAACTGTCGCCTGTACTGAAAGGGCTGGCGCGCTCGAGGTCGGGGCTTTTGTTCCCGGCAAGCAGCCCGATGACGGTCGGCGACGAGAACACCGCCGCATCGATGCGCCCGGCGCGCAATGCGGCGATGTTGGTTTCAATGTCGGGAAACTGCAGGATCCGATCGTCCGGGACGCCTTGCGTGATTGCATTCTTGATGACGTTGCTGCCCCGGCCGCCCCCCATGATGAGGTCTGATTTGCCTGCCAGGTCCGTATAACTGTGGATCGCTTTGGGGTTGCCGGCGAGCACGACGGCCGCGTCGTCCGACTTCAGGTCGGGACCGCCGAAGGCGACCTGCTTGCATCGCTCCGGAGTTATCGACAGGCCCGACGCCACGGCGTCGAAACGCCCGGCCATGAGGCCTGGAATCAAGGCTCCGAACTCGGTTACCTCGAAATCGATTTGCTTGACGCCGAGGTCGGCGAATGCGGCTCTCAGCAGGTCTGGATGCCATCCGACCAGCTCGCCTGTTCCCTCCTTCTTGTAGCCCCATGGCGCGCGGTTATGAATTCCGATGACGATGCGCCCGTCCTTCAGGACGCGTTCTTTCGTGGTTTCTGCCGCGGCTGGCAGCAGGCTTCCAACAATCGCGGCATAGGCGATACAGGCCAGGCCAAGGGCGGCCGATCGGGCTCGAAAATTCATCGTGCAGTCCTCCCATGAGATTGATTGCGTGCGCCTCCCCGATCCGGTTCAGCCGCAGCCACCCAAAGTTATGGTCGAGGGCACTATTTCGTCAATATAGATTGACAAAGTATGTACAAAATATTGCAATACGCCTGCATGCGAGCCCCGGGGGGCTCGCTGGCCAGGGCGCGCCCTGTCGTTCTAGGTTTCGGGAAACAGCTTGGGGAACAGCTCATCCAGCGTATCGGCCGGGAAGCGCAGCGACACCGGACCTTTCGGGGTATCCGATGCAAGCAGGCCAAGGCCCAGTATATCGGCAAAGACGCGCCGCGCGGTACGTTCCGGCAGGCCGGTGATGCGCGAGGCTTCGCCGCGATCAAACTCTCCACGCAACAGCGCCTCCTCGAGCAGCCGGAACGCCTCCGGCTTGACGTCGTGGCGCTGCACAAAGCGCTGCAGCCGCCGTGCGAGCTGATTGAGATCGAACAGGCTGGACATGAAGCCGACCTGGTCGACGCACACGTGCAAGAACCACAAGATGAAATCGCCAAGCACGCGTTCCGAAAGATTGCCGCGGCCGTCGCGATCGCCCTGGCGCGGCATGTCGGCGTGATCCATCATGCGCTTGTAGTCGCCCCGGCTGTTCAAGCCCCGGGCCAGGCCACGCGAAATCGACCACAGCCCATGCGCAGCGATACCGGCCTCATGGGCCATGGCATGGCTCATCAAGCGGCTGACGCGGCCGTTGCCGTCGGGAAAGGGATGGATGTAGTTGAACCGGTGGTGGGCTGCCGGGATGGCCAGGATGCGTGCGGCTTTGCCCATGCGGGCGAAACGGTACCGCGTGGCGAAATACTCCATGAACGCCTCGACGCGGTCACTCGATGGCGGCTGGTATCGTCCGACCGCGACATCATGCTCCGACGCCGATCTCCACTTGCCGGGGGTCATGACGAATTCGCGGCCTGCATCCCGGATGCGCAACATCGCTTCATCGGCATCGCGGTAAAATTCGGCATGCAGCCAGCGCAAGAATTCGGGCGAGGCCGGCTCGGGTACACGTTCCTGTGCTGCCATCTTGTCAATCTCAGCCTGCAGCCGCACATGCGCCGCGGCTTCGATCTGCAGATTGCGCCGCTCCTTGTCCTTGTCGAACTCACCGGCCAGGGCGCGTTCGATGTCGCGGGGGCGTGTGTTGTGGCCCTCGATGAGGTTGCTATAGTAGGTGTTCATGATGCGCACGAGATCGGCGAGATTGGCTGCGGTGCGCGGATGCAGGCTTTTGCCCAGAACGGCCGATGCCGCCGCCAGCTCAGCCAGCGCATCCGATATCGGCTCGGATATGTCTTCCAGTCGTGCCGGTTCGATGCGCTGGACGGTTTCTTCCATGGTTGGCCGATCTTTGTTTCAGTTAAATATATAATTATAAAGATTTATTTTTGTTTTTCCAGCCTAATTGGCCGATCTGTTGGCCGATCATCAGCGCAGGCATCCACAATGTCCGATTGGAGGCCCACGGCGCCGACGATGATCGTCATGCTGGCCGATGTTAGAGTACCTCAATGCTCTGAAATCCATGAATAAAACCCGTGTCGCCGAGATTATTGGCCGGTCTGTTGGCCGATGTTCGCGAAACAGCTGGATCGAGCCGGCTCAGCCAGCCTCGGAGAGACCAGGAACAAGGCTCTCGCTTGTCGTCGATGGGGATGAGCGACCTGGCGGAAGTCGATCTTGGGAGAGGGCAGATCATAGCCAGGCTGCGAGCTCCGGCTTTGATGTCCATGGATGCAACTGAGCCCGTTGCGCAGACTTGCGCGACGATAATGCTGACAAGCCTCCATCCGCTAAGCGCATGCGCGATTTAAGCGCAGTCAATACCGGAATCCATTGAGGGCGGCTGTCATTCACTTCCGCCATTTCTCTCCATGGCCCGTGAATGCGGTGGAGATGGCTATGGCGATCGATGGCGATTTGGCGATCCGTGACGGATCGCAGCCCCTGGCCGGAACGGCAACCGCAATCGCGCATCACGGAGAACTTATCCAGGGCGTCTTCCAAGGGGACGACGGGCATCTTCAACGCGGCCTGGTGACACTGCCGATTGCCGGGTTGAAATCGGAGGCGACCTTTGTCTTGGGCGTTGGCAAGGGGATCATTGTCCATCCCGATCACAAGGTCAAAGCGGCGGCGGCCGCGCGGCTGACGCTTGATCTTTTGAGTGTCAGCAGCGGCGGCGAGCTGACACTTCACAGCTCGATCCCGGTCGGGCACGGCTATGGCTCATCGACAGCCGACGTTGTCGCCTCGATCCGCGCTGTGGCTGCTGCTATCAAAGTCCAGTTGCGGCCATTGAGCGTCGGCCGTCTCGCCGTCGCCGCCGAGCGTGCAAGCGATGCTATCGCCTATGATGATCAGGCTGTCCTGTTTGCGCAGCGTGAAGGCACCGTGATCGAAAACTTCGGCGGCTCCTTGCCGCCGCTGTTGCTGGTGGGATTCAAGGCGAACGGCGGCACCCCAGTCGACACGTTGCAGCTGTCGCCCGCCCACTATGACAGTACCGAAATTCAGCAATTCGGCGTGCTTCGGACTTTGGCGGCGCGGGCCGTTCGCTTTCAGGACCCTCAACTTCTTGGACGCGCCGCCTCGGCCAGTGCCCTGATCAGTCAACGGCATCTGCCGAAACAGGGTTTCAACGAGGTCGTCCAGATCGCCGACGAAGCCGGAGCGTGCGGTGTGCAGGTCGCCCATAGCGGCTCTCTGTTCGGTGTCATTTTTGACCTCTCCGACGCGTCCCTGAGACGAAAGGCGACCCTTGTCGCGCGGAAAGCAGAACAGGCCGGGTTCACGGACGTCGAGCGTCATCTGGTCAACGGGGAGGGGTGGCAATGGTAGCCATCGATGCCGACTATTTCAGAGACCTGGAGACGCCCCGTCTGGCTCACCTGTCGTCAAATCTTGTCGCTGCCGCCTTTCCGCTGATGAAACTAATGCCGGCCCGACACATTCTGGATCGCGCCGCGTCGAACGGCGAGTTGAAGCCTGGCGCGCATATTGTCGAGACGACGTCAGGCACATTCGGAATGGCGGTGGCGCTGCTCGCCGCGGCGCGCGGCTATCGGCTTACGCTCGTCACCGCCTCGACGCTGATCGACGCCAAATACAAGGCGCGCCTCGAGCGCATCGGCGCCTCGGTCATCGCGTTGGACGATCCCCGTGGTGATGGCAACCAGCCCGGCAGGCTTGAGTGTCTTCATGACATCCTGGCCAGGGAGCCGGACGGCTTCTGGACGCGTCAATACGATAGTCCGGGAAATTGGCTCGCCTATGCGCGGCTGGCCGAGCTTCTGATCCGCGCGATGGGTCGGATTGACTGCCTTGTCGGTTGTATCGGCACAGGCGGCTCGCTTTGTGGCACTGCCTGGTTTTTGCGAACCATCTTTCCCCATCTCACTGTTTTCGCCGTCGATACCCACCACAGCATCCTGTTTGGTCAACCCGTTGGCAAACGCATGCTGCGCGGGCTGGGCAACAGCGTGTTGCCGAAGAATGTTCGCCACGAACTGGTCGACGAGATCCATTGGGTCGGTGCCTACCCAGCCTATATGGCGGCTCATCGTTTGCTGCGCGATCACGGCATCTTCATGGGGCCGACCAGTGGCGCCGCCGCGCTGGTGGCACAATGGGTTGCAACCAAACACCCGGATGCCCAGGTCGCCGCCATCATGCCGGACGAAGGTCACCGACATATCGAGACTGTCTACAATGACGACTGGCTCTCGAGCTTGCCTGGCTGGCCATGCGCGCAAGTCAGCGAACCGAATACACTTTCAATCATCGCGCCAAGGGCAGAAACACAATGGACGCGCTTTGTCTGGAACCGCCGCAGCCTGGCCGAGGTGCTGGAAACACAGGCAGCCGTGAAGGCCCAGACGAGCGACTAACTTGCCCGGCGTTTTAGGAGGCGAGCCGGGGCTCATTGGCATCCAGCCAGCGCCAGGCATCCTGGGTTGTCTGGAAAATCCGATCATTCCTGTCCTGCGTGACGGACCGGTCGAGATCCTTCAGTCCGCTGGCAGTCACAACCGCAACCACGCGGTCTGTCGGCGCGATTATGCCTTGGCGCCTCAATGTAGAGATCGCAATAAGCGGCGTGACCGATGCGAGCTCGGCAAAGATGCCTTCGTCGCGGGCAAGCTGCTCCTGCATTGCGACAAGCCCCTGGTTGCCAACGGGTACGGCATGGCCGCACGAGTCCCGAAGTGCCTTCAGTGCCTGGAAGGTGCTGCGCGGCGTGCCGATCGAAACGGCAAGGCTCTCGAAGGCCATCGGGCGCTCCGGCAGTGCATCGGCGCCGCTGGCAAGCGCCGCCGCCAGTGACCCGTGCACTTCCGCCGCAACGAGTCGCGGCAGACGGGCGATCGCGCCTTGCGCGAACAGCTCGCAAAATCCTGCCCAGACGCCAGACAAAGCATCGCCATAGCAGACCGGCAGCACGCACCAGTCCGGCGCGGTGCCTCCCGATTGCTCGACGATCTCATAGGCGATGGTTTTGTAGCCCTCGATGCCGAGTGGATGGCTTCCAACGACCGGCCCGTGATAGGGCGAGGCTATGAACCAGTCATAGCGGTCAGCCGCCTGCGCAAGCAGCGACCATCGGTCCATTTTGCTGACCAGCGGCACAACCGTCGCGCCGTATTTGCGGATTTGCGAGAGCATGGCGCCGGCTGATCCCGCGAACGTGGTGACGATGCATTTCAGTCCAGCTCGGGCAGCGTAAGCCGCCAGCGAGGCGCCGGCGTTTCCCGAAGAGGCGGTTGCGACAATTTTTGCGCCTCGCGCACGCGCAATGCTGACGGCCACTGTTGAGAAGCGGTCCTTGTGCGACCAGGTCGGGTTTCGTCCTTCGTCCTTAATCACGAGGTTTGCCACGCCGACAAAGGCGCCGATGCGCGGCGCTGCCAGCAACGGTGTTTGACCTTCGCCCAGCGTCACGGCCTCCTCGGCCGCGCAAGGCAGCATATGCGCGAAACGCCATAGCGAGCCTTGGGCGGTAGCTCCATCGAAGGGATGTGGCTGGTGGGCCGGATAGACCGGCCGAAGATTTGCCGGCGCGGTCTCACGACACTTTTCGCACCCCCGGGAGTCTATGGCGAGATCGCCGGGGTAGGAAACGCCACATCGGATGCAGACGAATTTCTGGACTCGGCTTTTGTCCACTTCGGGTCCGCTCCCGTCGTCCGGGGAATGCTCCGACACGTCGCCCAAGAGCTCGCGAAACGGCAGGCTCGCCATGGCAATTCCTTTTTCAGGGAACGATGAATTCGCCTGTCGTTTCAAACAGCCAGCAGCACGGCTGTCAATGCAGAATGTGCACTATAGTGTGTCGCACCAGAGTGTGCGCCGTAGCATCCGTTGCTTGATGAATCTTCGCGGCGTTTTTGGTCTGAACGTGCAGCGGCTGCGCAGGGAAAGAAAACTCTCGCAGGAGCAGTTGTCTTTCATTTCGGGGCGCACGCGGGCTTATATCAGCAGCGTCGAGGCTGGACGCCGCAACGCCACTCTGGATACGGTCGAAATCCTGGCAAAGGCCTTGGGCGTCGAACCGGCGGCGCTGATCTCGGCAGGCCCAGGACATCGGCGACCCGCTCGCGTGATGAAGCAGGTTGCTTCAAAGTCAGCCGAGTGACGCGATCGGATTCGATAGGTTATTGAACCGACTAAGATTTCTTTGTATTTGCGCCGGCTAATTGACTCCTTCAGTATACATTCGCAGCAAGTCCCATTGAAGATCGTGTCTCTACTCGCTTAAGTTGTTGCCGGGGTTGGGCCTGACTTTCGTCGAGGTCTGCCAATGGAAAACGATAGTATTGCTCAGCTCTTTGCGGCGATCTCAAGGATCGACACGGGGCGGTCGGCGGTTGCAATCCTGCAAGAGTTTCGCTCCGCAATGGCGCGCTACGGATTGCGTCATTTCCTCATTACCGGTTTGCCCGTGCCGCATGATACGGCCTGGCAGCGCGAGATTTTGGGCGATGGCTGGCCGCCCGAATGGTTTTTCCGCTACCTTGAGGAAGATCATTTTCTGCATGATCCCTGCGTAGCTCAGTGCCGGCATTCGCCGCAACCGTTCCTGTGGAGCGACCTTCCGGCAGGAAGGATGATTGCGCGCGCGAAACTGGTGATGGACGAGGCGGCGGAGTTTGGCATGCGAGATGGCATCTGTGTCCCCATCCACGTACCGCTGGCGGGTCCAGGCGTCGTCACGGCGGCGAGCGACCGGATCGACGTGCCACTGAGCGCAATGCCTCTTATCGAAACGCTCTGCGTCCACACATTCCGACGTCTCTCGGGGCTGGAGGCGAGCGGCCAAGGCAGTGATGCCAGGCCTTTGACAGGGCGCGAGCGCGAACTCCTGCAGTGGAGCGCACAAGGCAAATCGAACGAAGACATTGCCTGCATCCTCGGGGTAACCAGGAACACGGTCGAGAGTCACCAACGAAACATTCGCGGCAAGCTCGATGCGATCAATGTCTCGCATGCCATCGTCAAAGCTCTGCGACGGCAGGAAATCCAGATTTAGCAATACCTGAATACCGTCATACGTGCGCCAAGCGCGGTTTCCTACGACCTCCGCCTGGAGGCGTCATGGTCCGTATTCATCTGGTTACCTGGTCAAACAGGAAGCACTACAGGAAACTTCTGGAGCGCTATTTTCGCATAAGGTACGACATCTACGTCAGGCAGAGGCAGTGGCGCGCCGTCGCGCGGCCCATCAACATCGAGATCGACGCCTTCGATAACGAGCATGCGCTCTATCTTCTCGCGCTTGATACCAACGGCAAGATCGTCGGTGGTTCGCGCCTGGTCCCAACGCTGGAGCCGCATTTGATGAGCGAAGTATTTCCAGGTCTCGCCGGGGGAACGCCTCCGCGAGCCGCGGAAATATTCGAATGGACGCGTTTCTTCGTCATCCCTTCGCTTCGTACCCAAGGTGCCTCCTCCCCTGTCGCGGGCGTGGTCCTGTGCGGTCTTCTCGAAGCGGCTCTAAGACTCGGAATCCGACAGATCAGCGTTGTCTGCGAAGCGTTCTGGCCGAAACGTCTGCGCGCCCTTGGCTGGACCCTGACAGAGCTGGGCGAGGTTCTTGAACATCCCGACGGTGACATTGTCGCACTTCTGATCGATGTCACGCTTCAGGCCATCCAAGCGACGCGCCGTGCCTATTCTATCAGCGGCGCCATACTCGCGGATGAGGCTTGACTAGGCCGATACGCGATTGTTAGCGAAGGAGTTCGCGGACCGCCGATAGTGTGGCGTATTGTGTCGGGCCCACGAGCGCGGTAGTCAGCCCTATGGCGCGGCAAACCCGGTTTTTCCCCTTATGAGGCCCCTTGTCCTGATTTCCTCACAGGATCCGGATTTCTTTCTGGTCTTCGGACACATACTCTCGGTCGCGGGCTTCGACACGCAGCTAATGACCGAGGACAAGGAAGTCACCCGCCTCATCGAGGTGGCAAAGCCGCTCGCGGTGATCCTGGACTGCCATCCAGGGGAGCGTGCCATCGCAAAACAGTGCATCAGGTTGAAGTCGACCCCAGCAACAAACGCCATCCCGGTCGCAGGCTTGGTCGCGCCACGTTCCGGCAAGTTGCATCTGGACCTGATCAAGGCTGGCGTCGACGAGATATTTTCACGGCCGTTCGCGCCCGAGCAACTTCTGACCTGGCTGCATGGCAAGGCCGGCCTTGCACGGTTATCGCGTGAGACAGGGACCGGAGATCTGGTGCAGGGTGATTTTCGTCTGGAACGAGCGACCCACCGAACCTTCTTCAAGCAGAAGGAAATCACGATGCCGCCGATCGAGTTCAAGCTGTTGCGCAGCCTTTTGGCGAACCCCGGCAAGGTTATCGGCCGGGAAGAACTCGTGGCGACGGCGTGGCCGGAACATGCTGCCGCAACCGACGTGCGGGGCGTCGACGTGCATATCGCACGGTTGCGCAAAAGGCTTCGCGCGGCCGTCGGAAGCGATGTGATCAGAACCGTCCGGTCGGCGGGCTACGCGTTCGCGCCGGACTGGTAACCCGCCCGGCATTGCCCGCGACAAGCGACCAATCGCCGTTGCTCGACCAGTTGCCGCTCCGCCCGTCCGAAACGGCCTGCTCAATGTCTCAGGATCGTATCCAGGAACAGCCGGGCGCGCGGATGAACGGCTGTTGAGAAAAAGTCTTCGCAGGAAGCGTGCTCGACAAGGCGGCCTGCGTCCATGAAAACAACCTCGTCGGCGACTTCACGCGCGAAGGCCATCTCGTGGGTGACGCAGACCATGGTCATACCATCTCGCGCCAGAGCGGTCATGACGTCGAGCACCTCCTTGATCATTTCGGGGTCGAGAGCCGAGGTGGGTTCATCGAAAAGTATGATGCTGGGATTAAGGCAAAGAGCGCGCGCGATCGCCACCCGCTGTTGCTGACCGCCAGACAGCTGGCCGGGATAGGCGTTCGCCTTTTCAGGGATGCGCACCGCTTTCAGCTGATGCATAGCGATCTCCTCCGCCTCGCGCATCGATTTGCCAAGGACTCGCCGCAAAGCCAGAGTGCAGTTGGCGAGTACGCTCAGGTGGGGAAAGAGGTTGAAGCTCTGGAACACCATGCCTGTTTGCCGCCGCGCAACGGCGGTGTTGCGAGCGCTTTGTCCGAGCGTCACCCCTTCCAGCTGAATGGTTCCTTTCTGAAAGCGCTCAAGACCGTTGATGCACCGGATCAGGGTCGACTTGCCCGAGCCGGAGGGACCGCAAACGACAATGCGCGCGCCCGTGCGGATGGTCAGATCGATATCGTTCAAGACATGCAATGCGCCGAACCACTTGTTCAGTCCTTCGATCTGGACCAGGGGTTCTGCCTGAACGGCCGCAACGGGAGAGAGCATTAGCGGCGTCCAGTTGCAAGCAGGCGCTGCTCGACGCGCTTGACCCCATAAGAGACGACAAGCGCCAGCGCCAGGAACAGCAAACCGGCGACGGTCAGTGGCTCGGCGTATCGATAGGTTTCAGAAGCGATATCAAAGGCACGGCCCAGCATTTCCGGCACGGCCAGGACCGCCAGATAAGGCGTCGCCTTGAGAATCGATACCAGGTAGTTGCCGAGCGGCGCGGCGATGTTGCGCAGCATCTGCGGCGCGATGACGAAAACCACCGTATCGCGCCGGCTGAGCGATAATGCTCGCGCTGCTTCCTGCTGGCCCTTGGGGATAGCATCAATGCCAGCCTTGAAGACCTCGGCCAGGTACCCGCTGTAGTAGAGGCTGAGGGCCAGGACGCCGACTGTCATGGCACCAAGACGGATCCCATAGAAAGGCAGGACGAAGTATATGAAATAGAGCCAGGCCAGAACCGGCGTGGAGCGGATGAAGTCGATCAGGAAGCGCACCGCAAAGCCGGGCGCGCCACCGCTGCGACGGATTATTTCGAAGGTGAAGCCGACAGCCGAAGCGCCAACACAACTCAAAACGGTGGCAAACAGGGTGGCACCAATCGCGCCGACAATGATCGGGATCGTCGACAACGCAAAGCCCACGTCAAATCCCACGCGACGGTCCTTTTTCGACGTTGACACGAGCCTCGAGCCAGCGGCCGGCAAGCGTGATCGGATAGCAGACGACAAAGAACGCAAGCAGCAGCGCCGAATAGATCGCGACCGGATTGTTCTGGGTCTGCGCGATCTCCTTGGCGCGGAACGTCATGTCCGTCAGCGTTACCAGCGACACCAGCGCCGTCGCCTTGACGAGCTGTATGAGGGTGTTGACGAAGGTCGGGCTCATGGCAACCAGCGCCTGCGGCAGTTCGACCAGGAGCAGGATCTGCGCGCGCGAGAGGCCGAGCGCCATGCCAGCTTCTCGCTGGCCGGCAGGCAGGGACTGAAGGCCAGCGCGCACAGCCTGGCTGGCATAGCCGCCGGCGTTGAGACCGAGCACCAGCGCACTGACGGTCAGCGCTGATAAAGTGACCCCGACCACTGGCAGCACATAGTAAAAGACAAAGAGCAGGACGACGACGGCGGAACTGCGCCAGAACTCGATCACCGCGGTCACCAGAAAGCGCGTTAAACCGGTGGTTAGAAACTGCGCGATGCCGAAGACCAGCGCGAACGGAACCGCAAAGACCAGGCCATAGGCCGTAACCGTCGCCGTGGTGCGAACGCCTTGCAAAATGCCCAACCAGATCTCGAACGTGCTCACTAGGCGTCTCAACCCTCCACGGCATATGGTGATGGTAGCGCCGGCGATGCCGGCTTTCTTCGGGTGCACCTGACGAGGATGGCTGCACGCGCAGAGGCTGACGCTCCCGAACCTGGCCACATGGCAATCCTCCGTCTGGTGATGGGGACGATCCTGTATGACCAGGGCCATCGCCAGCCTCTCATAGGCGCGGAAACTGTCATCTGTCAATAAATATGAACTTATTATTGCATATGTTCACATTAGACGGAACCTTTTCCGACGCCCGAACCGGCCTGGTGGCCTTGGATCGATGGGGCCGCCGTTCGCCTCTCTTTGCACGCTGCGCCTCGACGCCTGCCGAAACCTGTTGAATCGGACTGATCCACAGCTCTTTTGATCATCCCGCGACCGGGGCTTTTTGACGTATTCCCGGCTCGGACGGGAACACGATGGTCATCTCGTACAACAACACCGAAGGACACACACGCAGTTCGCGCATGCTGCGCACCGCGCTCGGGCCGGCCATCGCCCGGTTCCTTGACGACGCCGCTATCGTGGAAGTGATGCTGAACCCAGATGGCCGCATCTGGGTGGACAGGCTTTCCCAAGGCCTCGCCGATACGGGGGAAACGCTGACGCCTGCCGATGGTGAGCGGATCGTGCGGCTCGTCGCGCATCATGTCGGCGCCGAAGTGCATCCCCGTTCCCCCCGGGTCTCGGCGGAGTTGCCGGAAACCGGCGAGCGTTTCGAAGGCTTGTTGCCGCCGGTCGTCGCAGCACCTGCCTTCGCGATCCGCAAACCCGCGGTCGCCGTGTTCACGCTCGATGACTATGTCGCGACATGCGTCATGACCCGCAGCCAGGCCGCAATCCTGCGCGCCGCCGTTGCTGGCCGCGCAAACATCCTCGTTGCAGGCGGCACCTCGACCGGCAAGACGACGCTGACCAACGCGCTGCTCGCCGAGGTGGCGAAGGGAACGGACCGGGTCGTCATCATCGAGGACACCCGCGAACTGCAATGCGCCGCTCCCAACCTTGTCGCAATGCGCACCAAGGATGGCGTCGCCACGCTCTCCGATCTGGTTCGCTCCTCGTTGCGCCTGCGGCCCGACCGCATCCCCATCGGCGAGGTGCGCGGCGCCGAGGCGCTCGACCTGCTCAAGGCCTGGGGCACCGGGCACCCCGGCGGTATCGGCACCTTGCATGCCGGTTCCGGGATCGGCGCGCTCCGCCGGCTGGAACAGCTTATCCAGGAAGCCGTCGTCACCGTCCCACGCGCGCTGATTGCCGACACGATCGACCTTGTCGCAGTCCTTGCCGGACGGGGTTCCGCACGGCGGCTGGCCGAACTCACGCGCGTCGAGGGGCTCGGTCCTGATGGCGACTACTGCACCGTTGAAGCCACCTTGAACAACACAGGAGAGAACTCATGATCCGCACACTTGCGCGCGCATCCCGCAACCTCGCGACCACGGCCGGGATCACCCTTGCCGTCAGCTTCATGATCGCGCCGGTAGCCCATGCGTCAGGCTCGTCGATGCCGTGGGAACAGCCGCTCGAGAAGATCCTGCAATCGATCGAAGGGCCGGTCTCCAAGATCATCGCCGTCATCATCATCATCGTCACGGGCCTGACGCTGGCGTTTGGCGACTCCTCTGGCGGCTTTAGGCGGCTGATCCAGATCGTCTTTGGCCTCTCGATCGCCTTTGCCGCATCGAGCTTCTTTCTGTCGTTCTTTTCTTTCGGTGGCGGGGCGTTGATCTGATGGCAACGGCTTTCGAACAACTCGATGCCGTGCCGGGCTGGACGGTCCCCGTTCACCGGGCGCTGACCGAGCACATCCTGCTTGGCGGCGCGCCACGCGCCATCGCGATCCTGAACGGCACGCTTGCCGGTGCGGTCGGCCTTGGGCTGAGGCTCTGGCTGGTCGGTCTCATCATCTGGGCGCTCGGCCATTTCACGGCGGTCTGGGCCGCCAGGCGCGATCCGCTGTTTTTCGAAGTCGGGCGCCGGCACCTGCGGCTGCCCGCACATCTTTCGGTTTGAGGGTCTCGGCATGATGAACCTTGCCGAATATCGTCGGACCGCCAGCGGCCTGGCCGATTATCTGCCTTGGGTCGCCCTTGTCGCGCCCGGTGTCGTGCTCAACAAGGACGGCAGCTTCCAGCGCACCGCGACGTTTCGTGGCCCCGATCTCGATTCCGCCGTTGCAGCCGAACTGGTTGCGGTGGCCTCGCGCATCAACAATGCCTTTCGTCGCCTCGGCTCGGGCTGGAGCATCTTCGTCGAGGCGCAGCGCCATGAAGCCGCGACGTATCCCGAGACCCAGTTTCCCGACGCCGCCTCCGGCCTGCTCGACGCCGAGCGCAAAGCCGATTTCGAAGAAGCGGGGGTTCATTTCGTCTCGAGCTACTTTCTAACCTTGCTTTTCCTGCCGCCGCCTGAAGACGCGGCGCGTGCCGAAGGATGGCTTTACGAAGGTCGCGAGCAATCAAGCGTGGATCCTCGCGCGATCCTGCGCGCCTTTGTCGACCGGACAGAGCGCGTGCTGTCCCTGCTCGACGGATTCATGCCTGAATGCCAGTGGCTCGATGACGGACAAACGCTGACCTATCTGCATTCGACGGTCTCGACCAAACGCCACCGGTTGCGGGTTCCCGAGACGCCGATCTACCTCGATGCGCTCGTGGCCGATGAGGTGCTGACGGGCGGCCTCGAGCCACGCCTTGGCCACCAGCATCTTCGCGTGCTGACCATCGTCGGCTTCCCGACCGCGACAACGCCCGGCCTGCTTGACGATCTCAATCGGCTCGCCTTCCCGTACCGCTGGGCGACGCGGGCGATCCTGCTCGACAAGACCGATGCCGCCAGGCTCCTGACCAGGATCCGGCGCCAGTGGTTTGCCAAGCGCAAGAGCATTGCCTCGATCCTCAAGGAGGTGATGACCAACGAGACGTCCGTGCTCGTCGACACCGACGCCGCCAACAAGGCGGCGGACGCCGACGAGGCGCTGCAGGAACTCGGCGCCGACATGTCGGGCATGGCCTATGTCACCGCGACCGTCGCTGTATGGGATGCCGACCCGCGCGTGGCTGACGAGAAATTGCGGCTTGTCGAGAAAGTCATCCAGGGTCGCGACTTCACGACAATCATCGAGACTGTCAACGCCGTCGAGGCCTGGCTCGGCTCCTTGCCCGGGCACGCCTATGCCAACGTCCGCCAGCCTCCCGTCTCAACGCTCAATCTTGCTCACATGGTCCCACTCTCTGCCGTGTGGGCGGGGCCGGAACGGGACGAGCATCTGGTCAGTCCTCCCTTGCTTTACGGCAAGACAGAAGGCTCGACCCCATTCCGGTTGGTCCTGCATGTCGGCGATGTCGGCCATACCCTGGTCGTTGGCCCTACAGGCGCCGGCAAGTCGGTGCTGCTCGCGCTGATGGCCCTGCAGTTCCGCCGCTACGACAAGGCCCAGGTTTTCGCCTTCGACTTCGGCGGTTCGATCCGCGCCGCCGCGCTCGCTATGCGCGGTGACTGGCACGATCTGGGTGGCGGGCTTGCCGAGAGCGTGGAGGCATCCGTTTCGCTGCAGCCGCTGGCCCGCATTCACGACACATATGAGCGCGCCTGGGCCGCCGACTGGATCGTCGCGATGCTCACACGCCAGGGCCTCCAGATTAATCCAGATGCCAAGGAGCATATCTGGGCCGCGCTGACATCGCTTGCGTCGGCGCCGGTCGAGGAACGCACCCTCACTGGCGTTAGCGTGCTGTTGCAGGCCAATGAGCTGAAGCAGGCGCTGCGCCCCTATTGTGTTGGCGGCCCTTACGGCCGGCTGCTTGACGCCGAGACCGAACATCTCGGACACGCATCCGTGCAGGCGTTCGAAATCGAGGGCCTCATCGGCACGCAAGCCGCACCAGCCGTGCTCTCCTACCTGTTCCATCGCATAGGCGACCGGCTCGACGGCCGTCCGACGCTGCTCATCATCGACGAAGGCTGGCTTGCCCTCGACGATGCGGGGTTCGCCGGTCAATTGCGCGAATGGCTGAAGACGTTGCGCAAGAAGAACGCCAGCGTCGTCTTCGCCACCCAGTCGCTGTCCGACATCGACAGTTCGAACATCGCGCCGGCGATCATCGAAAGTTGTCCGACCAGGCTGTTGCTGCCGAACGAGCGCGCGATCGAGCCGCAGATCACGGATATCTATCGCCGCTTCGGTCTCAACGATCGCCAGATAGAAATCCTGGCGCGCGCGACGCCCAAGCGCGACTATTACTGCCAGTCGCGGCGCGGCAATCGGCTGTTCGAACTGGGCCTCTCCGAAATCGGCCTCGCGCTTTGCGCTGCATCCTCCAAGGCGGATCAGGCCCTGATCGCCAGCATCGTGGCCGAACATGGTCGCGACGACTTCCTGCCGGCCTGGCTGCGCGCCCGAGACGTTGGCTGGGCCGCTGACCTCATTGCCGGGCTTTCTAACCTGAACCTACAAACGCAAAAGGAGTCTCGGTCATGAATACTTATCGTTTGCGCGCGCGCTCTCTTGCCCTTGGCGCCATGCTCTGCGCGCCGCTCGCGATCGCACCGGTGCTGCTGACAACGCCAGCCCAGGCGTTCATCGTTTTCGATCCTTCCAACTACGCCCAGAACGTTCTGACGGCCGCGCGGTCGCTTCAGCAGGTGACGAACCAGATCACCTCGCTGCAGAACCAGGCGCAGATGCTGATCAACCAGGGCCGCAATCTCGCGAGCTTGCCCTTCTCTTCACTGCAGGCGCTGCAGCAATCGGTACAACGCACGCAACAGCTGCTCAACCAGGCGCAGAACATCGCCTTCAATGTCGAGCAGGTCGACAGGATGTTCCAGGAGAAATACGGGAAGGTTTCTCTGTCCGCGCCGGAGCAGCAGCTTGTCGCGGACGCGCGCTCGCGATGGCAAAATACAGTCGGTGGTCTTCAGGACGCCATGCGTGTGCAGGCGGGAGCCGTCGCAAACATCGACACCAACCGCGTGCAGATGTCGTCGCTGGTCGGAGCCAGCCAATCGGCGACGGGCGCGCTGCAGGCGACGCAAGCCGGCAATCAGCTTCTGGCGCTGCAGGCCCAGCAGCTCGCTGACCTGACGGCTGTTGTCGCCGCCAACGGCCGCGCCGCGGCGTTGAGCGAAGCGGAACGCTCCGCGGCCGCCGAACAGGGACGCGAGCAGCGTCGTCGCTTTTTGCGCGCCGGATCCGGCTACCAGGCCGGCAATGGCGCGATGTTCAACCGCTGAGGTTGCGCGACGTGGATGGCAAGATACTCCTTCGCCTGGGCGCCGTCGTCTTCGTCGCGGCGGCGATCGCGGCTGCCCCGCTCGAAATGACCCGCGACAGGCAAACGCCGGACGGTTCTGGTTCGCCGGCCCCGGTCACGCTGGCGCCAAGTGCGCTGCGTGAAGGCCTTCGCCACTGCCAGAGCCTTGGCGAGGCCGCGCTCCTTGACAAGGATTGTTCGCGCCTGTGGGCCGCGCAACGTGATCGCTTCCTCGGCTTCAGATCACCGTCGGCGGGCCAGGCATTGGGCGCCCCAGGTTCGAGTGGCCAAGGGAAACGATAGACATGGGCAACACCGGCGTCATTGACCAGTTCCTCGCTACGTTCACGCGCTATATCGACAGCGGCTTCGGCCTGCTCGGCGGCGAAGTCGCCTTCGTCGCTACCACGCTCATCGTCATCGACGTGACGCTTGCCGCGTTTTTCTGGAGCTGGGGCGCCGATGACGACATTCTGGCCCGGCTCATCAAGAAGACGCTTTTCGTCGGTGTCTTCGCCTATCTGATTTCCAACTGGAACAGCCTGGCGCGCATCGTTTTTGAAAGTTTCTCAGGTCTTGGCCTGAAAGCCAGCGGCACCTCCTTCACGGTCGAGGACCTGCTGCGGCCCGGCAAGGTGGCGCAAACCGGCCTCGATGCCGGGCGGCCGTTGCTCGAAGCCATCTCGGGCCTGATGGGCTATGTCTCCTTCTTCGAGAATTTCATCCAGATCGCCTGCCTGCTCTTCGCCTGGGCGCTGGTGCTGCTCGCCTTCTTCATCCTGTCCGTGCAGCTTTTCGTCACGCTGATCGAATTCAAGCTGTCGACGCTGGCTGGCTTCGTCCTCATCCCGTTTGGTCTCTTCGGCAAGACGGCCTTCATGGCCGAGCGGGTGCTTGGCAACGTCATCTCGTCCGGTATCAAGGTGCTGGTGCTGGCCGTCGTCATCGGTATCGGCTCGACGCTGTTTGGGGAATTTACCCAAGGCTTTGGCGGCGAGAGCCCGACCATCGATCAAGCCATGGCGATTGTTCTGGCGGCGCTGTCGTTGCTTGGCCTCGGCATATTCGGCCCCGGGATCGCGAACGGCATTGTCTCAGGCGGACCGCAGCTCGGCGCCGGCGCGGCCGTCGCCACCGGTCTTGCAGCGGGTGGCATGACGCTTGCCGGGTTCGGCGCAGCCGGTCTGGCGGCGCGGGGCGGGGCGTCAGCGTTGTCGGGAGCGGCGTCGGCAGCGCGCGGCGCGACCGCGCTCGCCGGTGGCGGCTCGGCGGCTTTCATGCTCGCGGCGGCCGGACAGGCCGGCGCCGCCGGCCTCGCCTCCGGCGCGGGCGGCATCGCAAGCGCCGGCGCCTCCGCTGCCGTTTCACCACTCAAGCGCGCCGCGGCACGCGCCGGCCAGTCATTCAAGGCGAGCTTCACCGCCGGCGCCAGTTCGGCGGCCGGGATCACTGGTGGATCTTCAACCATGGGTACGGTTGGCAATGCCGCTTCGCCGCCTACGGTTCCTTCTTCCTGGGTCGGCAATCCATCCGGCACCCAGCCCGAATGGGCCAAACGCCTGCAGCGATCCCAGCGTCTGTCACACGGCGCCCAGACTGCCGCCCATGCCGTGCGGGGCGGCGACAGCCACGGCGGCGGCGCTTCAATTTCTCTTTCTGAAGGCGAATAACCAATGAATGTCTTTCGGCGCCCAGCCGTTCACTACGGCAAGATCCCTCGACCGGAAACGCCTTATCAGAAGGCAGCCCAAATCTGGGATGAGCGCATCGGTTCCGCGCGCGTTCAGGCAAGGAACTGGCGTGCCATGGCTTTCGGGTCGCTGATCCTGTCGACCGGCCTCGCCGCCGCCCTTGTCTGGCTGTCGGCGCGTGGCACTGTCGTGCCCTGGGTGGTGCAGGTCGATGCGCTGGGACAGGCGCAGGCGACCGCGCCCGCGATCGCCGGCTACAAGCCGACCGATCCTCAGATTGCGTGGCATCTCGCCCGTTTCGTCGAACAGGTGCGCTCCATCCCTTCTGATGCGATCATCGTGCGCCAGGACTGGCTGCGTGCCTACGAATGGACCACCGACCAGGGTGCCGCCGCGCTCAACGACTACGCTCGCGCCAACGATCCGTTCTCCAAGGTCGGCAAGCAGCAGGTTTCGGTAGAGGTGTCGTCGGTCATCCGCGCCTCGCCGGATTCGTTTCGTGTCGCCTGGATCGAGCGGCACTACGACCATGGGCAGCTCTCGGGAACGGAGCGCTGGACCGGAATCCTGACAATCGTCATGCAGCCGCCGAGCGACGCGGAACGGCTTCGCGCCAATCCGCTCGGAATCTACGTCAACGCCATCAACTGGTCGCGGGAGATGAGCCAATGAGCCTCAGATTGCGTGTTGTCGCTGTCCCTTCACTCAGAGGATACCTGCTGTCGACCGCGCTGGTGTCGGCAGCAGCATTCCTCGCAGGGTGCGCCGCGACGCCAACAAAGCCGCCGAACATCCGCTACGATCCCTATGTGCCGCCCTTGGCCGCTCTGCCGAAGATCGCACGCGAAGAACGACCAAGGCCGCTGCTCATGCCCCCGGCCTGGGCTCCCGCGCGCGGCGGTGGCGCCGGCAACACACCGACCGCGCGGGTGGAGAACGCCAATGCCGTAGCGCGTGTAGAGCCGCGCCGGAAGGGCTACTACAACGCCATCCAGATCTATCCCTGGAGCGAGGGCGCGCTCTATCAGGTCTATGCCTCACCCGGTCAGATAACCGACATAGCTCTCGAGCCCGGCGAGAGCCTTGCAGGCGAGGGTCCGATCGCGGCAGGGGATACGGCGCGCTGGATCATCGGTGACACCGAAAGCGGATCGGGCATTACCCGGCGCGTGCATGTCCTGGTGAAACCCTCGCGGGCCGACATCAAGACCAATCTCGTCATCGCCACGGATCGGCGCAGCTATATGCTCGAACTGCGCGCGGGGGCCAAGACCTACATGCCCGCCGTCGCATGGTCCTACCCGGCGCCGCGGGCCGGTTCGCGACAAGCCATCCCGACGACGCCGGTGATACCCGACATGGCCGCGCGCAATTACCGCTACGGCCTGACAGGCGATGCGCCACCCTGGAAGCCCGTCAGCGTCTTTGACGATGGCCGCAAGGTTTATGTCGCGTTTCCGCGTGGAATCGTGCAAGGCGAGATGCCGCCGATCTTCGTCATCGGCCCGGACGGCGAAGCCGAGATCGCCAACAGCCGCGTCTACCAGAACATCCTGATCGTCGACCGCCTCTTCGGCGCGGCCGAACTGCGTCTTGGCAGCGGCAAGCGGCAGCAGACGGTAAGGATTGTCCGACTCGACGGACGAGCACAGGGCCGGCTGCGGCAAATGCCGAGCGTCGGCCGCGTTGGAACGGCCGGCGCAAAAACAGGCGGAGGGGAGCAGCCATGACCGATAGCGATGTTGCCGCCGAACCGATGCGGCTTCGCGCCGACCCGCCGCGCGTGACCCGCCTGTCGCGCAAGGTGCTCGCCAGTATAGGCTTGGCCACCTCGCTCAGCATTGGCGTTGCGCTGGTGTACGCTCTGCGGGACGGCGACACGAGCAAACAAGGCGACGAGCTGATTTCGACGTCAAATCGTCAGCCCGCCGATGGGTTGGCAAGCTTGCCGCGCGACTATTCCGGCCCGATCCTCGGGCCGCCGCTGCCTGGCGATCTCGGCAGGCCGATCCTCGATGCGCAAAACAAGGGACAGTCACCGATGATCGCGACCCCCGCGGTGGACGAGGCAGAGCAGCGCCGGGTGACAGAAGAGGAGGCGGCCAGAACGTCGCATGTCTTCTTCCAGGAAGGACAAGGAAGCGCAACGATCGCCGATACATCTGGATCGCTTGCCATGCCAAACCTCGGCGAGCCCGCCGGGCAGGCCGGCCAGCCGAATGCGCAGGACCGCCAATCCGCTTTCCTCAACACCGCGGCGGATCGCCAGACCGTGGCTCCCGATCGCGTCATGCCCCCGGCGTCACCTTATGTGCTCCAGGCCGGCGCTGTAATCCCGGCTGCGCTCGTCACAGGCATCCGCTCGGATCTGCCCGGCCAAATCAGCGCCCAGGTAACGGAGAATGTCTATGACAGCCCGACCGGCCGGGCGCTGCTCATTCCACAGGGAACACGCATTGTAGGCCAGTACGACAACGGGGTTGGGTTCGGGCAACGCCGCGTGCTGCTTGTCTGGAACCGGCTGATTTTTCCCGATGGACACTCCATCGTTCTGGAACGGCAGCCCGGCACGGATCCGCAGGGCTATGCCGGTCTAGAGGATGGTGTCGACTACCATTGGGGAGAGCTGTTCAAGGCAGCGACGCTGTCGACGCTCCTGAGCGTCGGCGCGCAGGCGGGCTCGTCCGGCCAGGAAAGCGAAATTGCGCGCGCGCTGCGAGACGGCGCCTCCGACAGCGTCAGTCGGGTCGGCCAGCAGATCGTCCAGCGCCAGCTCGACATCGCGCCAACGCTTGCGATCAGACCGGGATTCCCGGTTCGCGTCCTCGTCACCCGCGACCTTGTGCTTGAACCTTACGGAGGCTGAAGAATGGCCAAGTTGAAACTGGCTGCGATCACCGACGACAGGCCGGTCAAGATCACGGTGGAGTTGCCGGCTCCGCTGCATCGCGACCTGGTGAGATATGCAGAGATTCTCGGGCGCGAGGTGGGGCAACCCTCTGCTGATCCTTTGCGTCTGATCGCGCCGATGCTTGAGCGGTTCATCGCGACCGATCGCGGCTTTGCGAAAGCCAAGAAAGAGAAGCCCTGATCCAGGGACGCCGCCAAAGCGCACGTCAAGGGTCTACTCGATAGGCAGCGGTTGCGCGTGCTTCACTTGCCCCAAGGCAAAGCTCGATTCTATCGAAGCGACCCCTTCGAGCCGGGTGAGGGTGCGCTTCAGAAAGGCCTCATAGGCCTGCAGGTCCTTTACGACAATGCGCAACAGATAGTCACGCTGTCCTGTCATCAGGTAGCACTCGACGATTTCCGGCCAGCGTTGGACGGCCTTCGCGAAACGGTCGAGTTCCTCTTCGCGCTGCCGCTCGAGCTTGATCGAGGCGAATACGCTGATGGGCAATCCGACTTTCAACTGATCGACGATCGCGACATAGCTTGTAATGACACCGGCCGCTTCCAGATTGCGGACCCTGCGGGCACAGGGGGACGGTGACAATCCCACCGCCTCGCTCAGTTGCTCGCTTGTCGCATGCGCGTTGGATTGCAAGACTGTCAGGATCTTGCGGTCAATATCATCGAGAGCCATGCTTGACATTTTTGGTCTCCAGAGCCGGCAAGGTTCGCTGATATAGCCAATCGTGTGGCATTTTACAGCGCAAATTGGCCAAAATCGCTTTTGGTGGTGGTCTATGGTCGGGTCCGTCAAATGAGGGCGGCGAAGATGGACACACAACAGCTCAAATTGCTGGCGGCGCTGGAGAAAAAGGTGCTGTGGCTCTCCACCTGGATGATCCACAACGCCAATCACATCCGGCCCAACGAAGACGGGCTGAAGGTCGGCGGCCACCAGTCATCGTCCGCTTCGCTGGCGACGATTATGACGGTTCTCTACTTCGCGGTTCTTCGGCCGCAGGACAGGGTTGCGGTCAAGCCGCACGCCAGTCCTGTGTTTCACGCCATCCAGTATCTTTTCGGCAATCAGAGCCGCGAAAAGCTGGAGAATTTTCGCGGCTACAAAGGGGCCCAATCCTATCCCTCGCGGACAAAGGATGCCGACGACGTCGACTTCTCGACCGGTTCCGTTGGCCTGGGCGTTGCCCAGACGCTGTTTGCGTCGATTGTGCAGGATTATCTTCACGCCAAGGGATTGGGCGCGCAACTGCCGGTTGGAAAGATGGTCGCCCTGATCGGCGACGCCGAGATGGACGAGGGCAATATTTTCGAGGCGCTTCTGGAGGGGTGGAAGCATGGCCTTCGCAACACATGGTGGATCGTGGACTACAACCGGCAAAGCCTCGACGCGGTCGTGCGCGAAGGCCTGTGGGAACGGTTCGAGTCGCTGTTCAGGAACTTCGGCTGGGACGTGGTCCTGGTCAAATACGGCCACTTGCTGGAAGCGGCTTTCTCAGAGGCGGGCGGCGCGACGCTCAAACAATGGCTGGATCATTGTCCTAACCAGCTCTATTCCGCGCTGACGTATCAAGGCGGCGCGGCGTGGCGAAAACGCCTGCTTGACGATATCGGCGACCAGGGTGCGGTATCCAAGCTCATAGAGAGCCGCAGCGACGAAGAGTTGGCTCGGCTGATGACCAATCTAGGTGGTCACGACTTGCCGACACTGGTCGAGGCCTTCGCCAACGCGCGCACGCATGATCGACCGGTTTGCTTCATCGCCTACACCGTCAAGGGCTTTGGTTTGCCGCTGGCCGGCCACAAGGACAATCATGCCGGGCTGATGACCAAGGCCCAGATTGACGAGTTGCGCGCTGCACACGGCGTCAGGGCGGGCAGGGAGTGGGAACCTTACGAAGGTCTTTCGCAAGTGTCGGATATCTCTGATTTTGTCCGCAACGCCCCCTTCAATGCCAAAGGCAGAAGACGCTACACATCGGTCCATATCGATGTGCCTGCCGTCCTAAATGTGCCTCTGCAACCGCAAATGTCGACCCAGCAGGGTTTCGGCTTGCTGATGCATGAGATCAGCAAGCGGGAGGACGAATTCGCGAGGCGCATCGTTACGACGTCGCCGGACGTCACCGTCTCGACCAATCTTGGCGCCTGGGTAAACCGCCTTGGGCTGTTTGCGCGCAACGAGATGGCCGATCTCTTTCGCAAGGAACGAATTCCATCGACTTTCAACTGGGATTTCTCACCCAAGGGACAACACATCGAACTCGGCATTGCCGAAATGAATCTCTTCATCCTGCTTTCGGCGCTCGGCCTTTCACACTCGGTCTTCGGCGAACGTCTGTTGCCGGTTGGAACGCTCTATGACCCATTCATCGAGCGCGGGCTCGATGCGTTGAACTACGCCTGCTACCAGGACGCTCGCTTCATCGTGGCCGCGACACCCTCAGGCGTGACGCTGGCGCCGGAAGGCGGCGCCCACCAGTCGATAGCAACGCCGCTCATCGGTATGGCGCAGGATGGTCTGGCCACTTTCGAGCCCGCCTTCGTCGACGAGCTGGCGACGATCATGCGGTTCTCGTTTGACTATGTTCAGCGCTCGGGAGATGCCGAGCCCGATGAGACCACCTGGCTACGGGACGCCGTTGGCGGCTCTGTCTATTGCAGGCTGTCTACGCGCTCGATCGAACAGCCGAGCCGCGAGATCGGGCCGGAGCTTTCCCGGCATATCGTCAACGGCGGCTACTGGATGCGCGAGCCTGGTCCGAACTCGGAAGTCGTGGTGATTTACACCGGGGCCGTTGCTCCCGAAGCCATTGAGGCAGTTGGCTTGATGGGCGAGGACAGGCGAGATGTCGGGCTGCTTGCTGTCACCTCGGCCGACCGGCTCAACGCCGGCTGGACCGCGGCCCTACTTGCGCGAGAACGTGGCGTTATTCACGCAAGAAGCCATGTCGAGAGACTCTTGGACCAGGTGCCTACGAACTGCACGCTGATCACAGTCGTTGACGGTCATCCGGTGACACTTGCTTGGATGGGATCTGTCGCGGGTCACCGCGTTCGACCGCTTGGCGTTGAGCATTTCGGGCAGACCGGCACTATCGCCCATCTTTATCGGCACTATGGCATCGATGCTCAGGGAATAGCGCGCGCGGCAGAGGCGATCTCCGGTGGCAGGCCAATCAGGCATGTGCGCGTCGACTGCTTTCCGCCCGCGTGATCGATCTCATCGTGACCCAACACATCCATGATCTGTCTGGTGGCGGAACACGGATTTAGCTTCAAGGTCCAATGAATAGCCGATATTTGCGCAAGCTCAAAGCAGCGGACCCCCAAGTGGCCTACGGAAGGTTCTGTCGCGCCGCCAAGCGCCGTCGCTTCTCGTTGACATCTTCCAGCACGTTGGCGGCCTCGAGAGCCTGCTGCGCGCGAGCCCATTCAACCTGCAGCATCTCAGGGCCGCCTTCCGTGACGAGGAGCGGAACACAATTGCCCACGATTTTCTGGAGCTTTGAGCAGGTTCAGAAAAGCTGCGGTCGTCGGCAGCATTCTTCTGAAGCTTCTCGAAAACAAGCTGCTTGCCTTCGCGCACACTGCTATCCGATGTTCGGTCACGGCCAAAGATTGCGACCGGCTTATGTGGACGATGTGGCAGAGGCGACCGTAGGAGCGTTGCAGAGTCGGAAACGCGTGCGATCAATGCGGCGGTCCTGGCGTCTACTTCTATAAGGAACTTCTCAGAACCGTTGCACACCCAGCCGGCCTTACACCCATTCTCGTTCCAGTGCCATTTGCTGCTTGGCACGTATTGGTATCGACGGCGCAAATGCTTGCGAGTTCATCCGTCACACCGAATCAAGTGGAACTGATTCAGATCGACAACATGTCATCGCAACAGATACCCGGCTTTGAAGAACTTGGTATTTCGCCAAGGCGAAGGCTCTTCGGCGCTACTCTGCGCCGCCACGATTGAGTGTCTCGAGATCGCGGTGGCGCTGGCCGATCAGTGCACCTCACCTGAGCCGTCGTCAGCGACACCTACGCGACGCTCGGGTAACCATTTCCCAACCCATCCAACCGGTGAACAGAAGGATGAGCACCACGATCAACGACAGCAGCAGTCCAGTGGGCACCACCGCCGCCAGGTTCGGTTTAGGCTGCACGCACTTTGGATCATGCAACCGGTTTGCATGGCGTGTGCCATGCTGTGGAGACGTCGCATGACCAGCAATCCGCGTAGCACGGTAAGCATTGCAGCCATCCGATCCACCCAATGCTGATTTCATTTCCGATAGCCTTCTTCGTAGCGACTCTCGTTTGCGACTTGAACGGCCAACCCTGCGTGGATCGCCGGTACTCGCTGGCTTCTTGGGGCAGGCGAGTCCTGAACGGAGCTCCGGTGGTGTGAACTTCTCCCTCGCGCGCCCAGTCCGGAATTCCATGATTGTCTATGACGATCCACCGGATGGGATCAGGCGTGCCCGCACGCAACGCGGCTAGTCGATCGCGAGATATGTAGACGCCGCTGAACAACTCCCCCCTTCAGGCCGTGAAGATTGAGTTGCAAATTCTGGGCCGGCACTAGCGCGTTGCATCGACGGTGCTAGATCCGTCCACAGGCTTGAGACCGCGGCGCCATGTTTGAAGCAGAGCCTCACCTATCGGCATCGAAAGAGATCACCGCTAAAGGCCATGTGCAGCAGCCGGATACCCAGCCGACGCCAAAATAGGAATTGCTTTTCGACGGCGAAGGCTTCCTCAGAGCAATTCGACGACGCCTGCCCGTTCCTTACCTTCGAACATCGCCGCTCCACTGGCGATTATGCCCGCCCAGCGTGCCCACGCAATGAAGGCTTCCCGAGCCGCTTTGGCCTCACAGCGGCCATCATATGCGGCGCAGCAGGCCTCGCAAGCGCATGCATGCAACTTGCTCCGCTTTTCAAAAGGCCACTCTTCGAGGAACTCGATCGCGTCCATCGCATCACGGATCGACCTCTTGCCGAAAGATGTGTCGTCGACCAGCAGCGGCGGTTCAAAAATGTCTGCCATACGTTCCTCCACTTAATTTTGCCATCGCGGCAGCGAGAAAGCCAACACCCAGAATGGGTCGGGTTCGCTCGCGGCGCCATCCGCAAGATATTGGATGCTCGATTTCCAGCTTCAAGGAACCAGCAATGACGGTCGCCGTTTAGGTTAAACTTCGATCTTTTGTCGCAGATGCGCGCGCTTTCGATCGAGGAAGCAGCTGGAAGGCATGGGTTGAAATTCACCGGCGGGCGGCATGAACGTCCGTAACCATGCCGGCATTATGACGGCAACTCAGCGGTGTCCTCAGAGGCGGCTTAACGCATTGATCGGGCGTGGCAATGGCGCACCCGTTGTCGAAAAAAAGCGGTCCTGCGCGCCTGACGACGGGCAGGACCGCAAGACCACCGCGCAGGTTGCCTTCGCAATCGAGCCCGAATGACCGACGCGGGAGAGGAATGCCGGTGAAGCTTGCCACAGTCCCACGTCGGCCACCGCGGCTTCTTGAGGGGTTGCCGCCCGTAGAAATCTACAACACCCCGAATGGCAGGCAACTCGTTGGTTAAAAACGTACAATGGAACCCTACCGGACCCATCGGACATCGGTTCGAGCTCTAAACCTGCCTGAAGTGCATTGGGCAGCGCTCCGAAGTCACGTTCGAGGATTTGGGGGACTTCGATCCCGACGACAAGATTATTCGCCAGGTCATCGGACGTTAAGCGGCACGCGACGTCTGAGCTGAACATGCCGACCGCAAAAAGTTTTTGTCGGGAAATCCACCAGATTTCGCACTTATCCTGCATGGCAACTGGAGCCAGGCCTGCCAAGCAGGCGGAACCGGTGGACCTTGAAGCATGTTAAACTGAAAGGCTTTTGCATCTATCCGGTGGAGACCGCATTGATGAGCATCCTGCAAACCACCAAAAAGGCGATCGAGTCCATCACCGGTTTCGCGACACCGAGCAAAGACGAAGTCGCCGCCTTCGTGAGGCAGCGAAAATCGAACGAGTTCCGGTTTGTTGACGACGGGCTGGTGCCCAATCATCCGTCCTGGCCGCTTGTTATTTATCGCGGTGCGGTGAAGCTGCCGGAGAGGCTTGATCCGGCCGCCGTCATGGAGGTGATTTTCAAAACAAACGGTTGGGACCATAGCTGGCGAAATGGCATCTATGACTACGTCCACTACCATTCGCAAATACACGAGGTCCTAGGGGTTGCGCGCGGGACGGCCAAGGTCCGGTTTGGCGGTAAGAAGGGGCGGACGCTGACGGTGAAGGCCGGCGACGTGGCGATTCTCCCGGCAGGGACCGGGCACCAATGTCTCGCTTCATCCGATGATTTTTTGGTGGTAGGCGCATATCCCCGGTTCGGCGCTTACGACGAATGTACCACCAAGGATCAGCACGATGATGCGGTCGCGACCATCCCAACTGTTGGCCGTCCTCGTAAAGACCCCCTATACGGAAGCAAGGGTTCCCTGATGACGAGTTGGAAGCGCTAAGGTCTCGGACCAGGGAAAACATGTCTTGAATGGCTGTGAATGACCGCAACGGGCAAGCACGGGTCCGCGAGTATGAGTGTTTCGCGCGATGATGTTCGCGCTTGATGTACTCGGCCCAGATTATTCGTTCAATGTCGAGGACGATGCAAAGTCCGAAATGGTCGGGGCGTGCAACTTCGTTTGGCGTCGACTTTTTCGAGATATGCGCAGCAAGCAGCCCAGAGCCTTTCCTCATTGATGAATATTCGGCCGCGTCCATGACAGCTGCGCGCTTTCCAGAATTGATTTCTTTTGGCGCGGGCATCGACGCTCTCCTCCGGTCAGGGCGGCTGCCGGCTTGTAGAGAGGTTACCGTCATGCTTTGCTGCATGAGCAAGGTTTCAAGCTTCTTCGCTGGGAGTACCTATGGCGGCTGCGAAGTATTATGTTTTCAAAGAAGGGGACCGCTGGAAGATCCGTTACGACGGGAAGGAATACCCATACCATTCCAACGGCGATGCCGTGTTGGCCGCCATCAAGGCTGCGAAAGCCGCCGCCTCACACGGTTACGAAGCCGAGGTCCTGACCCAGGGCATCGACCTGAAATGGCGGACGGAGTGGGCGAGTTAGCAGTTTCAGGCTTAGACGTCGCTGCTGAAAAATCCCTAACGCCGAAAAGGTCAAAACGCCAGGGATCCAGATCCACTCGGCTAAATGGTGCTGCTCTTTCATCGGTGACGAAGCTGCGCGCGGGCGCGTGGATAGATAACCTTTCCAGTGGTAGCGGTGGAAAAGCCAATCGGGTATGTGCAGAGTTTTGGGTCGGACCTTTTCAAACCTATGGGTCAACGAAGCCGGAAATCTCGAGGAGGAACGATCCCATTGCGTGACTAAGGAATGCGATCCGCACGGCATCTAAGGTCAAACGTATCACGGTAGAACAGCAAATTTAAGCAGCAGCATTTGCCGGCAACCCTCGTAGCCGTCACGCGAGTAAGAGCCAAATCGCTTTGCGGAACCTTTTCAAGCGCAATGCTTTACGCGTCCAATGGCACGCATCGCAGCATCGTTCGTCAACATCACACTGTGCCTTCTGCCGGGCGCAGTGATGCTCGCCTGTCTGGCTGCCTGCTCTTCATCCAACGCTGCAGGACAGCAGGCGCAGACCTCGAAGTCCGCCGCGAATTCAGCAATCATGGTGATCGACAATTGGATCGCCGGCGCCGTGCCTTCCCACTATGCGGAAGCCACGTTGCGGTCTTTGGCGCAGACGCTAGCTGATCTCGATCGCCAACTGCAAAGGACGGACGTTTCGGACTCCTCCAAGCAATTGGCCCGGCAGCTTACGGCCGCTGCCGGGCGGGCCGAAGACGCCATCAAGAGCGGCAACCAAGGGCAAGTGGAGCAAGCCCGTCAGGATTTTCGGAATGCCGTTGCTAAGTTGGTGGTGG
Source organism: Mesorhizobium sp. WSM4307 (assembly GCF_007003945.1). Classification (NCBI taxonomy): domain Bacteria; kingdom Pseudomonadati; phylum Pseudomonadota; class Alphaproteobacteria; order Hyphomicrobiales; family Phyllobacteriaceae; genus Mesorhizobium; species Mesorhizobium sp. WSM4307. The sequence continues at coordinate 127,617 of NZ_VFTB01000014.1, forward strand.
CAAATCCGGCAGATCAAGCGACAAATCCATGAAAAAAATTCTGGAAATCTCACTCGGCGTCGTCACCAGCGTTGGCGGCTTCCTTGAGGTCGGATCGTTGGCAACAGCAGCCCAGGCCGGTGCATTGTTCCAATTTCAGCTGATCTGGGCCATTCTCCTCGGCACTATCTGCATTATTTTCCTTGTGGAGATGGCCGGCCGTTTCGCAGCCGTCAGCAAGCACACGATAGCGGACGGCATTCGCGAGCGCTTCGGCTTCAATGCGTTCCTTTGGCCTTTGGTCAGCACGTTTCTGGTCAATTTCCTGGTGCTGTCTGCTGAGATCGGCGGGGTCTGCATTGCTGCCGAACTCGCCACCGGGATAGGATTCCAATTGTGGGCCCTGCCGGTAGCCTTCGTTGCGTGGCTCTTGCTGTGGAAAGGCACTTTCGGCCTGATTGAGAAAGGCGTTTCGCTTTTGGGCCTTGTGACGCTCTGCTTCGTGGCAGCGGCGGTTATCCTCAAGCCTGACTGGACGCGGGTCGCCGTCAGTTCGGTGCCCTCCTTGCCGCATCACGACAAGGCCACTTACTGGTTCACGGCGGTAAGCATTCTTGGTGCTTCGATCTCACCATATCTCTTTATGTTTTATTCCGCCGGAGCGATCGAGGATAAGTGGGACAAGACCTATCTCGGCACCAATCGCGCCATAGCCGGGCTCGGCATGAGTTTCGGCGGGACCATTTCCGTGGGCGTGCTTATCGTCGCTGCGTTGGTGCTTGGAGCGAACGGCATCACCCAGGTGGACGATTACCATCAATTGCCGTTGATGCTGACTCCGGTGTTCGGTTTCTGGGGCTTTGTGCTGTTCGTGGCCTCGCTCGGCATCGCCTGCTTCGGCGCCACCGCCGAAATCGCCCTTCAGCAGGCATACCTCGTCGCGCAGGGGTTTGGGTGGAATTGGGGTGAGGACCGGAAGCCTCGTGAGGATCCAGGCTTCACCATGGTCTATACCGTGACGATCTTAGCGGCCGCTATTCCGATCGCACTCGGCATTGATCCGCTCAAGCTCACCATCTTTTCAATGGCCCTGACGGCCGCCAGTTTGCCGCTGACGGTCGTGCCATTTCTCTTCTTGCTCAATGACAAGTCTTACATGGGCCAGCATCGCAACGGCGTTATCTCCAACGCGGCAGTGCTGTTTGTTGTTGCGCTTGGCTTCATCCTCGCGGTTGTCACCATCCCGCTTCAGATATTGGGAGGCAGTTGATGCATCTTATACGAGATGTTTTGGACAAGCAGATTGTCGATGGAAATCAGGTCAAGATCGGCAAGGTGGACGGGATGGTAGCCCAGCTGAGACAAGGCAAGCCCCCAAGGGTCATTGCCGTCGAAATCGGCTCGATTGCGCTGGCGCGCCGCTTGGGACTGCTTCCCGGACGCTGGATGGCCATTCTGGCCGCCAAGCTGGGCGGCAAACGGCACGCCAAGCCTCATCGGGTAGCATGGAGCAAGGCTCGCGACATCGGCCTCCATATCGAGTTCGATATTGATGTGCGCAAGACTGCCATCTTTGACTGGCAGGTCTGGCTTCGCGACCACATCATCGGCAAGATTCCGGGAGCTTGACGATGCATACCGTAAATCTCGACCAACTGGCTGGCCGGCGCGTACTTTCAAGGGAGGGTCATTGTATCGGTCATCTGGAAGAGATCGTCGCCGAGGAACATGGCGACGAATGGGTGGTCACCGAATACCATGTCGGTATTTTCGCGGCGTTCGAGCGCCTGTCAGCCTCGTCAATCGGCACGGCCATCCTCGACCTCGTTCGGATGCGGCACCGCAAGGGCATTTATCGAATTCCTTGGGACAAACTCGACATTTCCGACCCGAGACGGCCGACCGTTTGCTGCTCACAGCAGGAGCTCGCAGCGATTCAATCCAGCGCTTCAGTCAAACGCTGAGGCCACAGTCTGGCGCCAGGCGCTGTCGAGATGATGTTTCGCCCCGATACCTATAGGGCTCTGAGGCTGCGAAGAGGAGTCGCGTCACATGGCTACGAAGGTAACCCTGCAGATATCCACGGAACGTGGCGTGCCGAGTGGGTGAGCTAGCACCACGCCAGCGCAGGGACGCGGCACAGCGACACAGATGCGGCGGTTCGGGCGTGGCGATCGTATGGCAACCGCATGGGTTCTGGGGTGGCGTAGATCTTGGCTTGGTTATCCTGGCCGTCGCTCCGCTGGTCGCGATGTCATATGTTCGGCCGACGGATTGGAACGTTCGCGCTGACCGGGGGCTTGTCGGGATCCACAATACAACGACCTTTCCCCCGATACCCTTTTTGGCGCTGACCTAGTCTAGAGCTGCGGCGATAGCCGCCGGTACCATTACAACGACAATGACAGCGACAATCCCGAACACCATTTGTCAGCCCGGCGATGTCTTGCCGCACGATCTATGTCATCCAAGCTGTGAAGCATGAGCTTGGTTAACTGTGTCGCGGGCACAGCAACCAACCCTTTCGTCGCTCGTTGACCTTTGCTGGTTGATCCCAGCACGCTTCCTGAAACTGCCCGCTGCTCTGCCACGGAACAGCGGGCTTTTTTAGTCGATTTTCAACGTCCCGCTAAGCCACGTGGAATGGAACACCTGTTCAGATTTCTTACCGCGTACTATCCCGCTCCGGCAGCGCTGCCCAAACTGGCCCGCAGCCGGGGTTCCGCCACACAGTACGTTCTGGATCAGCGGCTTCGCAGAACGATTACTGGCAACTATGGGGAAGTCGGCGATTTGGCCGCGTGCTGCGCGGCCACCAGCCACCTCGGTCAGGTGATCTCGTAGTAGAAATCGCAGATCAGATCAGCGACTTTCACGGCCTCGAAGTCCGACATGTGCGCCGCGTTCTCAACAGCGACCGTCTCCAAATCGTCTTGATCGATAGCCACAAGGTCAAGCAATTTTGCAAATTTGATTTTGAGTTCGGGGTCGCCGTCGAATTCGTCGATCGTGACATTCAGAACGTTTACGTTCGCTTCGATCACTCTCGTTTGAATGCTTTCCGAGGAGGCTGCTAGCGCGCGGATCGCGGCGAAGAAGTGTTCACGAGCATTAGTATATTTGTCGTCCATTTGGTACCTCTATCGGCAAAAAACTGCACCCTGGACGCGGGGGGCGAGCTGCGCACCTACGCCTTTCATCGAGCAGATGTCAACAACCTCGGCGGCTTCCTTAAGCGCGCGCAGCGCCATCCACGGCAGGTTGAGGCGGCATACAAACGGACAGCGGGCCCTTTTTCGCGTATAAGCGGAACCCGATATTCAACGGCTTGTTCCTGTGACGGCAGCATTCCGCTGCTGGCCAAGAACCCGCATCCTTGGCCGAGCCCGCTTCTCCCGCCATTGAGGCGGGCCCACTTCGGACTACTCCGTGTGAATTGCCCGCTATCGAAAGGTGGCGGGCTTCGGTCTCTACCAATTGAATGACTAAAGGCCGCCGGCTCTTCAGCAGCTGCCGCTGACCAAATGCCGTCGGTGACGCGCTTGATGATGGTGGCCATGATTGCCACCTCGTCGCCACCTTGATGCTGCCCCGTACAATGCCCTGATTCAAGAGCGGGAAATTGCGGCGGCAAGGTAGCTATATCTAGTTCGATCCTAAGTCGGGGGCCTGGCATCTTGACGCGACTATGCGTCGGGATGCTCGCTGCCTACTTCCGCCTCGCCGTTCCAATGATGCGAGCTCCATCGGGGGTCGAGCATTTTTGCCTTAGCGGGGGCTCACGGCCCCTCAGGGGAAGGCTTCATGCATCACCCGGCGGAAATCGCACCTTTCGACTTTCTGCCCGCAAGTCGCAAAGGCATAAAAGTGGTCGGCGTGGTACAGCGGCCAGCTCCTATGCGCACTTGTGACGCCGGCCCAGCAAAGACAGAAAAACAGGATTAGCGGAGGCGAGATGCGGGCGGCCTGAATTGACCCCCGCCTCTCGGCATAATCGGAATTCTGGCCCCTTCTATAACTATTTGTAAGGCTTGCGTCGTGTGAACGCATGAGGATCGATCAGGACGAGTGAAATCTATTGGCAAGCCCAGAATGGAGGTTGCTGTGATGGGCGATTCTGATGGTGATGTAATGACCGAGCGGTCATTCGAGGGGAGCGCTTATAGCAATTACCGATCGAGCCATAAGACCCCAGGCTACGGCGCCGATTACGCCAAAACCTTCCGTTCGGGCTACTATGCTGCCTTGTGGTCGCGGATCGAACGCCCGCTGGTCGAAAGCATTCTCAGGCCTCTTGGCGGGCCGGGCCGCAGCTGCCTCGACTTCGCGTGCGGCACGGGCCGCGTTACAACTGTTGCAGGACCGTTGTTTGGTGAGGTCGTTGGCGTCGACGTCTCTCAATCCATGCTTGCTTGCGCGCGGGTTCCGGGCAACGTCAAGCTGGTGAAAGCCGATCTGACGGTGGCCCCCCTTTCCAGAAGATTCGACGTGGTTACGGCTTTTCGATTCTTCCTGAACGCCGAAGACACTCTTAAGCGGGATGCACTGTCGGCCATTCATGAGCATTTGAACGACGGCGGGTTGCTGGTGTCGAACATCCACATGAACGCAGCCTCGCCAATGGGGCTGGTCTGCCGCTTTCTGAACCGAATTCGGGGGCGCGTCGTGCGCAGTACGTTGAGCATCCACGCATTTCGCCAGATGCTCGTTGCCAACGGGTTTGTTGTCGAACGGGTCATCGGCTATGGGTTTTTGCCGCGGCCGGGGTGGCTGCTACCAAGGCTTTGCGAAATGTTGGTCGGGCCTGTTGAGGCGATATGCAGGAGAGCCGGTGTGCCAGCACGCTTTGCTCAGAATTTCTTGGTGGTCGCCAGAAAGCGATAGTCGCAGATCGGCTTCCCTCGGGGCGAGGCGTTGTCTACAGCCGATCGAAATCGGCAAGTCCGAGACGCATAAGATCCTTCGCTTGGGTTGAAGCCCAAAGGCGGCCGCTGCGGCGAGCATGCACCCTTATTTGTGGAAAATCTTCTGGCTGGTTTTGGCAAATCGGAAGCCAGTTCGCCAACGAAATGGCACAGCAATATTGGGGGTGAGGCAACGCAAACAGGAGAGTATCATGAAGTCATTCGTGACAACTTTCGCCAGGGTTCTGGCTAGCAGCGCATTCATCCCAGTCCTTCGAACCTCGTCAACGCGCCGAACCCCAGCTATCCGAGTCTGAGCGGACCAAGTCTGACCGGCAAGGTGGCCCGGATGTCCGACACTCAGGTGGCGCGAATGAAGAAGCGTTGCGTCGACGTTCTGAGCAACGCGGGCGCTTATGACCGGGACCTGCACCAGCTCTGCCCGCTGATCGCGCGACGTTAACGTGCAGTTCGGTCGGGTGTCGCTCGGTAATGTCCCGTCAACCGAGCTGCCATCAAAAAAAGCCCGTCACTGCTTCCTCAGTGGCGGGCCTTCTAATGTGGTCCAGAATGTCGATGATGTCTTTACGCAGCCATCGGCTACGTGAGCCCACCGAAGTGCGGTCAGCAAGCTGCTCAATGACCGGCAAGAAGCGAGTGCCGAGGTAAGGCCTGGGCCTCGGCGCCACCCGCATGGTCCCTGCCGCCTTGGCTCGCTCGTGACCGCCTATTGAGGCGAATGAAGGAAGTAATTCTTCCGGTTCTTGTCCGGGCTATTTCCCCATGCTCAACGCAACCAACAGTGCCGGCACGAAGAAGAGTCCAATTGCCATCACTACGACAGCGAAAAGGCCCAGTCTCTCCGTTCGTCTGACGAGGTCCTCAATATTGTCGTCCTCCGCAGAAAGGAGGAGGTCAAGCGCTGACGAGGTATCAGGAGCAGGGGTATTGTTGTCATTTGCGGCGGCTTGATTTGCACCGTCATGGACTGTTGGCCGTTCGACAAAGGTCACGGCCTGCCTCGCTTCTAGGTATCTCACAACGTCACCTCCAAGTCGCATGGACAACAAAGCGGTCCGCCCACGGGCGGCGCCAAAGGGTGCGGTCGTAACGTGCTTGATAGGCCTCGGTTGCGGGGCAGGGACTTCAGTCGGGTAGCCCCCGGACCTTAGCCCTGCAGGGGCACGCAAATGCGTGGACCGTTTGCGCGACCGTTATTAATCGAAATTGGAGGGGAACATCAGGGCCGACGGCTCCAGCCGCGGCTGATCCCGGCAGCGGCTGCCAATGGCGGCCAGCTATTTAGAGCGAGCGGAGGCGACTGAAGCGAACAAAACTCCAGTCATCGGGGGAGTAAGAGCCAAAGATGACCTATTGCACAATGAAATTGCCAACACTCTAATTCGCAGCCAGCCTACCACAGCGACTTTTTCCCGCCTTTTTACCCCTCACGACCTATATGGTTGCGTTCGGTGCGGCTCTGTTCTTCTTCTGGGATGGATTTGTGGATACCGCCTTGACAGCCAAAGCGCGAAATACTTGCCCCGCGAGGCTTCCCAGTTTTCGTGGCCCTCGGTGGCTAAAGTGGGCCGCATAAGAGGAATGCGTGGTGAGTAACAAGTTGAGGACCCGCTAGCCCGCGAGGGGGCAACGCGGGTCCTATCAGCACAGGAAGGGACGTAGCTGTGCCGATCCACTATGTCAGCCAAGAACCAGTCCGGCATTAGCAAAGTGAGCGCCACCGCAAAGTTTGGCGCAGCAACCATCGCGCTTGGCTAACAGTTCTATAAACCTGATGTTCCGGGCAACACTGACCGCCCCTTTCCAGTTCCGCGCAGCTGGAAGGGCCAAGACAGATGCTTTTGCTGTGGGTCTTTAGTCCGATTCATTATGCGACTGAAGTCTGAGCACGGGAACCATGCCGCTAGCGGTAAGTTCGGAACAGCGGCGGGCGGAAGGTCCCGCTGTCGTCAGATTACAAGAGGAGAAAATGATGAGAATGCACCTCACCAGCGCCGCGGCGGCGCTCGTCCTGTTTGCTGGCGTTGGCGCAGTGGCCGCCGAAGATGTTGTCATCACACCTGAGCAGGATACCGTAGTGCGCGAATACGTGAAGAAGCAGCCGCTGGCTTCCGTCAAGCTTCCGGGCGTGGAACTCAACGTCGGCACGCCTGTGCCGGATACGGTCGAGCTCCACGAGGTTCCGAAAGTCAAATACCGCTACGTCGTGATCGACAACCGGACGGTTCTTGTGGATCCGAGCACCCGAAAAATTGTGAAGGTCTATGACTAACCTGGATTGCCCTCGCTCCACCGCCATCGATGGCGGTGGAGCGTTGTAGGCTTAACTTCAAGCAAGAGTACGCGAAGCTCGGATAACAGGGGACTTCCGCCATGGAGGAACCCACCGGCCGGATCCACTAGGAATCTTCGCCCTTCATCGCTGCCGTGCAACAACTTGAGCGGACAAGCTAGCGGACTGCGACACCCGCCCCGGTAATATGTCCGCCATGACAATGAGGTGGCACCACCCCCCCGTACCGGAGAGCACTGTGCAAATTGGAGAGATTATCGCTAATGTGTTCGCCACCGTTTTGCTGCTAGGTCTTCTGGCAATCATGTTCTTCGTCTCCGGAAAACAACTCTTACCCGAACGGACGGCGCGAATGGTGATCGTCTTGCCCGTGGATGCGATAAAGACAGCTGCGTTCAAGAACACGCACTTAAATTTGCCATCCAGTTTTAATGTAGGGGTTGTCCAGCCGCGACCAGATGGTCGGCGACAATGATTGGCAGAAGTGAAAGCAGAAAGATGAAGCTCGAACGCCTGGCGGCGTCGGTACCAAAGCACGAGTTCGAATTTCTGATGAAGCTTGGGCAAATGACGCGAGCGGAAATGTTGGCTCTGATCGAAAAGCATGACGGACAACGTGCCGCAGTTTATGCCGATCTCGCCAAGAAGACCGCGCGGCGATGAAGGTGAAGCGGATGCCACCCGCTCATCCCGCATAGGCCTTGTTCGGGGCATGCGGATTTCGGTGCGAGCGGAGGCGGGACGAGCCCGACGGGCCATTCGAACACAGACACGTTGAAAACGGCTTTTCTTCTGGTCGCGCTTCGGGACGCCGCACGGACCTCGCCTTCCGCGTCAGGGCAGTTCTATCTCACGCACGCGACGATCAGGGCGGTTCTTCCCATTGGCGCCGGCCGCAGGTCTGCTCACAAGCGATACGATTGCTGGGACGATATTTTGCGCATTGCGAAGGCGATTATCGCTGCCAATCACTGGAGGATTGCGACTGTCAGGCTCGAACGTCTGCTGCACGACGCCCAAAGCATCCCTCACTTGGTCCGTCTAGACGGGGGCCCACACCAAACGTCCCCCCACGAACGCAGCGCTGTGTAGATGATCAACTGGATCGGCCGAAGTGACCGGAACTGCGAAGCTTTGCCAATAGCATCGCTGCCGCCCCTCGGAAATCAACACGCGCATGCTCGCTGAGAGGAGATGATTCCCAGGCAGCCAGCTCCGCTACCAACACAGCGGTCTCGCCGTTTACCGACGCGCACCTCAGATCTCCGGTCTTCTCCATCAAAACTATTGCGGTGCCAGCGTCGTCATACCCGATAGCGGCCATCCGTTGGACGTGATTGTCACCATAGATACGAACGTCGAACAAGACAGTTCCCGATGTTTTCGCCGCGGCATCAGCGACGCGATCGCCGAATGGCCGATGCATGCCGTCGCCGTCGCCGAGCGACTGCTCGAATAGCACCATTTCAACATGTTCCGCGACCATGCCGGCCAAGGTGCCCGCACCAGTTCGATTGGCAATGGGTTCGGCGGGGATATCCACACAGCATCTACGCCTAAATTACGGAATTTTAATCAATACCTCAAATGAGCGACGCACGGCCGCGTCGAAGATCAAGCCGTGCGCTAGCGCCTGATTGTTCCGGCGACGAATCGGTCGAACCACCACCCATTGGTTGCGCGGAAAGATCACCACAACACCGGCAGCTTCCGGCGCCTGTCGGATGCGAGTAAGGGGATCTTGTCTTCGCTTAGTTTGGACCTAGCGCCAAGCCTGACGCAGGCCAGTTCAATAGCGCGTGCGCTGATCTGGTTTTGTTGGGCCGTTGGGCAGGCAGGGAGCCGCGACCGGAACCTTTGCTACAACCGAACTTGCCGCAAGATAGCAGACGTGGGATCGATTTTCTCAACGACTGGATCGCGGAACACCTCCCGGAGACCTTCATCGAAGACCCGGCAGCCATCATGGATCTTGCTGATCAGTTGTTGCTCGCGGCGGAAAAACAGGGGGTTATCTCGACGGGATATCTTCGAAGAGGTAGGCAGCCTCTTCCAAGGTCATTCTCGAAGCGATGCAAAACCGATCCGGAGGGCGGTTCTACAGCCGCCGCTGGGGCTAATAAGGCAGTTCCAAGAACGACCAAGGACACCTACGCCACACAAAGGACAGCAGGGAACGTCCCGAGCCGGATTTCTGGCGGGACACGTGGCTGGACGTTTGACGTCAAGCGCGCGCTGACGTCAGGCTACGCCGGTGAACTCCGATATGAACTCCGAATCGATGAGGAACTGGCGGGCAAAACAGATGCCGAACCTAAACCCACGATCGAGCTAAAGCTTCATAAGCGCTGACTCAAGGCTGGCCAACAGCTTCCGTGAGACGACCAAGGCGTCATCTCAGCCGGCGTTTTTCTAATCTTCGTGGGCTTCCTCTGGATGCGAAAATGGCGGCCGGTTGGGCATGCTCGTGGTCCTGGCGCAACGCGTTGAAGCGAGCGGGGTCCACACGACCGTCGCTCATTTGATGCTGATGTGGCCTGATCGATAAGTATCTTCGGAACCCGAACTGCCCAAGCGTGTTTAGGTAGCTGCAGAATGACGTGACGCGACATCGCCATGCCCGGGTGGGCGATCGAAATCTCTTCATCTGCGAGGCGGGCCCAGAGGATGCTCCTGTGGACGGATATTGTTGCTCGTCCTTCCAGTTTCGGCGGCTAATGCCGGCGCTGGCAGATCGCTGGCACACTATCGCCTTCGACTGAGGCTCGAAACGCATTTCGACGAAGCCCTGCCGCTCGTTCGCGATTTCCTTTCGCGCACGCTGAACCGATTGCGGACATGAACAACACTTCGATATAGGGAGACCTTCATGGCCACGAAGCCGACCATTGCGCGCATCTGGCGCGGCCGCACCCGTCGTGACGTCGCAGGCATCTACGAACCCTACATACGGACAGAAGGCATTCCGCCACTTCAAAAAGTGGCGCTCGGCGTGCAACTTTTCCGCGAGGATCAGGACGACGAGACTTGGTTCACTACCATCTCCTATTGGCCGAACATGGAGGCGATGGCCGCTTTCACTAAAGGTAAGCCGGACAAAGTACATCATCTTGATCGTGATGCCGAACTGCTGATCGAATTGCCCGAGCGCATCGAAGTCCACCACATCCTGATCGATGAGCAGAACTTACGCTGATCAGCAGCGGCATGCGCAATCTCGTCTGTTCAGCATCATGTCGTTGATCTGGAGCCTCACTTAGGCAGCGATCAAGTTCGGGCTAGATGCGGATATGCCGCCGATCATGCTGGCTGGGCTGTGCTATGTCCTAACCCGATTCGATCCTTGTCGTCGTCCTCCGGGACCTGCGATCTGCCTTGGCCGAAGCCGATCCGGCCGCACATCGTTTCGGCGCATCGACGAATGCCGGCACCTAGGGCCTCCTGTTTCTTGGGAATGCAGGACCGTGCCTTCCGGCCCGTCGGGCTTGCGACCTCTCGCTGATCCCGGTTCTGCTTTTCGCGTTATCCGTCCTCGTGGGCGAGGAACGGCAAACTTGGCGTCATGGCCTTGTGCTTGGGCTGGGGCTGCATCAGCCTCGTGGACCTGTTCTCGTCTCGTCTGGCCTTGCAGGATCGGGATCCGGTATGGGGCTTGCCGCTATCGTCGCCGGCACCGCTGCTGTTGTCTGGGAAGCACGCTTGCCGAGTATAGGCGGCCCCAAGTCTGAACGCTTGGTCATAAAGCGCCGACCCGGTTCATCGACAAGCGCCTTTTTCCCCCTAGGCGAGACGTGGCTCTGAACCAGACGCACCTTGTCCAGATCAACAGTAACCATTGTGCCCAGCGCGACCGTGACCTTCCTGACCAGGCACCTGCAGGCCGACGCCTATGATGGCTATGGTGAGCCCTATGCCGCGGCCTTCAACTCTGCCGCGATGCAGAGGCCTGAGGCTGCCGGAGTGCAGCGCGGTGCTGAAGCAGGCCGTGAAACGATCGCACTCGCGAATTGACGCCGCCCGGCGGTTGGCGAAGTTTGCTCATAGGGCCGTACTTGTTGAACCGATGCTGATCCAGATGGGCGAGCAGCGCATCGATCTGCCGCTCGGCCAGCGCCTCGAAGGCTGTGCATATATCGATCCCGCACGCCTTCAGGATTTCGCGAGCGCGCTTCGCAGTTTCGTTCCGGTCATGCATCAGGGCAGTCTCCGATTATGGCGGCAGTTGCCTTGTTAACCAGCATAATCGACTTGCCGTATGGCTTGCTAGACCGGAGAGCCAATCCGGGCCGCCTTGGCCGGATGGCCACCTATTATCTCACACAACCGGTTTTGATTCTAAGAGAATTCGTGTGCAGTTGTAGAACGATTTTCGTTTGGGGATATACAACTAAGTGGTCCATCCCTCGTGGGTGTAGCGGCTCCAATCGCAGAAGCCCATCGCTTACGGAATAGCCGCGACGTTCTGTTCTAGGTGACCGACGAAGGAACAATTTTAGCGAGCGATTATTTCATAGGTCAGTTAGCCGAGGGAGGCTATCTTGACCCGACGACTGATGGACGAAGAGCGCTTTGAGCGCGCTGATCGTGAGGCTAAGCCATTAGTCGAAGCAGAGACGAAGGCGCGAAAGGCAAAGACGGCACGGTTGCGGGAGCTTCGTCTTTCGGCACAGCCTACGGAGAAGTCAGCTCCGGTTAAAAGGCGCCGGCCGCCCGCCAAAAAACCGTCGCCGAAGATTATCGAAGTCGACTAAGGCCAAAGCTGCTGTACTGCCTCGAGAACGACGTAGATGGCTGTTGCCAACAAGGATCAGCAGCGCGTCACCTACACATGTGGCTCCCCTGATACGGCGCGGCCCGGCGCGAAGGTGTGGCGCCCACGGCCGGGCCTGACCGGCGGGGGCACGGACTCGATACAGGGCACCGGATCGCGCTTTATATCAGCGCTCACTGAAGCTTCCGCCGTGCAAATGAATGACTGCGCTCAGTTTGCTGCCACCGGTCATTTTATCCGGGTGGCGGGTCTCCTTTTTCTGGAACCCTTTCATCGTTTGCTAATTGAAGTCGCGGCGGCCCGGTGCGTGCCGCTGGCCAACGTTGGCATGACCTTAGTTGGTCGGCCCGCGTCCGCTGCAAATGGGCGCGGGCCAATATGTGAACGTACGGAGGGTGCGGATGAGCCAGCGCGGTGTAGATTTTTTGTACAAATGGATTTCGGCGAACGTGCCCGAAACGATTGGTGCCGATATCATCTCGGTGGCTGAGCTTACCCAGCAGCTGTTCGCCGACGCCAAGGCAGTCGGACTCAGCAGTACCGAGATCGAGGAAGACACAGGTAGCGTGTACGAGGCGATCCTTGATGCCGTAGTGCACCACGATGCCGGCGTGGCGAACTGACTGGCCTTGCTCTATGCCGATAAAATGGGAAAAGGCTGGACGGTTCTAACTCTCATCGACGGAAAGATGAAGCTGACAATGTTCTGCCACGTCTCCAGTTGCAACCATAGCAAAATGCTGGACCTGCAACTGCTCAAGACAAGGCTTGGTACGGACGCTCCCGCTATGGCGGATGACTTGAGCCCGAAATTACACTGCGAGCGATGCGGCTCGGAAAAGGTCGGGCTAATCTACGCGCCAGACCCAAAACTAGATGTCGACGGAACCTCTATGCGGGAGGCAAGGCGGGCGGCCGACCGGCGGCTCTGCAGTGCATGGCGCTGGCCACAGCCGATCGCCAGGACGCGCGCGATACTCCGGCGGCTGCCAGCGAACCGCCGCTCAAGCAACTTCGCATGGCTGTCGCAACGACCCTTGCCGTTTCCGAGTTCGGTATTCGAATCTCGGTCTCCTTGAACCCTGCATCTCGCAGAGCAGCGATCACGTCATTTGGGGCGCGCGGAGTGAAGATATCCGCCGGCATGTTCATCCGGTCCATATGCACCTTCGGGAGGAAGCCCAACACGATGCGCCCGCCTGTACCAAAACGCGCGCAAGCTCCGCTGATCCAGCTTCAAGGCTTTGCCAGAAGTATACCGTGTGGACGCTTAGGGCCTCAAATGTCGAGTCCCGCAAGGGCAGGTCTTCTACTGTCCCGAAGTGGAACTCGGCTCGTCCGGCGCTCACAGCCTCGGCAAACTGACGACAGGGGGTTTTTACGACGTCCTGAGAGCGATCAACACCGCAGACCAATGATGTGCCACGGAGACGTCGAGGCAGTGCTGCGCCGCCCCCGAATCCGACTTCCAGGACTCGATCTTCCGGCACCAACTGGAGTTGATCGAGAGCGTAGCTGTTCAGCCGGGCGTTGCCGCGATTCATTCCTGCCCGAACTAGCCAGCCGCCGATCCCCGACGGCCAAGAGAGCTGCTTAGCTATGAACGTTGGCGCCAATCCGGTCCACCCCATGCCGATCTTAGAACGGTTCGCTAGGGACGAGCAACAGTCGACGAACTGCCTAACCATTCCTAGGGACCTAGAGCCGCATCAAGCTCCAGACTGTGTCCCGCCTAATGTTTGATGCCGTACCCGAGCGACGTAGCCGCTTCTTTGTTAAAGAGTGAGGCCTCTTCTTCGGTATTGAAAGGGTAGGCAGTAGCTGCACCGTCTGGCTTGAGCATGACGGCTAGGAACGGGAAACCCTTCGCAGGCGGGGGATACACGATGAATGCCGGTTTTTTGCCCATCTGGCACCCTTAGCACGAACCACAGCGGTTAAGCCAATTGGGCGGCAGGCTGGACGCTAATACCCACCAATGCCGTGGCCTGCCCCAAAAGCGGCCAGCTACGCAATGGGTAAGCCTGGCATCATCTGCCGCGTGAAACACTTGCGCGGCGAGGAGAATTTGCGGCATGCTTCCCTCCAGGACTTTCGGGAGGAAAATCATGCCAATCCGGCGAAAGGCGACTGATGCCGGTATATTCGACGCAACCGAAGTGGCGCTCCTCGGCAGGGTTTTCGATAAGCTGAAACTTGAGCAAGGGTCACCGGACACCCTCGATACGATCGCATCGCGAATTATCGCAAATTATATGGCCGGCATCAAAGACGAGGCTGAACTCGTCTCGCTTTCGCGATGGCCGCTCCGTCGCTAGGATTGGCCCGGCCAGCCTTCAGGTTGACACAGGATGACTAGCCGGGCCGCGCCGGTTGTCCATTACGCGGTAGTTGTGAGCTTTGTGAAAGTGGAATGCAGTGTGGCAACGTCCGCTACTGCCGTTCGGCCGATCTGATGATGGTCTGTGGCGGGGGCGTCGATCCTCTGAAGCTGAAGTTCTACTGCAACCGCTGCAAGCCCGATATCAAGATCACGCTGCTCGAGGTGCATCCCGAGCACCTTCCCAAGAAGCTGATGATCCACAAGCCGATGAAAATCGGCGGCAGGGCACCTGGTACACGGAACGTTTTCGTGGATAGCGACCGCCTCACAGTCCGATCAGCTGATCAACCCGGGGCGGGCCGTCAGGGCCGGCAAGATGGCGGCGGCGCCTGAGGGCAGTTCAAGGACCGGCGCGCAGCTGCTGTAGAGGTCGCCTAAACCCTCGAGGGCGTCGGGGCGCACTTGCCTCGAAAATCAGCGCGCACGGAACATTAGGCCTAAAAGTTGGTCCCGGCGGCTGGCGGTGCCCCTCCATCGCCTGCCTAAGATCGGGACTCGGATCGACCGCGCCTCTGGGCGCCCACAACGGTGTCCTGCCGACGCCGTCAGGTAGACTTAGCCAAGGTTTATGTATGGAAGGGCCTTGAGGGCGGCTCTGCCAGGGTGATCTGATTTCCATCAGGATCTGCGATTTGCGCGATCCTCCCGTAGTCACCTTTCGATTCACCTGTGAGCGTCACGCCGATTTCTTCGAGCGATTTGCGGGTTCTTTCCATCTCTGGGACGACAATGGTCAGTCTGCCTGACCCAGCATTCTCCTTGTCATGGAAGATTTGAATGTTCGCGCCCGCAACATTACGCCATTGAATCAGTCCATCCATGGGACGATCATCAGGCCTCCGCTCAAAAAGCTGGCTATAAAACTTCTCCGCACCATTCATGCTGGTTGTCGCGAGCGCCGCGTAAATTGCTTGGATTTGCATGCGCATGCCTCCATTTCAAATCTGCTCCTCTAAATGAGAAAGAGCGCAGTTCCGTTCCAAAATTCGTGTCAATCGGGAGTAGCAGTGTTCCCTAGGGTTGAGGACAAGAGGAGCGTCGATGCCGTCGAGACGAATTCGCTGCCCGTGAACTTCGATTGTGATCTCTGAAATCGAGTGGCCAAATATCTTGGCGATGTCCACTACGCTCGATCCCCACGCCCGCTCAGTGATGAACGTTCCACGATCGCTGATAGACGCCGAAATGTGCGTCCCTGCGTTTTGCCAGAACGAGCGGCAATCACGGTGCTCGAAAAGCTACGCGTCCGTTTTGGACCGGACAAGCCCGCCATTGGAGTGGGATCTGAAGCCGCTCGGCTAGAATGCGATGCATGCCAGTAAAAGGAGGTCGGGCAACGACAAAGGTACGCGGATGATGGGAGGAAGGGCTGGCAGCCGGCGGGGTGGGAATCGATATATTTCAGCAATTTCTGGTCGAGATGTTAACGCGTCGAGCATCGTTGCGGTCTTGGCCTACATGGCGACCGGATCAATCTGGAAGGCCTTGTCTCGACCATCCAGGATGGCGCGCGTCAGTACGATGTCGCGATCAGCCTGATCTATAAGTGCGCCGCATGGGAAGTGCCAGGCCTATGGAGCCCTAGCTGGTCGATATAGGCTGCGCGGAGTCAATCGGCGCCGTCCGCTCGCTTACCTCTTCGATCTTATCGAGAACAGCTTCGGGCGCCACGTCGCGCTTGAGCTCCTTCAGTTCGCCGTCTGCTTCGGTGTTTACGTTCAGGCGCTTGGCAATCTCTTCCACCAGCTTGATGAGTTTGGTCGTCTCATGTTCATTCAGCAGGCTCATCTGCAGATCGAGATCTGACCTGGCATCGTCCTCTGCCGCCATGCGATTCTGGTTGATCAGCACGAAGGTTGAGAGAAAGATTGCCTCGACCGAGGCAAACATTGCGAGGATGACCAGCGATGGATCAAACGGCTTGATAAGGGCTGTGACGCCGAGGTTGAGTGCAATCCACGCCCCAAAGAACACAAAGTGGATGTAGACGAACATCATGCTGCCGGCAAAGCTGCTGATAGCTGCGGCCGCGCGTTGCTCCAGGGATGCAGCCGTGGCGTCCCGTTTTCGCCGTTCGACCAGTGCTTCTATATTTCGGGCCAGGGCAGGGGCGAGGCCCTCCGGCGCCGGGGTGGTCGGCCGGACGGAGCCGTTGCTCTGCGAGGTGGCCATGGGATCCATCGTGTCTCTCCTCTTTAAGGCGCCTAACTCCCTGTTCGACAATTCGGTCCATTGGCCGATGTCGGCAGGCGGGAGATGAGGCGTCCAAGCGAATTTGCGCACAGCGTGCTTAGACCGGCGGCTTCTCGTTCCTTCCGAACTTTAGCCGTCGCTAATAGTAGGTGATTTGCGGTACTTGCTTTCCCGCTCCGGCCGCGACCTGCGCGGCCGAGGGATGTGTGGCAAGAGTGGTCGGCGGACGGCCAGCCGCAAACGCGCGCTGGCGGGACTCCTTTCCCATTATTTGGTGCTGGGGGCAGACGGTTTCATCATCACGCGCAACTGCATCTTATCAATAGTTGCGACGATGGCAGCCGCCAGCGCTTCCGCCTCATGGATCAACTCCGGCCCATAGAGGCCGTTCACCGCTTCCTGGCTCGGTAGGACGCCAGGCGGACAATGCTCCTCTATCGTCGCTCTTATCAACCGTAACGCGTCGCGGGCCTCGGGATCGTTTTTCATGCTCGTCGAACACGCTGGTGGGATAAAGGTTCCTGAACTATTTTAGCTAAAGCTGATAGAATCGCGTGTTTTGCGAGTCCTGGGTATGCGTCTGAAATTCATCAAGCCGATGGAGCCTGAACTGGTCGATACCCCGCCGCAAAGCGCGGACTGGATCCACGAGATCAAATACGACGGGCACCGGACCCAGGTCATCAAGGATGATGATGGGATCCGGCTGATCACGAAGAATGGCTACGACTGGACGGGCCGCTATATCCAGCTTGCTGGCGAGGCAGAGGCGATCGAAGCGAAAGACTTCATCATCGACGGCGAGACGATCACCATCAATGAGGCGGGCCTGTCCGACTTCCACGCACTGCAATCAGCCGTCACCAGCCGCAAGCCATCCAGCGACCTGTATCTGGCGGCGTTCGATCTTCTACACCTCAACGGGCACGATTTGCGCGACATGCCGGTGGAAGACCGCCGTGACATCCTCCAGGCGCTGATCCCGACCGGTGGCCGCATCCAGTTCAGCGAAGCAATGCCGGGAACGGGCGATGCCGTCTATCATCTTGTCGACCAAGCCGGCTTGGAAGGCATGGTGTCAAAGCGCAAGGGCAGCAGCTATCGCAGTGGTCCGACGATGAACTGGCGCAAGATCAAGTGCTATACCGAAAAGGAAATGGACATCATCGGCGTGCAACGGGAGGCCGGTAAGCCTGCGATGGTGCTGATGGCCGACAACGGCCGATATGCCGGCGGCGCGTTCGTGGCATTCAAAGCAGATAAGCGGCAACGGCTTTGGGATCGGGTGCAAGGCAAGATTGGCGGCCCGACACCGATAGGTCTGAAAAAGGCCAAGGCTGAGTGGCTGAAGCCTGGGCTGGTCGGACGCGTTCGGTTCCTCAAGGGCGAGGAAAAGCTACGCCACGCCACGCTGAAGGATTTCTGGGATCAGTGATAGCGTTCGCCGGCTCAACTAACTTGCAATCAGCTCTTACACGATAGACCCGGATGAGGAATATAATCCTGAGGTTGCGGCGATATGCTTTCTGGTGGCAGCGGAAGCGCTGCACCTAAGCATTATCAAGCCGTTTATCTCGCCGCACTGCGACCACTACCGAGCAACGCGTGTCCTGTATGAGGTGCTGTTGAAGACCGTCCGGGCAGTGACTGGCAAGGAAGTCGAGTTCATCAGGTGGAACACGACTGGACCCGTGGAGCTCCGACTTGATGGGGACGCGGCCCGGCGCGAAGGTGGCCACCCACGCACAGTCCTAATTCTCCGCATGACTGAACACGACAGCGCCGTTTTCCTTGCGAACCTCGACTGAAACGACACCATCGTCACCCTTTCGGGCCGGGAACATGGAGATCGCGTGATCCTTCGCCATCTTCTCAGCGTCGAAGGTCTCCTTGTCGACAATGCCCTGTCTTCCGTACCAAATGACAGTGTAGGCCATTTTTTTGCTCACCATACGTCCGGCTAGAACATATACCAGTCCAGCCTATTTCGCAGCCATGTAGGAGCCACTATGACGCGCGAAGCGCTTCGCCAGTGTAGGAGGGCGGACACAGGAACGCGCGCTGGCCGGTTTCCGCGATCGATAAATGCCCGGCGCCAAGTAAATGCATGTCTGCTAATATGAGCCATCTCGCACACATTCACGCGTGACGAATATAGGAGATGCAAACATGGAGATGATTTCATCACGATGTTGTAGCCGATCACTGCTCCTTCTACTCGGTCTAACAGGCGCAGCAGTCTTTGGAGGTTGGACATCCACGCAAGCGGCTCAGAAGAACACATCGTGCGCGTGAAATCCCACCCACTACCCCGTTCCGCGGCACAGTCATCCCAATGCCTAGGCTGTCACGGTCGCTAGGGCAAAAATGGCAGCTGGCTTAAGCAGCGGGCCGGTTGTGTCGGCCTTTTCCCCGAACCCGAACCGACGGTGCCACTTACGCCAAACGGTGTGCACTACGTGTGGACTTGGGACGAAGATGGCATCATCGACGTTTAAGTCAGCGACCCAGGCGGCATCACGTTCGCTAACCGGCTGACGCTCCGAAGAAGAAGTGAACACGTAGGGTCGGGCCGGCACCTATGAAAATACGCCGAGCGCCATGCGATACTATTCCTGTAAGTCGGAAGATGCCAAAACTGTCATCAGGCTGCTTGCCGATCTGGCCGAAAATAATCTGCCGCGAGAACCGCCGTTGGGAATGCTCCGGCGACCCTGAGGCTGGGCCTTTGGACCAGCATCAACTAACCGTAGCTCTGGTAAATTTCGGTCGAAATTGGCGTTATCTTCTGACGTCCGGGAACATAATGATTGTCGCGCCATCTTCGGGGTCGAGCGGCTCGTGCCATGCCTGTGCATGCCATAGAACCTGGCGCAGGTTGCGCTGGTCGACCGACTGCCCGCAGTAGGGACAGGAGTAGAAGTGATCTACCTCTCGTGCCGTTTTCCTGCCGTGTCGCTTGCCGGGAATAAGCGGGCCAAGGTCTGAAAGCTTGGTCATAGTGCGTCAACCAGTTTCATCGATCAGCGCCTTTTTCCTCTTGGGCGGGACGTGGCTGTGAACCAGCCGCACCTTGTCCAGATCAACAGTGACCATTGTACCAAGCGTGACCGTGACCGTGTCACCGTCGATCCGCGTGACGTCGCCGGTTAGCTCGATCTGCTGACCCTTCACCACCTTAGTGGCCGGATCGACAATCGAATGGGGAAAATTGTAGCTCGGGATCGAGACGCTTAGGCGGTCTTCGGTGACGCGCTTAAGCACCGTCGCCATTATTGCCACCTCGTCGCCGACCTTGATGCTGAATGCAAGGATTCTGGTGCGGCATCCAACGGCGTCAAGGATTAGCGGAAGCTAATTAATCTCTGCCGACCGCGAACTTGAAAACATCTCGCCGTCCCTGGTCCACCACGCGGAACCAATGAGCCTGCACAGTTCTGACGACGAACGGTCCGGTCATAACTTTGCTGACAGCCTCCAAAGCTGTCGCGCCGTGGGCAATGTGCCGAGCTACAACTTCGTCACCCTGCATTTCATCGATATGGTACTTTGTCGTCATGGGCTCCTCGCCGGTGCCGAGCCCTAAACGTCATTGATCAGCGCAAGTTCCTCGCGGCTCAATTGCCCCCGCAAGCGCGGCCCTTTTTAAGAAACCCTCAGCGCAGATCGGCGGCGAGCTTCTGGCCTTTAGGTACCGTCGCAAGTGTCACTGTCCTTTCGCTATCGCATATGACGCAGCGTCGGCGATATCGCGTAAAATCCGAAGTGGTCCCCCAACGCCCCAGTGGTTTGCGCGGCGTGCGCGTGAGAACCGAGGCGCTGTCGCAAACGGCACCGGGATGGCTTAACGTTATGCAGCACCCTCACAGTTTGAATATTGAATTATGCGCCCTTGGTGGCGCGGCGCTTTGAAAGCGCCCGCCACAAGCCCGCCTCTTCCTGTGTCGCGTCATCAAAAACTTGGAAGGTTTCCGCAGCCAGGTATTCTCGTTGCTCGCAGTCTTTTTTGGCCAGGCGACGTTCTTCGCACAGCCGGTCAAACACGCGCTGGAGCATGTCCAGATCAGCGGGGCAATAGACACCACTGCAACGCGCTAACGACATGGCCGGCGCCCTAAAGCGAGCCTTATTAGCATTATCTCATACAACCGGTTTTGTTGCGACGGGTTTCGTTAGGACAATCCGATTTCCAGGGACCACGCTTACCCCTCTTGCCGGCGTTGGGGCCAGGAGTTATTACCGCGCATGCTCATCCTGCCGAAACGCAAAACTCCGCCGAACTAGTCGGCCTGATTCTTCTTGTGCAATTCAACTTGCATCCAAGGCTCCCACCGTCCAGATCGTAGACGTTGCCACTGTCCGTTCGCGGACTGACCGTCTTGAGCGATACGCCCCCTGAACCGTTGCGTTTCGCTCACTGATTCCCAGTTACCTTCGTTGAGGGTCATACGCGCATCGAGGATGTGCCCATTGCTGTCATAGCTGCGGGTTGCGAACTCCCCAGGGCGTCCTGATGGCGAAATAATTTCCAGTCCGGTCATTTCGCCGTCCTTAAGTACGGCGTGAACATCGTGGAGGAGGAACCGGTTGCCGGGCATCCAACGATACACATCTTCGGCGTGCGATAAGGTGCCGTCGTCATCGCTTCCCAACATCTTGATGGTCGTGTTCCAACCTCCAACGAGGACATCCAGAGTCGCGAGATTTGAGATGTCAGCACCGTCTTCCTGCCTGCCGTCTGGGTCATGCCGTAGGACCCTGGCCAAATTGGAAAGCATCTCTTCCCAAATTGCTTGTGCATCGTCGGGACCCGCGCCTCGCTCAACGAAGTCCAATCGTGTTTTCCGACCATCTGGAACGATCGTCACGTCGATTTGAGCTTCGCCCGCGAAGTGCTTGGGCACCATTAGGCTGAAGGCCAGCCGCCGCGGTCGTTCGACCACGGAGTAATTTCCGTTGTGTGCGATCACTTTTCCTGACGAATACTCAGTTATCGAGTAGGACCCTCCAGGTACAGGACTCGTCAGCGCGGTAATATCGTTGCTAGGCGACTTGAAGAACCATCGCTCCATCATGTTGGGGACGACCCACGCATCAAAGACTGCCTCAGGCGTCGCATCCAGATGTACGGAAACTCTAGCTCGTACATCAGAGGCGACCATCGCATACATCTCCTCTACAACCTGCTTCTTCGATTGAGTGGTTCACAGCGACTAATTTTCGTGAGGCATCCATCCAATCCGTGGTGTACTCAGGTTTGCTGACCGTCGATCTCATGACAAATCTCCATGCTTTCCGCCAAGCGTACAGAAATTCGTATTGGGTACGACACGCGCCGCGCTAGATTCAAACGGAAACACTACCCGAAAATGGGTGGTACTGACACATTCGCGAGGCCAGCTAAGCCTACGCAAATGCGGCCGTCCCTTGTGCTTGTGCTTGAA
The DNA here is from genome assembly GCF_007003945.1 of Mesorhizobium sp. WSM4307. Classification (NCBI taxonomy): domain Bacteria; kingdom Pseudomonadati; phylum Pseudomonadota; class Alphaproteobacteria; order Hyphomicrobiales; family Phyllobacteriaceae; genus Mesorhizobium; species Mesorhizobium sp. WSM4307. Next base: position 149,605 of record NZ_VFTB01000014.1, read on the forward strand.
GACGGAGTTCGGTCAGGTTGGGACCTGGAGGTCTCGCTGGCGGAAGCCCGATCTCTCGCCGCGGCGCAAGGTCATGCGCCGAAGCCGTCGATTTCCTAGATAGTTGCCGGCCGGATGTCGCAGTTCTAGACATTCTCCTTAGCGATCGCCAGTGCATTGATGTCGCAAAGAAACTTCACGCAGATGACGTTACTTCGCTTTACATTCGGCTTAGCACCGACAGAGATCGACGGCGCTTTCCGATCGGGTACGTTCCTAGTCAAGCCTGCGGGAGCGCTCGAAATCGTCGCGGCGGTCACGAAATGGGCCGCCGGAGACCAACGAAGGAACAATTTTAGCGAGCGATAATTTCATAGGTCAGTTAGCCAAGGGAGGCTCTCTTGACCGAACGACGGATCGACAAAGAGCGCATCGAGCGCGCTGATCGAGAGGCTAAGTTATTAATCGAGGCGGGGACGAAATCACGAAATGCAAAGACGGAGCGCTTGCGGGGCGCTACCTCTTTTAGGGCAAAAACCGACGGAGAGGCCGGCTCCGGTTAAAAGGCGGCCGCCGGCGAAAAAGCGGTCCCGGAAAAATATCGAAGTCGACTAAGGCCGGATCCCCCCTAGGAACTTTGGGTGCAACTCATGCCGGGCCTGCCCGACAGCGGTGGCCCAACTCGGACCGATAACGCAGGAGACCTGGCAGTCCAATCGAGGGAGATTGAACTGCCGGCCTCCTTACCGACGGCATGGATGCCGCCAGGTGGGTCAAAAATGCACAGACCTATAGTTAGCCGGCATCATTCGAATGGTGGGCGTCGATTATACTTTTCGCTGACCTGCGGCGCCAGATTCTCTTATCGGTGCGCGGCAGCCAACATCTGCGGAGCCGGCTAGCGATGGAGTGCCTTCGATGGAAAAGACAATGCCGGCATCCTCAAGCGCTTGGCGCATGGCGGTGATGTTGTGGGGACGCGGTTTCCTAAAGCCGTTCTCAAAGTCCCTGATCGTCATTTCGCTAGATTGGCCTTGGCCGCCAGTCGCACTCGCGACCAGTTCAGTAGGGCTCGTGCTGCTTTCGATTGATCTGCTGACAGAAGATTTCTGTTCATAAGGACCTGAACATTCAATAGGGCTAAAATGTTCCCGCGACTTGGCGTGAAGTGGCCATCCAGAGAGCGCTTCTTTAGGGCAGCGCGAGGCGCGGGCGATTGCAATTCCTTATCTCGGAACTTGCTGTTCGGGGCATATCCGTTGATGCAGGATGAGGAACAGCAACTCATTTCCCTTCTGGATCTCGACGCTGTGCGCGATGCCTTCAAGAAGTCTGTCCACGAAACGATGTCTCGCCTGCCGAATCGGGCAACCATGCCCAATGCTTCATTCAGCAACTTACGGTTCACAACCCTTGGGAGGTGGCGGTTAGCCAGGTCACCGAATCGCCGGACGACGAGCCAGCCATAGGCCCGCAAAATCCCACTTGATCGAACGATTTCGATAGCCTTATAAAAAGCGACGTTACCCTTGCTTTCGGGAGGCTTGCGATGGATAACGTGGTCCCGCTCCGCAATGTGTCGGCCCGTGTCGAAGTGGCGGAAGTCTCTGGCGAATGGCTCGTTCGCGTCACCGAAAACGACCAAGAACTTACCCGATCATTTGACGTGGAAGAATATGCGCTGTCCTTTGCGGAAGGTCAGCGTATCCGGCTAGGGCTAGATGAGGTCATGCGGCTTTAGGGCGCTCTACGTCTGTGTGGAAACCAGGCATCAACGCAGCCTTGTTGCCTCAAGTCATCCACCGTTGGGCCGCCAGATTTTATGTTCCATGCAGAGTAAACCGCGGAATTGATCTATCCTGCGGGTGTGATGGCGCCACCCCGGCGCCATGCTGGTGCCGGTTTTTCAGGTAGCGCGCAAAGATCGACAGCTTCTTTTCATAACCTATGCGCACCATGGCTTTGCAGCTGTCGCATCTGAAGCTTCCGATTGTGCGGAGCCAGGAACCAGGCCTTGCCATAGGGGATGAGCAGGCCGGACAGTGGAACTCCATCGTCACGTCGCTCAATTCATCGCACAACGGCATTCCGAAGTTCTCCCAACCCATGTGTTTCCGAACTCACCGCCGGCGGGATGGTTCCTGACGACGGACTTCAGTCGCAGGCTGATCGGACCGAAGGCCCATTCTTACTCGCGCGGCCCTGAAGTCGAAGCTCTCGAGGGAACTTAATTCAGGAAAGACGCTTACTAGCCGATGGGCACACAGGGCGTTGAAATCTTCGCCAAACCGGTCTCACCGGACCATCTATCCGATGATCCGTTGGTGGCGCCCCATATATCAAACGGGATTTTGAAGGCGGCTGAGAACTCCAAGGCGGCCACCAAGTCAGGACCGGCTGAGGCGACTGAAGCGAACAAGAACCCTCTAGTACGCAAGATCCTGACAGCCTGCCGCAGTGACTATTTCCCCGTCCTTTTACTCCTTGCGGGCTATACGCTGGTTGCCTTCGGTGCGGCTCTCATCCTGCTTGTATGGTTGATCGCGCATCGTGCCTAGCAACCGCAAGCCGCAAAATAGAGATGCCACAAATCCACGCTTCAAGAGGGACTTTCCGGCCCGCATTTGTCCACCGCGATAATAGCACCACGCCGCCGACGGCCCTGTCATTTGCCCATTGTCAACCTATAATGCTTGCTCTTGATGCCCAAGAGACCCTGAACCCGCCCAGCTGCTTCGCCTAAGGCTCTTAGCGCATTGAAGAATGTCGCTCCCCCGGTAAAGGGCGCGAGCAACAATAGAACCAACCCCGAAAGTAGTTTGAAAAGCGCGGACAGAGGCGCACGGATCCATTTCGACCCGCGTCGACGATCGGATTTGTCGGATAAGGAAACAAGGGCGTGGTCGCGCGCTCGTTTTATCTGATACCATGGCGACAACCTCGCGCGAACAATCTGCTCACAAACGACTGCCTCGGGCGCCCACCCCGTTTTGGCGCCAACTCTCCATGCGTCACGTAGAAAACGCGTATCTTCTCCTCCGGTTAAATTATAGCGCTCATCGAATCGGAGGTTTTCCTTTCGAACAAAAGGCAGGCTGGCAAGCCAGTTGTTCGTTGACAGGACAATCTGTGCCTCTTGGCCGCTGGCTTTCCTAGCGGCGCATGTTTGCTCCACCTGCTGAACGCGCGACGACAGACCTTTCCAAACGACCCGATTCCAGAAGGTCAATGGGAGCGGGTCGGGAAATGCCCTGATCGGTCCTCCGACAATGTCGTATTGGCCGCGATGTTGTTCCGCCAAGAGTTCGAGAATCCAGCGGGGCGTGACGAGCTCGTCATCATCAACGAACGCAAGGCCCTCGAAATCCGAATCGGTAGCAAAGTCGAGAGCGGCGTTGCGCGCATAAACAATGCCCAGGCGGGGTTCGACGAGGTGGTGAATCTCGATGTGGGCACAGGTTGACGCAAATCGCTCCACTGCTTGCCGCAAGACTTCGCCATTGCCATTCTCGACAAGGATTATTGCTAACTCAAGGTCCGCCTCGATCTCGAGGCGACCAATCGAGTCGAGTAATTCCGAAACCATCCTCGGTCGATCTCTTGAGGCGATGCCGATATAAACGCGGGTCATGGCCTTAGCACGCGGTTCGCGGATCATCGCCTTGCCATCAACGATATCTGCGAGTCGGGACCCGGCTCATAATGAAAATGACCTCTGGCGACAGTTCCATAATTCAACAGCTTGACGGTGAAGTTTTCTGCGAGTTCCTCGACAAGCATGCCGCCCAACTGAAGCGTCCAATTGGCGCCCGGACATCGGTGGTGATCCAGTCCAAGCGGGGCATAGGACGCACTTGAGAATTTTCGGTCGACGAAACGGTCAGGCTTGAAGACATCCGGGTCGACGAACCGGGTCGCGTCCCTGTGCGCTTCCCATATGCAGATTCTGACCCGACTGCGCCTGGGAACAAGGAAGCCTTCAAAAACGATCGACGTCGTGGCAGTTCGAAGGATAAACTCGCTTTGCTGCATACGAAGAGTTTCGGAAACGGCTGATTTCGCCATCATCTCGCGTCGCGCAGCGTCGGGTTCGACCGCTATCGAATTCAGGTAATTTTCCTCGCCAGCCAGTTCGAGAAGTATCCAACGCCACAATCCGTGAAAATCATAACGAGCAAATTCGGTCATGTGTATTAAGTTGCCGACGACCGTGTCATCGAGCATCTGGGATCGTACCATGCATTCCAGCAGGCTCGAAGGCGGCCCTTCCGCCTCCTTCAGGTCATTCGCCAATGTAAGCACCAACTCTCTGATACGCGCGTACTTCGCGTGCTCGGTGGGCGTAATGACAATATGCATGCCATTTGGGGCGTAATCATTGAACGCGTCTGTTAGTTCACGAGCGATGCTGGATCCGTCTTTGGCGCCCAGGACGATCTGCAACATCACCGCCGTCGACGCCTGCTTAAGAATTTGGGCTGCTGCAGCCGACTGCACTCGGCCTTCGCCGGTGGTCAGTTGGGTCAGGCGGCCGTGAAGGATAGCCCGAAGCTCTGCGCTGCGACCTTCAAGGGAAACGGCTCGAAAAGCAGCTAAAAACATGCGCCGATAATCAACGTGTGTCTCTCCTTCCATTGCTCTTAAGAAGCCCTCAGGAAAGATCGGGGTCATATCGATAGTTGCGGCGCGCAGCTTGGCCTTGTTCTCCGTCAGAAACCTCAAGCCTAGTTCATGCCCGACAATGCAGGTCGTGAGCTTTCCACCCGACCAAGTGGTGAAGATGTTGCCATATTGGCGGTGCAGTTCCAAAAGATGAAACTGGTCACGTGGCGACCCGGTGCTCTCTGAAATGATGCTTCCAGGAGCCAGTCGGCTGGATGTGAACATTCCCTGCAGTCGGGCTTGGCCTAGCTTGCTGGCGATTTTGAAGCGGTCTACTAGATGTCTCTTCGCAGCGCCCATTAATGTCATCCCCTGGATTATCGGTGCGCGTTCCCTCAATCGAGACCGACCTTTGGTGTCATCCACTCCATTTGCAGCGCATTAGCTCTGACTCATTTTAGCATAGCTCGCGGCCTTGCTCGCTTCCTACCAATGGCTACAATCCCGACTGGCTCGCAATGGACCTTTGGCGCGCAGAAGCGCGATCAGGCCTGAAATCTCTCCCCACAGATTTTGCGCCCTTTTTGCAACTTCCGGTTTTGAGGGTTTTGAAAATGAACCTACGATATCGGCTAAGGATCAAGCTGACCGCTCTCTTTCCAATTGCTAAACGAACGGCGACAGGGTTAGTTCAGACCGATGAGCGAAAAAACGCAGCGGGTGCGCCATGGCTGTGACGCGCCACCATTGTCGCACCATCGCACTTAATCGGGCATTGTGCGCTTTCCTATGCGAATACTGGCACCGTCTTTTGTGAAGTTGCTTTCGACGCCGACCGCCAAAGAGCGCAAACGCATACTTGCCTCCATGTCCGGCGGGCCGTTCACGTCGAAAACGACACGGCCCGACCGTTTTTTGGACCTGGATGCTGCCATCTTATTGGCCGCTCGGCGCCTGCCGATGGACAAGGAAATCACCGTTCACGATATGGCGGCGTCTGACGGTATTACGTCGCTGGACCTGTTCAACAGGTTAAGCCGTGAGCGGCCTGTTAGGTTAACGGCAAGCGACTATTACAATGAGATCAGCGCGGTCCCCAGAGGAATTTTTTGGGTCTTCTATGACAGCGACCACGTTCTCCTTCAGGTCGCGCTTGGTGCGATCGCACTGACCAACAAGCCAGCAAATGAGTTTTTGGCCTGGTTGTTGTCGCCGAGCCTTGCGAGGGCGACGTCCGTGTCACTTTTCCATCCCGAGGTCATCGCAAAGACTAAAACTGACGGCCGCTTTATGGCAACCAGGGATGATTTCTTTTCACCCTCGCCAGGGCGGTATGATGTCGTGCGCGTGATGAACGCCCTTGGTGCGAGGAACTTTCCTCGTCTTCAAATCGAACGCGCGCTCAGGGCCGTGACAAAGACCGTCGCCGATGGCGGTTTGCTGGTTTTGGGTCGAAGTGCTGATGAACTCGATGGCAGTCCGCAGGCCACGATCTTCCAGCGGCTCCGACATGAATTCATCGCTGTGACGGATATGGCGGGCGGCTACGAACTAAGGGATTTCGTGTTAAAGCTCAGGGCTGACATGTAATTGGACAGGCTGCGTTCGCCTTGGCGGTTTGTGACCGTGATTCGTATTGAAATCATGTGCATTTCGATGAATGCCAAGCTCTCAGATCGCTCGCTACTCCAGGAGGGGCAATTTTCTGACCATGAACTCTTCAAAACCGTTTGCTGCGACCTCATTTGCAATCGAGCTGGAGGTACGCCGGGATCACGCGGATGGGGGCTTTACTTGCAAACTGGAAGCTTCTTCAAGGCCGCCTTCGCTTCCGCCTCGGTTTTATACGTGGCCTTGGTAAGGGCTATGACCAAGGTTCCGTCAGGCTTCTTCGGGACCACCTCGCAGTGCTTCGAAACGGCATCCTTGGCCAGCCAATATTGAGCCGTGTCTCCAAATGCCGAACCTGAAAACTGAATGACCAGCGCTGCCGCAGTTGCGATTTGGCGTAACATTTCTATGCTCCTTATCGCATTAGAACGTTCGGATTTGAGCTTCTGTTCCCTGGACTTATCGCGCGTTCACGCACGCCACGTGGACGCCGCTTGCGCCGTGTGCTTTCGCTCGACCAACCCTTAGCGACGCGCAGACGCCGGAAAGAGGTCGCGAGATAAACAAATTGCGGTCCTTGCTCTGTCGATCGACGAAAATCGCAGCCATGTTGCGACCGAGGCAACTCGGTGGTCCCGAACCGGTCTGTCGCGCTGTCTTAACGATCCTGCTCAAACCAAGTTGTCGTGCTGCCACCGGGATGAGTTACCCTGATCCATTCGCCCATGTCAGGCTCATCGCCGAACGGGATTGTCACTGGCCCCCATACCTTGGCAGCCTCAACAACGTTTTCAGCCAGTATTACGGCACGTTTCACCGCTTTGCCGTCGCATATCAACTCAACGGTGAACCTCTGCATCATGCCTCCCGGCGCGATCCTATTCCTAACCAGTTCGAAGCGAAGACTCACGGCTGGTCCCCCCGGCAAGCGATCGCGAGCCGCCCCTGCTTAGTTTCCGAGGTGGAACGTCGCCGCGCTACGCAAGTTGTAAGCGAGCACATTCACCCTGGAGGACATCCTATGCCCAAGCGTCGAGAGCAAGAGACAAAGCTGACACCCGCCGAGGCGACGGACCGAATCTGGAAACTCGCCGAGGAAATCGACGTTTGTATGTTTGTCACGTGGGACGGCCAATACAATCGTGCGCGTCCGCTCTCCGCACGCGCCTCCCGAGAAGAAAATGCGATCCATTTCCTCGTCAACGACGACAGCGAGAAGAACAAGCAGCTTGCGACCTACCCAAAAGTGACATTGGCCTGGAGTGACAGCAGCCACTACAAATACGTCACCATCTCCGGCTCCGCGGTGGTGACCAATGACAGAAAGAAAATTACCGATCTCTGGGAGAAAACCGACGCGGCTTGGTGGGACAACGCTGACGATCCCGAAATCCGACTGATAACTGTCAAACCTGACGAAGGCGAGTTGTGGGATAGCCCCGGCTTGGTCGTTGCTACGACGAAAATGGTATTCGCCGCTGTCACGGGCTCGAAGCCAGACGTTGGCGACAACGTCAAAGTCGATCTCTGATTGTTCAGCCTATCCTCGGCCATTGCCGGCACCAGAGCACCAACCCGGCGACAAAAGCACAAGCATATCGGAGGCCCTCCAGCGCCTTGACTTTGGCGTTCTCCCGTTCGGCGATTTGGTGGTCCATTCAGGAGGCGCCGCCAGCCGGGCACACTCCAACCTTGTAGCGGCGATGAAGTGCGCTGTCATTGATTGGAGGTGTTCACTCGTGAGATCACCAACGCGTGGCAAGACCAGGTCGCGAGCTCCCTGAAAAGGACGAAGTCATCTCCCCCGGGGCCTTGAAGCGGCCAAGGAGGCCGCGGCGGCGGCAGAGCACCGGGCCAAGCGTCGAACAGGACCGACGGCGGAGGCTGCGTCAACGGAACTTCCCCTTTGGAATGTCATTATCAGGCTGACGCGCAAAGGATTTGAATATGGTACTGGTGGAAATACTGCTCCCTTTGAGTGACAATTCCGGGACACCTTTCCCAACGACGCTCTACCGTGAAGTCCAAGAACGACTCGCCGAGAAATTTGGCGGTGCGACCGCTTACATGCGTTCGCCGGCCAATGGCTTGTGGCGCGAAGGCCGCGGCAGCAGTCACCAAGATGAGGTCGTATTGTTCGAGGTCATGGCCGAGACTCTGGAAGCCACATATTGGCAAACAGTGAAGGGGAAGCTCGCCGAGGAATTCCGCCAGAACGATATTGTCGTGAGGGCGACCAACATAACGCGCCTATAGAACCTTCGACGGTGCGCTTGTTTGATGGATGGGGAGTATTGGTAAACAAGATCAAATAGTTATCGGAGTTCGTGTGCACATATTGCACACGAAAATTCTGCTTCTCTTGCATTTTCGCTCTTGCGATGCGGCAGCCGAGAGATCTCCCGAGGCGGATTTCTCCGCCCGCGCTTGTTGGAAGGTTGGGCGACTGCTTTGCGCCCGAGCCCGTTCGACTTCGGCAATGCCGATCTTTGGGCCGAATAGTTCGGGCCACTCTGGCTTCAGCCCCCACTTCTCGCGATATTCATTGGGGGCCAGGCGGTAGTGGCGGCAAGATGATGCTTCAGGGGCAACCTGCGCCTGCGTCCAGATCGCCCCCACACGTTCGCCAGCGAACTTTCCATGCCGAGGCGGCCAATATCTCTTCTCGAACGCTCTTCAAGGGTCATAGACTTGGTCAAAGAGTGAATTGCGAGGCTTCGGTCGATGTCGGCCTTTCTATTCGGGTCGATGTTGGCCATCCTAAAGGCCCTTTCAAGTCATAAAGGCACCAGGAAAATGGGTGAACTCTATGTGATGCGCACCTCCGTTGCCGTGGTTGTCGAAAGAGAGCGCGCCGGTCGAACTGTTGTAGATGATATGGTCGCTACCATCATGCGTGCCCATGCCGGCGGCGAGGGCGCCATTCGGCGGAGCGCCGGTGTGAAGCCCCAAAGCGTGGTCGAGATGAAACTTTTGTTGGGAGACGCTGAAGTCCACAGGGCGGTCGGCACTCCGGGCCGTAAGAGCAGCTGTATCGAATGCGAAGGCATCGCCGCTGGCATCGGCCAGTGAGGCGAGTCCTATGCCCCCGCCGACACCGGCCGACTCTGTCGTCCAGTGGCTGGCATTGGCGACATGATGGACGCCGTCGGTTCCGTGGATCAAATCGGCACCGTCAGAATCATGATGTCTACCATCGCTGGAATTGGCGACAACTGGAGTGCTCGGTGTACTAGCGGTGCCAGGGCTGCCGTGGGTACCGGAGGTATTGGTAGGAGTACTAGGAGTACTAGAGGTACTAGAGGTACTAGAGGTACTAGAGGTACTAGCGGTCCCAGAGATGCTCGGGGGAGGGATGGTGGGGGCGCTTGCGGCGCTGCTGAGATTATGTTGCTGAAATAAGGCCTGCAGCGCCGGCGAGTCGCCAAGCGCGGTATCGCCCTGTTGAGAGCCCCAGGCATAGGCATAGTCGAAGGCGGGCGATGGCGCTACCTTGGCCCAGTGGTCCAGCATGGTCTGCTCCTGGGCGACGCTGGGAAGGACATATTGGCCGCCCGTATCGGTGGTGTAGTTGCCGCCGCCGAACGTCTGATAAACCGGAACGATCTGGCTGAGCGGAACGCCCGAGGCGACCGCCGCGGCCACGGTCCTGTCGATCATGTTGTAGTCGACCGTGCTTGTGCCGGTGCGCACCGGGTAGGGATCCACGCCGTAATAGTCGATATGGGTGTTGGCGGGATTGAAGGTGTTTGAAAAATCGGGATCAGCCGAAGACCCCATGTTCATCATGGTGATGAAGGTCTTGGCGCCGGGCAGGTGGGTGTGGATCCAGTCGGATTCCGCCTTCAGATTGTCGGCTGTGGCATAGGTTCCCCATTTGCCCGTGGGATCGGGCTCGTCGACGAGGAAGAAGCCGAACACCTTCGGATTGCCGATGAAGGGCGTGACTTTGTCAATGAAAGACGAGGTTGCGCCATTGGCTTCATCGAGCCAGACCAGACCTTTCGTGCCAGCCGGCAAGGCGTTGAGTTCGTCCACGGATGAAACGTCGACAAGATTGAACCCGGCGGTTGCGACGTCCGTCGCTGATCCGCCTGATGCATAATGGAGAGTGGCCATCCAATTTCCTTCGTCTGGTTCGATAGCCCCAGTGCCTGCCTAGCTGAGAACGTATATTAGCGTACAATCAAATACAGGTACTCTTTGACAGAATGATTGATCGTAGACGGGAACCGCCACAAGATTGGTGCTGTGTGCGAGAACGAAGGATCGCTGACGCGTTAAGGCGATACACGAGGTGATTGCCTCTCCCAAGCGGCTCGCCGAACCGAATAGAAATGGAAATCAGCTGATTAGTCAGTCACACGAAAAACACGCAAAGGCGGAGCGTGCTTGCAGATTGAGCCGGCGGTAATAGCCTGGGCGGCAAACCTGACATATCGGCTCCCGCGTTCGTTTTGGGTTTCGCATGGCCGCTGACACAGCTCAGGTTTTTCGGGATTAACCTGTTGTCCTGAACGGAAAACGACGAATGCGTCCGAGTACCTTGACGTACTATAGCGACGACTCGTTGAGATGCATTAGAGTTTGCCCAGACCGTACTGGACCGACCCCGTCTACCCTCTGCGAGTGCCCAACGTCCATTTGGCTCAAATAGTTAAATCGTCACTGCCACCTAGCTGCGGGGCACGTGAAGCGCCACACGATCTCGTCCTTCCGACTTAGCGCGGAAGAGTGCCAAATCGGCGGCATTGACGAAATCGTTTGGCGTCTCGTTCTCGTTGGGCACTGTTGTCGCGACGCCGACGCTGATGGTAACCCGATCCGGGCCGTGCGGGATGTTCAGGTTCCGAACGCCCTGGACGAGCCGCTCCCCGATGCTGCTCGATTGTTCCAGCAAAGTGTCGACCAGAACGATGACGAACTCTTCGCCTCCGTAGCGCGCAGCGAGATCGGTGGAGCGGCCGGAACTGCCCTGGATAACCCGGGCGATTTGCTTGAGCACCTCATCGCCGGCCATGTGGCCATAGGCATCGTTGTATCGTTTGAAGTTGTCGGCATCGATCATCAATAGCGACAAGGGAGACTGTGCGCGAAGCGCGCGTTTCCACTCAGCCGCCAGATATTCATCGAAATAGCGCCTGTTGCCGAGACCCGTCAGGCCATCGATCCGCGTCAGACGCTCAAGCTCGAGATTTGCGCTGATCAGCTGTCGCTGGCTTTCCCTCAGCGCGCGGTACGCCGCGTCTCGCTGGACATGGTCCAGATAGGCCCGCGTATGATACCGAATGCGCGCAATCAGCTCGATGCGATCCGGCAGTTTGACGAGATAGTCGTTGGCCCCGGCAGCGAAAGCTTCGCCTTTGGTAGCTGGATCTTCCTTGCTCGACAGCACAATGACTGGAACCGAGTGTGTCGACGAACGCTTCCTGTATTCTTTCACCAGATGCAGCCCGTCGACCCCGGGCATGACCAGGTCCTGGAGGATTACGGTTGGCTTTACCTCATCCGCGACCGCCATCGCCTTCAATGGGTCGGTGCAGAAGTGCAAGGCGATATCTGGCTCGTTAGCCAGGGCGCGCCTGACCGCCTCGCAAACCATGACCTGATCATCGATGAGCAGAACCATCGACGAATAGTTATCTGCCAGCGGCGGCACCAGCTCGGATTGTTGCGTCATCAGACGATCCCCTTTCACGTGGAGCGCCCGCAGGCTTCGATTATGCGTAAGCCGATAGCGCTCAAAGGAAGAATATCAACCGCCGCACCGATCGCAGCGGCGGCCTTCGGCATGCCATAGACTGCACTGGTTGCTTCATCCTGCGCGATTGTGAGATGCCCCTTGTCGCGCAGCTTTCTCAGCCCGCGCGCCCCATCCCTACCCATGCCTGTAAGCAGGACGCCAATTACCGAACCCGGCCACCATTGCGCCGCGCTTTCGAAAAACACATCCACCGACGGCCGATAGACGTTGTCCTTGGGGGTGGACGTGTAGCCGAGTTGCTGAGCCGATTTGAAAACCAGATGGTCATCCGAACTGGCGACAAGAACGGTGCCCGCTTGAGGCTTCTCCTTTTCTCGCGCCGGACGGATCGGAAGCGGGGTATGCTGCCCGAGCCAATCGACAAGGCCTGGAATGAACTGAGAATCGAGATGCTGGACGAGCACGATTGCGCAGCCAAAATCAATGGGAAAGGCGCTGAGCACCTTTGCAACGGCAGCCGGCCCGCCCGCCGAGGCGCCGATCACTACCAAGCGTTGAGGGGAGGGGTCGGCGGCAACTGATATCGGCCCGCTTGCCTTGGATGGCGCATCACGGACCAGCTTACCGATCGTTGCAATCTTGTTGGTCAGAAGCCGTGCGGATTGCGAGGAGGCGTTGCCTGCGATGCCCACCGACGGGATATCGACCGCGTCGAGCGCGCCATGACCCATTGCTTCGTAGACCCCGGCGACGTTGGCTTCGATACTGGCGGTCACCAGCAAGATCGAGCACGGGGTTTCTGCCATGATCCGGCGGGTCGCTTCCACGCCGTCTATCTCTGGCATTGCTAGATCCATGAGTATCAGATCCGGCAGGTCACGTCTGCAGGCCTCGACCGCTTCACGCCCATTGGCCGCCATCCACGCGACCTGATGTTCGCGGGTCGACACGACCAGCCGGCGCAGAAGCTCGACCGCCATCGGCATATCGTTGACTATGCCGATTCTCATTCCTTGGCTTCCAATTTCGATCTCATCCTGTCGCCTCGCCAATCATGTCCACGACGGCATGAATCAGCGCCTCGTCCTGAAAGCTGCCCTTGGTCAGATAGTAGTCTGCGCCGGCGTCAAGTCCGCGCGAGCGGTCTTCCTCGCGATCCTTGTACGAAACGATCATGATCGGCGTGTTCTTGAGATGAGCGTCCTTTCGGATCAAGGTCACCAACTCGATGCCGTCCATGCGCGGCATGTCGATGTCCGTCACGACAAGATCGAAGGGGCCGGAGCGGACGGCATTCCACCCGTCCATGCCGTCGACCGCCACTTCGACCTCATAGCCGTGATTGCCCAGCATCTTGCGCTGGAGTTCGCGAACCGTGAGTGAATCGTCAATCACCAGCACGCGCTTGCGCCTGCCGGGTTCTGGACCGCCCGCAGCACGCCGAAGGGCTCGAAATCCACCGGATGATGCAAGCTTCTCCACCGATCTTATCAGATCATCCACGTCGAAGATCAGGACAGGCGAACCGTCCTCCATCAGGGCCGCGGCGCTGATGTCCTTGATCTTGGCGAAGCGGGGATCGAGAGGCCGGATTACCAGCTCGCGTTCGCCGAGGAAACGATCGACGATCAAGCCGTATGCTTCGCCCTGACCGGCATCTACGACGACGACCGAGAGAGCGTCCGGTTCGGAAGATCCGGGCTCACCACGGTTCAGCACCTCGCGTGCCGTGACCAGCCCGATCTGTCGGTCGTTCAGACGAAAATGCGGCCGACCCTGAAGGAGACTGATCTGCATCCGCTGCAATTTCAGTGTCTTCGAAATGGCAGCGAGCGGAAACGCATAGGGCTCGCCATCGACATCGACGAGCAGCGTGCGCAGGACCGACAACGTCAGCGGCAGTTGCAGTTGAAACCTAGTTCCGTGCCCGAATTCCGAGGAGACGCTGGTGATACCGCGGACCTCCTTGGTCATCGCCTGCACAGCGTCGAGCCCCACACCACGGCCGGAGACGTCAGTAAGGCCCAGTTTCATCGAAAAGCCGGGCAGAAACAGGAAGGCGAGCAATTCCGTTTCGCTGAGTGTGTTGGCACTTTCCCTGGTTGCGAGGTGCCGGTCGACGATCGTCTCGCGCAGCTCCGCCAAATCGATGCCCCTGCCGTCGTCCACCACGGTTATTTGCAGCAGGCCGGCATTGTGCCGCGCTTCGAGCCTGATGAGACCCTCTGCCGGTTTACCTGCCGCGACCCGCTCCTCGGGCGGTTCAAGCCCGTGGTCTACAGCGTTGCGTAGGAGATGCCCCAGAGGTGCGTCGAGTTGTTCGAGGATGTCGCGGTCGATGCCGGTGGAGCCGCCTACGATCTCCAGCCGCACCCGCTTGCCGAGGGTACGTCCGAGGTCGCGAACCATCCTCGCATAGTGCCGCACGCCGTCTTCAAACGGCCGCATCCGGCTCGCCAACGTCTCGTCGTACAATCTGTTGGCAAGATCGGTGGCCTTTCGATCTACTGAATCCAGCTCATCGAGACGCTCCGCCAGGAACGCCTGGCTCAGCCGAAGCTTTCGCTGCGCTTCGGCCAGCGCCTCCACCACTGCTTCGTCCTTTGAAACAGCCGGCAGCACTGCATGAAGGTCGTCGAACGCACTTGCGAGGTCCGATTGAAGCCGCTTCAGCCGCAGCAGCCCGTCGGCGAACGGCCTGAGCCGCCGCGCTTCCATCAGCGACTCACCGGCTAGCCCGAGCAATCGATTCAGGCTGTCCGCCGTCACCCGAACCATTCTGTCGGAGCCGATGCTTCCTTGGCTTTGCGGCACCGTCGCAACGAGGAGGCTCGCTGAAAGGGTGGTCGCCGGCACCCCCTGGGCATCTGGGAAATCAGCTTCGGATTTGCGGGGCAAGTGGGTGGCATCGGGGAGGGCCAATTCCGCGAACTTGGCGAGAAAGGCTTCGACGTCAGGGGGCACGCTCTCGCTCGATGGTCCCGATGCAATCAATTTCAGAAGGTCGGTGCCTTGCAGAAGCGCATCGATATGCTCCTGTCGCACCCTGAGATGCCCACGTTGCGCGGCGACCAGGCAATCCTCCATCGCATTTGCAACTTTGACCGCGGGCGTCAGGTCGATGATGCGGGCAGCTCCTTTCAGGGAATGCGCGGCTCGCATGCATGCTTCCAAGGCATCGGCGGCGACAGGATCGCGTTCGAGCGCCAGAAGACCGGAGGTCAAAGCCTGCGACTGGCTCTCCAGTTCGGCCTGGAAGAGGCTCAGCATCGAAACCTGGCTGAAGTCCTCGTCTGTCATGCGATGCTCCGATCCAGCATCGCGAGCAGTTGTCCCGGGTCGAGACAGCCAACGGCTCGTCCCTGCCAGGGCAACACGGCAACCGTGGCGGCCGACAGCGCCTTGCTGATCGTGGCCGGCACAGCGAGCGTATCTCCTTCCCGGTAGCGGTGTAAGCCGTGGATCTCGTCGACCGTAAAGGCAACCCGCTTGTCGGGCTCGCCGACCACGACCAGGCGGCGAAATGGCTTGGATCGCGTGCCTAGCTCCCCCTCCTTGCGCTCGTCTATTCCGAGCAATTCAGAGAGCGACAGGCAGATCAGCAACTCACCGCGGACATTGGCAATGCCGAGCACTGCACTGTTCCTTCGGTGCGGGAGCGAATGAACGCGGCGAGACTCAGCCACTTCATGAAAAATCCCGACCGGAAGCGCCAGCCATTCCTCTCCCAAACGGAAGAGAACGGCGGTCTTTACCGCCTCGTCGTCTGCCGAACCGAGATCGGCAGGACCAGATTTGTCAGGCCATTCGCCGGGATATTGCGAGGAGGCTGCACGGTCGAGGAGGCGCCGTGCAGCCTTCTTGTGGGTCGGGCAATTGCGGCAGTGCAAATGCCGCTCGAGTAGCGGACACGACTTGTCGCCGCGCACGCCGATCCGGCGCCAGCAGTCGTCGATTTCAATCTCCTCCACCGGCTGAGCGATCCCTGTCGAAGCCGCCATCAGGTGCCGCTCCTTTTGTGGGCCCGATCCAGCCGGCCGGCCAATGCCTCGGCGCCGCTATGGTCGCCTTGCTTTCGAAGCAGCAAAGCCAGATGGACCAGAGCTTCCCGATGATTTGGCGCGAAATAGAGCGCCTTCCGATAGCTTTGCGCGGCTTCGGGCGCAGCGCCATCCGCATCCTGAACGAGGCCCAGGAGGTAGAAGATTTCCGCCGAAGGACCGAATGCCTTAAGATGCGCTAGGGCAACTTCCTGTGCCTCCTTTACCCGTCCCGCATTGGCGATTCGCTCAACCGCGATGAGGCTTTCCGCGAGCTGGTCTAGCGGCTTGGCCGTGGCCCGCACGCGACCTTCCCTGCCGATTGCCAGCCGAGGCGGAACAACAGGCTTGGCCTTGTTGACCTTCGGGGTTGGGGGCCGCACAGGAACGGCAGCGGAAACTATCGGGGCCGCGGTCTTAACGGGCTCCGACTTCAGGAAGGCGAAGGCCAGTGGCCATTCAGCGGAAACGAGGCCGTGCAACCTTGGAAGCGACGCTTCCGCCGGACCGACCAGAAGAAGTCCGTCCTTGGCCAGGAGGTCCTTCAGGCAGATCAATGCGCGATCCTGCAGCTCTCGATTGAAATAGATCAGCAAATTGCGGCACAGCAGGATGTCATAGACCTCATGCCCGAACCACGCGCGAGGATCGAAAAGGTTTCCGACCCGAAACCGAACCTGTTTTAACACCGCAGCATGGGGCCGCAACCCGCCCTCGGCCGCTTCGAAATAGCGGTCCTTGAATTCGAGATAGCTGCCGCGAAACGAATTGCGCCCATAGACGGCACGTTCAGCAACCGCGACATTGCGGCTGCTGACGTCCACTGCATCGATGTTGAACTCGTGTGCCTCAAAGCCGGCATCGAACATGGCCATGGCAACCGAATAAGCCTCTTCGCCGGTTGAACATGGCAGACTCAGGACTTTTATCGGCTGAGGACGTTTGCTCACACGGGCATGCCGCGCCAGCATCGTGAACGCTTCCCGGTCGCGAAAGAACCAGGTCTCCGAGACCACCACAGCATTGATCAGCTCCTGCAGTTCCTGCTGCGAACCGGTCAGCTGTTCCCAATAGGCCTGAAGGTTGGTTATCCGGCATGCTGCCATTCGATCTCTGACCGCCTGGCGGACCACTGTCGGCCCAACGCTGGCACTGTCCAGTCCAATGGCTTCCGTCAGGAGTTTTTCGATTGCGCCGGTCATCAATCACCCATCGCGGCCTGGTGGAACAATGCGGTACGAATCTCTTCCGAAAGCAGCGCTTCCGCTTTGACCCACTGAATGATCTCCAGGCCATCCGAAGCCACCGGACCGAGATAGGGCGGTGTTCCTGGCTCCAGTCCGAACGGCGCGAAGTCGGCAGGGTCCCGCTCAAGCGTGTCCGTCACCCGTTCCGCGATCAGCCCGAGCAGGCGTTGCTCGCCACCTTGCGTCGGATAGCGCGTCACAACGATCCGGGTGCTCAACCGCGGCTCGGATGGCCGGCCAAGTGCCAGAAGAGTCACATCGATCAACGGGATGGGTATTCCGTTATAGCTGGCCAGTCCGACCACTCCGGTCGGCGCTCCCGGTAGCACTTTGACATCGATGTAAGGCAACACCTCTTCAATCTGGTTGACGTCGATCAGGTAGCGATCCTTACCCATGCTGAAGGCGAGGAATAGCATTGTCATCTCCGACTGCCAGCTTGCTATGCTCTCAGCTTGAATCTTGAAATGCTGCCTCGCAGCCCGCCCGAGACTTGATTGAGCTCGTCGATCGCGAGTGCCGATTGCTGAAGAGATTCGACTGTTTGCTGAGCTGCCTCGCTCAGCTGGGTGAGCGTGTCGCTGATCTGGCCCGCGCCGGTCGCTTGGGCTTGCATGCCTTCATTGGCGACTTCGAAACGTGGCACCAGGCCCTGAACCTGCTGAATGATTTCGAACAGTTGCCCGCCGACCTGCTGGATTTCCTGCATGCCCCGGCGGACCTGCTCTGAAAACTTATCCATGCCCATTACCCCGGCCGCGACCGCCGACTGGATATCCTTGACCATCTGCTCGATATCGTAGGTGGACACGGCCGTCTGGTCCGCGAGCCTTCGGATTTCGGTCGCCACCACTGCAAAGCCTCGGCCATATTGGCCTGCCTTCTCCGCCTCGATGGAAGCGTTGAGCGACAACAGGTTCGTCTGATCGGCGACTTTGGTGATGGTCGTCACCACCTGGTTGATGCTGCCGGCCTTCTCGCTCAGGATCGCAAGTTTAGAATTGATCGCGGCCGCCGCTTCCATGACCTGGTGCATGGTTTCTTCCATGCGGGCCAGTCCCGCTTGCCCTCCGCCGGCGACCACAGCTGTTTGCTCGGCAACTGTCGAGACCTCGTTCATCGTCCGGACCAACTCGTTTGACGTGGCGGAGATTTCCTTGGCTGTTGCGCGGATCTCGGTGGTGGTCGCTGCGATTTCGGTGGCGGTTGCCTGCTGTTGCTTGGAGGTGGCGGCGATCCCCGTGATCGACGTACTGACCTGTATGCCGGACCTTTGAACCTGACCAATGAGAGTGGTGAGATCGTCCGCCATTGCGTTGAAGCCGTCGGCAAGCACGCTGAATTCGTCTCGACGCCTGAGATCGATGCGGTCGCTGAAGTCGCCTTGCCGCATCAACTGAACCGCGTCGACTAGGCGAGTGAGCGGGCCCGTGATGGCGCGAAACAGCAGGTATCCTAAAAGAAGGGCCAGCCCGAGGGCGATCAGCAGGCCAGCGCTCAAACCCACTTCCGCGGTCCTAACGATCGAGCCTATCCGCTGTGTCGCGCTGTTCGCCTCGCCTCTATGATCCTCGACCATGGCTTGCAGGGCGGACTGCAATTTTAGAAAGACCGGCTCCACGGTGTTCTTGATGGCCGTACGCTCATTGGGAGTTTCACCTTTCGACAGGGCAGCCCGGCTTGCGTCCAGCACAGCAGTTTCAGTTTGGCGAAATTGGTTGGCGAGTTCTTTGACGGCCGCATAATTCTGCTTGTCGACATCGGAGACGATTTTCGCTTCATAGTCGTCCATCCGCCGCTGCACCTGATCGCGATTGCTCGCGATCGCGCTTTCAAGCGTGCGTTTGTCCGACGGGTTGTCCTCAAGCGCATATTCCTGGAGCAGGCTATGGGCGGTCATCTGGCCGATCATGATCTCGGTGCTGTGAGAGAGGTCTGGGAGGATGCCCTTTTCGACCTCTGTCGCCTCCTGCTGGGTCTGGAGGAACCAAGCGTACGCGATGACGGCTATTACCGACATCACCACAAGAACGGCAGCGAAGCTGACGAGGATGCGGTGGCGTATTGTTAGACTCTTCATGGAACCGGGTTCACCTATGGGGGCATCGTTGTCGGCTCGACCGCCGTTCGTTCCGACATTTCGAAAAAGGTGCGTCGAAAAGCAGTAGTTTGATGCCGAATGGTTTCTTTTCCGTTCAACCGCGGATGACGGCTAATCGGCCCACCAATCGAGATGCGGCAGCCCCACGCGTAGAGTTCAATTGAACGGTTGGTCGTGTCAGATGCTTCGGCGGCAAGATCAGCACGGCGACGTGGCGCTCCAGGCGAAACTGGTAAATCGTCGCGGCACAAGACGAGACCGTCCCTCCCAACCATCCATGGACCAACGGTCAGGTCGAGCGGATGAACCGAACGCTGAAGGAGGCAACCGTCCGGCGATATCACTACGCTATAGATAAATGAAATCAGATTTTACGGGACAACGTGTGCAAAAATCGCACTCTCTTCTTTTCGTTCCGACGGAGCCGCCGAAAGCTCTTTTCGCAGGCTCTTCTGCCGACGATATTGACCGCTCCTTGTTCGCCGGGATATCCGTGCCTTGCGCCTCCAGCCGCATTATGCGCTTAACGGAAGTTGGGTTGTGTGGACCCGCCGTGGTGCAAACTTACTGAACCACTCAATCTGGGACCTGTGACTGCTGCGGCCCCAGAATATATGCCAGGCCTGACAAGGAATAATACGGCGCCTGGGGGCCGGGCCTCTAATTCCCGCGTCGAACGAGCATATAACTCAGGGCGCGGCCAGTCGGTCGGCGGATCTCCAATGGTCCTCCAGCCTTATTGGCGCTGCTTCACTCCAACGGCCACAGCAGCCCTAGTTGGACCCGCCCGCAGCCGCCAATTCCTCTGCCGCTTCACCGATACCGTGCGCAGCCGCACGTTCGAGCCAAAGACGGCCTGCCACCGGGTCGCGCTCCCCGGCGAGGCCTTTCAAGAGATAACGTCCAAGCATGAATTGGGCTTGCCCATGCCCGCGTCCGGCAGCGGCGGCGTACCATTTCTGCGCTGCTGCCTGATCGACCGGCAGGCCGTGGCCGGCTCCGTACAGCGCGCCAATCGCAAACATCGCCCCGGCGTGACCGTCGGCGGCGGCCTGCTCAAACAGCTGCATTGCAGCCTCGGGCTCAGGCATGCCGCCGCGCCCATTGAGTTGCATCTCGGCGAGCGCGACGCGTGCGTCGAGGACGCCGGCGTCGGCCGCCCGCGCAAACCACACACGGGCCTGAGTTGGGTCGGGCGCCACGCCGCGTCCATCCTGGAGAAGGCGGGCATACATATATTGCGCCTCGGCGACGCCTTCGGCCGCGCGCCGCAGCCAGTGAGCCGCTTGCCCCTCGTCCTGGCGAACGCCGACGCCCTTGGCGAAGCAGAGCCCAAGGTTGAATGCCGCGATGAGGTCACCCGATGATGCGGCCGCCTCGAACCATCCGGCAACGCTTGCACCGTCGTCCGGCTCGCCGGCTCCTCCGAGGATAAGATTGGCGAGGTCTGTCTGTGCCTGCTGATTGCCGCCATTTGCGGAAGATCGCAGCCAGCGTGCTCCTTCCTCGACATCCTGAGCCACACCATTTCCCGTCAAATAGAGCGAGGCCAAAGCGCGGGCGGCGTCTTGATGGCCCGCTTCGGCCGCCCGCCGATACCAATTCGCGGCTTCTGCAAAATCCGGCCGCTGCGTCTTCGCATAGCGATCGCCCAGCATATAGGCCGCCTCGATATTGCCGACCAAGGCTGCACGCCGCATCCACCCCTCCCCGGCAGCGACATCTTGGCCGACGAGTGCACCGTCAATCAGCGCCAATCCCAACCGGAACTGGGCGGAGGGCAGGCCCTTCTCTGCCGCAGCCTGATAGAGTTGAACGGCTGCCGCCATGTCGCGTGCTACGCCGAGCCCGTGCTCGGTAAGGACTGCAAGAAGATAGGTCGCGGTCGGCAGGCCGGCGTCGGCCGCGCGTCTCACCTCGTCCGCGATCCTGGCCCTGTTCTCGCGCTTGCCGCGGCGAGCCAGCGACAAGGCAAAGCCCAGGCACCCTTCGGCGCAGCCGGCAGAAGCCGACTTCTCGTACCACCGGTGTGCGGCATCGGGATCGCGCATCGATGCTGGGCCGCTGGTAAGGATATAACCGAGGATCGCCTGTCCCGTGGCCGAGCCTGCCTCGGCCGCCTTGGTGGCAAAGTCGAAAGCGGCCGCGAAGTCTGGTTTTCCCGGGGAATCAGGTTTGAACAAGTGCTCCGAGGGCCACTTGCCGTCGGCTTCCGCCGTCACCAGCCCGGTGACGTAGAGCGCCGCGAGGACCGCCTGCGCATCCGCGCTCCCGTGGTTTGCCGCCCGCAGCAGCCATCGCGCGCCTTCCATACGGCTCGGTGGCACACCGGCGCCTTCCAGATAGCATCGCGCGACCCGGTACTCGGCGTCAACGATCCCCGCGCGCGCCGCTTTCGCCATAAGCGGAAAGGCTTCGGCCGCCTTGCCGCCGTCAGCAAGCTGGATCGCCCGACGCAACACCGCCGCCGGGAAGGCCAGACCAGTCAGCCGATCCAGGATTGTCATCGATCCGAGCCTCTGATTCCTCCAGTACTCTAAGGCTCCCGCATCGCCTCCTGGCCGATCGGGAGCATGACGCCGAGAATGTACTTGAGTATCGTGCGCCGACCGACCTTGACGTCGGCGGTCACCGGCATGCCGGGGCTGACGGCGAAACCGGCGGGAACGCCGTGGAGGGCGACCTGGTCGATGGAGATCCGTGTCCGATAGAATGGCTCGGCGTCGGAAGGCAGCATGGCCAGGGAACTGTTCGGATCGCGCGCTTGCTCCTGTGCCGAGAAGGAATCCGGGCTGAGTGCCCGCACGGTTCCATGGGCGAGGCCGTATTGCGAATAGGGGAAGGTGTCGAACTTGATGACCACCGGGTCGCCGACATGCACAAAACCGCTGCTCCTGCCAACGATGTTTGTCTCGATCTCGAGCGGCGCGTCGGCCGGCACGAGCGTGATAAAGCGCTCCCCTGACTGCATGACCGAGCCGACAGAGACTTTTGCCACCGATTGAACGATGGCGTCTGATTGACTCTTCAACTCGACCAACTGGTTTCGAAGCTTTGCCTTGTTGAGCAGTTCGCGGGCGTCCGAGATCCGCGAACTCGCCTCCGACAGGCTCTGCGAGACTTCAGCGCGCCAGCCCTGAATGTAGCCGTCGCGCTCGGCGGCCACCGCTGCTTGCTGGCGTTTGGCTGCTTCCGCGGTCTGATCGGCATTGCCCAGTGCCCGGGACATTTCCGCCCGGTTGTCCTCAGCTAGGAGCGTGTTGAGGCGGCTTCCTACCTGCCTTGCCTCAAGCTGTTTACGCATCTGCTCGATCGAATCGGCGACCGTGAGCCGCTGGCGGTAGCCGTCGGCATCCGATTGCGATCGCGAAATCACCGAGCTAAGTTCGTCACGCTGGCGTTCGAAATTCTCCACCTTGGCGTCGTAGACCGCCTTACGTTGCTCGAATATCGACACCTGCAGGGTCCAACTCGGGTCGAGGCCGTTGTAGGTGAACGTCTGGCCGCTGGCCTCGGCCTTCAACCGCGCCACCTCGGCTTCAAGCGTCGAGACCTGCATCGCCAGTGCCGTTTGGTCGGCTGAGGTAAAGGTCGCATCGAGGCGGGCAAGCAATTGGCCAGCTTTGACGCGCTGTCCTTCCCGCACCTCGATCGAGCGGACAATCGCTGTTTCCAGCGGCTGAACGACGATGTTGGGGGATTGCGAGACCACCAGCCCTCTGGTCGTCACGACCTGATCGACCGGTATCAGCCCCGCCAGGGCGATCAGCGCGATGACCAGGCTAGAGACGATCCAGACAATGCCTCGCGCCGCCCGCGGAATAGGCGCATTGGCGACAGCCGTCGACGGCCACTGGAACTCGAGTATGGCCGGCGTCGTCGGATCCTTCGTTTCCATCCGGTGCCACCGAGCGGGAGGGGCGGTGAGGGAGGTGCTGCTCATGGGTTACCGGACCTGATGCGAATATGAGGCGCGCGACATGATCAAACCAACCGCGGCGGGACAGCGACCGGGCGGCCGTGGCGGCCATCGAGGTGCCGGTTCTGCTGCGACCACAACTGGCGATAGAGCGCGCATCGTTCGAGCAAGGTCGCGTGCGGCGCGACGTCGAGGACCTTGCCCTGATCCATGACAAGGATGTTGTCGCACTCGGTCAGCGAGGCGAGCCGGTGCGAAACGATGATCATCGTGCGCCCGCTGGCTATGCGCATGAGGTTGGCGCTGACAACCGCCTCGCTCTCCGGGTCGAGTGCGCTGGTCGCTTCGTCGAGGATGAGAATGGTCGGATCGTGGATGAGCGCGCGCGCAATCGCCAGCCGCTGCTTTTGACCGCCTGACAGATTGGGCGAACCTTCCTCGATGTAGGTGTCGTAGCCATTCGGCATCCGCTCGATGAATTCCTGGGCACCGGCGAGGTGCGCGGCGCGCATGGCGTCGGAAAGCGTCAGGCCTGGGCGGCCGGCGATGATGTTGTCGCGGATCGACCCGCGGAACAGAAAGTTGTCCTGGAGGACCACGCCGAGCCCTTGGCGAAGATGGCGCAGGTTGATTTCCTTGAGGTCGACGCCATCAAGCTTAAGGAAACCACTGTAGTCGCGGTTAATCCCCTGCAGGAGGCGCGCGATTGTCGATTTTCCCGACCCGCTGCGCCCAACGATGCCAAACATGCTGCCGGCCGGAATGTGGAAGCTGACCCGGTCGAGCGCCGGCGTCTTGGTGGCGATATAGCTGAAGGTCAGGTCGCTGAACACGACCTCGCCGACCAGCCTGGGTCTCAGGCCGGTGGAATTCGAACTGCTCTCCAGCGGCCGGTTGAGGACCGACGCTGCCTCGCCGATCGCCGCACCGACCTCCTCGTAGTCTTCAACCAGCCGCGCTAGGCCAACCAGCGGCTGCGCCACGCGCTGGGCGATCATCATGAAGGCGAACAAGCCGCCAACCATGTAGCCGGTGCGGTCGTTCATCGCGAGATAGGCGCCGATCAGCATGGTGCCGAGCACCATCACGCGTTCGATCGGCGTGACCAGGGTCTGCGGCCAGCTTGCCAGCTGTCCGAAGGCGAGACGCGCCTTTCCCGCTTCGGCCACCCGCTCGTCCCAGAGCGCCTTGCGCTGCGGCTCGAGACCGAGCGCCTTCACCGTCTTGATGCCGACGACAGTCTCGCCCAGTGCCGCCGACTTCCAGGTCTCGGCGTCGACCACCCGCTGGTATCTGCGGCGCAGCGGCCTCAGGAAAGCGAGGATGATCAGCATGATCACCACCGCGCAGGCCAGCACGATCCAGGCGAGGGCAGGGTTGATGTAGAACATGACCGGTACCAGCACGCACAGCGTAATCATATCCAGGAACGTGCTGAGGAGTTTTCCGGTCAGGAACTCGCGAATGCGATAGACCTGGGCGAGATGATACATCGTCTCGCCGGCCGGATGACGCTCGAAATAGTCGAGCGGCAGGCGTAACAGCCGGCTGAAGACGTGCAACTGCAACTTGGTGTCCAGACGGGCGCCCACGACATTGATGATCAGCCGCCGTGCATGGCCAAGCAGTGTCTCATAGGCGAAAACCACGGCGATCACCGCCGATAGGAGCACCAGCGTCGAGATGCTGTTGAACTGCAGCACCTTGTTGACCACCGTCATGACGATGAGCGGCGGCAGGATGGTAAGGACGCTCAGCGTGAACGAGGCGATGGTGATATCGCGCAGGGCGTGGCTTTCGAGCCGCACCAGTTCGGCGAGCCAGCGAAGGGTGAAGGGCGCGTCCGCCGCGACATAGGATCGCGTGGCACGCACCAGCAGTGCCTCGCCCGTCCACACCTGCGACAGCCGCAGCTCGTCGATGGCGACGGCCTCACCATCGTCGGGTGCATCCGCACTCTTCAGGAAGACGACGTTTCGCTCGGCGCTCGCCCCGGTGAGGAGAGCCGCGCCGCCATCGTTGAACAAAAGCACGACCGGCCCGGCGTCCTGGAAGCGCAGAAGGTGGGACCAGCGGATGCGCACGGCGCGTGACCACATGCCGGCGTCCTGCGCCCACTGCGACAGATCGGCGGCGGCCGGAACGGCGCTCGCGGCCCTGAATTCGTTCGGGTCGAGCTCGACACCGTGATAGCGGGCGGCTCGCAGCATCGCCTTGAGGCGCGGCCCGATCTTGTCGAATTCGGCCGGACCACCAGGGATCCGCGCCATAGTACTTTCGCCGCCCGCCGCGTCGCCTTGCGCAGAACCGGCTTGGATCGGGACCGCCTGGATTTCGGCGTTCACGGGGAGGTTCACCATGGCTTTGTCTTCCGGCACGAGAGCGAACTCGACAATTCTTGGGCCGAAGCGTCCCTGCCGAGGGTTTCGATCATGCCGCCACTGTACTCCGAATTGATTCGCCGTGCGACTCTCATGCCAATCCCTGTCCGGGATGTTGGACGCGCGGACCCGCTTTCCAGCGAAGCCCGCGCGCCCGTTTTAACCCTGGACCAGTCATGGTCCAGGTCCATTCGCCGCTCACTCGTGCGGCTTCAAAAGATCCTTCAGGGACGTCTTGACGGCGTGGTCGTTGCTGGCGTAGCCGGCGCCAGGCTTGGTCTGATCCGAGGTGAGATCCGTGCTCGCTCCGGAAGGCTTGTTCTGGTTGTTGCCAGATCCGCTGATTGTCTTGAGGACGTTCAGCAGGTCTGTCGTCACCGAAGTCGCCGCAAGGCTGACCAGTTGGCCGAACGACGCATTCTTGCCGGGATCACTGTTACCGTCAGCCGAGCCGGATTGCAGGAACTGTGTGGTGTCCTTGAGCCCGAGCGTGTTGGACGTGACCGCGGCTTGCCCCCCGTTTCCTTTGCCCTGACCACCGGCAGAGTTGCCCTGTCCCTGATGTCCGCTGTTGTCGGCATTGTTATGGTTCCCGGAATTGCCCGGTGCGGGCTGTTCTCCGTTGCCGTGGCCGTTGTTGCCATGACTACCGGTTCCACCACCATCCGAACCGGTTCCTCCGGTCGGGCCTGTCGGACCTTGCGAGCCCGTTGCGCCAGTCGCACCGGTTGCTCCAGTCGAACCTGTGGCACCAGTCGAGCCGGTGGCACCAGTCGAGCCAGTCGAGCCTGTTGCGCCGGTATCGCCGGTTGCACCCGTGGCGCCGGTCGCTCCGGTATCGCCAGTGGCACCCGGGGCTCCGGTTGCGCCGGTATCGCCAGTTGCCCCGGTCGCACCAGTCGCTCCGGTATCACCAGTTGCACCCGTGGCTC